>NZ_JBHLTG010000003.1:0-774163 GCF_042434515.1 Lysobacter korlensis
TACCGGCCGCAGCCGGAAAAGAGACAAGGGCCGAGACCAAGGGTAGAGGGCGGGCAGGGCGGCACAGCAACAGGCAGAGCCGTCAGTCGGCAGCGGCGGAAGGCAGTCAACTCGGCGGCGACGCCTGAAGAGCGCACGGCCCCAGCGGACAGTGCGTTATGGAAGAACGCCCGAAAGGGCGGCGAGGGCGCGAGCCGGAAGAGTCAGAGGCCCGATGCGGCCGAAGTCAGCCAACGGTCCCGAGCGAACTTGCGGGCGCTGCGATGAACACCGCGGTGCCTTTGCCTGGGGACGGCAGCAGCTCGAAGCCATGCAGAGCACCACCGGCCAAGACAGCACTGTTGCCCGCCTAACACCTGAGTTAAGCCGCGCCGCGAAGCGGCGTCGGCTTGGACGAATTGTTAGGCGGCGCGCCTACGGTAAAGCCACAGGGCGGGCAACCAGCACATTGCTATGAAAGCTCCGAGCCAAAACCACGCCCACGGACGGCGATAGTAAGGCACGAACTGGGTGGTAGACGGCAGTTCGCAGGTGAAAGAGCGGAAGACAAACGCACCGTTTCCTTCCTCTACGCAGGACTCACTGATCGCGCCCCCGAAGAGCAGAAGGGCGCTGATCGTGAGCAGCCAGCCGAAGCAAAGTGCCACGGTCCACCAAGGTTCTCTCATGAGCCGCCTAACACCTAGTAGACCCCCAAAAGCGGGTGTCGCACCGTATGGTTGCCGGGTTCAGCGAAGGCGGTCAAGGAAAAACCCTACAAAGAATCAAGCGTTTGTCTTACCCACTAGAGCCTGCCGCCTAAGGTAGCTTGCCCGTAGATCTTCGATTTCGGGTACGTATGCAATATGACCTCGCGTGCGCGGTGAGAACCCGCGTTTTCGTTCATGAAGATCCGCCTGGGCGGGGCGATGGAAGCGGCCGTCGGAACGGTAGGAGTGCATATCCTCCACCGGCTGGTGGCGTTCCCAGCCGTCGGGCCTCGCCTCCGCGTGCCGACGCTGCGCCTTCGGCCTCCGTCCACGCGCTGAGGCCGCGCTCATCAGCAAGGCCGGGGTTGTTCGAAGAGGTTGCCCGGCAGCTGCGGTTGCGGCACTACAGCCACCGTACTGAGCAGGCGTACCTCGGATGGATCCGGCGCTATGTGGCGGCGAACGATCGCCGGCACCCGCGTGATCTGGGCGCCCCGGAGGTCGAGCGGTTTCTGACCGCACTGGCGGTTGATGAAACGGTCGCCGCGGCGACCCAGAATCAGGCGCTTTCGGCACTTTTGTTCCTGTATCGGGACGTGTTGAAGATGCAGCTGCCTTGGGTGGAGCATGTGGTGCGGGCCAAGCGTCCGCAGCGGGTGCCCACGGTCCTGTCGACCTCGGAAGTACAGCGTTTGCTGGCGGCAATGGATGGGCGCCCGTGGTTGCTGGCGAGCCTGCTGTACGGCACGGGCATGCGGCTGCTCGAGTGCCTGCGATTGCGTGTGAAGGACGTCGACTTCTCGCGACATGAGCTGACGATCCGCAACGGCAAGGGGGGCAAGGACCGGCGGACGGTGCTGCCGCGCACACTGGTCGAGTCGCTGCAGCGGGAAATCGAGCGCGCGCGGACGCTGCACTGCGCCGACCTCGCCGAAGGCTTCGGTGCGGTGTGGTTACCGGACGCGCTCGCGCGCAAATATCCGAATGCATCGACCGACTTCGCGTGGCAATACGTCTTTCCGGCCGTGCGTCGCGCGGTCGACCCGCGTAGCCAGACGCAGCGACGGCACCATTTCGATCCGGACATGCTGTCGCGTGCGTTGAAGCGGGCCCGTGCGGCGGCCGGCATCATGAAACCGTTGAGCGCGCACACACTGCGCCACAGTTTCGCGACCCACATGCTCGAGGCCGGATACGACATTCGCACGGTCCAGGAGTTGCTGGGCCACAAGGACGTCGGCACCACCCAGATCTACACGCATGTTCTCAACCGCGGTGCGGGCGGTGTGCTCAGCCCGCTGGACCGCAGCTGAGGCATGACGGCGGCAGCCGACGGCCCGATGGTCGGCCAGCCAGTGGCATGCGATTCGACGACCAGTTTGTGAAAAGCGGAACGGACCTCAAACGGCGACCACGCTGCCGATCCAGACGACGCGCGTGTGAGCACCCGCCAGCCGCCTCACCCCAGCAGGATCATCGTCGCCAGCCCGAGGAACACGAGAAAGCCCATCGTGTCCGTCACGGTCGTCAGGATCACGCCACCTGCGAGCGCCGGGTCGAAGCCGAGGCGCTTCAGGGTAAGCGGAACCAGCACGCCGGAGCCCGCGGCGAGCAGCAGATTGATCGTGAGCGCGGTCGCGATCACAAGCGACAGCAACGGGTCGCCCTTCCATGCCCACACGATCAGACCGAGCACGAGCCCGAGCGCCAGACCATTGATGAGCGCGACGCGAAGCTCTTTCCACAGCAGCACCCGCACGTTCGATGCGCCTACCTGGCCGAGGGCAAGGCCGCGCACCATCAACGCGAGTACCTGAGTTCCTGCATTGCCGCCCATGCCCGCGACGATCGGCATCAGCGCAGCCAACGCGACGAGCTCCGCAATCGTCGCCTCGAAGCGGTCGATCACGCTGGCCGCTAGGAACGCGGTGCCGAGGTTGACGCCGAGCCAGATCAGGCGCCGCCGGAATGCGCGTCGAACCGGGCTGAACAGGTCTTCGTCCTCGTCGAGGCCGGCCGCGCTCAGTGCCTGGTGTTCAGCCTGGTCGCGGATGATGTCGACGACGTCGTCGATCGTGATGCGCCCGAGCAGGATGTTGTTTTCATCGACCACCGGGGCGCTGATCCAGTCGTGGTCGGAGAACTGGCGGGCGACCTCCGAATCGGTTTCGCCGACGTCGATCGCCGGTTGCTCGTCATCGACGAGGCGGTTGATCGGCGTTCCGGGTTCGTGCGTCAGCAATGCCGCAAGCGCGATGCGCCCGAGGTACTGGTGCCGGCGGCTGACCACGTAAAGATGGTCGGTGTGCTCGGGCAGTTCGCCGCGAAGGCGCAGATAGCGCAGCACGACATCGACCGTAGTGTCGGCGCGCACCGTCACCACGTCGGGGTTCATCAGGCGCCCAGCGGTGTCCTCCGGATAGCTCAGCGCTTGCTCGAGCCGCTCGCGGTTCTCGCGGTCCATCGACTTGAGCACCTCGTCGATGACCGTGTCGGGCAGGTCCTCGACGAGGTCGGCAAGGTCGTCGATGTCGAGGTCTTCGACCGCGGCGACGAGCTCGTCGGGGTCCATGTCCGCGATCAGGCTTTCACGCACCTCGTCGCCGACGTGCAGCAGCACTTCACCGTCATCCTCGGCGTCGACGAGACCCCAGACGATCTCGCGTTTGCCGGGCGGCAGCGATTCGAGCAGGTTGCCGATTTCCGCCGGCGAGAGTGTGTTGACCAGCCGGCGCACCGGGCCGAGGCGACCGCTGTCGAGCGCGTCGGACAGCAGTCGCAGCTGCCGCGCGGTCTTGTCGTGGCGGATCGTTTCGGCCATGGCGGCGCTCCTGGACTGCGAGAGCCGCACCGTCGCATCGCGCGACGGGACGACCGATTTCAGGTGTTCATGTCGTCATTATCGCCCGCACGGCCGCGGCTTGGACAGCCGCATCTGGAACCGCGGGCAGGGATTGGCGGTCGGCCGAGCGAAATGTCCCCGTTCAACGATCATGGTTGCGAGGAAATTCGAACGCACGCGACGAGGGTCCGTAACGGAAGACGAGGTGGTGGAAGCGCCCGAGATCGGCGGCCGCTGTGGCGATCGGCCGGATCGGCAGCCAGTTGGACGCCGCCTCAGCCCGTCGCGCACTCGTGCTCGCGCATCCATTCGAGGATGCCGGCGCGATCATGCGCGCACATCAGGGCGGGCGCGGCGGCCCGCAGTCGGGACAGGTCGCAGTGGCGGATCTTGTTGCGCACCTCCAGCAACAGGCCCGGGTGCAGGCTGAATTCGCCCAGGCCCAGCGCGAGGAGCAACGGTGTGAAGCGTGTATCGCCGGCAATCTCGCCGCAGACGGCGACCGGGCGGTTGCGTGCATTCGCGAGCCGGATGATGTTGCGCAGCATGCGAAGCACCGCAGGGTGCAGCGGCGTGTAGAGGTCACCGAGCGCATCGTTGTTTCGGTCCGCGGCGAGCATGTACTGCACGAGGTCGTTGGTGCCGATCGACAGGAAATCGATCTCGTCGATGAAACCGCGCAGCGCGAGCGCGGCGGCGGGCACTTCGATCATCGCGCCAAGCGGCACGTGGTCGGCAACCTCGCAACCGTCAGCGCGCAGCTGCGCGGCAATGCGGTCCATGCGTGCGCGCACTCCGATCATCTCTTCGCGCGAACTCACCATCGGCACCAGCACCCGCACGGGGCCGTAGCCCGAGGCGCGCAGCAGCGCCCGCAGTTGTGCATCGAACAGGTCGCTGTTGGCCAGCGACAGGCGCACGCCGCGCACACCGAGCGCGGGATTGGGTTCGTCGCGCAGCACCAGGCCCGTGCGGTCGGCCTTGTCGGCGCCGAGATCGAGCGTGCGGATCGTGACCGTGCGGCCGGTCATGCCCAGCACGAGATCGCGATACGCGCGGAACTGTTCCTCCTCGTCCGGCAGCTCGGGGCGCTGCATGAACAGGAATTCGGTGCGATACAGACCCACGCCGGCCGCGCCGAGCGCGTGCGCTTCGGCGACGTCCTCGAGCGATTCGGAGTTCGCCCACAGCTTGATGTCGACGCCGTCGGTGGTCCGCGAGGGTTCGCGCCGCAGTCGATTGAGTTGGCGGCGCTCGCGGGCCTGCTCACGGACGCGTTCGCGGTGGTCGCGCAGGTCGTCGGCGTCGGGCTCGAGCACGACGGTGCCGCCGTTGCCGTCGACGCAGAGCACGTCGCCTTCGTTGACGCGCTGCAGGGCAAGTGTCGCGCCGACGACGAGCGGCAGGTGCAGGCTGCGCGCGAGGATCGCCGTATGCGAGAGCGGGCTGCCGACCGTGGTGATCACGGCCAGCACGCCTTCGGCCTGCAGTTGCGCCAGCTCCGCAGGCGCGACGTTCTCGCAGACGAGGATGTCGCCCGCACGTCCACGCGCATCGCCTTCGTACAGGTGCAGTGCTGCGCGGATGCGGCCGATGACCTGGTCGATGTCTTCGACACGGCTGCGGAAGTACGCATCGTCCATCGCCTCGAACACCGAGGCGATGCGGTCGCGCTGCAGCTTGAGCGCGTAATCGGCGCTGTAGCGTCCGCTGCGAATCAGGTCATCAAGGCCCTGAAGCAGTTCGGGGTCGTCGAGCAGCAGTGCATGCAGGTCGAGGAACTCGCCGACCTCGTGCGCTAGCGCGCCGTGCAGCCGCTCGCGCAGTGCATGCATTTCGTCGCGGACGGTCGTGATCGCCGCATGGAGCCGGTCCAGTTCGGCTTCAACCGCATCGGCGCTGATGTGCTCTTCAACGACATCGAGCGTCGCCGGTAGGCGAACCCGGGCACGGCCGAGCGCGCTGCCGCGCGACGCTCCGTGCCCTTGGAACACCTGCCGCATGCGTCAGCTGTCCTCGTCGAAGCGACGCTCGAACAGCGCCGTCACCGCGTCGGCGGCTGCGGTTTCATCTTCGCCATCGACACGCAGCTTGAGCTGCGTGCCCTGACCGGCAGCGAGCAGCATGACGCCCATGATGCTCTTGGCGTTGATCTCGCGGCCCTTCGCCGTCAGCGTCGCGCTGCACTTGAAACCCGACAGCAGTTGCACGAGCTTCGCGGTTGCGCGTGCGTGCAGGCCGAGGCGGTTGCTGACGGTAAGTTCGCGTTCGATCATCGGGCTGGGATGCTCGTCGTTTCGGATGGGGCTGCAGCGCGTTGGGAAGCGCTCACTGCAGCATGGTGAATGCACACGCACGGGTGGCCGGCCACGGTCGTCCCGGGCCGGTCGGCGCGCTGGGCTGCGCCGTGGTTGAGTCCGGGAACTCGCGCGTAGGCTTCATGCATCGTCGAGCACCACGCCGTTGCGTGCTCCCGCGGCAGCGACGCGCGCGAGCTCCTCGAAAGGCTGCTCGGCGTAGTTCAGCACGCGCAGCAGCATCGGCAGGCTCAGCGCTGAAACGCGGTGCACCGGCGTGCCCAGTGCCGCGACGCGCGCGGCGAGGTTGCTTGGCGTTGCGCCGTAGAGGTCGGTCAGCACGAGCACGCCGTCGCCCTGGTCTGCGCGGCGCAGCGCGAGGCTGGCCTGCGGTAGCAGCACGTCGAGGTCGCCATCGAACGGGACTTCGAATACCTCGACGACAAGCGGCAGCGGACGCAGCATTTGCGCCGCGACCGCGCGCACTGCGGTGCCGATGCCTTCGTGAGTGATGAGCAGGATGCCGACGGCCATGCCGGTAACCTACCAGACCAGCGTGACAGCCCGGAAGCGCCCGAACGGGCAGTTCGACGGCATCACGCCAGCCCGCTTGGCGGGATCAGTCCAGCTCGCGATGGTGCACGGCGACTTCCTGCCACCCCTGCGAACGCGCATGCGCCGCCATGCGTTCGGCGAGGTAGACCGAGCGGTGCCGGCCGCCGGTGCAGCCGAATGCGACGGTCGCGTAACTGCGCGTGGTGTCCGACTGCAGCCGCGGCAGCCAGGTGTCGAGAAAACCGGTGACCTGGCCTGCGAACAGATTGACGTCCGGATCGGCATCGAGATGCTCGCGCACGCCGGCATCGCGGCCGGACAGCGGGCGCAGGGCGGCGTTCCAGTGCGGGTTCGGCAGGCCGCGCGCATCGAACACGAAATCCGCATCCGGCGGCACGCCGCGGCGATAGGCGAACGATTCGAACAGCAACGACATGCCGCTCTCGCCGGCGAGCGCGAAGTCGCGGATCACGTGGCGCCGGAGCTGGTGCACGTTCATCGCGCTGGTGTCGATGACGGTGTCGGCGATTTGCCGCAGCGGCTTGAGCACCTGGCGTTCGAGCGAGATCGCATCGGCCAGCGCGAGTCCGAGCTGGCTCAGCGGATGACGCCGACGCGTGTCGGCGTAGCGCTTGAGCAGCACCTCGTCCGAGGTCTCGAAGAACACCAGCCGCGGGTCGAAACCGAGCGAGCCGACGGCCGACAGCCAGTCCGGCAGGTTGCCGAGGTCGCGCCGGTTGCGCACGTCGATGCCGACCGCGAGCTTCGGCGGCGCGCCGTCCTCGGCGCCCACCGTCTGCACGAACTGCGGCAGCAGTTCCGCCGGCAGGTTGTCGACGCAGTAGAAGTCGACATCCTCGAAGGTGTTGAGTGCCACCGACTTGCCCGAGCCGGACATGCCGCTGACGATGATGAGGGTAGGCAGGCTGTTGCTCATGTTTCCCCGCGTTCCAGGAAATGACTGTGCCGGGCCATGAACGCCGCGGCCGGGTCCACGCCCTTCGCCCGCAGGATGTGCGTGCGCGTGGCCGCCTCGGTCAGCACCGCGAGGTTGCGGCCGGGCATCACGGGCAGCGTGATCAGCGGTACGTCGAGGTCGAGCACGCGCCGCGCGCCGAGATCGCCGGTGATGCGCTCCAGGCCACCGGGCTCCGGATACAGCGACGGCTGCGTCAGGTGCACGATCAGGCGCAGGTACTTGTTCCGCTTGACCGCGGTGTCGCCGAACATCTGCCGCACGTTGAGCACGCCGAGGCCGCGCACCTCCAGCATGTCCTGCAGCAGCTCCGGGCAGGTGCCGTCGAGCACGTCGGGCGCGATCTGGGTGAACTCGGGTGCGTCGTCGGCGACCAGGCGATGGCCGCGCGTGACCAGTTCGAGTGCGAGTTCGCTCTTGCCCGAGCCCGATTCGCCGGTGATCAGCACGCCGATCGAATAAATCTCCATGAACACGCCGTGCAGCGTCACGCGCGGTGCGAGCTTGCGCGCGAGGTGGTACTGCAGGTGGTTGAACAGCTCATGGCCGCGCCGCGGCGATACCCACAGCGGCGTGTCGGTTTCCTCCGACGCGATACGCAGGTCTTCCGGGCAGGACTGGCTCTTGCTGATCACGAGTGCCAGCGGGCGGTACTGCATGATCTTTTCGATCGTTTCCCAGCGCAGGCGCGGCTCGAGGCCGTCGAGCCACGCTAGTTCCTCGCTGCCGAGGATCTGCACCTTGTTCGGGTAGATCGTATTGAGATAGCCGGCGAGTGACGGCCTGCGGGCCACGGTATTGGCTGCTTCGAGCACGCGGGACTCGCCACGGCTGCCGGCGATCCAGCGCAGGTCGAGTGGTTCGCGCTGCTGTTCGAACAGTTCGAGCGCGCTGATGCGGGCGGTCATACCGGGTCTCCGATCGAGCGCCGGGCAGGGCGGGGCTCGAGCAGTATCGCGCGCAGCGATTCGACATCGCCGGCATCGCGCAGGCGGTCGCGGAAATCGGCGTCGGCGAAGTGCTCGGCCAGTTCGGCCAGTTGCTGCAGGTGCTGCTGGATGTAGTGTTCCGGCACCGCGAGTGCGAGCACCAGATCGACCGGGATGCCGTCACTGGCGCCGAATGCAACCGGCGTTGTCAGCTTCAGGAATGCGCCGCGGCTTTCTTCGAGTGTGGCGATGCGACCGTGCGGGATCGCAACGCCGTGCCCGATCGCGGTACTCGCCAGCCGCTCGCGTGCCTGCAGGCTGCTGGCGATCGTCTCGGCCATACCGGTCGGTGAAGCATCCGCGGGCTGGCTCAGCAGACGCGCCGCGGCATCGAGCACGTCACCGCGCTCGGCCACGTCCGAGAGAATCGCCACGCGCTCGGCGCTGAGCAGGTCCCGCATCGGCATTGGCGGTTAGGCCTGCCAGGTGTGGATCGACGCCAAGGTCAGCCCAGCTCGCCGTTGCGCACCAGGCTCTCGCCGCGGTGGTGGTCGACGAGCTTTTCCTTGTGCTTGACCAGCAGCCGGTCGAGCTTGTCGGCCAGCAGGTCGATCGCGGCATACATGTCCACGCCGGATGCGTCGGCGTGCATCGTGCGCCCGGCGATGTTGATCGTGCCCTCGGCGCGCTGCTCGGTCTTGTCCACCACGAGGAGCGTGCGGACCTCGACGAACGGCTGGTCGAAGTGTCGCTGGAGGCGCGCGAGCTTGGTTTCGACGTAGCTGCGCAGTGCGGGTGTCACTTCGATCTGCTGGCCGTGGGTCTCAACGCGCATGGTGCACCTCCGACATCGACGGGGAACCAGCATATCGCACCGATGCAACGCCCCGGCAGTCGAAAACGTGACTGGAGCGATACCGCGTCACGAAATGCACCAATGTGTGAAAACGCCCGTGCCGTCGCACTCGGACGCAGCGGCGACAGGCTGAACAGGGCAGGCGCCCTGAAGCGGCGCGGCTCAGGCGATGCGCACCCGTTCCTGCGAGGACGGGATGTTCATCGACTCGCGGTACTTCGCGACGGTACGCCGTGCGACCGGCACGCCACTGGCCTTGAGCGTCTCGGCCAGGCGCGCGTCCGACAGCGGCTTGCGCGGGTTCTCGGCGTCGATGAGCTGGCGGATCATCGACTGGATCGCGGTGCTCGATGCCTCGCCGCCGCTGCCGGTGTCGATGCCGGATGCGAAGAACGCCCGCAGCGGCACGGTGCCTCGCGGCGTGCGCGCGTACTTGCGGGCGATCGCGCGCGAGACGGTGGACTCGTGCAGCCCGACTTCGGCTGCGACCTCACGCAGCGTCAGCGGCCGCAGCGCGCTGTCGCCGAACTCGAGGAACGCCGCCTGCTGGCGGATCAGGCAGCGCGCGACCTTGAGCAACGTGTCGCCGCGCGCCTCCAGGCTCTTGAGCAGCCAGCGCGCTTCCTGCAAGTGGCCGCGCAGGTAACTCGCATCGGCGCTGCTCGCACCACGGATCATGCTTTCGTAACCGCGATGGATGCCGACCTTCGGCCGCATCCCGTCGGCTAGCGCGACGCGCCAGACGCCATGCTGCCGCCAGATCACGACATCCGGCGCGACGTAGGTGTCGCTGGGCAGGCTGCCGATCTGGGCGCCGGGGCGCGGGTCGAGCGAGCGCAGCAGCTGCACCGCGGCCTCGACGTCCTCGACCGGCACCTTCATCTCGTTCGCGATGCCCGGGATGCCGACCCGCGGCAGGCGTTCGAGCGGGCCGTTCGCGATGTCGCAGGCGAGCTGCTTGGCCGGCGTGTGGTCGGCGATCGTTTCCAGCTGCAGGCACAGGCACTCGCCGAGCGAGCGCGCGGCGACGCCGACCGGATCGAAACGCTGCACCTGGTGCAGCACGGTCAACACCTCGTTCTCGCCCACCTCGATGCCGGGCCGCAGCGATTCGGCGATCGTGGCTAGCGGCTCGCGCAGGTAGCCGTCTTCCTGGATCGCCTCGATCACCGCAACACCGATCACCCGGTCGCGCGGCGACAACGGGCTCAGGTGCAGCTGCCAGAGCAGGTGGTCCTGGAGGGTGTCAGTCTCGGCGACCTGTTCGGCCGCGGGCGAATCGTCGTCGCGGTCGCTCGGCCCGACGCGCTCGTACCAGGTCTCGCCGTCGTTCGCGCCCCAGGGATCGTCGGCGGGCGTTGCCGCGATGACGTCATCGCCGCCCGCGGGCGCGTCCTCCTTGGCGGAGGGCGTGGCGATGTCGGTCGTGGTTTCCGTCCAGTCCAGCAGTGGATTGCTTTCCACCGCAGTCACGATTTCCGCTTCGAGTTCGACCGCCGACAGCTGCAGGAGGCGGATCGCCTGCCGCAGCTGTGGCGTCATCACCAGATGCTGTCCAAGCGTGGCTTGCAGGCGGGGTTTCATGTTCAGTGCGGACGCGACCTTCTGGTGGCGGTGGCGGAATACCGGTCGGGGTAGCCGATCTTGCGGCAGCCCGGCTTCGCAGCCAGTGAAGGGCTACCGGTGTGCCGACCTTACAGCCGGAACGTATCGCCGAGATAGACCCGGCGCACATCCGGGTTCGACAGCAGGTCTTCAGGCGCGCCCTGGGCGAGCACGCCACCCTCGTTGAGGATGTAGGCACGGTCGCAGATGCCGAGCGTCTCGCGCACGTTGTGGTCGGTGATCAGCACGCCGATGCCGCGGTTCTTGAGGTGCAGCACGATGCGCTGGATCTCGCCGACCGAAATCGGATCGACGCCCGCGAACGGCTCGTCGAGCAGGATCAGCCGCGGTCGTGCGGCGAGCGCGCGTGCGATCTCGACGCGGCGTCGTTCGCCGCCCGACAGGCTCGCGCCGAGCTGGTCGGCGACGTGGGTGATCTGCAGCTCGTCCATCAGCGCGGCGAGTTCGCGCTGGCGGCCGGCGCGATCGAGGTCTTCGCGCAGTTCGAGCACCAGCAGGATGTTGTCCGACACCGACAGCCGGCGGAATACCGAAGGTTCCTGCGGCAGGTAACCCACGCCGTATTTCGCGCGGGCATACATCGGCTCGGAGGTGATGTCCTTGCCGTCGAGCACGATGCGCCCGTCATCGGCGGGCACCAGCCCGACGATCATGTAAAAGCACGTGGTCTTGCCGGCGCCGTTCGGGCCGAGCAGGCCGACCACCTCACCCGCGTCGAGGGTCAGGCCGAAATCGCGCACGATCTCGCGCGAGCGGTACGCCTTGCGCAGCCCCTGCGCGACGAGCATCAGCCGCCGCCCTGTGCGTTACGCGGAAGGATGCGCATCTTCACGCGCCCGGAGTCCTTGCCGCCGCTCTGCACCTGGCCTGTGCGCATGTTGTAGACCACACGCTGGCCGCTCAGCGAACCGCGCGGCTGCTGGATCCGGACGTTGCCGGTGAAGATGACGATCTCGGTGGTCAGGTCGTAATCGACCTTCGTCGCGGTTGCGCTCATCGGCGTACCGTCGTCGAGTTGCTGATTGAGCTTGGCCGGAGCGCCGGTTAACACCACGCGCACGGGCTCGCCGCCACGCTGGGTGATGTCGGCCCGGTTGGCGCGGATGTCCAGCGTCCCCTGCGTAATCGTCACGCCTTCGGTCAGTACCGTTGGCTGGCTGTCGTCCAGCGAATAGACGGCATTGCCTGCGTCGATGTCCATGTCTTTGTTGCGGTCGGACGAGCGCGCCGAGACCGTCGCCGGAGCGACGATGACAGCGAGCAGCATTGCCAGCGCACTAGCGCGCAGTGCTTTCATAACGGGCCTTGACGTCGTTGAGGTGCACGCGCTTTGCATCGAGTTGGGCTTCGAGGCTGCGCCCGTTCAGTATAAGACCCGGCTGCCTGACCGTGACCGCAACCGGCGAGGTGGCACGTTTGGTTTCCGGAAAGACGTTCAGTTGCTGCGTGTTCATTGTCACCGGGCGTCCCTCGGCATCCACGCTCTTTGCAAGCACGTCGCCGCGCAGTCGCAGCTCGTCGCCTTCGGCGCTGACCCAGCCGGTGCGGGACTTCACTTCCCAGTCGCCGGTGCTCGCATCCGGGCCCGCGGGGAGCGTGAAGACGGGCGTCGCGATATCCATCGTTTCGCGCGTGGGATCACGCGTCAGTCGAGGGGCGCGCAGCGTGAACGATTCGCGGCCCTGTTCGTCGAGCGCGACCAGCTCGAAATCCTCGAGTACGTAGTCCGAACGCTCGGTGCCCGGCGCCGCTTCGATATCGTCGGTCTGCTGCTGCCACAGTGACCACCCGGTCAGCGCCGCGGCCGCGAGCAGCACCAGCGTCAGCCAGACTCGCCAGCTCATGACTGCCGCCCAAGCGAAGGCGTGACCGCCGCCAGTACCGGATCCAGCAGGCCCTGCGCCTCGAGCAGCAGGTCGCACAGCTCACGTGCGGCGCCACGGCCGGCATGCGCCTGCGTGGTCCAGTGCGCGCGTTCGCGGGTCCATGCATGCGCGTTGGCCGGTGCGACGCCAAGGCCCACCTGCGCCATCACCGCGAGATCGGGCAGGTCATCCCCCATGAACGACACCTCGTCCATCCCGACGCCGAGGCGCGATGCGATATCGCCAACACAGGCGAGCTTGTCGGGCACCGCGGTGTGCACCTCGGTGAGTCCGAGTTCTGCGCCGCGCTGCTGGGCGATCGTGCTCACGCGCGCAGTGACGAACGCCACCGTGATGCTGTTTTTGCGAAGCAGCACGAGGCCCTGGCCGTCATGGACGTGGAACGCCTTGAGTTCACGACCCTCGGTGTCGAACCACAGGCGGCCGTCGGTCAGCGTGCCGTCCACATCGAAGCAGGCCAGCCGGATGCGGGCGGCGCGCTCGCGGATGTCGGGTGGAACGTTTGAGGCATGGCCGAGCGGCATGGACGGGTTCGCGGGTGCGGGCATCGGTTCAGACCACCCGTGCGCGCAGCAGGTCGTGGATGTTGAGCGCGCCGACCATGCGTCCGTCGTCATCGACGACGAGCAGGCCGCCGATCTTGTGCGTTTCCATCAGCTGCGCGGCTTCGATCGCGAGAGCGCTTGCGCTGATCGTCTTCGGCGAGCGCGTCATCACCGCATCGATGCGCGTGGTGCGCAGGTCGACCTGTGCATCGTCGATCGTGCGGCGCAGGTCACCGTCGGTGAAAAGGCCGAGCAGCCGATCGCCCGCATCGACCACCGCCGTGAAGCCCAGGCGTTTGCGGCTGATCTCGACGAGTGCCTCGCTGATCGTGGCATCGGCGCCCACGCGCGGAATGTCGTCGCCGGCGTGCATGACGTCGGAGATGTGCAGCAGCAGGCGGCGTCCGAGTGCGCCGGCCGGGTGCGAGCGTGCAAAGTCGTTGGCGGTGAAGCCGCGTGCCTCGAGCAGCGCGACCGCAAGCGCATCGCCCATGGCGAGCGACGCGGTCGTGCTCGACGTCGGTGCAAGCGCGAGCGGGCAGGCCTCGGCCGGCACGCTGACGTCGAGGTGGATGTCGGCCTCTCGCGCCATCGTCGAATTCGGCCGGCCGGTCATCGCGATGAATTTGTTGCCCTGGCGCTTGAGCACCGGCAGCACGGTGAGGACCTCGTCGCTTTCGCCCGAGTACGACAGCCCGAGCACGATGTCGCAGTCGGTGATCATGCCAAGGTCGCCGTGTGCGGCTTCGCCCGGATGCACGTAGAACGCGGGCGTGCCGGTCGAGGCGAGCGTGGCGGCGATCTTTCGGGCGATATGGCCCGACTTGCCCATGCCGGTGCAGACGACGCGGCCGGGCGAGGCCAGGATCAGCCTGCATGCGGTGGTGAAGTCGCCGTCGATCCGTGCCGCGACCGCAGCCAGCGCCTGGGCTTCGAGCTCGAAGACGCGACGCCCGCTGGCAGCGATGTCGGTGGCGGGTTCGGCGATTCGTGCGTCGGTTGCCATTTCGGGCCGGGGGTGTTTCCGCTAGGCTAATCGGCCATTCTATGCGGTGCGCCGGTCCCTGCCCAACGCGGCGCGTCCGGGCGCGAGCCTGCGGGCCGCGCCAGCATCGCCCAGCCAGGCGCGACCGTGAACGCAGACACCATCAAGACCCTGATCGAACAAGGCCTGCCGGGCGCACGTGCCGACGTGCGCGGCGACGACGGCGTGCACTTCGAAGCGACCGTCGTATGCGAGGCATTCGCCGGCAAATTGCCGCTTGCCCGCCACCGCATGGTCTACGCGACGCTCGGCGACCGCATGGGCGGTGAAATCCACGCACTTGCGCTGAAGACCGTCACGCCCGACGAAGACGCGCGCTGACGTCCGTCCCAATCCGTTCCGTGCGGAGCGCGGAACCTGCTTTGCCGTGTCAGGCGCGCGAGGAACGCAGCGCCGGCACGCTTCCCGGACCAGGCGCTGAGCCATGCAGAAGATTGTTGTAGAAGGCGGCGCCGCGCTGAACGGCGAAGTGCGCATTTCCGGCGCGAAGAACGCGGTGCTGCCGATCCTGTGCGCGACGCTGCTCGGCAACGAGACGGTCGAGATCCGCAACGTGCCGCGGCTGCACGACGTGGTCACGACCGAGCGCCTGCTAACGCAGCTCGGTGCGGACGTGATCGATCACGGCGATGGCGTCATTACGGTGGATCCGACGACCGTGAACAGCCAGGTCGCCTCGTACGATCTGGTCAAGACGATGCGCGCCTCGGTGCTCGTGCTAGGACCGCTGCTTGCGAAGTACGGCCATGCCGAAGTGTCGCTGCCCGGTGGCTGCGCGATCGGCTCGCGGCCGGTGGATCTGCATATCAAGGGTCTGCAGACGCTCGGCGCCGAGATCACGGTCGAGAACGGCTACATCAAGGCCCGGGCCGATCGCCTGCGCGGTGCGCGGCACGTGTTCGACATCGTCAGTGTCGGCGCGACCGAGAACGTGCTGATGGCGGCCACGCTCGCCGAGGGCACGACCGTGCTCGAGAACGCGGCGATGGAGCCGGAAATCGTCGACCTGGCGCAATGCCTGAACACGATGGGCGCGCGCATCGAAGGTGCGGGCAGCAACCGCATCATCGTGCACGGGGTCGAGCGGCTGCACGGCGGCGTGCATTCGGTCGTGCCCGATCGCATCGAGACCGGTACGTTCCTCGTCGCCGCAGCGATGACCGGTGGCCGCATCACCGCCACGCATGCGCGTCCGGATACGCTCGATGCGGTGATCGACAAACTCTCCGAGGCGGGCGCACGCATCGAATGCGATGGTGACCGCATCACGATCGACATGGGCGGGCGCCGGCCGCGCGCGGTGAACCTGACGACCGCGCCGCATCCTGCGTTCCCGACCGACATGCAGGCGCAGTTCATGGCGATGAACTGCATCGCGGACGGCGTGGGCGCGATCAACGAGACGATCTTCGAAAACCGCTTCATGCACGTCAACGAGTTGATGCGGCTCGGCGCGGACATCCGCGTCGACGGACACACGGCGGTCGTGCGCGGCGTTGAACGGCTCAGCGGCGCGCCGGTGATGGCGACCGACCTACGCGCTTCGGCGTCGCTGATCCTGGCGGGTCTCGTGGCGAACGGCGAGACCGTCATCGACCGCATCTACCACCTCGACCGCGGCTACGAGAACATCGAAGCCAAGCTCGGTGCGCTGGGCGCGAAGATCCGGCGCATCAGCTGAGCCCGTCGCTCATGCGATAAAAAAGCCCCGCTTCGGCGGGGCTTTTTCGTTGCGCGTCGTACCAGCGCCTCAGCGAACCGCCTGTACGCGCAGGTCGATCGAGTCCTTGCCGTCTTCCTTCTGCACGATGCGCGCGGGCACCGGCATGCCGTCAACGACCCAGGCGACGGTCTGCTTGTCGCCGGACGTCGCGACCACCTTCGTCGCCTGCTGCTGCTTGCCACCGACGTCGATCGCCTCCTTGCCGGCGACCGTGTAGTTCATCTGCTTGACCCGGCCGTCCTCGACCATGCGGTACTTCAGCGGCTTGCCGGCGGCAACGTCGCGCACGAGCGCGAGGTTGATCAGCAGCGCATCGAGGTCACCCGGCTGCAGCTTGATCGGGCCCGCGCGATCGGCCTTCACGTCGCCGGTCCAGGTGGCGACGCCCTTGCTCCAGTCGTACTCGGCCTGCTTGTTGGACTTCTTGACCATCACCTTCGAGGCGTCGGTGCCCGACAGCGGGCGCAGCTCGCCGTCGCGCTCTTCGAATACCGTGCTCTGGCTGAGGTCGGCGAGCTGGTTGCGAATGCTCAGCGTGTAGCGCCAGCGGTTGTCGCCGGCCGGCTCGAGCGCCATGCGGCCGTTGCCCTGCATGCCCATGTAGTTGGCCTGGTAGGTCGCATTGAAAGGCTTGACCGCGAGCGCCGGGGCACTGGCGAGCAGAAGCGCGGTGGTCGCGGCCGCGGTGCGGAGCAGGGTGGACATCGTCGCCATCGTCATTCGTTTCCTCGGTATTCGGTCAGGCGCAGGTCGTAGGTGTCGCTGCCGTTCTCGCGTTGCAGGATGCGCACTGGTGTCGGAACGCCGTCGACGACCCAGATCACGGTCTCGTCGGCATCCGAATGCAGGCGACTCACGCGCAGCGCGTTGTAACTCAGATCCCCGACTTTCACCGGCTCCGGTTCTGCGGCGACCAAGTAGCGGTGCACGCGTGCACGGCCGTCGTCGACGAAACGGTATTCCAGTGTCCGGCCGGGTTGCGCGTCGCGGATCACCGCGAGGTTGATCAGAAGCCCGCTCATGTCGCCCGGTTGCAGTGGCACCGGCGCCTGGCGGGTTTTCTTGACGTCACCTTGCCAGCGGGCCTGACGCGCGGACCAATCGTAGATGCCGGTTCTCTGCCGGCGCGTGAACACGGCGCGGCGCAGCGTGGCCTGGCTCAGCGGGCGGTAGGTGTCGCCGACGGTGTCGAACACGGTGCTCTGCTCGGCGTTGATGCCGGCGATGCGCATCAGCCCGGTGCCGCGCATGGTCAGGTCGATGCGCCAGCGGCCCGCATCGCTGGGGCTGAGCTGCATCGTCGCCTCACCAAGTTCGCTGCCACCGCGGTAAACGTCGTACTGGGCGACGAACGGCACCAGCGCGGCCGCGGGGAGGCTGCACGCCAGCGCGGCACCGAACAGCAGGAGCTGGAGGAGCGGGCGCATGCGGCGGGTCAGTCAGCTCGACGCGAGCAGGCGGCCCGCGGCGTCGAGCTGCAGTGGCGCTGCCAGCGTTGCGCCGTCGAGCTCGACACCCGCGTCGCCAAGGCGGATGCGCCCGCCCGCGAGCAGGCGCAGCGACTCCACCAGCAGCGGGTGCTCGCGTTCGAGCACGCGTGCGCCGAGCGTGGCGGCGTCGTCGCCGGCGAGCACCGGCACCCGGGCCTGCGCGATCACCGGGCCGCCGTCGAGTTCAGGCGTCACGAAGTGCACGCTTGCGCCATGCACCGGCGCGCCGGCCGAGAGCGCCTGCTCGTGCGTGCGTAGGCCCTTGAATGCCGGCAGCAGTGAGGGGTGGATGTTGACCATGCGGCCGCGGTTCGCCTCGACGACGGGTTCGCTGAGAAGGCGCATGTATCCCGCGCAGACGATGAGGTCGGGCTGAACGGCGCCGATATGTTCGAACAGCGCGGCGTCGAATTCGAGCCGGTTCGCGAAGTCGCGCGGCCGCAGCGCGGCGGTGTGGATGCCGGCCTGCTCCGCGCGCTGCAACGCGACCGCGTCGGGGCGGTCGGAAAACACGCCGGCGATGCGCACCGGCAGGTCGCCGGCTGCGATCGCGTCGATCAGTGCCTGGAGGTTGCTGCCGCGGCCGGAGGCAAGAACGGCGATTCGGTACGACATCGTGGGGCGAATCCGGGAGCGGGGCGGCAGGTGCGGAACGCTCGCGGCCTTGCGCCGGGCCTGCGCCAATGGCAGCAGGCTCGGCCCATGCGACGAGGCGCCGAGCGGCGGTGGCTCAGCCGATCCGCACGCGCTCGTGGCCGGTGGCGTTCGTTACCTGGCCGATCGGCCGGTTAGGCAGGCCGAGACGGTCGAGGTCGGCCGACACCGCGGCCACGTCGCCCGGCGCAACCGCCAGCACGAAGCCCACGCCGCAGTTGAACGTGCGCCACATCTCCTCGCGCGGCACCGCGCCCTCGCGCTGCAGCCAGTCGAATACCGGTGGCAGCACCAGCGTGGAGGCGTCGATCTCCAGCCTCAGCCCGTCGGGGATCACGCGGATGATGTTCTCGGTCAGGCCGCCGCCGGTGATGTGCGCCATCGCGTGGATGCGGTCGGACTTCGACGCGTCCTGCGCCTCGCCGCCACGGCCGAGCAGTTCGAGGATCGGCTTGACGTAAAGCCGGGTCGGCTCCATCAGCGCATCGATGAGCTTCACGCCGCCGAGGTCGAGGTCGGCCGGCCGGCCGGCGCGGTCGAAGATGCGGCGGATCAGCGAATAGCCGTTCGAATGCGGACCGCTGGATTCGACGCCGATCAGCGTGTCGCCGGCCTGCACGCGGCTGCCGTCGAGGATCTGGCTTTTCTCGACGCCGGCCACGCAGAAGCCCGCGAGGTCGTACTCGCCGGGCGGGTACATGTCCGGCATCTCGGCCGTTTCGCCGCCGATCAGCGCGCAGCCCGAGAGTTCGCAACCGCGCGCGATGCCGCCGACGACCGCCGCGGCGGTGTCGATGTCGAGCTTGCCGGTCGCGAAGTAATCGAGGAAGAACAGCGGCTCGGCGCCCTGCACGAGCACGTCGTTGACGCACATCGCGACCAGGTCGATGCCGATCGTGTCGTGGCGGCCCAGCTGCTGCGCAAGCTTGAGCTTGGTGCCCACGCCGTCGGTGCCCGACACCAGTACCGGCTCGCGGTACTTCTTCGACAGGTCGAACAGCGCGCCGAAACCGCCCAGCCCGCCCATCACCTCGGGGCGGAAGCTGCGCTTGACCATCGGCTTGATGCGCTCGACGAGCTCGTTGCCCGCGTCGATGTCGACGCCCGCGTCGCGGTAGGTCAGCGGGGTGGGAGTGTTCGATGTGGACACGGCGGGCTCGTCGGTCGCGGAAGGAAGCCGGCGATTTTAACAGCGGCGGCCGGCCGTGCCCGCGCATTGAATGGACGTGCCGGCGCGGCTGCGGCACCATTCCCGCGATTTCGGCCCTCGGGAAATGCGATGCCGTTCGTGACTCGCGCAAGACGTTGGATCTGGGTGGCGATGCTGGTGATGGCGAGCTTCGGCGCCGCCGCGCAGCGCGTGGAAGGCGATCGCGCAAAGGCGGAGGGCGCGTATGCGGCCGAGATCACCGTCACCAACCAGGCGCCGGCCCAGCGCAATGCGGCGTTTACGCGCGGCCTGGTCGAGGTGCTGACGAAGATCACCGGCGACCGCACGGTCACGTCCAAGCCCGGCGTCGGCCAGGAGCTGCGCAAGGCCGGCGAGTACGTGAAGGGCCACGACTACCGCCAGGACGAGGGGGTGTCGGCCAGTGGCGCGCCGAGCTTCCGCACGGTGCTGGTGGTGCGCTACGACGAGGAGAAGATCGAGGCGCTGGTCGACACGCTGGGCCTGCCGGTGTGGCCGCAGCCGCGCGCGAAGCCGGTGCTGTGGCTGGCGATCGACGATGGCAGCGGCCCGCGTCTGGTCGGCCTGCAGGGCGCGGCCGCCGCTCGCTCGGTGCTGGATCGTGCGATCGAGCGCGGCTACCGCCTCGGCCTGCCGGCCGGCACCGCCGCCGAGCAGGCGCTGGTGGCCGCGATCTGGCGAGGCGACACCGCCGCGATCGCGCGCGCATCGCAGCGCTATGCACCCCCGATGCAGCTGATCGGCAAGCTCTACCGCGACGGCAAGGGCGGCTGGACTGCCGACTGGATCATGGTCGACAACGGCAAGGTGCTGTCGCAGTGGTCGAAGACCGAGCGCGATGCACGCCGGGCGATGGCGAGCGGCGCCGATGGCGCGGCCGATGCGCTGGTCAAGAAGTACGCCAAGCCGCGCGAGGGCGCCGGCCCGGCGGGCGAATACACGGTGACGTTCACCGGCCTGCGCAGCGGCGACGACTACATCCGGTTGATGGGCTACCTGCAGAAGCAGGCCGTGGTGCGCCGTATCGTGCCGGTCACCGCCTCGCCCGATCGACTGGTGCTGCAGCTCGAGCTCGTCAGCGGCGTGGAGGGCTTCAAGCGCGCGACCGCGAAGGACGGCGTGCTGGCGGCCGATGAAGGCGACGAGCCCGCGTTCCGGCTGCGCTGATGGACGTCGCCGCCACTCCGATCGAGGAGATCGCCCGCTTCCTGAGGCGACTCCAGTGGGCGGCCATCGTGCTGTTCGCGCTGTGGGTGCTGTGGCTGCTCGCGCCCGTGCTGACGCCGTTCGTCCTGGCGGCGATGCTGGGCTGGCTCGGCGATCCGCTCGTCGACCGGCTCGAAGCCGCGGGCCGCTCGCGCGGCACCGCGGTCGCGCTGGTGTTCTCGGCGATGACGGTCGCGCTGGTGCTGGTATTGCTGCTGCTGGTGCCGCTGATCCAGCGCCAGGTCATCACGCTGATCGAATCGCTGCCGCGCTACCGGGAGTGGTTCGTCGATACGCTGCTGCCCTGGGTTGAAACGCGCACACGGGTGGATGTGGACCGCTGGCTGGACTTCGATTACGCGGTCGCGATGGTGCGCGAGAACTGGCAGCGCGCCGGCGGTTTCGCCGCGACGGCGCTCGCGTACCTGTCGCGCTCGGGCTCGGTGCTGCTGTCGTTGCTCATCAACGCGCTGCTGGTGCCGGTGCTTGCGTTCTTCTTCCTGCGCGACTGGGACAGGCTGGTCGAGCGCATCGCGTCGCTGGTGCCGCCGAGGTTGCTGCCGACCGTGAGCCGACTCGCGAGTGAGTCCAGCGACGTGCTCGGCGCATTCCTGCGCGGGCAATTCCTCGTGATGGTGATCCTCGGCGTGATGTACGGCGTCGGGCTGTGGATCGTCGGGCTGGATCTGGGTCTGCTGATCGGCATGATCGCGGGGCTGCTGACGTTCGTGCCGTACCTCGGGCCGGCCAGCGGCGTCGTGCTCGGCGTGATCGCCGCACTGGTGCAGTTCGGCGATTGGCAGCACGTAGCCGGCGTGCTGGTGGTGTTCGGCGTCGGCCAGCTGATCGAAAGCTACTGGCTGACCCCGAAGCTCGTCGGCGATCGCATCGGCCTGCACCCGGTCGCGGTGATCTTCGCGGTGCTCGCCGGCGGCCAGCTGTTCGGCTTCCTTGGCATGCTGCTGGCGCTGCCGGTGGCGGCGGTGGGCAACGTACTGCTGCATTACGCGCAGGAGCGCTACACGCACAGCCGGCTGTATGCGGGCGACGTGCCGCACATCGTGCTGGACCCGTCCGAGCGGGCATCGGGCCGCGAGCCCGGCTGATGGCCTCGCTCGAGCCCGGACCGGTGCCGCAGCTGCCACTGGCGCTGCGCGCGCCCCCTGACCAGTGCCTGGAGACCTATCTCGATGCGCCGGCAGGTGCGATCGCGCAGCTGCAGGCGGCCGCGTGCACGGCCGGCGGGGACTGGCTGTACCTGGCCGGTGCGCCGGGAACCGGCAAGACCCATCTGCTGCTCGCAAGCTGCGCCGCGGCCGAGGCGGCAGGCCGCCGCGCCGCGTACCTGCCGCTGCAGGCCGCAACCGGGCGCGTGCGCGACGCGCTCGAGGCGCTTGAGGGTAACGACCTGCTGACGCTGGACGGGCTGGAGTGCATCGCCGGCAACCGCGACGACGAGATTGCGCTGTTCGACGCCCACAACCGTGCACGCGCGTCCGGAGCGACGCTGGTTTATGCGGCGACCGAGCAGCCCGATGCGCTCGAACTCGCGCTGCCCGACCTGCATTCGCGGCTGTCGCAGTGCACACGCATCGTGCTTTCGCCGCTCGACGAGGCTGGCCGGCGCGAAGTGCTGCGCCAGCGCGCGCAGCGGCGCGGCCTGGTGATCGAAGAACCTGCGCTGGACTGGTTGCTGCGTCGCGTCGGGCGCGACCTTGCGGGGTTGACCGAACTGCTCGACCGGCTGGACCGCGCATCGCTGGCCGCGAAGCGGCGGATCACGGTGCCATTCCTGCGCGAAATGCTGGGCACTGCCTCGCGCTGAGCTGGCGCGGGGTCTGCGATCCAATCCCAACCGGATGCGACGCGAGGCGGCTCGCGCCATACGCGTCGTGTTGACCGCCGTCTGCTAGCCGCGCAGCCGTGTGTCGAGTTCGGCCAGCCGCTGTGGCGTGCCGACGTCGGTCCATTCGCCGTGATGGTGCTCACCGGTGACGCGGCCCGTGGCCATCGCCGCCCGCAGCAGCGGCGCCAGCTTGAAGCGCGGCGGGGAGGCATCGACGCCGGGCGCATCGCCGATGACGCTGCGCCAGCGGTCGAGCAGTGCAGGTCGGTAGACACCGATGCCGGAGAACGTCAGCCGGGCCGGGCCGTCGCTGCGCACAGTGTCGCCGTCGAGTGCGAAGTCACCGGTCGGGTGCTGGACCGGGTTGTCGACCAGGACCAGGTGCGCGTCCCCACGCGGCTCGCGCGGCAACTGCCTGAAGTCGTAATCGGTCCACACATCGCCGTTGACCGCGATGAACGGGTGTCCGCGGTCGGCGCCGAGCAGCGACAGCGCATGCCACATGCCGCCGCCGGTCTCGAGCGGAGTGGGGCCTTCGAACGAGTAGCGGATACGCAGGCCCCATCGCGAGCCATCGCCGAGCGCGTGCGGAAACTGGTCGGCGAGCCAGCTGGTGTTGACGACGACCTCGCGCACGCCGAGCGCGGCCAGCTTTTCGAGGTGCCAGACGATCAGCGGCCGGCCGGCGACCTGCAGCAGCGGCTTGGGTGTGTGGTCCGTCAGCGGCCGCATGCGCTCGCCGAGGCCGGCTGCGAAGATCAGGGCGTTCATGCCGCGAGCGCAGGCCGGACGTGGCGATCGAGCACCGCGAGCAGCGGCGCGAGTTCCGGGTAGCGCGGCACCACGCCGTCGAGGTAAGTAAGAAACCGCGGCGCATCCTCGAGGTACTTCGGCTTCGCGTCGCGATGGTGCAGCCGCGCGAAGATGCCCATGACCTTCAGGTGCCGCTGCACGCCGATCCAGTCGGCGTCACGCCGGAAGCGCGCACGCTCCGGCACCGGCAGGCCGGCCGCCTGTGCCCGCTTGTGGTACTGGTCGAGCCATGCGTCGACGCGCGCTTCGGGCCAGCTCAGGAACGCGTCCTTGAACAGGCTCAGCGCGTCGTATGCGATCGGCCCGCGGACCGCGTCCTGGAAATCGAGCACGGCCGGGCCGTCGTCGACCGGCATGAGGTTGCGCGGCATGAAGTCGCGATGCACCAGCACCTGCGGTTGCGCGAGCACCGCATCGATCAGGCGGCGGTAGACGAGGTCGAGCTCTTCCATGTCGCGGCAGTCGAGCGTGATGCCCAGGTGCCGCGTCAGGAACCATTCGTCGAACAGGCGCAGCTCGCGCGCGAGCAAGGCTTCGTCGTAGGCGGGCAGGTCGGCCGGGCAGGCAATCGCCTGCAGCTTCAGTAGCTGGCCGATCGCGGCGTCGAAATGCGCATCGGCATTGCCTTCGTCGATCACCTGCAACAGCGTCTGCGCGCCGAGGTCCTCGAGCAGCAGGAAGCCGGCATCGACATCGCGGGCCAGCACCTGCGGCACGCGCACGCCACCGGCTTGGAGCAGGTCGCGGATGCGCAGCCACGGCCGCACGTCTTCCTTGTCCGGCGGCGAGTCCATCACGATCCGGCTGATGCCGTTCGCATGGCCGCGCCAGTAACTGCGGAAACCGGCGTCGGCCGAGGCACGCACGAGTTCTAGCGAGGAGTCGCCGGTGGCGGCCCGGGCCCACTCGAGGCGGGCAGACTCGCGCAGGTCGGAATCGGTGGAGGCGGGGACGGTCATGCAGGCTCCGCGCGGCCCAGCGCCGCGAGCCGCACAGCGTAGCGGCGCATCGCTGCTGTGCAACTGCAACCGGTCTCGTTTTTG
This sequence comes from Lysobacter korlensis, assembly GCF_042434515.1. Classification (NCBI taxonomy): domain Bacteria; kingdom Pseudomonadati; phylum Pseudomonadota; class Gammaproteobacteria; order Lysobacterales; family Lysobacteraceae; genus Lysobacter; species Lysobacter korlensis. Next base: position 24,211 of record NZ_JBHLTG010000003.1, read on the forward strand.
CCGGTGGCGGCAGCGAGGGCCGTCACCGGGATCAAAGGCGAAACGGGGGATAATAATCAGCTCAGCTTTTTGCAGAAACCTCAGCGGATTGGCCTTGGGCAACAAACGAATGAACGCAGCCGATGCAGCATGGCCGGTGGCGACCCCGTCGGCAGACCCGCGGGGTATCGACTCGCTGCTGTTCGAGGCCAGCCCCGACTGCGTGAAACTGCTCGACCTCGACGGGCGGTTGCTGCAGATGAACCGCAACGGCATGTGCGCGATGGAGATCGACGACTTCGGGCCGCTGTGCGGTCAGGAGTGGACCAGCCTGTGGCCCGAGGAAGGCCGCGCGGCGTTGACCGCCGCGGTCGCGGAAGCGCGGCAGGGGCGCTCCCGCCGGTTGACCGCGTTCTGCCCGACCCAGAAGGGTACGCCGCGCTGGTGGGACGTCACCGTCGCGCCGGTGCCGGCCGGGGATGGGGAACCGCAGTCGATCCTGTCGGTCTCGCGCGATATCACCGAGCTGCACCGGGCGCGGGACGAGCAGCGCGAGACGGTGGCGCGTCTGGGGTTCATCCTGGCCAGTTCACAGCTCGGCGCCTGGGAGCTCGACCTGGCGACCGGCGCCGCGCGCACCTCATTCCTGCACGACCGCTGCTTCGGCTACGACGAGCCGGTGCGGAACTGGAACTACGACGCGTTCATTGCCGCGGTGCACCCGGACGACCGCGCCTGGGTGGTGGCTGCGTTCGCGCAGGCCCGCGACACCGAGCAGGACTGGAGCTTCGAGTGTCGCGTGGTCTGGCCCGACGGGTCGATCCACTGGATCGCGGTGCATGGCAGTTTCTTTCGGCCCGACGGCGGTGCGGCCAAGCGCATCCTCGGCACCGTGGTCGAGATCACCGCACGCAAGCAGACCGAAGCGGAACTGCGCGAAACCACGCTCGCCGCCGTGCAAGCCGCGGAGGCCGCCGAGACCGAACGCGGGCGACTCAACGCCCTGCTGGAGGCGACGCCGGTCGGCATCGTGTATGCCGACATGCATGGACAGCTGACGGTTTCGAACGCCGCGATGCGGGAGATCTGGGGCGATTACCCGCAGTCGGATTCCGTGGAACGATACGTCGATTGGAAGGGCTGGTGGCCCGACGGCACGCCGGGCGCGGGACAGCGCCTGACCGCCAATGACTGGCCGCTGGCGCGTGCGCTGCAGGGAGAGGAAGTGCAGGGCGAAATCGTCGAGATCGAGCCATTCGGCCGGCCGGACGAGCGCGTCACCATCCTGCTGCGCGCCTCGCCGGTGCGCGACGCCGCTGGTGAGGTCATCGGCGGCGTGGTGGTGCAGCAGGACGTCACCGACCGCATGCGCATCGAGCGCGAGCTGCGCGACAGCGAGCGCAGGTTCCGCACGATCACCGAAGCGATGCCGCAGATGGTGTGGGCCAGCCAGTCCGACGGCTACAGCGACTACTTCAACCGCCAGTGGTACGAATTCACCGGCGCGGCCGAGGGCGAAAGCTACGGCGACGGGTGGATGCGGCTGCTGCACCCCGACGATGTGGAGCGCACCCGGCAACGCTGGGAGCAAAGCCGCACGACCGGGCAGATGTACGAAATCGAATACCGCCTGCGCCACCGGTCGGGCGACTACCGCTGGGTGCTGGCCCGCGGCGTGCCGGTGAAGATCAACGATGGCGACGTGGTGCGCTGGATGGGCACCTGCACCGACATCCACGAGCATCGGCGCCTGCTCGATGCGCTGGGCGAGCGCGAGGAAGCGCTGCGGCTCGCCGACCGCCGCAAGGACGAGTTCCTGGCGATGCTCGCGCATGAGCTGCGGAACCCGCTCGCGCCGATCAGCACGGCTGCGCAACTGCTGCGCCTGGCCGCTGACGATCCGCAGCGCGTGCGTGCGTCGGCGGAAGTCATCGGCCGGCAGATCACGCACCTGACCAACCTCGTCGATGACCTGCTGGACGTGTCGCGCGTGACGCGCGGGCTGGTGCAGCTGGACATGGAAACGCTGGACCTGTCAGGCGTGGTCGCGGCTGCGGTTGAGCAGTCGAGGCCGCTGATCACCGCCCGCGGCCATGCGCTCAGCATCCGCTCCGGCCCGGGTGCGCCCTGCGTGCAGGGCGACCGCACGCGCCTGGTACAGGTCATCGTCAACCTGCTCAACAACGCAGCGAAGTACACACCGCCCGGCGGCCACATTACGGTCGAGGTCGAAGCCAGCGATGGCATGGCCCGCGTCTCAGTCACCGACAACGGCATCGGCATCGATAAAGCGCTGCTGCCGAACGTGTTCGACCTGTTCTCGCAAGGCACCCGCACGCCGGACCGCTCGCAGGGCGGGCTCGGCATCGGGCTGGCGCTGGTGCGCAGCCTCGTGGGCCTGCACGGCGGTCGCATCAGCGCTGAAAGCCAAGGCGCGAATGCCGGCAGTCGCTTCACGATCGAGCTGCCGCTGTCGAATGCGAAGCCGGATTCAGGACGGCCGATCGCAGGTCAGGTGGCTTCGGTGACCACGCCGTTGCGCGTGCTCGTGGTGGACGACAACGTCGATGCCGCGATGCTGCTCGCCGACGTACTGCGGATGGCCGGGCACGAGTCCCATGCCGCGCACAACGCCGCGGACGCGATAGAAAGCGCGGAGCGGCTGGGGCAGATCGACGCGTTCATCCTCGACATCGGGCTGCCCGACATGACGGGCTACGAACTGGCCACGCGGCTGCGTGACCACCCGGCTGGCGAGCGGGCGATGTACGTCGCGCTGACCGGCTACGGCCAGCCGCACGACCGCGTTCTGTCGCGTGCGGCGGGCTTCGACCATCACTTGGTCAAGCCCGCCGATGCACAGAAGGTGCTGGGGATTCTGGCTGATGTGGTGCGTCGCGGCCCGGCGCGACAGCCGGGCTGAGCGCGCTACGACGTGACATGAAAACGGGCGCACGGCATTGATGCCCGGCGCCCGTAATTTTCATCGAAGCGGCCTGTGGCAGTTGCGCCACCGGCCGGGTTTGCATTGCCTGCCTCAGGCAGCGGTGGTCTCGGCTTCGAGCGATGCCAGCCACTCGTCATCCGAGCCTTCCGCGACGCCTTCGAACAGGATCGTCGACAGATAGCGCTCGCCGGTGTCGGGCAGCATTGCCAGCAGCACCGAGCCCTGCGGCGCGGACTCCGCCACGCGCAGCGCGGCAGCAACCGTCGCGCCGGCCGACAGGCCTACGAACACACCTTCCTCGGCCGCCAGGCGACGCGCGGTATCACGTGCGAGCAGGTCGTCGATCGGCAGGATGTCGTCGGTGATGTCGCGGTTGAGCACCGACGGGATGAAGTCCGGCGTCCAGCCCTGGATCTTGTGCGGCTGCCACTCCTTGCCTGACAGCAGCGCCGCGCCGGCTGGTTCGCAGGCGATGACTTTCAGATCCGGACGCGCGAGCTTGAGTACCTCGCCGGCGCCGGTGATCGTGCCGCCCGTGCCCCAGCCGCTGACGAAGTAATCGAGCTGCTTGCCGGCGAAATCACGCAGGATTTCCGGGCCGGTGGTGCTGCGGTGGAAGGCCGGGTTCGCCTCGTTGTCGAACTGGCTGGCCAGGAACCAGCCGTGCTTCTCGGCCAGCTCGCGCGCCTTGCGCACCATGCCGGTGCCGCGCTCGGCGGCCGGCGTGAGGATGACCTTGGCACCATATGCGCGCATCAGCTTGCGGCGTTCGATCGAGAACGTCTCGGTCATCACCGCCACGAACGGATAGCCGCGCGCGGCGGCCACCATCGCCATCGCGATGCCGGTGTTGCCCGACGTCGCCTCGACGATCGTCTGGCCGGGCTTGAGCACGCCGCGACGCTCGGCATCGAGCACGATCGCCAGCGCGAGACGGTCCTTGACCGAGCCGCCGGGGTTGAACGATTCGACCTTCGCATAGAGCGTGACGTGCTTCGGCGCGATGCGATGGAGCTTGACGATCGGCGTGCTGCCGACGGTGTCGAGGATGCTGTCGTAGAGGGCCATGGGGACTCCGTAGGAATTGGCAATTCGATTGGCGAAAGCACACCGGATTGCAGGGCTTGGATTTCGATTGCGGCAGCGCCCAGAGCGCCATTGCCGGCTTTTCTACCAGCTACCGCATTCGATCCGAGGGCGTGCCGGCGGGGGGCGCGATGAGCGGCCCATGGATGGGCCGCGCGGCCAGTCAGGCCGGGATGACCTGACCGAGCCGGAAGCGAGCCGCCCCGGCCGACACGCCCGGGCCGAAGCACTCGCTTCCACACGCATAAGTACGATCAAGCCGCCTCCGCAAACACATGCGTCACATCACCCACCGGCGGCGCACCGAACCAATGCAGCTTCGTCGCCAGCGCCGCCACTTCGCCAACGATCAGCAGTGCGGGCGACTTCACCTGATGGGTACGCGCGGTCTCCGGCAGATCGGCCAACGTGCCGGTGATAACGCGCTGCTCGGGCCGCGAGCCGTTCTCGACGATCGCAAACGGCGTCGAGGCCGCACGCCCGTGCGCCACCAGCCGATCGCGCAGCGTTTCCAGACCGGCCACGCCCATGTAGATCGCCAGCGTCTGCCGTCCCGCTGCGAGGTTCTGCCAGTCCAGCGTGTCGGCCGAGTCCTTGCAGTGCGCGGTCACGAAGCGCACCGACTGCGCATACCCGCGATGGGTCAGAGGAATGCCTGCGTAGGCACCGCATGCGAGCGCCGCGGTGATGCCGGGCACGACCTCGAACGGAATGCCGTGCGCATGCAGCACCTCGAGTTCCTCGCCGCCGCGACCGAATACGAAGCTGTCGCCGCCCTTGAGCCGAACCACGTGGCGGCCGGCTCGTGCGTGTTCGAGCAGCAGCTCGTGGATGCGTTCCTGCGTGACCGACTGGCCGCCGGCCTGCTTGCCGACTTCGACCAGCTCGGCGTCGCGACGCGCGAGTGCGAGTACTTCTGGACTGACAAGCCGGTCGTAGAGGATCACGTCCGCCTCGTTGAGCAGGCGCAGCGCGCGCAGCGTCAGCAGGCCGGCGTCGCCCGGTCCGGCCCCGACCAGCGCGACGCGGCCGGCGGCGCGCTGCCCGGTGTCGGCGGTTGCCAGCGCCTCGTCGAGCGCACGCACGGCTGCGAGGTGCGCGCCACGGCGCAGCAGGCCCGGCACCGGCCCGGCCAGCAGGCGATCGAAGAAGCGGCGGCGCGCCTGCAGGTCGGGCAGACGCGTGCGGATGCGCTGGCGCGAATCGGCGAGCAATTGGGCGAGTGCACCGAGCGATTCGTCGAGCTGCGTCTCGAGTTTTTCGCGCAGGTGGCGCGCGAGCATCGGCGCGCCGCCGCCGCTGGAAATCGCGATCTGCAGCGGGCCGCGCTCGATACGTGCGGGCACCTGGTAGCTCGATAGCTCGGCGTCGTCGACCACGTTGACCCAGATCCGCCGCGCCTCGCCGGCAGCGGCAACCGCGCGGTTGGTCTGCACGTCGTCAGTGGCCGCGACCGCGAGCCAGGCGTCGTCCAGCCATCCGGCCTCGAACGCGCCGACGCGGTGGTCGATGCGGCCGCTCGCGGCGAGCTCGGACAACTCGGGGGCGAGCGCCGGCGCGCCGACGACGACGTGGGCGCCGGCTTCGAGCAGGGCGGCGACCTTGCGCCGCGCAACCGTACCGCCACCGACGACGAGGACGGTGCGGCCGTTGAGATCGGCGAACATCGGAAACAGGGCGGCCATGGCGCAGGTCCGGGAGGGTGAAATCGGACCCTACGCAGCACCGCCACCCGGCGGAAATGACCTGCCACTGTTCGCTCATGCCGGCTGGGAATGAGCTGGACATGCTGAATCGGTCAAGCTAGGTTGTCGCATCCCTCTATTCGGATGGAGCGATAGAGGCCTGGCCCGACCACTGGCCAACAACCTCGAAACGCTCCCATGCCAGCCCCATCACAGTGCATTGGATCCGCTACGGCTGCCCCGATCCGTCAACGCCCCGGACACCGCCGCAATGACCCTGACCCAGCTCCGCTATTTCGTCGCGATCGCCGATTCAGGCCTCAACATCACGCTGGCCGCCGAGCGCGTGCATGCCACGCAGCCGGGTCTGTCGAAGCAACTCAAGCAACTCGAGGACGAGCTGGGCTTTCTGCTGTTTTCGCGCAAGGGCCGCAGCCTGGAGTCGATCACGCCGTCGGGTGTGCAGGTGCTCGCGCATGCGCGGCGGCTGCTCGCCGAAGCCGCAAACATCCGCTCGTTTGCCGCCAACCAGCGCCGCGACAGCCAGGGCCGGCTGGTGCTGGCGACCACCCACACGCAGGCGCGCTTCGTGCTGCCCGCCGCAATCGCGCGCCTCAAGCAGGGCTATCCGCAGGTCAGCGTGCACCTGCAGCCAACCGGCGATGAAGAGGTGCTCGCCACGCTCGGCCGCGGCGAAGCCGATTTCGCGCTGATCAGCACCGCCGGCGACACGCCGGGCGGCGGCCTGGCCGTGCCGCTGTTCCGGTGGTCGCGCCTGGTGCTGGTGCCGCGCGCGCATCCGCTGGCGCAGTCCGGCGCGGCGCCGACGCTGGAGCAGCTGGCCCAGCATCCACTGGTCAGCTACGAATCCTCGATCCGGCCCGATTCGTCGCTGCGTCGCGGCTTTGCGCTGGGCGGATTCGAACCGCAGTTCGCGATGACCGCCCGCGACGCGGACCTGATCAAGACCTACGTGCGCGCCGGGCTCGGCGTCGGCCTGCTCGCGGAAATGGCGATGCTGCCCGACGACAGCGACCTCGTGGCGCTGGATGCGCCCGAGGCGATCCCAACCTGCGTGGCCTGGGCCGTGCTGCCGCGCGAGCGCGTGCTGCGCGATTACGCGCTGGACCTGCTGCATGCGGTGGCGCCGCAGATCGACCGGCAGGACCTGCGCCGCGTGTTGGCTGGCAACAGCGAGGCCGACTGGCCGGCGCCGCCGAGCTGGCGCGAGCTGAGCCAGACGATCACGATGTAACGGCTGCGGCCTCGTCGGCGTCGATTGCGCCGGGGCGTTTTACGGTGCATTGCTCCAAGGTTGCCCTACAGCTGCGCAGCTGTGTGGAGGCCGCCGTCATCGCGTACGCCGTCCTTATCGATGCCGGAACGCATCACGCCCATCCGCAGCTGCGGGCGTTATGCAGGACCCGCCAACCCGCGCGCTTGAGCCACCGAACCGCGTAGCCGCGAAAACCGCCGAGTTACGCACTGGCGTTGCTGGAGTCAGAGCCTGTCGACGTGCTGGTGCCGGACGTGGGCATGTCCGAGATGGACGGCTACGAGCTGATCCGCCGGGTGCGTGGCATCGCGCGGTTTGCGAACCTGCCGGCGATCGCTGCAACCGGTTTCGCGCGTGACGACGATGCGCGCGCGGCGATGGAGGCCGGTTTCTCGGCGCACATCGGCAAGCCGGTCCTGATCGAGCAGCTCGCCGAGGTGATCGACGAGGTGATGCGGGTGCAGCACGAGTCGTCCTGACGCGGCGCCGGCACCGCGCGGATCGGCCTGTGCAGGGCACCTCACGCTGCCCGGTCGGAGGTCTCGCCCCAGAGTTCGTGCAGGCCGCATTCGCGCTTGAGGCCGAAGAAGCGCGTTTCCTCGACGTCCATGCCGGGCTCGAGGCGGCGCGTGGTGTGCACGTCGCCGATCGACACATAGCCTTCGTGCCACAGCGGGTGATACGGCAGGTCGTGCTGCTGCAGGTACTGCCAGACGTCGCGGTCGCTCCAGTCGGCGAGCGGATGCACCTTCCAGCGCCCGTCGCGCAGCTCGACGAAATCGATCTCGGCGCGGCTGCGCGACTGGCTGCGGCGCAGGCCGGCAATCCAGGTGCGCACGCCCAGCTCGTTCAGTGCACGCTGCATCGGCTCGACCTTGCGCATGCGGTTGTAGCGCTCGATGCCTTCGACGCCTTTCTCCCACAGCTTGCCCATGCGCGCTTCCATCCACGCAGCGCCGATCTGCGGGCGGTAGACCTGCAGGTTCAGCGACAGGCGCTCGGTCATCTCGTCGATGAAGCGGTAGGTCTCGGGGAACAGGTAACCGGTATCGACCAGGATGACCGGGATGTCGGGCTTGACCTGCGTGACCAGGTGCAGCGACACCGCGGCCTGCGCGCCGAAGCTCGACGACAGCGCGTGGTTGCCCGCGAGGTTCTCGAGCGCCCAGGCGGTGCGCTCTTCCGCATCGCGTGCGCCAAGCCAGCGATTGAGTTCGGACAGCGCGCGCGGCGATTCAGCGGCGGTGATCGGATCGGGCGGGCTCATGCGGCTACCTCCAGCGAAATGCGGCGATCGCGCACGACACCGGTGCGCACGAGGAAATCGCCAAAGTGTTCGTCGTGTGCGCGCTCGGCGGCGAAGCTGGCGAGCAGCGGATCGAGCGAGTCGAAAATCGCGGCCTCGTCGACGTTCTCGCGGTAGATCGTGTTCAAACGCTGGCCGCGGTGATCGGCGCCGAGCATCAGGTTGTAGCGGCCCGGTGCCTTGCCCACGAGCGCGACTTCCGCGAGGTACGGTCGCGAGCAGCCGTTCGGGCAACCGCTCAGGCGCAGGTGGATCGGCTGGTCGAGCAGGCCATGGCGGTCGAGCAGCTGCTCGAACTTCTCCACGAACTCGGGCAGGTAACGCTCGGCTTCCGCCATCGCGAGGCCGCAAGTCGGCAGCGCGACGCAGGCAAGCGCGGCACGCTTGAGCGGCGAGGCTGCCACGTGCGTGTCCAGTCCGTACTCGGCGACCAGCGCATCGATCTGCGCGCGCTGAGCGGCCGGCACGTTCGCGATCACGAGGTTCTGGTTCGGCGTCAGCCGCAGCTGCACGCCGTCGGCTTCGAGCAGGGCCTGCGCGATTGCCCGCATGCCGCTCTGGTGGCGCAGTCCGTCCTGGTCCCAGATGCGGCCGGACAGGATGCGCAGCGTGAGGTGCGCACGGCCGTCACCGGCTTCGGTCCAGCCGAAGCGGTCGCCGTTGTGGTCGAACGCAAACGCGCACGCTGGTGCGAACACGAGGCCTGCACGGCGCTCGACCTCGGCCTTGAATGCGTCCAGCCCGTGGTCGTCGATCGTGTACTTCAGGCGCGCGCGCTTGCGCACGGTGCGGTTGCCCCAGTCGCGCTGCGCGGTCACCACCGCTTCGGCAACCGCGATCACCTGGTCCGGCGTGACGAAGCCGACCACGTCCGCAAGGCGCGGGTAGGTCTCGGCATCACCGTGCGACGCGCCCATGCCGCCGCCGATGCTGACGTTGTAGCCGACGATCGCGCCGTTTTCGATGATCGCGATGAAGCCCAGGTCCTGCGCGAACACGTCCACGTCGTTCAGCGGCGGCACCGCGAAGCCGATCTTGAACTTGCGCGGCAGGTAGGCCTCGCCGTAGATGCGGTCGGCCTCGGCATCGCCGCCGACGCGCTCGTCATCGAGCCAGATCTCGTAGTACGCGCGCGTGGCCGGCAGCAGGTGTTCGGACACCGCGTTCGCCAGCGCGAACACCTCGGTGTGCACCTCCGGCTGCAGCGGGTTCGGCGCCACCGCGACGTTGCGGTTCACGTCACCGCAGGCGGCCAGCGTGTCGATCAGCGCAGCGTTGATCGCCTGCATCGTGGCTTTCAGTTCGCGCTTGATCACGCCGTGGAACTGGAATGCCTGGCGCGTGGTGACGCGCAGGCCGCGCTCGGCGAACGTGGTGGCGACCGCATCGAGCTGCAGCCACTGCGACGGGCTGACCACGCCGCCGGGCGTGCGCGTGCGGATCATGAAGCTGTACGCCGGCTCGAGCTTCTGCTGCCGGCGCTCGTCGCGGATGTCGCGATCGTCCTGCTGGTAGCTGCCGTGGTACTTGATCAGCGTCTGGTCGGCCTCGGCGAGCGCGCCGGTGACCGGGTCGGCCAGGCTTTCCAGCAGGCTGCCGCGCAGGCCGCGGCTGGCCTTCTTGATGTCTTCGACGGAGTGCGCGCTCATCAGTACACGTCCCGGGCGTAGCGGCCCTGCGATTGCAGATCGTTGAGGTAGTCGGTTGCGGCCTCGGCATCGCGGCCGCCGTGCTCGGCGATCACGTCGACGAGCGTGGCGTGCACGTCGCGCGCCATGCGCGTCGCGTCGCCGCAGACGTAGAGGTGCGCGCCGCTTTCGAGCCAGGCGAACAGCTCGCGGCCGTTCTCGCGCAGGCAGTGCTGGACGTAGGTCTTGGCGGGCGTCGCGTCGGCATGGCCGACCGCGCGAATGCCATCGCGCGAGAACGCGAGGTCGAGCCGGTGCAGCTGGCCACGCTTGAGCGCGTCCTGCCACTCGATCTGGTAGAGGAAGTCCGTGCGCGCATGCGGGTTGCCGAACACCAGCCAGTTGCGGCCGCTCGCGCCGGTCTCCGCACGGTGCTGCACGAAGCCGCGGAACGGCGCGACGCCGGTGCCCGGGCCGATCATGATCACGTCGCGCGAGGTGTCGGCCGGCAGGCGGAAACGCTCGTTCGCCTCGACGAACACCGGCAGGTGCTCACCCTCGGCCGCGCGGGCGAGGAAGTTCGACGCCGTGCCCCAGCGCAGCTCTTCGCCGACCGCGTATTCGACATGGGCGACGGTCAGGTGCGCTTCCTCGCCGACCACGGCCTGGCTGGAGGCAATCGAATACAGCCGCGGCGTGAGCGGGCGCAGCGCGGCGACGAACTCGTCGGCCGTCCACGATGCGGGGTACGTGCGCAGCAGGTCGATCAGCTGCTGCTCGGCAATCAGCGATGCAAGCAGGGCCGCGCCTTCGGGCGCGAGCACGCCGTCGAGCACGTCGCTGCGCGCCCGCTTGGCATGTTGCAGCAGGAACGGGCGCGACAGGCGGGTCAGCTCGCGGCGACGCAGCAGCGCCTCGCGCAGCGACAGCGAGTCGTTGCCGAGCGTGACGGGCTGCTCGCCGTCGAAGCCGAGCGCATGCAGCACCGCCTCGACCAGCGCCGGCGGATTGACCGGCCAGATGCCGAGCGCGTCGCCGGGCTCGTAGTGCAGGCCCGAGCCCTCGAGCGAGATCTCGAGGTGGCGGATATCGCGGTCGCTGCCGCGGCCGGTGATGCGCTGGTTGGCCAGCAGCTCGGCCGCGAACGGCGCCTCGCGGGTCGGCGCGCTCGGCGCTGCGGCGAGCGGGCGCAGCGGCGTGACGCTGGCGCGCGGCGTGGACTTGATCGTCTCGCGGGCCACGGTGAGCGCGCGGGTGACCCAGGGCTCGGCGACGGTTTCGAGGTCGAGGTCGGCATCGCCGCGGTCGAGCAGGCGCGTGGCGCCAAGTTCGGCCAGGCGGGTGTCGAGCTTGCGGCCGATCTCGCAGAACTGCGGGTAGCTGGAATCGCCCAGACCGAGCACGGCGAACTTCAGCTCCGGCAGCGCCGGGGCGCGCTTGCCGCTGATGAACTCGACGAAGCCGCGGGCGTCATCCGGCGGATCGCCGTCGCCCTGGGTGCTGATAACGACGTAGAGATAGCGTTCGTTCTTGAGCTCGCGCGTGGGGTAGGCGTCCGCGCGCAGCAGGCGCACCGCGAGGCCGGCGGCCTCGGCCTGTCCGGCGAGCGATTCGGCCAGCCGCTTCGCATTGCCGGTCTGGCTGCCGTAGACGATCGTCAGCGTCGTGGCGGGCTGGGCCTCGGGGGCGGCCGGCACGGCGGTGCGGGCCGCCGGGGCCACGCCGGCACGGGCCAGGCCCGCGGCATAGCCGGACAGCCACCACAGCCCGGCACTGTCGAGGCCGCCGGTGAGGCGGTCGAGCAGGGCCGCCTGTTCGGACGACAGCGGCTGCGTGGGGGGCAGCAGGGAGGCGGGGGACGCGGACATGGCAGGCCTTGGGCGTACGACAGCGGGATTTCGACACCCGCAGGCTAGGCAGTGCGCACGCCGGCCGGAAAGGACCCCTCGTTATGCGCTTATGCCGCGCCCTCGTTTCCGGCGGCGCGGGCCCGTCCCGATACTGCCGGCCATTGCCCGTGCCAGGCCTGCGCTCCAGATGGAACTGCCCACCGACTTCCTGTCCTACGTTGCGATCGGCATCGCCGCGCAGCTGATCGACGGCGCGCTCGGCATGGCCTATGGCGTGATCGCGTCCAGCCTGCTGCTCGGGCTTGGCCTGCCACCGGCCGTGACCAGCGCGACCGTGCATGCGGCCGAGTGCTTCACCACCGGTACCTCGGCGCTGTCGCACCGCGCGTTCGGCAACATCGATCGGGCCCTGTTTCGCGGCCTGCTGCTGCCGGCCGTGCTCGGCGCCGGGACCGGCGCCTGGCTGCTCGCGAGCCTGGACGGCGATCTGCTCAAGCCGTGGGTCGCCAGCTACCTGCTGGTGCTCGGCGTGGTGATCGTCGCGAAGGGTCTGCGCCGCGCGCCGACGCGCCGGGTGACCTCGCGCCTTGCGCCGCTGGGTTACTTCGGTGGCCTGATCGATGCGGCCGGTGGCGGCGGCTGGGGCGCGATGGTGTCCGGCAACCTGCTCGCGCGCGGCAATGAATTCCGCCTCACGGTCGGCAGCGTCAACGCGGTGGAGTTCTTCGTCACCCTGACCGCGTCGATCGTGTTCCTGCTCACGCTCGGCCTGACCCACTGGAGCGTCATCGTCGGCCTCGCGGTCGGCGGTATCGCCGCGGCCCCGTTCGGCGCCTGGTTCGTCGGCCGCGTCCGGCCGCAGCCGATGCTGGTCGCGGTCGGCCTGGTGGTCATCGCGCTGAGTGTGCGCACCCTTGTCCTGCATTTCGGAGCGCCATGAATCTTCCGCATGCCCTGACCGGCACTTCGGCCGGCTTCGCCGCGTCCCCGGCGGCGTCTACCATGCCGGCAGCGTCCAGCCCGGCCGCGCGTCATGCCGCGGGCGCTTCCGTCTCCGCCTTTCCCCCGAGCCCCATGCCCGCAGCCGCCCTGAGCCACCTCGACCGTCTCGAAGCCGAGAGCATCCACATCCTGCGCGAGGTCGCGGCCGAGTTCCGCAACCCGGTGATGCTGTACTCGGTCGGCAAGGACAGCTCGGTGCTGCTGCACCTGCTGATGAAGGCGTTCGCGCCCGCCAAGCCGCCGATCCCGCTGCTGCACGTCGATACGACGTGGAAGTTCCGCGAGATGATCGAGTTCCGCAATCGCCGTGCGGCCGAGACCGGCGTCGAGCTGCGCGTGCACATCAATCCCGACGGCGTCGCGCAGGGCATCGGCCCGGTCACGCACGGCGCCAGCGTGCACACCGACGTGATGAAGACGCAGGCGCTCAAGCAGGCGTTGGACCAGTACGGCTTCGATGCGGCCATCGGCGGCGCGCGCCGCGACGAGGAGAAATCCCGCGCGAAGGAGCGCATCTTCTCGTTCCGCAACGCGCAGCACCGCTGGGACCCGAAGAGCCAGCGCCCGGAGCTGTGGAGCCTCTACAACACGCGCATCGACAAGGGCGAGAGCGTGCGGGTGTTTCCGATCTCGAACTGGACCGAACTCGACGTCTGGCTCTACATCTACCGCGAGAAGATTCCGGTGCCGTCGCTGTACTTCGCCGCCGAGCGCCCGGTGATCGAGCGCGACGGCGCGTTGCTCATGGTCGACGACGAGCGCCTGCCGCTGCGCGAGGGTGAAACCGCGCAGATGCGCCGCGTGCGTTTCCGCACGCTCGGCTGCTACCCGCTGACCGGCGCGATCGATTCCGACGCCGATTCGCTCGAGAAAATCATTGCCGAGATGCTGGTCGCAACCACGTCCGAGCGGCAGGGCCGCGTGATCGACCACGATCCGTCGGCCTCGATGGAAAAGAAGAAGCAGGAGGGGTATTTCTGATGACGCGCCTTGATGATTCGGCCGCGACCGTCGCCGCCTACCTGCAGCAGCACGAGACCAAGGGCCTGTTGCGCTTCATCACCTGCGGCAGCGTGGATGACGGCAAGAGCACGTTGATCGGCCGCCTGCTGCACGACACGCGCGGACTGTTCGTCGACCAGCTGGCCGCGCTGGAATCCGACAGCCGCCGCCACGGCACCCAGAACGGCGAGATCGATTACGCGCTGCTGCTCGACGGGCTGTCCGCCGAGCGCGAGCAGGGCATCACGATCGACGTTGCTTACCGCTTCTTCAGTACCGAGCGGCGTAAGTTCATCGTCGCCGACTGCCCCGGCCACGAGCAGTACACGCGCAACATGGCCACCGGTGCATCGACCGCGGATGTGGCGATCGTGCTCGTTGATGCGCGCAAGGGCCTGCTGACGCAGACGCGGCGGCACAGCTACATCGTCTCGCTGCTCGGCATTCGCCACGTGCTGCTCGCGGTCAACAAGATGGACCTGGTCGAGTACGACCAGCGCGTGTTCGACGAGATCGAATCCGGCTACCGCGCGCTTGCGGAGCAACTCGGCATCGAACACGTCACCACAGTGCCGCTGTCGGCACTCAAGGGCGACAACCTGCTGCAGCGCTCGCGGTCCACGCCGTGGTACGAGGGCCCGAGCGTGCTCGAGTACCTGGAAACCGTCGACACGGCACGCGATGGCCGTGATGTCGGTTTCCGCCTGCCGGTGCAGTGGGTCAACCGGCCGAACCAGGACTTCCGCGGCTTTGCCGGCACGATCGTCGCCGGGCAGGTGAAGCCGGGCGACGAGATCGTCGCGCTGCCGTCGGGCCGCCGCTCGCGCGTGGCGCGCATCGTCACCGCGGACGGCGACCTTGCAACCGCGGCCTCGGGGCAGGCGGTCACGCTGACGCTGGACGACGAGCTCGACATCAGCCGCGGCGACGTGATCGCCGATGCGCACAACCCGCCGCAGGTCGCCGACCAGTTCGCCGCGCACGTGCTGTGGCTGGGCGAGCAGCCGCTGCTGCCGGGCCGGCCGTACTGGCTCAAGATCGGCACGCGCACCGTGAGTGCGAGCGTCACCGAGATCAAGCACAAGGTCGACGTCAACACGCAGGACGAGCTTGCGGCCAAGCACCTCGAGCTCAACGAGGTCGGCTACTGCAATCTCTACCTGGACCAGCCGGTCGCGTTCGAGGCGTATCGCGACAACCGCGAGCTCGGCGGCTTCATCCTGATCGACCGCCAGACCAACGCCACGGTCGCCGCCGGCACCCTGGACTTCGCGCTGCGCCGCGCCGGCAACATCCACTGGCAGCACATCGACGTCGACAAGGCGGCACGTGCGCGCAGCAAGTCGCAGCAGCCGCGCTGCGTGTGGTTCACCGGCCTGTCCGGGTCGGGCAAGTCGACGATCGCAAACCTCGTCGAGCGCAAGCTGCACACCCTCGGCCTGCACACCTACATCCTTGACGGCGACAACGTGCGCCACGGCCTCAACAAGGACCTCGGGTTCACCGACGAGGACCGCGTCGAGAACATCCGCCGCGTTGCCGAAGTGGCGAAGCTGATGACCGACGCCGGGCTGATCGTGCTGGTCAGCTTCATCTCGCCGTTCCGGGCCGAGCGGCAGATGGCGCGCGAGCTGTTCGACCCGGGCGAGTTCGTCGAGGTGTTCATCGACACGCCGCTGGAAGTGGCCGAGCAGCGCGACGTGAAGGGGCTCTACGCGAAGGCGCGCGCGGGCAAGATTCCGAACTTCACCGGCATTTCCTCACCGTACGAGGCGCCCGAAACGCCCGAGCTGCGGCTGGACACGACCGCCGTGCCTGCGGCCGAGCTTGCCCAGCGGGTCGTGGAGCGCCTGCTGGCTTGAGCGCCGACGCGTATCGAACGTGCGGACCATCTCAGTTCGGATGGCCTGCCGCGGACGACGGGGCGGGGGGTGTGATGATCGTGCCCAGACGTCCCGGCCGATCGCGTGATGCGCTCCTTGCACCCCTGTCGCAGGCAGGTTCAACCCGATAGGCGCCGCCGGTGTCACGCCGGCTGGCGGGCGGTATGGGGTGTGCTGCTGCTCGCCCTGTCGCTGGTCGCGCAGGCAGCCGGTCAGGGGCCGGAGCTGCCGCCGCACCAGCGGGTCTGGCGGCAGTGGACCGTGGCCGAAGGCCTGCCGCAGATCACCGTCAACGCCATCCTGCAGGATCGCGCGGGCTTCCTGTGGGTGGGCACGCAGGACGGCATCGCCCGCTTCGACGGCGTGGCGTTCCGCAACTACACCCCGGCCGACCACCCCGGGCTGGGGCACGGCGTCATCAACGCGCTGGGCCTGGACCGCGACGGTGCGCTGTGGATGGGGTCGATGGCCGGCGTCTCGCGGTTCGTCGACGGACGCATCGTGCCGGTGCAGGCCGACGGCGAGGGCACTGGCATCGTGCTGGGCGTACGCCCGCATCCCCAGGGCGGCGTCTGGGTCAGCGCGGAAAATGGGCTGTTCCATGCCCAGGACCGCAAGGCCGTGCCGCTCCGGTTCGGGCAGAAGCGCATGCCCATGCTGACGGTGCTGCAGCCGCCAGGCCGACCCGAACTCGCGCTGGGGCATTTCCATCTGGTGGTCGACCCCGGTGGCAAGGGCCGGGTCATCCCGCTGCACAAGCACCTTCCCGCAGTGCTGTCCGGCGCGCTCGCTCGCGAGGGCGGACTGTGGCTCGGTACGCTGGGCGGGCTGTACCGCACCGATTTCGAAGGCCGGATCCAGGGCGATGTGCTGGCGCCGGGGCGCGAAGTGCAGAGCGTGGTGGAGGAGCCGGACGGGACGTTGTGGTTCGGCACCGACCGGGGCCTGCTGCGTCGCCGTCCGGGTCACGATGTCGAGCCCGCCGTGGTGCCCGGAATCGACGCCACCGAGTGGGTCGGTCGCGTCTTTATCGATCGCGAACGCAATCTCTGGGTCGGCACGCAGCTGACCGGACTGCACCGCTCCTGGGCCGATCGGTTCCGCCGCTTCACCGCGCGCGACGGTCTGGTCGACGGCGCGGTCTGGTCGGTCTACGAGGCGCCCGACGGCGAAATGTGGGCGGGCACGCCCAATGGGCTCTACCGTGGCGGGCTGGGGGGCTTCGAGAAGGCGATTGGCGGCGAGGACCTGCCGCACCCGAACGTGACCGCGATCCTACGCGACCGCCGACAGGGGCTTTGGGTAGGCACCTACAGCGAGTTGGTGCACCGCCCCGCGGGCAGCTCACGGCTGGTGCGGGTGCCGCAGGTGGGCAAGGCCGGAACATTCGCGCTGGTCGAAGACGACAACGGCGATGTCCTCGTGGGATCGCTTGAGGGACTGTTCCGGATCCGCGACGGCCGGGCGGAGCGCACCGAGCGCGTCAGTCTGCCGGGTGCATCGAATGGTTTTGGCGTCAGCGGCATCGCCCGCGGCCGCGACGGGCGGCTGTGGGTGGGCTACGAGGGCGGTGTGGCGTACCAGGACGGCGATCGCTGGGTGCTAGCACCGGCGCCGGCGAAGACCCGGATGCGGTCGGCCACGCTGACGCCGTTCGGCGACGGTGTGCTGGCGGCCGGCCTGGATGGTCTGTTCTTCGTCGACCGCACCCAGGTTCGCAAGCTGGGGCGGGAGGAAGGCCTGCATGCCGACAACGTGCATTCGGTGCTGATCGGCGGTCGCGACGTCTGGTACCAGGGCCCGCGTGGCGTCGGCCGCATCTCAGCGGACGCCTTGCAGGCGCTGCTGCGTCGTGAGCGCACGCGCGTCGACGTGGACGTCTTCGGCGATCTCGGATCGGCCCAGATGGCCCAGTGCAACGGCGGCCACCAGGCGTCGGGCGCGCTGACGCAGGGGCGCTGGCTCTGGTGCCCGGATCTGCAGGGGCTGATGGTGTTCGATACCGCGCGCGCCGGTGAACTCGCGCCGCCTCCGGAGACCCGGCTGCAGGCGCTGGTCACACCGAAGCGGCGCATCGACGTGACGGGCGTACAGCCCGGCGCCATCGAGCTGGCGCCCGACGAGCGCGATCTGCAGATCGATTACACCGGGCTGTACATGCGCGCTGCCGACCGGCTGCGTTTCAACGGCCGGCTTGTCGGATACGACACCGCATGGCGCGCGTTCGACGGGCGTCGTGCCGCGTACTACACCAACCTGCCGGCCGGGCAGTACACGTTCGAGTTGTACGCGACCAACGAGGACGGCGTGCGCGGTCCGACCATCGCGATCCCGTTCGGCATCCGTCCGCACTGGCATGAGACTGCGCTTGCGCGCAGCGCTGCGGTGATCGTGCTGCTGCTGCTCGTGGCCGGTGGTCTGCGCTGGCGGCTGCACGCGCTGCACCGGCAGCGCCAGATGCTCGAAGCGCGGGTGCGCACGCGGACCGGCCAGCTGGAAGCGGCCAATGAAGAGCTGGAAGCGTTGAACCGCAGGCTGGAGGCCGCCAGCGTCACCGACCCGCTCACGGGCCTGCACAACCGCCGTTACCTGCTCGAGCACCTGCCGCACGAACTCGCGCGTCTGGACCGGCTGCATGCGCCGGGGCACGAAAGCCCAGCGGTGCTGACCTTCCTGCACCTGGACCTGGATAACTTCAAGCGCATCAACGACACCCACGGCCACCACATCGGCGATCGCGTGCTGCAGATCGCAGCCGACCTGCTACGCCGCAACTCGCGAGCGGCGGATTTCGTGTTGCGCTGGGGCGGGGAAGAAATGCTCGTCATCGGCCAGGAGGCCGGACGCGATGATGCACATGCCTGGGCGATGCGTATCGTCGAGAGCTTCCGTCAGCACGTGTTCGAGACCGAGGTGGGCCCATTGCGCGTGACCTGTTCCATCGGCCACGCGGTGTATCCGATGTTCCCGGGCCGACGCGATGCGCTCGGCTGGGAGGCGGTCATGAACCTTGCCGATGCCGCCACCTACCTTGCCAAGCACGAAGGCCGGGATCGCTGCATCGGGTTCGAACTGCTCCGCGGCGACCTGCCGGACGACTTCTTCGCTCGCGCACATGCCGATCCACGCGGACTGGAGGCCGAGGGGTGGATCCGGATCCGCAGTGAAACCCACTGCGCTGCCGGTGTCTTCGAACTGCAACCGGCAGACTGAAACCATCCGGGGCGTCGCCCGCCGCAGCGGGCGCGCCCCGTCGTGATGACCTGCGTTAGACGCGCGGAGCGCGGCGGTGGCCGCGGAAGCGCTCGTAAATGAACAGCAGGATGATTGCCGAGATAATCGCGACGATCCAGCCGAGCACGCCGCCACCGGCGATGCTGCCGCCGATCAGTGCGCCGACGATGCCGAGCACGATCGTCATGATCCAGCCCATCGGATCCGCGCCGGGCTTGAGCAAGCGCGCGAGGATGCCGATGACCGCGCCGCCGATGATGTAACCGAAGATTCCGTCGAACATGGCCAGCTCCTTCGAACTTGGACACCGGGGGATCCCGGCTTGGATCGATGCTGGCAGCGCGCGCGTGGCGGGACCGTGGAGGCCGTTCAAGCGTTCAGGTTGGGGTTGAATTGCTCGTCGCGCCTGCATTCCGGCGCCGGGACATCCCGACGCCGGATCCGACCTCAGCAGCAGCCGTGTCCGCCGTGCTGCTCGCCACCGGCGACCGCGGACACACCGCGGGTCTCGCCGCGTTCGCTGGCTGCATGGTGCTCGGCGATCACGTGCGCGACGCATGCGGTCACGCGCTTGCCCATCGGGATGTGCAGGAACTCGTTGGGACCATGCGCATTGCTGTGCGGGCCCAGCACGCCGGTGATCATGAACTGCGCGCCCGGGAACTTCTCGCCGAGCATGCCCATGAACGGAATGCTGCCGCCTTCGCCCATGTACATCGCGGGCCGGCCGAAGAACTGCTGGCTCGCGTCGCCGATCGCCTTGGCCAGCCACGGCGACATCGCCGGTGCGTTCCAGCCGGCCGAGGCCTTTTCGAGTTCGAGTTCGACGTGCGCGCCGTTCGGCGGATTGCTGAGCAGGACCTCTTTCAACAGCTCGCCGGCGCGCTTGCCGTCCAGCGTCGGCGGCAGGCGCAGCGACAGCTTGACCGCGGTGAACGGGCGCAGCACGTTGCCCGCCGACGACAGCGCCGGCATGCCGTCCACGCCGGTTACCGACAGCGCCGGCCGCCAGGTGCGGTTGAGCACGAGTTCGGCCAGGTCGTCCGCCATCGGCGTCATGCCGGGCAGGAACGGGAATTTGTCGAACACCGCGGTGTCGAGCACGCGCGCGGCTTCCTGCGCCTGGCTGATGCGCTCGGCCGGGATCTCCGCATGCAGGCCCTCGACCACGATGCGGCCGGTCGTCTCGTCCTCGAGTCGCGACAGCAGCTGGCGCAGCAGGCGGAAGCTCGATGGGACAATGCCCGACGCGTCGCCGGAGTGGACGCCTTCCTCCAGCACTTTCACCACGAGGTTGCCGCCGGCGAGGCCACGCAGCGACGTCGTGCACCACAGCTGGTCGTAATTGCCGCAGCCCGAATCCAGGCACACCACCAGCGACGGCTTGCCGATGCGCTCGGCGAGGTGGTCGACATACGCCGGCAGGTCGTAGCTGCCCGACTCCTCGCAGGCCTCGATCAGGATCACGCAGCGCGAGTGCGGCAGGCCCTGCTTCTGCAGCGCGAGCACCGCGGTCAGCGAACCGAAAATCGCGTAGCCGTCATCCGCGCCGCCGCGGCCGTACAGGAGATCACCCTTGATCACCGGCTTCCACGGGCCGAGGTCCTCGTCCCAGCCGGTCATCTCGGGCTGCTTGTCCAGATGGCCGTACAGCAGCACGCAGTCGTCATTGCTGCCGCCGTTCGCGGCGGGGATCTCGACGAAGATCAGCGGCGTGCGGCCTTCCAGGCGCACGACCTCGACCTGCATGCCCGGGATGTCCTGCGCGCGCGCCCAGCGCTCCATGAGCTCGACGGCTTGTTCCATGTAGCCGTGTTCGACCCAGTCGGCATCGAACATCGGCGACTTGTTCGGGATGCGGATGTAGTCGACGAGCTGCGGGACAATCTCGTCGTCCCACATGCCGGAGACGAACTGTTCGATCTGGCGTGAATCCATGGGGGCGACCTTGTGTGCGGGCGGTCCAGTTTAACGCCGCGCTGCCGGTAGGACTTTTCCGACCCGGGGCCGAGGCGGTTCCGGATGCGCTAGTGGCGGCGCAGGCGATGCCGCGCGCAGTGCGCGTTCGCCAAGCTGTCTCCACCGGCGCCGCAGCACGTGGAGGCCGGATCACCCGACCACCTCAAGGAAGACCGCCATGAAACTCGCCGTTCTGATCCGCTCGCTCGTGCTGTCGCTGCTGCTCGTCGGCAGCGCCGTCGCCAGCGAGAAGGTCAACATCAACACTGCCGACGCCGCCACGATCGACCGCGTTCTGCTCAATGTCGGCCCGTCCAAGGCCGAAGCGATCGTCGCGTACCGCAAGGCGAACGGTGCGTTCAAGAGCGCCGAACAGCTCGCGCTGGTCAAAGGCATCGGCCTGAAGACGATCGAGAAGAATCGCGATCGCATCGCGCTCGGCGGCGGCGCGGCTCCGGCCCGCAAGGTCGCGCCCGCCACGACGCGCAGGCCCGCGCCTGCCGCACGCACCGCGGTAAAGGGCTGATCCACACGGCGCTGCAGGACGCGGCGCAGTCACCGGCCCGGCATGGAAGGCCGGGCATTCGGGCGGAGTCCCGGACATGGATGTGGCCGCCGCCCCGGAAGGATTCGGGGTGGCGGCGTCGTGATGGCCGCTCACGGACGCGCCGCTAGACTTGCGCGCAACCCGTACGGATGGCCCCGATGCTTGCAACGCCGACCGCCGAATCGTTCGTCATCCCCGCCAACGAATACCGGCGCGAACGCTGGCGCAATGGACTGGGCTGGACGCGCGAGATCCTGCGGCGGCAGTTGCCGGCTGTGGGCGCGGATGCCTCACCCGATGCCCAGGTATCGGGCGATGACTGGCACTGGCGGCTGTCGATTGCCGAGATCGAACGCGATGCGCCGTTCTCGGCGTTTCCGGGCGTGGATCGCGAACTCGTGCTGCTCAGCGGCAATGGCGTGCGCCTGCGTTTCAACGACGGCGAGATGCACGAACTCGAACCGCCGCACGGCCGGCTGCGCTTTGCCGGCGAGCGCGAGGTGACCGGCGAGCTCGTCGACGGCCTGACGCACGACTTCAACCTGATGTGGCGCCGCGAGCATGTGAGCGCGATGCTGTGGCACCGGCCGCTCGTGGGCCCGATGGTAATCTTCGCCGAGCCCGGAACGGCCTGGGCGGTGTATCTGATCGCAGGGCAGGCCGAGTTTGTCGACCACTCGGGCCTTCCGCCGCTCGCAGCCGGCGATACCGCCGTGCTGCAGGCCGGAGACGCCCGGCTGCGGCACGTGCTCGACGGTGGCGGTGAGGTGTTGCTGGTGCGCGTGACGCCGGCGGGCGATTGACCGCCCTTCGCTTGAACTGATCAGCCGAACGCGGCGCCCAGCACGACGGCCAGCACTGCACCGGACAGGCCCAGTACGCTCAGCAGCATCTGCTTCGCGGTGCGGCCGCGCGCCCACATCCAGATGCCCGACAGGCCGAGCAGCACCATGCCGATCGCGAAGCTGTCGGCCAGCAGGTTCCAGGCCCAGCCGCCGCCGACTCCCTTGTGCAGCCGGGTCACCACCGCGAGCGGGCTGTGACTCGATCGCTTCACCTCGGCGGTGGCGTTGCCGGGCACGTACTCCAGCGACCACGACGAGCCGCCGGTGCCGCCCGAGAGGTTCCACTTCGCGGGTTCGACCACCGCGCGGCCGGCAAGCCGCCCTTCGGACGGCTTGCCTTTGCGCACGACCCGGGCATCCAGCCCGCGCGCCTCGCGCAGCCACGTCGCGAGCGCTTCGGGAGAAGCGCCTGCAGACGTCGGAACTTCGATCACCAACCGTCCGGATTCCTCGCTTTTGCCTTGGGGCCAGGCGTTGTCACCGAAGCGGTTGTTCATCACCAGGCCGGTGAATCCATACAGCACTGCCGCGATCGCCCCCCACGCACCGACCCACAGATGCAACTGCCGCATCCATCGATAGGCCGTGGTCCCCTTCCGGCGTGCGGGGGTGCCGACAGCGGAGAGCGGAACGGGGCGGGCGGCGGCGTTCATCAGGCTGGGTACGTGTGATTTCGAACGCGGATCAGAAGCTCAGGTTCACACCGAGGTACACGCTGCGCGGCGCGCCGGGCAGGATGTTGTCGTTGGTGTGGGCCGACGCGTAGTAGGTCTCGTCGAAGAGGTTCTCGACGTTGAGCTGCATGCGAACCGAGTCGCTCAGCGTCAGGTAGACCGCCGCATCGACGCGGGTGAACGACGGCAGCACGACGCTGTTGCTGGTCGTCGCGAACACCTCGTCGCGGTACACCGCGCCCAGCGCGACGCCCCACATCGGGTTGAAGTCGTAGCGGTTCCACAACGACGCGCTGTGGTGCGGTAGCTGGGCCAGCTGTCCGTCGATGAATCCGGCCGACGGACCACCCGGATCGACCGTGCTCAGCGTGTAGCCTTCCTGGTACGCGTAGCCGCCCATCACGGTCCACGCCTCGGTGACCCGGCCGGCAATGCCGAGCTCGACGCCTTCGGTCTGCTGGCCGTCGATGAGGATCGACTCGCGCGCGTTGAACGGGTTGACCACGACGACGTTCGTGCGGTCGAGGCGGTACGCGGCGATCGTCGCCGACAGGTCAGGTCGGATATCCCACTTCGCGCCGACCTCGAGGTTCTCGAACTTCTCGGGTGCGGTCGTGCGGGTATTGGCCGCAAGACCGTTGAGCTGCTCACCCGCCCGCGGCGTGTAGGCGACGCTGTAGCTGGTGTAGATCGAAACCGGCTCGCTCGGCTTATAGATCAGGCCGACGCGCGGCGAGAACAGGTCGTCGCCGGTCTCGAGGCGCTCGCCCGTGCCGCCGTTCGCGCGGTTGTTGGTGAAGTCCAGCGCGAAGCGGTCCCAGCGGGCACCGATGATCGCCTGCCACTGCGGCGAGAACTCGATCTGGTCCTGGATGTAAACCGAAGCGATGTCGGCCGTGCCGGTGTTGTCGAGCCCGGGTGCGGTCTGCGGGAACGTGACCGCCACCGGGCCGTCAGCATTGGCCAGCGGTACGCAGACGGTGTTCGTAACAACGACGGCCGTAGCCGACGCGATGCACGGCCGCACGTCCGGCGACGCGAAGAAGCCGTTGACGCGCAGGTTGTCGGTTTCCTGGCGGCCGATTTCGGCGCCGACCAGGACGGTGTGGCGCACCTTGCCTTCGAATACCTTGACCAGGTCCGTCTGGTTGAAGAAGTTCTCGCGGTCGGTGCCCGAGTTGTAGGCCGACAGGAAAAGGTGGGTCCGGTCCGCGTTGACGGTCGGCAGGTTCCGCTGGCCGCCTACGATCGATGGCGCACCCGGATACACGTTCTGGTAGAACTTGTCGTAGCTCGCGATGCGGGTCGCATTGCGCAGTGTCATGCCGTTGCCGAACTCGTGTTCGACCGTCGCCGTGAACGCGTGCGATTCGAAGTCGCTGAAGCTCAGCTCCGGATCGCCGAAGAACGTCTCGACATCGACCGCTAGCGGGCGCAGCTGGAAGCTCGGCACGCCGCGGTCGGTGGTGCGGTCGTCGCGGAAGTACTCGTAGCCGAATGTCGCCGTCGTGTTCTCACCGAAGCGCACGGCGAACGTCGGGTTGATGCCGAAGCGCTCGATCTCGACGTGGTCGCGGAACGTATCGGAGTTCTCGTACAGCGCCACGACGCGGAACGCGGCGT
The DNA here is from genome assembly GCF_042434515.1 of Lysobacter korlensis. NCBI lineage: Bacteria > Pseudomonadati > Pseudomonadota > Gammaproteobacteria > Lysobacterales > Lysobacteraceae > Lysobacter > Lysobacter korlensis. The sequence goes on from NZ_JBHLTG010000003.1 coordinate 48,737, forward strand.
CGGGGCTGATCGGGCGACCGAAATCGGCGACGCCGCGGCGACGGCCGTGACTGCCGAACTGGAATTCGAGCTCGTCGTGCGCCAGCCAGTTCGCCTGCTTGGTCACGCGGTTGATGATGCCGCCCGAACCACCGCGGCCGAAGATCATCGAGTTCGCGCCCTTGAGCACCTCGATGTGCTCGACGTTGTAGAGGTCGCGCAGGTACTGGACGTCGTCGCGGATGCCGTCGATGAAGAAGTCGCTGGTGGAGACGTTGCCGCGGAAGATCGGCGCATCGCGATGGCCTTCGCCCTGCGCCATGCCTACGCCCGGCACATAGCGCACGACGTCGGCCATGCTCGTCATCGCCTGGTCGTCGATGAGGTCCTCGGTGATGATCGTCACCGCCTGCGGCACGTCACGCAGCGCCGTCGTCGTCTTGGTCGCCGTGCGCGTGGCATCGACGTTATACCCCTGGGCCTGGCCATAGACGCGGACTGCATCGAGGTCGGCGGCGGCCGGTGCGGGCTCGGCGAGGGCAGGCAGACTCAGGGCAAGGGCGAGGGCGCCGGCAAGCGGCGAAAGAGCAGGCAAATGACGCATTGAATCCATCCAGAACGGTGCAGCGGTGGCGCTGCGGGCCGGCGCATGGTAGTGAGAAGGATTCGCATTTGCAATGTTATTTTAACGACTTGCCCCGTACAGTACGGCCGCGCCTGCTAGTCGCGTGCCGGGTGGGTGCGTCCGGGCCTCTGCTGACTCACCCCGCGACCATGCGCGCGTCGGCCGCCACCACCGCGGTGCGGCTCAGCGGTCGTCCCGCGTCCACACTGCGCCGTCCTCGACCTTGACCGGAAAGCGCGGCACTGGCGCATACGCAGGCGCGCACAGGGCGCGGCCGTCGCGCACGTCGAACTTCGCGCCGTGCAGCGTGCACTCGACCGTCCCATCCTGGCCGTCGAACGCGCCTGCGGAGAGCTCGAAGTCCGCGTGCGAGCACTTGTCCTCGAGCGCGTAGAAGTCGCCGTCGTAGTTGCACACGAGGATCGGCGTGTCGCCGTCCCACGCGACGGTGCTCTCACCCGGCAGCAGTTCGGAAGTGGCGCAGACGCGGATCCAGTCGGTCATGGGGTTCGGCGGACAAGAGTGGATGGGGTTCTAAGGTCCCGCCGCCTGGGCGACCAGGTGCGCCGGAACACATGCTTCGTCGCATCAGCGAACGGAGGTGGAGCTGCTAACGCGCCGGCTCAGCCCAGCGGCTTTTCCAGCACTTCAAAGCGAAGGTCATCCCGACGTGGAATGCCGAAGCGCTCGTCGCCGTACGGAAACGGTTTGACGATGCCGGTGCGTCGGTAGCCGCGGCGCTCGTAGAACGCGATCAGCTCGTCACGCACGTCGATCACGGTCATGCGCATCACCGGCAGGCTCCAGTGTTCGCGGACGAAGCGCTCGGCATGCTCGAGCAGGCGCTTGCCAATGCCGCCGCCCTGCAAGCCGGGGCGGACGGAGAACATGCCGAAGTATCCGGCCCCGTCCTCATCGGCCACGTGCGCGCACGCAACAAGGTCGCGTCCGCCATCGTCGTCGAGCTCCGCCAGCAGGATCGTGCTGCGCGGCCTTGCGATGCAGGCCGCCACGTCGTCCGCGCCTGTGCGCCGCCCGTCGAGCAGGTCGGCTTCCGTGGTCCAGCCGGCGCGGCTCGCGTCGCCGCGGTAGGCGGATTCGACGAGCGCAACGATTGCGTCAGTATCGGCGGGTGCGGCACGGCGGAACTGCAGCGCCGCGCTCATGCCGACACCATCCCTGCGTACGACGACCACAGCAGCGCGACGATTGCGAACACGAGCGCCGGGGCGATCACCCACGGCGCCACCTTGCTGGTCGCGCTCGCGCGCGCCTGGATTGCTTCGGCGCGGTCGTTGATGCGTTCAACGCGCTCGATCTGGCTCTGGGCCAGCGCGAAGTGCGCGCGCTGCAGCTCGATCGCCTGCACTTGCAATGCAAGCTGTTCGCGCTGCTGGTCACGGATCATGCGCAGCAATGACGCCAGGTCGGACTCGTCGGCCATCGCGTTCCCCCGAACGGAAAGCGCTCAGGCTAGCAGCCTGCGCACCTTCTGCAATGCCGCCACGAACGCGTCGATTTCCTCGTGCGTGTTGTAGAACGCGAACGAGGCACGACAGGTCGCGCCCACGCCGAGCTTCTGCATCAACGGGTGCGCGCAGTGATGGCCGGACCGGATTGCGACGCCTTCCAGATCGAGCAACGTCGCAAGGTCATGTGCGTGTGCGCCTTCGACGAGGAAGCTCACCACCGCGGCCTTCTCGCGCGCGTTGCCGAAAATACGCAGGCCTTCGACGCCTGCGAGCGCCTCGGTGGCATGCGCCAGCAGTTCCTGCTCGCGTGCCTCCACGTGCTCCATGCCAAGCCCGGTCAGGTAATCGACCGCCGCGCCGAGCCCGACGAAGCCGGCGATGTTCGGTGTGCCGGCCTCGAAGCGATGGGGTGCGTCGTTGTAGACCGTGCCTTCGAAGCGCACTTCCTTGATCATCTCGCCGCCACCGAGGAACGGCGGCATGCTCGCGAGCAGTTCGCGCCGTGCCCACAGTGCGCCGGTGCCGGTCGGACCGGCCATCTTGTGGCCGGTGACCGCATAGAAGTCGCAGCCGATCGAACCGACATCGAGCGCGCGGTGCGGCGCAGCCTGTGAACCGTCGATCACCGTCACGATGCCGCGCCGGCGCGCCTCGCGGCAGATCTCGCGTACCGGGTTGACGGTGCCGAGCACGTTGGACACGTGCGACATCGCCAGCAGCTTCACCTCGGGTGTCATCAGTGCGTACAGGCCTTCGAGATCGAGCTCGCCCGCCTCGTTGAGCTCGGCAACCTTGATCACCGCGCCGGTGCGCTGGGCGACGATCTGCCACGGCACGATGTTCGCGTGGTGCTCCATGCGCGTGAGCACGATCGCGTCGCCGGCCTTGAGCTGGGGCAGGGCCCAGCTGTAGGCGACGAGATTCAATGCGAACGTCGTGCCGCTGCACAGCACCAGCTCGTCGCTGCGCACGTTGAGGAACGCGGCCAGCCGGTTGCGCGCCGACTCGTACGCCTCGGTCGCCTCGGTGCCGAGCGCATGCACCGCGCGGCTGACGTTCGCGTTGTGGTGCCGGTAGAAATCATCGACCGCTTCGATCACGGCGGCCGGCTTCTGCCCGGTGTTGGCCGAGTCGAGATAGATCAGCGGCTTGCCGTGCACCTCGCGCTCTAGCAGCGGGAAGTCGGCGCGCACGCTCGCCCAGTCGGGCGGGCCGATGCGCGGCGGCTCCGGCAGCGGGCGGGACACGTGGGGATGGTTGCGGGTCATGCGGGCTCCAGTCGCGCGAGCGCGGCGTCCAGGCGCACCGCGAGCGCATCACGAACGGTGGCGTCGTCGATCACGGTGAGCGTCTCCCGGCAGAACGCGGCAGTGAGCAGCGCGCGCGCCTGCTCGGCCGGCAATCCACGCGAGCGCAGATAGAACAGTGCAGTCGGGTCCAGCTGGCCAACGGTCGCGCCGTGGGCGGCCTGCACTTCGTCGGCGTGGATCACGAGCACGGGCTGCGTGTCGATCTCGGCCGCGTCGCTGAGCAGCAGGTTCTTGTTCGACAGCGAAGCCGAGGTGCCGTCGGCACCTTCGCGGATCAGGATGCCGCCGTGGAACACGGCTCGCGCGCGGTCGGCGCCCAGGCCGCGCCAGACCAGCTCGCAGGCGCTGTCGCGGCCGATGTGGTCGATGCCGAGGCGGGTGTCGAGGTGACGGCGACCGGTCGCGAGCAGGGCGCCGTTCGCATGGGCCTGCCCGCGCTCGCCTGAAAGCGTGATGTTGAGTTCGTGGCGCGACAGTGCCGCGCCGAGTTCGAGGTCGAGGCGCCGGTAGCGGGCGTCGGTTTCAACGATCGCGTCGGTGCGCGAAACCACCGTCGCGCCGTGTGACTCGTCCTGCACGCGCCAATGACCGAGTTGTGCACCCGCGCCGACGCGGATGCGCATGAGATGGTTCAGCAGGTGACGGTGCTCGCCGCCGCCGAGCTGGTACTCGACGAGTTCGAGCTGTGCGCGCTCGCCGAGTTCGACGAGATGGCGCAGGTGCCAGGCCCTGTCGCCTTCGGCGGGTGCGCCGACGAACACCAGATGCAGCGGCGAGGCTGCCTGCGCGCCGGCCGCGACGCGCACGACGACGCCTTCCTCGGCCAGCGCGGTGTTGAGCCGGGCGAACACCTCGTCGGGCGATTCGTACTGCCCGGCCAGCAGGTGCACCGCGCTGTCGTCACCGGCGGACAGCACCTGCGACACCGGCTGCAGCGAAACACCGTCCGCGAGAGCGGACAGGTCGGAAGCCGTAGCGTTGAAACGGCCGTTGACGAATACGAGCCGCGGCGCCGGGATGCCGTCGAGCAACGCGGGGTCGAATGCGACCAGTGCCTGATCGGCAGGCGCGAACCTGCGCCGCTCGAGTGCGCGGAGCGGCGTATAGCGCCACGACTCGCGGCGCGCGTGCGGCAGGCCATCGCGCAGCACGGCATCGAGCGCTGTTTGGCGAGTGCCGGCAGCCCCGGCCGCTTCCTGCGCCGCCGTGCGCCCGAACGGCGCGGTCAGCGATTCGATCAGCGCGTTCATGCCGCCCTCGGGGCCACGCGATCGCGGTAGATAACCGGAGCCCTCATGCCGCGGCCTCCGGGCTGATGCGGTCCTTGACCCACTCGTAGCCGTGCTGCTCGAGCTCCAGCGCGAGTTCCGGCCCACCCGTTTCGACGATGCGTCCATTCGCGAGCACATGCACGAAGTCCGGGCGGATGTAGTCGAGCAGGCGCTGGTAATGGGTGATCACCACGAACGCACGGTCCGGCGAGCGCAGCGTGTTGACGCCGTGCGCGACCGCCTTGAGTGCATCGATGTCGAGGCCAGAGTCCGTTTCGTCGAGGATCGCGAGCTTCGGTTCCAGCAGCGCGAGCTGGAAGATCTCATTGCGCTTCTTCTCGCCGCCGCTGAAACCCTCGTTGACGGCGCGGTGCAGCAGCTCGTCCTTCAGGTGCAGCACGGCCAGCTTCTCGCGCACCCGACGCAGGAACTGCATCGAGTCCAGTTCCTCCTCGCCACGCGCCTTGCGTTGCGCGTTGAGCGCCGAGCGCAGGAAATAGGTGTTGTTCACGCCCGGGATTTCCACCGGGTACTGGAACGCGAGAAACACGCCAGCGGCGGCGCGCTCCTCGGGCTCGAGCTCGAGCAGGTTGCGGCCTTCGAACGTCACCGAACCCTCGACCACCTCGTAGCCTTCGCGGCCCGCGAGAATGTTGCCGAGCGTGGACTTGCCCGCGCCGTTCGGGCCCATGATCGCGTGCACCTGGCCCGGTTGAACCTCGAGCGACAGCCCCTTGAGGATGTCCTTGCCGGCGACGCGGGCGTGCAGGTTTTCGATCTTCAGCATGATGCGGTCTCGAGAGAAAGAGATGCGCCCACCGACGGGTTCGGCAGGCGGAAAATGACGTCGCCGCGTTCTGTCATCGCGCCGCGCTGCCAGCCGGCGGCGCGGTAGAAGCGGTCGGCGCGGGTATCCGGCGTCGTGCCCAGTTCGATCGCTTCCGCCCCACGCGCGAACAGCCACGCGATGGCCGCATCAAGCAGGGCGCGGCCGATGCCGCAGCCCTCGCAGGCTGGATCGACGAACAGCGCCCAGATGTCGCGCTCGCCCAGGCGTGCGGTCGAGAAGCCGACGATGCGGCCGTCGAGTTCGGCCACCCAGGTGCAGCCCTTGCTGCCCGTTGCCAGATACGTGCGATATACCTCGGGTGTCAGCCAGGACGGATCCGACAGCGTGTTCTCGCGCACGGCCAGACGGATCACATGCATCGGCGCGATGTCGGCATCCACAGCTTCGCGGATACGCGGGTGCATCAGCCCACCGACCCTTCCAGGCTGACTTCCAGCAGCTTTTTCGCCTCGACCGCGAACTCCATCGGCAGCTCGCGGAACACGCTCTTGCAGAAGCCGTCGACGATCAGCGACACCGCGTCCTCTTCCGAGATGCCACGCGAGCGGCAGTAGAACAGCTGGTCCTCGCTGATCTTCGATGTGGTCGCCTCGTGTTCCACGGTCGCGGTCGGGTGCTTGACCTCGATGTAAGGGAATGTGTGTGCGCCGCACTTCTTGCCGATCAGCAGTGAATCGCACTGGGTGTGGTTACGCGCGCCTTCGGCACTGCGCTCGACCTTCACGAGGCCGCGGTAGGTGTTCTGTCCGCGGCCGGCGCTGATCCCCTTGCTGACGATCTTGCTCTTGGTGCGCTTGCCGATATGGATCATCTTCGTGCCCGTATCGGCCTGCTGGCGATGGTGGGTGAGCGCCACGGAATGGAACTCGCCCACCGAGTCGTCGCCGATCAGCACGCAGCTCGGGTACTTCCAGGTGATCGCCGAACCGGTCTCGACCTGCGTCCAGGTGATCTTGCTCTTCGCGCCGCGGCACTCGCCGCGCTTGGTCACGAAGTTGTAGATGCCACCCACGCCGTTCTCGTCGCCCGGATACCAGTTCTGCACCGTCGAGTACTTGATCTCGGCGTTTTCCAGCGCGACTAGCTCGACAACCGCTGCATGCAGCTGGTTTTCGTCGCGCATCGGCGCGGTGCAGCCTTCGAGGTAGCTCACGTACGCATCGTCCTCGCAGATGATCAGCGTGCGCTCGAACTGGCCGGTATTGACCGCATTGATGCGGAAGTACGTGCTCAGCTCCATCGGGCAGCGCACGCCCTTCGGGATGAACACGAACGAGCCGTCGGAGAACACCGCCGAGTTCAGCGCGGCGAAATAGTTGTCGCCGACCGGCACCACGCTGCCGAGGTACTGGCGAACGAGCTCCGGATGCTCCTGCACCGCTTCCGACATCGACATGAAGATCACGCCCTTCTCGGCGAGTTCCTTGCGGAACGTCGTGCCAACGGAGACCGAGTCGAACACCGCATCGACGGCAACGCCTGCGAGCTTCGCGCGCTCGTGCAGCGGCACGCCGAGCTTCTCGTAGGTGTCGAGCAGCTCCTGCGGCACTTCATCGAGCGAGGCGTACTTCGGGCCCTTCGGCGCGCTGTAGTAGCTCAGTGCCTGGTAATCAATCGGCGCGATGTTGAGCTTCGCCCAGTCCGGCGACGGCATGGTCAGCCAGTGCCGGTAGGCTTCAAGGCGCCAGTCGGTCATCCATTCGGGCTCGCCCTTCTTGGCGGAGATCGCGCGGACGATGTCCTCGCTGAGCCCTGCAGGCAGCGATTCGGACTCGATATCCGTCGTGAACCCGGCTTCGTAACGACGGCCGAGCTGCTCGTGGATCTCGCGGTTGGGAACGTGGGTTTCGATCGCGTCGGTGGCCATGTGGCTGCCTATCGTTCAGACCGGTTCTAGGCGCACATCGATGCGCCGGGTCCGTTTGGAAGGGGAGGGCGGAGGCGGCTCTAGCATCTGGGCCAGCGTCATGCTGCGCAGCGCGTCGACCACTACGTCGTTGATGCGGCGCCAGTTCGCGCGTACGCCGCAGGAGTGCTCGATGCCGCATTGGCCGTCGTGGCCGCTGCATTCGGTCATCGCCAGCGGGCCTTCCATCGCCTCGACGATGTCGATCAGGCCGATCTGCGCCGCCGGGCGTGCAAGCCGATAGCCTCCGTTTGCGCCGCGGAAGCCTTCGACAAGGCCGGCCTGCGCCAGCGGCTTGAGCAGCTTGGCGACCGTCGGTGCTTCAAGGCCCGCACGCTCGGCGAGTTCCGACGCGCTGAGCACGGCATCGGGCCGCGCGGCGAGCACGGTCATGACGACGGTGGCGTAATCGGTGAGCTTGGTGACGCGCAGCATGGCCGGGCACTTTTGAATCAGTACCGGAATTGTACGTTTTCACGCGCCTGCGGCCAAGCACGGCCCGGCGCCTGGTGGCCGCGTCGCCGCCGCTTGTTGGCGCGCCTTCACGTGCAATGGATAGCCGCCGCACGGGCGCGCGGGCAGAATGCTGGCTCGACCAGCCCGGACTTCCGCATGCCACGCAAGATCGTCGCCCGCCGCTCCGCCATCCACGGCAACGGGGTATTCGCCCTGGTGCCCATCAAAAAGGGCGAGCGGATCATCGAGTACCGAGGCATGCTGCGGACGCACGAGGATGTCGACGCGGGCGAGAGCGGCGCCGCTGAATCAGGCCATACGTTTCTGTTCACGCTCAACGACGAGTACGTGATCGATGGCAATTTCGGCGGCAACGTCGGGCGCTGGATTAACCACAGCTGTGCACCGAACTGCGAGGCCGTGCTCGAGGAGGCCGAGGGCGACGACCGCACGCGTGACCGCGTGTTCATCGATGCGATCCGCAACATCAAGCCCGGCGACGAGCTGTTCTACAACTACGGCATCACGCTCGGCGAAGCGCATACCCCGCGCATGAAGAAGATCTGGGAGTGCCGCTGCGGGGCGAAGAACTGCACCGGCACGATGCTGCAACCCAAGCGCAAGCCGAAGGCGGCTGCAAAGCCCGCCAAGGCCGCGAAGAAGTCGCGGGCCACGAAGGGCGCGGGCGCGAAGAAAAGCGCTGCAGACTCGAAAGCCGGCAGGCCCGCCCGCAAGCGCGCCTGACCCCGCGACGCGCCGGTGACGCAGCCCGCGCCCAACGCGGCGGCTGCGGGTTTCCTGTCCCGCCGGCGCCAGCGCCTGCAACCGGACACGATGGGTCAAGCCGCGGCATGACTTCCGTCAGTCGCGCCGCCCGGGTATGCGTCTAGGCTTGCGCGGCCATCCCCGCCGCGCCCGCAGGCGCGCCGACGTCGCCGCACCCACCGGGTGCGATGCCGCACACCGAAGGTCTTCATGCGCACCCCGTTCCCGTTCGCCCTGCTCGCCGCGCTTGCCGCACCCGCCGCCGTTGCCGTCGAGATCGATGGCCGCATCGACCCGGCCGAGTGGGAGGGCGCGCAGCACGTCACCGATTTCCGTCTCACACAGCCGCTGTCGCGCGCGCCGGCGCCGCAGCCGACGGAGGCTTGGATCAAAGCGACGCCCGAAGGCCTCGCGGTCGGCTTCCGCAACCTGCAGGACGCCAGCGTGCCGCGCACGCGCCAGCGCACCCAGCGCGACGAGGGCGGGCCGGTCGATCGCGTGAACCTCTACGTCGACTTCAACGGTGACGGGCGCACCGGCTACAACTTCATGGTCACGCTTGCCGGCAGCGTCGAGGACGGTACGCTGACGAACGAAAACCAGTTCAGCAACGACTGGGATGGCGACTGGCGCTCGGCCGTGACCGAGGACGAGGCCGGCTGGAGCGCGGAAATGCTGATCCCGTGGCATACCGCGCCGATGCGCAGCGCCGAGGGCGGCACGCGCACGATCGGCATCGCGGTCGACCGCGTGCTGGGCGCGACCGGTGAGCGGTCGACGTGGCCGGCGATCATCTACACCGAGCCGCGCTACCTGTCGGTGTTCCAGAAGATCCAGATCCCGGCGTTCAGCCAGTCGCTGCTCGCGGTCACGCCGTACGTGGTCGGCGTGCAGGACATGGTGGCTGGCGGCGCCGAGTTCGACGCCGGCGGCGACCTGTTCTGGAAGCCGAACGGGCAGTTCCAGCTCAGCGCGACGCTCAATCCGGATTTCGGCCAGGTCGAGAGCGACGAGCTGGTGGTGAACTTCGGCGCGGTCGAGACGTTCTTCAACGACAAGCGGCCGTTCTTCACCGAGAACCAGAACTTTTTCGACGTGCCGTTCGGCTCGCCCAACAACGCGAACCGGTTGATCTACACCCGCCGCGTCGGTGGCCCACGCGATGACCGGCTGGGCTCGGCCGACGTGACCGCCGCGCTGAAGGTCAACGGCAGCATGGCGGGCTTCAATTACGGCGTGTTCGCCGCGACCGAGGGCGACGAGGTTGGCCGTGATTTCTACGCCAGCCGGGTGACGCGCGATTTCGGGAGCCAGGGCCTGGGCGCGACGCTGACGCATGTCGACCGGCCGTTCTTCGACCGCCAGGCGACCGTGTATGAAGTCGACTACCGCTGGGCGCCGAACGCGCGCTGGAACATCCGCAGCACCGCGGTGGCCTCGTCGGTGGACCAGTCGGGCCGCGAAGTGCGCGATACCGGCGCGCAGGTGCGCATCGACCACAGCTTCGCGCCCGGCTGGCGCCAGCAGCTGTTCGCGGTGCATCTGGGTGATCAGCTGCAGCTCAACGATTTCGGCTACCTCGAACGCAACGATTTCAACTACGCGCGCTACGAGATCGCGCACCGGCTGACCGCGCTGCCTGACACCTCCGCATATAACGCCCACGAGATCCGCGGCGCATTGTCGCGACGCATGAACAACAGCGGCCGGCACATCGCCGATGCCTGGGCGGTCAACTGGTCCAGCGAGCGTCGCGACGGCGGCCAGCAGATGTTCGACATCTCGGGTTGGACGGACGGGTTCGACGACCTCATCACGCGTGGCAACGGTGCCGTGCGCGTACCGCCGAAGCTGTACGCGATCGTCCAACGATTTCGCCCCCAGAAGGGCCGCTGGAGCTGGCGCGCGAATGCGCGCTACGCAGCAGATGGACTCGGGGGCATCGACGAGGGCGCGCTGTCGATCTCCGTCGAGCCGGTCTACCATTTCAGCGACTCGCTCAACGTGTTCGTCGGAATGGAGGCCCGCTACGACCCCGACTGGCTGGTCTGGCGCCCCGACCAAGACCCGGCCACGCTGGACAACCGGCTGGGCACGTTCGAATCCAACCGGCTTTCACTCGATGCAGGCGCGACCTGGCTTATCGATTCGAAGCAGGAGCTGCGCGTTCGACTCGAAGTGATCGGCCTGGACGCGGAACTCGAGCAGGTCTGGCGGGTCGCGCCGGACGGCACGCCGGTCGCGGTCGACGAGTCCGTCGGTGACATCGGACTGCGCAACATGGGCTTCCAGGTGCGGTATCGCTATGAGCTGGCCCCGCTGTCGCACCTGTACATCGCATACGTGCGGGGCGGTGCGATGTACGACGAGGAGATCGGCGGCCCGTTCGATGCGCGCGACGAGTTCACCGATGCATTCAGCCTGCGCGACAGCGAGCAGTTGCTGGTGAAGCTGTCGTACCGCTTCGAGTTGTGAACCGGAGTGCGTGCGGGGCGCGCGTGTCGGTTTGAACGGTGCGGGCCGCTCGATGCGGCATGCGGATCACCGGGGCTTCCACTGCTCCGGGGTGACGATTGCAAGGCCGCACTCGCGCTGCATGCGCCGCGCGAGCGCAAGCACGGCATGGTCGCGACTGACCAGCCAGTGCGCCTCGCAGGCCCAGGCCAGCTCGAGGAACTTCTGATCGTCCGGATCAGCGCAGCGCGGCAGCGGGCGAGGCGCGCGCCGCCTCCCCAGCGGCCTGCTGCGGCGGTCGAACTCGACAAGCAGCGCCTGCCGCCGGTCGGGCGGTAACGCCAGTTGCGGGTAATCGAGCACGCGCTGCCACTCGGCGCGGCAGGCGTCGTCGGTGACGGCTTCGACGCGACCGCTTTGCAGCGCTTGGTCGAGCCGTGCAGCCCGCGGATCGCGAAATACCAGGAGATCGAGCCACGCGTTGGTGTCGAGGACCACGCGCGGCGCACCGGTTGGCGCGGTGCTCAGGGCGCGCCTTCGCGCAGGCGGGCCGCGGCAATCCGCCAGCCCGCAGCCGGGTCGCCGTCGGCACGGCGCAGCACGTAGTGGCCGACGAGCCGACGCTCGCTACCGTCGCGGCGGCGCAGCGTCATCGTGACCGGCACCTGGGCCATGGCCGCATCGGCGCGTGTCGGTGGAGCGATCTCGACCGACATTCCGTCGACTGCGGCAAAGCCGTCGGCGAACTGCTGTGCGGACTGGCCGCTGGCCTGTCCGCCATCGCCCCAGAGCATGTAGGCCCGTCCGTAGGCATTGCCGTTGATTGCGTCGTGGTACTCGCGCACCACTGCAACGGCTTCGCTCGCCGCAAGCGCATCGACCGTGGGCACCGCTGCGGGGTCGACCGGAACCGGCTCAGTGGGCGACGTCGCTGGCGGCTGCGTGGCCGGATCGACCGCGTCCGCTGCCGGCGCGTCGGGCGGCAGCGGGTTGCCGTCGGCGTCCAGTGCAACCTCGGGCGCGACGACGGCGGCGTCCGGGTCACGGATCCCGTTCGGGCCGGGCTCGTCGGGCATGCCGGTCACCGCCGAGCCCGGGGCGCCCGCCGGCGAAGGCAGTGCCTCGTTCGCGATGCCGTCGGGCGTGGCGACGCCCGGGGATGCGCTCTGATCCGCGCCGCACGCGGCAAGCAGCGTCGCGAGGATGGCAGACATCAGCAGGTCACGGCTCAGGCGCATGGTGTTGTCGGTGGTCTCAGTTGCCGAGGTGGACGACGACCTGGCCCTGCTCGATCCGGGTCTCCGCGATGCGTCGCGAACCCAGGCGGCCGATCAGGCTGTCATCGAAACGGTAGACGGGCTCTTCGCGGGCGTAGTCGACCAGCCAGCGGTTGAGCGCCCCGCGCGCGGTGTCGTTCATGACGCCGCCGAGCGACGGGATGTCCACCCGTTCGATGCTCGGTTCCATCAGGTGCAGGCCGCGCGTGGCGGGATCGTAGCGCAGCGCGCTGGTGAGCGTGAAACGCCCGTCCGGGGTGCGGCTGTTGCCGCCAAGCGCGGCGATGCCGAGGTCGAAATCCAGCCGCAGGCGCGTTGCGCCGGGCGGAATCGACAGGCGCGGATTCATCAGGCTGACCGACACCAGCCCACCGAGCTTGTCGTAATCGCGCGGGAAGCGGCGATCAAGCGACTGCTGCAGCTCGGGCGCGGTGAACGTGACCTGGTTGCCGAGCAGGGCGCCGACCGCATTGAGTGTCGAGCACGCCGACAGCACGAGGCCGATGCAGAGCAGGCCGGCAATCAGGAGGAGCTTCTTGAGGTGCATCGCGGGACTCCGGTTGGTTGGGGGGTGCCCCGGTTGATCCGGGGCCGGGCCTGGCCACCTTAGGCCGTCATCATGAATATCGCCTCATCGGCGGATGACGGTCGGAGCCGGGTCAGCGCCGCTTGGCTCTTCGTCTTCCGGTGACGGTCCAGCCGCCTGCAAGCGCGGTACGGGATTCAATGCGCCGCCGGCGCTGTAAATCCCGTAATGCAGGTGCGGCGGCGTGCCGCGGGCATTGCCGGTGGTGCCGACGGTGCCGAGCATGCTGCCGGGCTGCACGATGTCGCCCGCGGCGAGCGCGAACGCCCAATCGTCGAGGTGGGCGTAGTAGTGGCGCTCATGGCCGGGTCCGAGCACCCAGACCTGCCGCCCGCCGAGGCCGCTGTCGCGGACCGAGAGCACCACGCCGCGGGTGGCGCTGCGCACCGGCGTGCCGCGCTTGGCGAAGATGTCGACGCCTTCGTGCGTGCGGTCACGGCCGCGCGGCGCGCCCCAGGTGTCGGCGATGTCGTCTGGCTCGACGCCGTCCACCGGGACCGGAAGCCACGACGGGGCCGGAAGCTGCGACAGTTCGGTCACCGTGCGCGGCACGCGCATGAAAGGCTGGTGCCAGCTCCAGTGCAGCCATGCCCCGACTGCGAGCGCGATCAGCGCGAGTACGACGATGCCCCGCGCGATCGGTGCGTAGTCGCGCCGGGGCGGTTGCGCGGCTGCGGGCGGGCGCATCGGTTCCATTACGCGACTCTAGGGACACGCGTTGCCACGCGACGTCGTCGGGCGGGGTTTCACGCGCCTGCATGCGTGTGGTGCGTAGCGTAATTGCCGTGTATCCGCGGCCTGCCATCTCATCCGCACTCTTCCAGCGCGTCGCTCAGCCACTGCTGCTTGCCGCGACGCTGCTGCTGGGCGTGGTCGCCGCTGCCACATCACTCGCGGCAACCGGTGAAACGCTCAGGCTGCGCGCGTTGCTGTTCGCACCGTCCAGCGGTTCCGACGCACCGGCCGAAGCGCGCAGCGATCATGGCGAAGCGCGGCTGACGATCCGCCCTGACGGAGACGCAAGGCTGGACCTCGTGACCTGGGGCCTGCCGGACGGCACCGCCGAGGTCGTATTGCACGTCGAGCCGGGGGAGGGAAACGCCGTGCCGGTGATTGCACTGCCGCTCCAGCGCGACCACGACGAAGGCCGTGTGATCGGCGCGCGCTTCGCGATCGATGCCGACATGCGCGAACGCCTGCGCAACGGGGAGGGCCGGCTGGTGCTGCTGCCTGTGCAGACGGAGGGCCGCGCGATCGAGGGGGCGCTCCGACGGCATGGCAGCCGCGTCGATGCCGCCGTGCCGATCGAACCGCCGCTACCGTCCCCGCCACTGCCCCTGCTGCTGCCCAGCGACTGAGCAGGCCTGGCCCCGCGGCGCTGCGGGGCGCAGGTGGCCGCGACCCCGACGGGGTCGCGGCAGCGTTGCCTATTCCTCGTCGTGGTGTGGTCGGTAGGCCGCGACGAGCTTGTGCTGCACCTGCGCGGGCACCGGCTCGTAGTGGCTGAAGTCGAGCGAGTAGCGGCCGCGACCGGCCGTCATCGATTTGAGTTCGGCCGCATACCCTTCGAGCTCCGAGAGCGGCACCTGCGCGCGCACGACGACCTCACCGCGCGCCGCATCGGTGCCGGTGATGCGCGCGCGCTTGGCCGCGAGCGAGCCGCTGATGTCGCCCATGTGCTGCTCGGGCGCGCTGACTTCCAGATCGACGATCGGCTCGAGCACCTGCGGCCGCGCCTTCGACACCGCATCGAGGAATGCCTTCTTGCCGGCGGTGACGAACGCGATTTCCTTGCTGTCGACCGGGTGGTGCTTGCCGTCGTAGACCACCACACGCACGTCCTGGATCGGATAACCGGCCACCGCGCCGGTCGCGATCGCCTGCCGAATGCCTTTCTCGATCGCCGGCAGGAACTGCCCGGGGATCGTGCCGCCCTTGACCTCGTCGACGAACTCGAACCCGCCGCCACGCGGCAGCGGCTCGATGCGCAGGAACACCTCGCCGAACTGCCCCGCGCCGCCGGTCTGCTTCTTGTGCCGATGGTGGCCCTCGGCCGCTGCGCTGATCGTTTCGCGGTACGCGATGCGCGGCGGTCGCGATTTCACCTCGACGCCGTACTTGTCGCGCAGCCGGTCGAGGTTGATGCGCAGGTGCAGCTCCGACAGCCCGCGGATCACGGTCTCGTTCGTCTCGACCTGGTGCTCGACGGTGAAGCAGGGGTCTTCTTCAGCGAGTTTGTGCAGCGCGGTCGCGAGCTTCTGCTCCTGGCCCTTGCGGGCGGCCTCGACCGCGAGGCCGAACATCGGCTTCGGAAAGTCCAGCGCCGCCAGGTGCACGTGGTCCTCGTCATGGCGGTCGTGCAGCACCGCGTCGAAGTGCAGCTCGTCGATCTTCGCGACCGCGGCGATGTCGCCAGGCACGGCCTGATCGATCTCGACATGCTCGCGGCCCTTTAGCTTGAACAGGTGTCCGACACGCACCGGCTTGCGCCCGTCGTCGACGAAGAGCTGGCTGTCACGCCTGACGGTGCCCTGGTAGACCCGAAACACGCCGAGCTTGCCGACGAAGGGGTCGTTGACCACCTTGAAGACGTCCGCGATCACGTGCTTGCCCGGGTCCGGCTCGGCGATCAACGGTTCGGCCGGGCCGCTGCCGTTGGTAACCAGCGCGGGCGGGTTGGCCTCGGCCGGGTTCGGGAACAGCCGCTCGGCGACGTCGAGCAACTCGGCGACGCCGATGCCGCTGCGCGCCGAACAGAACAGCACCGGCACGAGGTGGCCTTCGCGCAGGCACTGCTCGAACGCGTCATGCAGTTCCTGCCCCGACAGGCCGTCCTCGCCGGTGTCGAGGTAGTGCTCCATTACGGTCTCGTTGATCTCGACGACCTGGTCGATGATCTTCTGGTGCCAGTCCGCGACCGGGCCGAGGTCACTGTCGCCCGAGGACTGACCGAAGCAGTCGACCACGCACGTGCCGCGGTCGGCAGGCAGGTTGAGCGGCAGGCACTCCGAGCCGAACGCCGCGCGTATCTCGTCCAGCAGCTGGCCGAGGTCGGCATCGGCATGGTCGATCTTGTTGACGACGACGACGCGGCACAGCCGGCGCGCTTTCGCGTACTCCATCATCCGGCGCGCGCCGTACTCCACGCCGGTGTCGGCGTCGATGACGATCGCGACGGTTTCTACTGCCGCCAGCGCCGACAGCGCAGGCCCACGGAAATCCGGATAGCCGGGCGTGTCGATGAGGTTGACGTGGATCGGGCCATCCCGCGTGTCGTGGTCGATGCTGGCGACGGCGAGGTCGAGCGAATGCCCGCGCTGTTTCTCGATCGGATCGAAATCGGACACGGTATTGCCGCGTTCGATGCTGCCTGCCGTAGTGATCGTGCCGCCGGCGTGCAGCAGGGCTTCGAACAGCGTGGTTTTGCCGGCGGCGGGGTGGCCTGCGAGGGCCACGTTGCGGATGGAAGCGGTGGAGTAGGGCATGAAGGCGTTCTCCCAGAAGCGAAGTGCCGGCCGGGCGGCCGGGCTCTTACGGGGGTCGGAAGTCCCTCGAAGGGTCCGGCCAACAATGGCCAGGCTCTTGCGCAGGGCCCGCATAACGCCGTCATGGCTGTCTGCGCTGCGCGCCCGAGCGGGGCGCTGGGCGGGCGGTCATGGCGGGGGTGCCGGCGGTGCAGCACCGGCCTGCCGAGCGTCCTCCCGTCGCGGCGCCCGGTCAAGGCCCGGACCGCTTGTGCCATGCCTGCGTCACGGCCGCGCGGGTACGCTGCGCCGTCCATTCGATCAAGGAGACACCCATGGCAATTACCCGCCACGCTAGCGCCCGTTGGGAAGGTGACCTCAAGGGCGGCGAGGGCCGGCTGTCGACACGGCAGAGCGGCCTGCTCGACGAGACGCGCTACGGCTTCAACAGCCGCTTCGGCGACGAGAAGGGCACGAATCCTGAAGAACTGATCGCCGCGGCGCACGCCGGCTGCTTCGCGATGGCGCTGTCGGCCAAGCTCACCGAAGCGGGCCATGCACCGACGCGGCTCGATGCACAGGCGCATGTCGAGCTGTCGATGGAAGGCGGACCGAACATTTCGCGCATCCGCCTGACCGTCGAAGGCCAGGTGCCAGGGCTCGATGAAGCGCGCTTTCGCGAGATTGCCGACGACGCCAAGCAGAACTGCCCGGTGTCGAAGGCGCTCGCGTCGGTGCCGATCGAACTCGAGGCTTCGCTTGCGAAGTAAGTTCCACGCACTGCGCCCGCTGCGTTGAGCGCGTTGCAGCGCGGGTTCGACCACGCCCGCTCGGTCGACGTGTCGCGCCCGCGAATCGCAGCTGCCATCTGCGTGCACGGCGCCGGTGGCGGCGCATGGGAGTGGGCATTGTGGCGGGGCGTGTTCGAGGCAGCCGGTCTGGCCTGCCTCGCGATCGAGCTTCAGCCGGCGGCGGGTGGGCTCGCGTCCACCCGATTCGACGACTACGTCGACCAGGTGCACGCGGCAGTCGCCCACGCGCCTCGGCCGCGTGCGCTCATCGGGGCCAGCCTCGGCGGGCTGCTTGCGCTGCGCTGCGCGGAAGAGGCCGATGCGCTGGTGCTGGTGAATGCGCTGCCGCCCGCACCGTGGGCCTTGCAACTGCCGGCGCGCACGTCGCCGGACGTGGTCGCCTGGGGTGCCGACGCGCGTTTGGCGTCGACCCGCCGGGCATTGCCCGACGCCGATGAGGCGACCGTGATCGAGGCGATGCGCCGGTGGCGCGACGAGTCGGGGCAGGTGTTGCGCGAAGCCCGCGCCGGTATCCGCACGGTCCCGCCGCGCTGCCCGGTGCTGTGCCTGGCCTCGGGGCTGGACGACGACGTTCCCGCTGCGCTGACGGCCGATCTCGCGGCGGCGCTCGGCGCGGATCTGATGCGGTATCCGACGCTGGGCCACGTCGATCCGTTGCTGGGCCGAAGCGCGGCAAACATCGCCGCCGCGGTTGCCGCCTGGCTCGCGCAGCGCTGAACCCGTTACAACCGCCTATTCAGGTTCAGCCCCGGTTGACCGGCAGGGCGCACTCTGGCCCGGCCAATCCCGCGTCGGAGCCCTGCCATGAAGCGCCTGTCTGCCTCGATCCTCGCCATCAGCCTGGCCATGACGGCCGTGCCGGCCGCTGCGCAGTACCAGCATCTGCAGCCGTATCCTGACTCGCAGGGCCATGTGTCCGGGGCGCAGTACGACTATGCACGCGTCATCCGCGTGGATCCCGTCATCGGCGGCGGCTACGGCCGCAGCGATGCGCGCGCGCACTGTCGCGAGCAGCCGACCTACGTCGGCGGCGACCGCTACGACCCGGGCTATTACGGTCAGAACGGCTACGGGCGTGATGGCTACGCACGCGACAGCTACCGGCGTGACAGCTATGGGCGTGACGGTTATGGCCGTGACGGCTACTACGACCGCGGTTACAGCGATCCCTATGCTGGCCGCCAGGGTGGGCAAGCCGGCGCGACAGTCGCGACCGTCGTGGGCGGCGTCGTCGGTGCGGTGCTCGGCAGCCAGGTCGGCGGCGGCTCAGGCCGTTACGTGACCTCGGCGATCGGCTCGATGGTCGGTGGCATGGCGGGCCGGGAGATCTACGACCGGTCGCGCCAGCGCGACCGCGTCGGCAGCGTGCGCGTCTGCGACCCGGTGCCGGCCGACGGGCGCTACTACCCGGCGGGCGACCGCGCCGTCAGCGCATATGACGTGACGTACGAATACGCCGGCCGGCAGTACACCACGCGCACCGACCATCATCCGGGCGACCGCATCCGCGTGCGTGTCGACGTGCGTCCGGACTGACCAGCGGCTTACCGGGGCGCGAAGCCGTCTACGCGCTCCAAGTGACACTGCACTGCCTGCGTGACCGGCTCGGCCGGTCATGCATTGCCGCTACCAGTCGATCGAACCGCGCACCACGTTGCAGACGCGTCCGCCCGACCAGACTTCGCCGTCGGCATCCACGCGCAGTTGCAGGC
The DNA here is from genome assembly GCF_042434515.1 of Lysobacter korlensis. Taxonomy (NCBI): domain Bacteria; kingdom Pseudomonadati; phylum Pseudomonadota; class Gammaproteobacteria; order Lysobacterales; family Lysobacteraceae; genus Lysobacter; species Lysobacter korlensis. The sequence continues at coordinate 67,676 of NZ_JBHLTG010000003.1, forward strand.
GTGCATCGAACCCGACCTCGCGCCCCTGGCTGACGACGTAGCGTCCATTGCTACCCGGCAGCGCGCCGCGGTGGTTGAGCCAGGCAGCAAGCGTCGCGTTCGCGGCGCCGGATGCGGCGTCCTCGAAATGCGCCGGCGCGCCGACGAATGCACGCACGACCAAATCGTAATCCCGGCCCGGCTCGGCGCGGGCGAATGCGCACAGACCCATGCTCTGGCTGGTTTCGGCCAGTGCGCAGATCGCGGCCCAGTCCGGTGTCACCCCGCGCAGCGCGGCCTCGCTCTCGACTTCGGCCAGCCACCAGCGGCGGCCTCCGTCCATGAGCACCGGCGGCAGTTCGCCGGCGGGCAACGCTGCCAGCGCTTCTGCAAGCCGGATGTCCTCGCGTGAGGCGACCTCGACCACGCTGGCCCGCGGCGTGCGCACGGCGACCGTGCGCGTCGGGCCTTCGCCCTCGACCGCCAGCGGCAGCACACCCGCGGCGCCTTCCTGCCACAGCAGGCCATCGCGCGGCGTCACGACGCCGGCGTCGAGCAGGACCTGCGCGGTGCCCACGCTCGGGTGCCCCGCAAACGGCACCTCGCGGCGCGGGCTGAACATGCGGATGCGGTAGCTCGCGTCCGGATGCGTCGGTGCGAGTACGAACGTGGTTTCCGGCAGCCGCGTCCAGCGTGCGATCGCCTGCATCGTCGCGTCGTCGAGCCCTTCGGCATCGATCACGACGGCAAGCGGATTGCCCGCGCCCGGACGGTCGGCGAAGACGTCGAGCTGCAGGTAGCGTCGGGCCTTGGTGGGAGAGGTCATGGCGCGAAGGAGCGGGAAGGGGGCGCGAAGCTTACCAATCGACGTGTCCACGGATGACCGCCTGCACGCGACCACCGATCCAGACTTCACCTTCGGCATCGACCTGCACCTCGACGTAGCCGTCGCGCCCGACCTCGCGGCCCTGGCTGGCGAGATACCGGCTACCGTCGCCGGGCACCCGGCTGGCCTCCGCGAGCGCGGCGGCGACGCAGGCGTTCGCGCTGCCGGTCACCGGATCCTCGGGGATGCCATCGGCCGGGCAGAACGCGCGCACGACGAGGTCGTAGCCTGCGGTGGAGGACCGCGCGAACACCGCCAGTCCCACTGCGCCGTCGTGCAGCGTCAGCGCCGAGATCGCCGCTAAGTCCGGGCACATCGCGCGCAGCTGCGCCTCGTCCGCCAGCTCGACCACCCACCATTGCGGCCCGTTGTCCCACAGCGCGGGCGCCAGCGCCCCGCGCGACAGGCCGGCCAGCGCGCGGTCGAGCAGCGCGTCAGAACCCGCGGGCGGCGAGATACGCTTCGCACGCGGCGCACGCACGCTGATCACACGGTCCGCGCCGACACGCACCGGCAGTCGCCCCGCGGCGCACTGCTGCACCAGATCGCCGTTGCCCGGCTGTGCAAGCCCGGCCTCGAGCGCCGCCCAGGCCGCGCCCACGCTCGGGTGACCGGCGAACGGCAGCTCCTGGCGCGGGGTGAAGATGCGCACGCGGTAGTCCGCGCCGGCGTCGGGCGGCAGCAGGAAGATCGTCTCCGACAGGTTTGTCCAGTTCGCGAACGCCTGCATCGCTTCCGTGTCGAGGCCCTCGGCGTGCACGACGACGGCCAGCGGGTTGCCGGCGCCCGGGCGCTCGGCGAACACATCCAGTTGCATAAAGCGGCGTTGGGTCATGGGGTCGCTCCAGCGGCGTCGACTAGAATGAAAAGTTATTCGCCACGGAACGGCGAGCGCCAGATTCTATGGCGCGCGGGCCGCAGGGGGCGGCCGCGCCTGTCATGTCGACATTCCCGATCTGTCGGTCGGAGCCATCCATCTCGAGGCCAATGCGGTGCAAGTGAATCGTTGGGTCGTACTCAAGTTCGGCGGCACATCCGTGTCACGCCGAAGCCGTTGGGACACCATCGGACGCATCGCCGCCAAACGCATGGCCGAGGACGACGCACGCGTGCTCGTGGTGGTGTCCGCGCTGTCGGGCGTCACGAACGAGCTGCAGGCAATCGCAGCAGGCCCTGTTGAGGCCGGCGACGGAATCGACACGCGCATCGCCGCGCTGGTCGAGCGGCACCGTGCGTTCTGCACGGAACTCGATCTGGACGCAGACACCGTTCTCGGCGAGCGCATTGCCGCGCTGCAGCGGCTTGCGAGCGATCCACGCGCGCAAAGCCGGTCGCTGGACTGGCAGGCCGAGGTGCTGGGGCAGGGCGAGTTGCTGTCCTCGACGCTCGGCGCGGCCTATCTACGCGCGCAGGGGCTGGACTTCGGGTGGTGCGACGCGCGCGAATGGCTGGATGCGGTTTCGCTACCGAATGCGAGCGAGTGGGCACAGCGCCTGTCGGTCAACTGCCGTCATGACGGCGACGGCCCGACGCGCGAGCGCTTCGCGCAGCATCAGACGAGGATGTTGATCACCCAGGGCTTCATCGCGCGCCATCGCGACGGTGGCACGGCGATCCTCGGACGCGGCGGCTCGGACACTTCCGCGGCGTACTTCGGTGCATTGCTCAAGGCGAGGCGCGTCGAGATCTGGACCGACGTCCCCGGCATGTTCAGCGCGAACCCGCGCGAAGTGCCCGACGCACGCCTGCTCGCACGCCTGGACTACGCCGAAGCGCAGGAAATCGCGACCACCGGCGCGAAAGTGCTGCATCCGCGCTCCATTGCGCCGTGCCGCGACGGCAACGTGCCGATGGCGATCCTCGACACCGAGCGCCCCGACCTGCCGGGCACGCGCATCGACGCATCGGCCGTCACTGTGCCGGGCGTCAAGGCGATCAGCCGCCGCAACGGCATCGTGCTGGTGTCGATGGAATCGATCGGCATGTGGCAGCAGGTCGGCTTCCTCGCCGACGTGTTCGAGCGCTTCAAGCGCCACGGTCTGTCGGTCGACCTGATCGGCTCGTCGGAAACCAACGTCACCGTGTCGCTGGACCCGAGCGAAAACCTCGTCACCAGCAACGTGCTCGAAGCGCTCAGCGCGGATCTGTCCGAGGTCTGCCGGGTCAAGGTCATCGCGCCATGCGCGGCGATCACGCTGGTCGGCCGCGGCATGCGCTCGTTGCTGCACAAGCTCAGTGACGTCTGGGCGACGTTCGGCGAGGAGCGCGTGCACCTGATCTCGCAGTCGTCGAACGATCTGAACCTCACGTTCGTGATCGATGAGGCCGATGCCGACGGCCTGCTGCCGCAGCTGCATGCCGAGCTGATCCGCGGCGGCGCGATGCCGGTGCAGGACGCCAGCGTGTTCGGCCCGAGCTGGCGCGAGGTCGTGCACGGCCGCACGCCGCGTGCGACGCCGTGGTGGAGCACCCGGCGCGAGGCGTTGCTGCAAACAGCAAACGCCGGAACGCCGCGCTATGTCTACGACCTCGCGACGGTCCGGGCACGCGCACGCGCGCTTGCCGGAACCCCTTCGGTCGACCGCTGCTTCTACGCGATGAAGGCCAATCCGCATCCTTCGATCCTGCGTGCGCTGGTCGAGGAGGGGTTCGGCCTGGAGTGCGTATCGCTTGCCGAGATCGAGCACGTCTTCGCAACGCTGCCCGAGCTGCCGCCCGCCCGCGTGCTTTTCACGCCGAGCTTCGCTCCGCGGCGCGAATACGAAGCCGCGTTCGAGCGCGGCGTGACCGTCACGCTCGACAACATCGAAGCGCTGCAGCGCTGGCCCGAGCTGTTCCGCGGCCGCACGCTGTGGCTGCGGCTCGACCTCGGGCACGGCGAGGGCCACCACGAGAAGGTCCGCACCGGTGGTGTAGCCGCGAAGTTCGGCCTGCCGCTGGCGCGGTTCGACGCGTTCCTCTCCGAAGCGCGCCGGCTCGGCGTGCGCATCAGCGGCCTGCACGCGCACCTCGGCAGCGGCATCGACGTGCCCGGGCACTGGCGCGAGGTGTATGCGAACCTGGCCGGGCTGGCCGACAGCGTCGGCACCGTCGAGATGATCGACATCGGCGGCGGCCTGCCGATTCCGTACACCCCCGACGCGCAGGACTTCGACCTCGAGACCTGGCGCGCCGGCCTGGCGGAGATCAAGGCCGCGTATCCGCGCTACGGGCTGGTGATCGAGCCCGGGCGGTACTTGGTCGCAGAAAGCGGCGCTCTGCTGCTGACGGTCACGCAGGTGATCGAGAAGGACGGCGTGCGGCGCGTCGGTGCGGACGCCGGCATGAACGCGCTTGCGCGGCCTGCCATGTACGACGCCTACCACGGCATCCATAACCTCAGCCGGCTTGACGATGCAGCGCTCGCCACGTTCGACGTGGTCGGGCCGATCTGCGAGAGCGGCGACGTGCTCGGACGCGACCGGCGCCTGCCGGACGCGACCGCCGAGGGCGACGTTCTGCTCATCGCCGATGCCGGCGCATACGGCATGGCGATGGCGAATACCTACAACCTGCGGGCACTGCCGGCAGAGGACGTGATCGAATGAGTCAGTGGTCGTTCCAGCGCGACGCGATCCACGCGTTCCGCTTCGTGCGCTGCGGATTCGATGCCGCTACCGGCATCGCGCAGCTTGTCTATGCCTTCGACGACGGCCCGGAGCTGGTCGAGACCATCACCGTACCCGGCGCCCCGTTCGCGGTCGAAGGTGCGCGCGCCGCGGCGCTCGAAAAAGCGCTGCAGCTGCTGCATCTGATCGCCGGCGTGAGCTACTACAAGGCGGCGGTGCCCGGCGAGATCCGCGTCGAGTCGTATGCGATCGATCCCGAGACCGCGGCGCTGCTCGAGACCGTTTACCTCAACGGGCTGGGTGAATTTGCCTACCGCAACGGCCTGGACCTGCGCGAACGCATCCGTTTCTCGGCGCCGCTCGAAAGCGGCAGTACGCCGGCCCCTGCGCTCGGCCTGCGCGAACATGCGCTGGTCGCGATCGGCGGCGGCAAAGACTCGCTGGTGAGCATCGAGGCGCTGCGTTCGGCCGGCGTCGACCAGACCGTGACCTGGATCGGAGGCTCGCAGCTGATTGCCGACTGCGCCGCGCGCACCGGCCTGCCGACGCTCAACATCGGCCGCGCACTGGCGCCGCAGCTGTTCGACTACAACCGCGAAGGCGCGTGGAACGGCCACATCCCGGTTACTGCGGTGAACTCGGCGATCCTCGTGTTCGCCGCAATCCTGCACGGCGTGGACCAGGTGGTGTTCTCGAACGAGCACTCGGCCAGCTACGGCAGCCTCATCACCACGCCTGACGGCAGCAGCACCGCCGAAGTGAACCACCAGTGGTCCAAGGGCTGGGCGTTCGAGTCCGCGTTCGGCGACCACATCCAGCGCCGCGTCGCCGCGGACCTGCAGTACTACTCGCTGCTGCGCCCGCTCAGCGAACTCGCGGTCGCGCGCCAGTTCGCGAAGCTCGACCGCTACGACGCGCATTTTTCCAGCTGCAACCGCAATTTCCACATCCGCGGCGAGCGCCCGGCCAATCGCTGGTGCGGCGTCTGCCCGAAGTGCCACTTCGTGTTCCTCGCGCTCGCGCCGTTCATGCCCAAGCCGCGGCTGGTCGGCATCTTCGGGCGCAACCTGCTCGACGAGGCCTCGCAGACGCCGGGCTTCGATGCGCTGCTCGAGTTCCAGGACCACAAGCCGTTCGAATGCGTCGGCGAAGGTCGCGAGTCGCGCGCCGCGATGACCGCGCTTGTGCAGCGGCCGGAATGGCGCGAGGACGCGATCGTCGAGCGCTTCCAGCGCGTGATCCGTCCCCAGCTCGACGAGGCGGGTCTGGCGAGCGAGCCGCTGATGGCGATCGATGCGCAGCACCGGATCCCGGCCCGGTTGTGGGAACGCCTGCGTGCGCATTTCGCAGCTTGAAGGCCGCGTCGTCGGGCTGTGGGGCTGGGGCCGTGAGGGCCGTGCGACCTACCGTGCGATACGCGCCCGGTTGCCACAGCTGCCGCTGACGGTCCTGTGTGGTGCCGACGAGGTCGCCGACGTCGATGCGCTCGGTGACGCGGCGCTGCAGGCCCGGTCCGATGTGACTGCGCAATGTCTGTCGTCGTTCGACGTCGTCATCAAGTCGCCTGGAATCAGCCCGTACCGGCCCGAGGCGGTGGCGGCGACGGAGCAGGGCACACGCTTCATCGGCGCCACCACGCTCTGGTGCGCCGAGCATGCCAACGCGCGGGGCCTGCTGGCCCGGACGGTGTGCGTGACCGGCACCAAGGGCAAGAGCACGACGAGCTCGCTGCTCGCGCACCTGCTGCGCGCCGGCGGCCACGTCACCGCACTGGCCGGCAACATCGGCCTGCCGCTGCTGGAGCTGCCTGACGCGCCGGATGTCGAGTTCCATGTCATCGAGCTGTCGAGCTACCAGACGGGCAACCTCGCCGCGAGCGGCGCCGGACCCGAAGTTGCGGTCGTACTGAACCTGTTTCCCGAACACCTGGATTGGCACGGTTCCGAGCAGCGCTACATCGAGGACAAGCTCAAGCTCGTGACGCACGCACGTCCGTGCATCGCGGTGCTCAATGCGGCCGATCCGCTACTGTCGGCGCTGAAGCTGCCCGACAGCGAAATCCGCTGGTTCGGCCGGCAGGACGGCTGGCACCTGCGCGGCGATGCGCTGTATCGCGGCGACGCGTTCGTCATGGACACGCTGCCACTGCCACTGCCGGGGCGGCACAACCGCGGCAACCTGTGCGCTGTGCTTACCGCGATCGAAGCGCTCGGGCTGGATGCCGCCGCGCTGGCGCCGCATGCGGCCTCGTTCCAGTCGCTGCCGCACCGGCTGCAGGTACTCGGCACGCGCGATGGGCTCACCTACGTCAACGATTCGATCAGCACCACGCCGCATGCGAGCCTCGCCGCGCTCGACTGCTTTCGCGCGCAGGACGTCGCCATTCTCGTAGGCGGACACGATCGCGGCGTTGACTGGCAGGCGTTCGCCGATGCATTGGCGAACGGCGATGCGGCACCGGTCGCGGTAATCACGATGGGGCAGAACGGGCCCCGGATCCTCGAGCTGCTGGCTCCTATCGCGGCCGAGCGCGGCATCGCACTCTCGGCCGCAACCGACCTTGCTGATGCGATGCGCCAGGCCCGGGCCGTGCTCGTCGATGGTGGCGTCGTGCTGCTCTCGCCCGGGGCGCCGAGCTTCGGCATGTACCGCGACTACGTCGAGCGCGGCCGTCACTTCGCCGCGCTTGCCGGCTTCGACCCCGACAGCATCAGTGCGATTCCCGGGCTCGGCATTGCCTGAGCTTCACGCGCTACCAACCCGGGCCGCGGGAGCCTCGCACGCACCTTGCGCCACCCGGACAACGCCATGCAGCGAAGCCTTCTTGCCATAGCCCTTGCGTGTTTCGCCCTGCCTGCCTCGGCGGCAATGGTGGAAAAGCCGGTCGAGTGGAAGATCGGCGGCGACTCGTTCACCGGCACGCTCGTCTACGACGACGCAACGGATGCGAAGCGCCCCGGGCTGATGATGGTGCCGAACTGGAGGGGCGTCACCCAGCCGTCGGTCGAGCACGCGAAGAATCTTGCCGGCGATGACTACGTGATCCTGGTCGCCGACGTGTACGGCACGAAGGTCAGGCCGCAGTCGAACGAAGAGGCCGGAGAGGTTGCAGGCCAGCTCAAGGCTGATCCGGCCACGCTGCGCACGCGTGCGCAGAAGGCGGTCGAGGTGCTCAAGGCCCAGGCCGGGAAGGCGCCGGTCGACCCCGAGCGGATCGGTGCGATCGGTTTCTGCTTCGGCGGGACCACCGTGCTCGAGCTGGTGCGCGCGGGCGCCGACCTTGCGGGCGCGGTGAGCCTGCACGGCGGGCTGTCGACGCCGAAGCCCGCACAGGAAAGCGCAATCGAGACGCCGGTGCTCGTGCTCAACGGCGCGGCGGACAAGGCCGTTACCGATGCCGAGATCGATGCGTTCGAGCAGGAGATGGATCGCGCGGACGCGGACTGGCAGTTCGTCAATTTCGGCGGCGCCGTGCACTGCTTCGCCGAGCCCAGCGCAGGCAATGATCCGGCCAGCAACTGCCGCTACAGCGAGCAGGCCGCGACGCGCGCGTACGGAATGATGGCCGACTTCTTCCGCCGCCAGTTCACAGCGGCCGAGTAAGCCGCCGGGTCAGTGGTCGCGGCTGACCGCGTAACGCGCGAGGCCGCGCAGCGCCGATACAAACTCGTTCTCGCCGACGCCATCGAGCGCTTGCTCAGCGGCTTGGGCGTACTGCGACGCGCGTTCGCGGCTGTACTCCAGGCCACCGGTTGTCCGGATCGCCGCAAGCACGTCCGGCAGCGCTTCGGTATCACCCTGTTCGATCGCAAGCCGCAGCCGAGATCGCGTGGTCTCGTCGCTGTGCGCGATCGCGTGGATCAGCGGCAGCGTCGCCTTGCCTTCAGCGAGGTCGTCACCGAGATTCTTGCCGAGCGTCTCGGCATCCGAAGCGTAGTCCAGCACGTCATCGGCAATCTGGAACGCATAGCCGAGGTTGAGCCCGTATTCGTGCAGTTTCTGCTCGGTCGCATCGTCCGCACCGGCAAGTAGCGCACCGAGCCGCGTCGCCGCGGCGAACAGTACCGCGGTCTTACGCTCGATCACGCGCAGGTAGGCGGCCTCGTCGGTGTCGGGGTTGCGCACGTGCAGCAGCTGGAGCACTTCGCCTTCGGCTATGCGATTCGTCGTGTCGGCGAGGATCTGCATCACCGGCAGGCGCTCCAGCTCGACCATCAGCTGGAAGCTGCGCGAGTAGAGGAAGTCGCCGACCAGCACGCTTGCTGCATTGCCCCAGACCGCATTCGCGGTGCGGCGCCCGCGGCGCAGGTCGGATTCGTCGACCACATCGTCGTGCAGCAGCGTCGCGGTGTGGATGAACTCGACGACGGCCGCGAGCTGGTGCGCGTCCGCGCCGCGATGGCCCAGCGAACCTGCCGCCAGCAACAGCAGCATCGGCCGCAGCCGCTTGCCACCAGCGCCGACGATGTATTCGGCGACCTGGTTGATCAGCACGACGTCCGACGCCAGGCGCTCGCGGATCAGCGCATCCACCGCCGCCATGTCGTCGCGGGCGAGGGCCTGGATCGCGGGCAGGTCCAGCGCGGGGGCGAGGGCAATCGGCGGCATGACGGGCTCGGATTCGACAGGCCGCAATTATAGGCGGCCGGTCCGCGATGCGCTGGCGCTAGAGGGCGCCATGGCACTGGCGCGCGAGATGCGCGGGCTCTGCCCGACGGGAAGGGGATGCCCACGCTTGGCGAGACGGGCGCGCGGACCAGGCGTCGGGTCTCGCTCCGTGAAATCGACTCGCGGGAAAATCCTACGGCTGTGCGCGCCTCTCCGGAGCGGAGAGGCCGCCGGCTATACTCCACAATCGGTCACCGCCCGCCCGGGCGACAACACAGGACCTGCAATCCCATGGCACGCGGCGTAAACAAGGTCATCCTCGTCGGCAATCTCGGCAACGACCCCGAGGTCAAGTACACCCAGGGCGGCATGGCCGTCACGAGCCTGAGCCTGGCGACCACGAGCGTCCGCAAGGACCGCGACGGCAACACCCAGGAGCGCACCGAATGGCACCGGGTCAAGCTGTTCGGCAAGCTCGGCGAGATCGCCGGCGAGTACTTGAAGAAGGGCCGCCAGGTCTACATCGAAGGCTCCATCCGCTACGACAAATACACCGGTCCGGACGGCGTGGAAAAGTACTTCACCGACATCGTCGCTGACGAAATGCAGATGCTCGGTGGCGGCGAAGGTGGTGGCGGTGGTGGTGGCGGTGGTGCACGCCGCGAGTTCGGCGGTGGCGGCGACCGGCCGTCGCGTGCCCCGCAGCGCCAGGAATCCGCACCGCGCCGGGAAGCCCCGATCGCGAAGAACAACGACTTCGCCGATGACTTCGCGGATGACGACATTCCGTTCTGACGCGCTAGAAGACCGCGTCTTTTGTATTTAACCAAGGAGTTCTAGCGTGCCAACCTGGCTCGTGACCGGCGGCGCCGGTTTCATCGGCGGCAATTTCGTACTCGACGCGGTTACGCAGGGCATTCGGATCGTCAATCTCGACGCCCTCACGTATGCGGGCAATCTCGACACGCTCGTATCCCTTGAGGGCTCGGCGGATCATGTTTTCGTGCAGGGTGATATTGGCGACGCTACGCTGGTCGAGTCCTTGTTGCGCGAACACCAGCCAGACGCGGTCATCAACTTTGCCGCCGAAAGCCATGTCGACCGTTCCATCGACGGTCCGGCGGCGTTCGTGCAGACCAATGTCGTCGGCACGCTAGTTCTGCTGGAGAAGGTGCGCGACTACTGGAAGTCGCTAGACGCGGCCCGGCGCGATGACTTCCGGTTCCTGCATGTGTCGACCGACGAGGTCTATGGCGCGCTCGGCGAGACCGGCAAGTTCACCGAGCAGACGCCGTATGCGCCGAACTCGCCGTATTCGGCGTCCAAGGCGGCGTCCGATCATCTCGTGCGTGCTTTCCACCACACCTACGGGCTGCCGGTGGTGACCACCAATTGCTCGAACAATTACGGTCCCTACCAGTTTCCGGAAAAGCTGATCCCACTCGTGATCGCGAAGGCACTCGCCGGAGAGGCCCTGCCGGTGTATGGCGACGGACTCAACGTTCGCGATTGGTTGTACGTGGGTGACCACTGCGCCGCCATCCGCCGCGTTCTCGAGGCCGGACGTGTAGGTGAGACCTACAATGTCGGTGGCGACGCCGAGCGCACGAACATCGTGGTCGTCGAGACCATCTGCAACCTCCTTGATGAGCGTCATCCACTCGCAAACGGACGCAGGCGCACCTCGCTTATCACCTACGTGAAGGACCGGCCGGGTCACGACCGCCGTTACGCGATCGATGCGTCCAAGCTCAAGCGCGAGCTCGACTGGGCGCCGACGGTGACGTTCGAACAGGGCATTGCGCAGACCGTCGACTGGTATCTGCACAATCAGTCCTGGGTCCAGCGTGTGCTCGACGGCAGTTACCGCCTGGAACGCATTGGTAGCGCGGGCTAGACACCCCGGCGCCTGTAGTGGCTCCGTCCCCACTACATAGGTGACGAAGCCACCTTGGCCTATGCGAGGAATTCGCTCATGAAGAAAGGCATCATCCTGGCTGGTGGTTCGGGTTCCCGCCTGTATCCGCTGACCCAGGCAATCAGCAAGCAGCTGCTGCCTGTGTACGACAAGCCGATGATCTATTACCCGCTCAGCGTGCTGATGCTCGCGGGTATCCGGGATGTCCTGATCATCAACACGCCCCACGAGCAGGTTTTATTCAAGAACCTGCTCGGAGACGGGTCGAAGTGGGGCATGCGTATCGAGTATGCGGTGCAGCCGAGCCCCGACGGTCTGGCGCAGGCCTACCTGATCGGCGAGGAGTTCGTCGCTGGCGACCCGAGCTGCCTGGTCCTTGGTGACAACATCTTCCACGGCCCCGGTCTTACGGCCATGCTCAAGCGCGCAGGGGCTCGGGAAACCGGGGCGACTGTATTCGGTTATTGGGTCAATGATCCCGAGCGGTACGGCGTGGCCGAGTTCGATGAGATTGGCAAGGTGATCGGCATCGAAGAAAAGCCGGCGCAGCCGCGCTCGAACTACGCGGTGACTGGTCTCTATTTCTACGACGGTCGTGCAAGCGAATTCGCACGCGCGCTCAAGCCTTCGGCACGAGGGGAACTGGAGATCACCGACCTCAACCGGTGCTACCTCGACGAAGGAACGCTACATCTGGAACAACTAGGTCGGGGTTATGCATGGCTTGACACGGGGACCCACCAGTCCCTGCTGGAGGCGTCAAACTACATCGAAACAATTGAAGCCCGGCAGGGGCTGCGCGTCTGCTGTCCCGAGGAGATCGCTTGGTCCAACGGCTGGATCAACGACGAGCAGCTGGACCGGCTTGCCAAACCACTGGTCAAGAATGGCTATGGCAAGTATTTGCTTGGCTTGGCCGAGCGCGGCTTTGTACCCTGAGCTGGAGCAGGAATGAAATCCATCGAGACCGATCTGCCCGGCTGCGTGGTGTTTGAACCGCGTGTCTTCGCTGATGAGCGCGGCTACTTCTTCGAATCCTTCAATCGCGATCGCCTCGCTGAGAGCGGACTGCAGCCGCACTTCGTCCAGGGCAATGTGTCGTCTTCGACTCGCGGAGTGCTCCGGGGCCTGCACTACCAGTGGCCCAATCCCCAGGGTAAATATGTTTCGGTCATCGAAGGCGAAGTGTGGGATGTCGCCGTCGATATCCGTCGAGGCTCACCTACATTCGGGCGCTGGACCGCAGTGATCCTTAGCGCGGAGAACAAGCGCCACTTCTGGATCCCGGAAGGCTTTGCGCACGGCTTCGTTGCGCTCAGCGAGCGAGCGGTGTTCACGTATCTGTGCACTGCGGTCTACGATCCGGCCGCGGATGCGAACATCCGCTGGGACGACCCGCAACTCGCGATTGATTGGCCGGTCACCGAACCGTCGCTTTCGCCGAAGGACGAGCGGGCGCCGCTTCTTGCAGATGTTCCCCAGGAGCGTCTGCCGACGTACCAGCCATGAAGGTTCTGCTACTTGGTGGCAACGGCCAAGTCGGTCATGAACTTCGGCGTAGCCTCGCGCCGCTTGGCGACCTTGTCGTGACTACGCGGGACGGGCTGCTCACCGGCGGGGCAACATGCGAGGTACTCGATCTGGCGGATCTCGACGCGATAGCTCCGCTGGTCGACCGTGTCCAGCCGGACCTCGTCGTTAACGCAACGGCCTATACCGCCGTCGACCGCGCGGAGTCCGAGCGCGAGCAGGCGATGCGGATCAATGCCGAGGCGCCGCGTCGACTGGCAGAAGCTTGCCATCGTGCGGGCGCGTCGCTCGTGCATTACTCAACCGACTACGTTTTCAGCGGAGACGCCACTGCGCCTTACGGCGAAGAGGCACCAACATGCCCCGTGGGTGCATACGGCGCGAGCAAGCTGGCCGGCGAAGAGGCGATCCGCGAAAGCGGTGTCTCGCACCTGATCCTGCGAACCGCATGGGTCTACGGGCTACATGGCAATAACTTCATGCGGACGATGTTGCGCCTGGGGGGCGAGCGTGAAGAGTTGCGAGTCGTGTCCGATCAGGTCGGCTGCCCTACACCGGCGTGGCTGATCGCGGATGTCACTGCGCAGCTGCTCCAAATCCGGACGCCAACACCAACGGGCGTACTGCATCTGGTCAGCCGTGGCAAGACGTCCTGGCACGGCTTCGCTGAGGCGATCTTCGAGGTGGCAGAGCGCCGCCGGGTAATTTCGCGTCCCCCACGAGTACTTGCGATTCCGACGTCGGAGTACCCGACTCCGGCCCGCCGCCCTGCCTATTCGGTGCTCGACACCACCGAGGTTGTTCGCTGGCTGCGGCGGGAGCTGCCCGACTGGAGGGTGGCGTTGGAGGGTACGTTCGACCGCGCGCAAAAGGGGATGAGCTGTTTTCGGCTGTTGAACATGCCCGAAAAGCGGTAGCCTGAGAGGCAAATGCGCGGTGGGGACGGTGCCGACAACCTGCTATGGCGGGGGGGGCGGCGCGGTGGCTGCGCATCACATATCGTCCGATCACCGCTCTGCGTCAGGTGGCGAGCGGGCCTGCGCAACTGGGGGAACAATGAGCAAGCTGGGACGCATGGCCGCGCTCGTCGCGGGATTAGCGATGGCTGTGCCTGCGACGGCGGTTGACATCCGCCAGTTCATCCAACGGGACAAGTTCGAAAGCATCAAGCTTTCGCCGGAGGGTGACTATTACGCGATGACAGTGCCGCTGGAAAACTACACGGCACTTGTGATCGTTCGCCGTGCGGACAGCAAGCTAACCGGAACCTTCCGACTGCAGAAGAACTCGCACGTCGATGATTTCTGGTGGGTTAACCCGGAACGCGTAGTGCTGAGTATCGCTGAGAAGCTGGGTTCGCTCGACGAACCCCAGCCGACTGGTGAGCTGTACGCGATCAATGCTGACGGGACCAAGGCGGACATTCTCGTCGGGCAGCGCATATATGAAAGGTCGACCGGCACGCATATACAGACCAAGAAGGCCGAGCAAGTTGCAGCCTTCTTGGTCGATGACCTTCCGAATGACGACGGTTCGGTCGTCATCTCCGTAATGCCGTTCTCGACCGATCCTTTCACCCGTGCTGAGAGGCTCGACGTCTACAGCGGCAGGCGCACGCCCCTGGCACGTGCTCCAGTGCGCAACGCGCGCTTCATGACGGATAACCGAGGCGTCGTGCGGTTCGCGCGCGGCGTCGGCGTTGACAACGTCGGCAAGCTTTACTACCGCACGGGTGAAGGCTCGGAATGGCAGTTGCTTGCCGATGAGGCGCGCGACGACGGAGGGCAATGGCCAGTAGGATTTTCCGCGGATGATCGGACCGCGTACTTGCAGGTCGAGCGGCCGGAGGGGCCCGACGCGATCGTGGCGTTTGATGTTCAAACACAGACCAGCAAGGAGATCATCCGTGACGAATACGCTGATCCGGATTCGATCATTTACCGCAACGGCACTGCTATTCCGGTAGGAGCCTTCCTTGGTAGTGGCAGGACGCGTACGGTGTTCTTCCAGCCAGATGCGCCGGAAGCCCGTCTCTACCGGTCGCTCGAGAGCGCATTCCCCGGGCATAACATTCGTGTGACATCGCAGAGCTCGGATGGCCGGCTGGCGCTGGTGGGGGTCTGGAGCGACCGGAGTCCCGGTGACTTCTATCTGTTCGATAGTGAGTCGAAGAAGGCCGACTATTTGCTGAGCCGCCGTGAGGCGGTTGATCCCGAGAAAATGGCGGAGATGCGCCCGATCCAGATCGATGCGCGTGACGGGATGAAGCTGCATGGGTATCTGACCGTGCCACAAGCTAGCAACGGGAAGAACCTGCCGATGGTCGTGCTTCCTCACGGCGGCCCGTTCGGTATTCGCGACCGTTGGGGCTTCAGCATCGAGCCGCAGATGCTGGCGCAGGCCGGCTATGCAGTTCTGCAGCTCAACTTCCGCGGGTCAGGGGGCTACGGCCAACGGTACATGGAAGCCGGCGCTCGCCAGTGGGGTGGGGCGATGCAGGACGACCTGACCGATGCTACCCGCTGGGCGATTGCACAGGGAATTGCGGACGCTGGGCGTATCTGCATCTATGGCGCCAGCTACGGCGGTTACGCTTCGTTGATGGGAGTGGCTAAAGAGCCTTCACTCTACCGTTGCGCAGTGGGCTACATCGGCGTTTACGATTTACCGCTGATGCAGGCAGAAGATACGCGCGCCAGCCGGCGTTATGCCAATTGGTCTAATGAATGGGTCGGAACGCGCGATGCGCTGGCGGCGGTATCGCCGAATCGGCTCGCTGACCGGATCAAGGTTCCGGTGTTTTTGGCCGCGGGTGGCGAGGACGAGGTCGCCCCGATCAAGCACACTCGGCTGATGGAGCAGGCTCTGCGCGAGGCCGGCGTTCCGGTTGAAACCCTGTACTTTCCGACCGAGGGGCATGGCTTCTACGTCGAGAAGAATCGGATCGAGTACTACACGCGATTGCTTGCGTTCCTCTCGCGGCACCTGGGCGGAGCAACCGCGTCGACTGGTGCAGCGGCACGAGATTCCACAGCCGCGCACTAAGTCGGTGTAGGAAAAAGAACGGCGCCTACGGGCGCCGTTCTTTTTTTGGTCCGAGCTTCGTTCGCTTGGCGGGGATGGTCTCAATCCCGCACGAGCCGCTTGAGCAAAGGCGTCGCGGCGAACAGCAGCACGCCGGCAGCCAGCCCGATCCACATCATGCGCGTGAACACTTCGGCATACACAGCCAGTGCTTCGGCCTGCGTTGCGGTCGGTGGGATCGCGGCCCAGGTGCCCATGCGACCGGCGATGATTTCGCCGAACGCGGAGAACAGGAACCACGCGCCCATCATCGTGCCGACCGCGCGCGGAATCGAGAGCGAGGTGACGGCGGCCAGGCCGATCGGGGAGAGCACCATTTCGCCGAGCACCAGCACGAAGTAGGCCAGGATCATCCACCACAGGCTGACGAGACCGTCAGCGCCGGCGTTCGCGGCCGAGTATGCGAGCACTGCGAATGCCAGGCCGCAGAACACCAGCCCCCAGGCGAATTTCGCCGGGTAGCTCGGGTTGAGGCCCCGGGTGTCGAGGCGTGGCCAGATCCAGGCGAACACCGGGCTCAGGGCGATCACGAATAACGCTCCGATTGCGGTCGTCTGGCCCGCGGTCCACTCGATGCCGAACGTGGTGCGGTCCATCACGCGATCGGCCATCGCCACCCACGGGCCGTACGTCTGTTCGTAGAGACCCCAGAACAGCGCGCTGACCGTGATCAGCACCATCAGCATGAACATCCGGCCTTTGTCGCGTGCGCTGACGCCCGACATCATCAGGCGGATGAACCAGATATACAGCCCGGCACCGAGGACGACGGCGACGACCTCGGTCAGGGTGACCTCGTGGCCACCGG
Source organism: Lysobacter korlensis (assembly GCF_042434515.1). Taxonomy (NCBI): domain Bacteria; kingdom Pseudomonadati; phylum Pseudomonadota; class Gammaproteobacteria; order Lysobacterales; family Lysobacteraceae; genus Lysobacter; species Lysobacter korlensis. Next base: position 84,097 of record NZ_JBHLTG010000003.1, read on the forward strand.
CGAGCGCCGAGAGCGGGCCTAGGTCGATGCGGGTCTGCAACACCTGCCAGACGATGACGGTGAGCAGCAGTCCGCCGATATAGATCATCGACTCGCGCGACAGGCCCGCGAACACCGGGGCGCGCAGCAGGGCCGGATCGGCAGGCTCGGCATGGCCCAACAGGTATTTCTGGCCCCAGAGGAACTGCACGAGGCCGAGCGCCATCATCACGCCTGCAAGTGCGAAGCCGTAGCCCCAGCCGATCTTTTCACCGATGTAGGCGACGATCAGCGACGACAGGAACGCGCCGACGTTGATGCCCATGTAGAAGATCGTGAAGCCCGAATCGCGCCGAGGATCGTTGTCCGGGTACAGCCGGCCCACGATCGTCGAGATGTTCGGCTTCAGGAAGCCCACACCGACCCCAATGAGCGCGAGCGACGCATACATCACCTGCACCGCGAACGCGTCCTGGTCCGCTACACCCTGCAGCCCGGTGGCCGAGTCGCCGGTGTACGCCATGCCGAGCTGGCCGAACACGAGCAGCGCGCCGCCATAGACGACCGCCTTGCGCATGCCGAGGTAACGATCGGCGAGTAACCCGCCGAGCAGTGGCAGCGCGTAGGCGAGGCCGGCATAGGTGCCGAGCAGCAGGTAGCCGTCGGTGTCCGAGAACCGGTGGTGCTTGGTGAGGTAGAGAAAGAGCAGCGCCTTCATGCCGTAGAAGGCGAAGCGCTCCCACATCTCGGTCAGGAAGCAGACGTACAGGCCCTTGGGGTGGCCGAGGAATTCGCCGGACGCCGGCGGTGCAGCAGTTGCGGTTGCGCTCACGAAAGGCTCCGGGCCACGGGATGGCCGAGTATAGCGGGAGCGTTTAGGCGCCTTCGCGCGGGGGCGCCGGAAGTCGGGCTATCCCGTCAGGGGCCTGTCTTCCGGTCCGCTGACCGGCCGGCGACTGCGGGCGTGGGGCTGTCCGCGTAGAGGGCTACGTCCTCCTTCGCCCATCCGCGGACCCGAACACGGTAGGGCTTCCTGCCCGGTCCGCACTGCCGCACCATCGGCCAGCTGCGCAGCCCTGGCGCCAATCAGGCAGCCCCAACGAAGAACGAGCCCCGCATTCGATCGACCCACGGTGAAAACTCCCTGCCGGCGCGGCAACGCCAGCGCCCCCCGGTACCGCCGCTGGCACGCCCGCCGTTTTGCCGCCTTCGCACCGCTGGCTCTACCATCGGCCCCTCGTCCTGCTTGCCGGAGTGCCGAATGACCCTGCGTCCCGCCGTCCTGTCGCTGCTGATCGCCGCGGCGCTGCCTGCCGTTTCAACCGTTGCGCTGGCTGCACCGCATGGCCTGCAGCCGCGCGAGCTCGCATCGCTCGACCGCTACTCGGCACCGACGCTGTCGCCCGACGGCAGCCGCCTCGTGTTCGCCAAGCGCGTGGTCGACTTCGACGCGAACAAGTCCTCGACCTCGCTCTGGGTCGAGAACGTCGGCTCGCTCGCCGCAGCGGCGAAGCGGCTGACGCCGGAAAGCTGGAACGTCAACACGCCGCGGTTCTCGCCGGACGGAAAAACCGTCTACTTCCTCAGCGCCAAGTCCGGCAGCCAGCAGCTTTACGCCGTGCCGGTCGGCGGGGGCGAGCCGCGCCAGCTGACCGCGTTCCCGGTCGATGTCGGTGACTACCGCGTCTCGCCGGATGGCAAGCGCATCGCGTTCAACGCCGAGGCCTACCCGGACTGCGGCGCCGACCTCGGATGCACCGCCAAGCGCATCGATGAAAAAGGCAAGCAGAAGAACACCGGCGTGGTGTTCGACCGCATGTTCATCCGCCACTGGGACGCCTGGAACGAAGGCCGGTTGAACCGGCTGTTCGTCGCCGAGCTGCCGGCCGCCGGCAAGCAGGTCTCAACTGCGAAGCTGATCGGCGGCGACGTGATCGGCGACGTGCCATCGAAACCGTTCGGCGATGCGAGCGAATACGCCTGGGCGCCGGACGGCCGCTCGATCGCGTTCAGTTCGCGCAATGCCGACCGCGCCGAACCGTGGTCGACGAACTTCGACATCTACCTCGCCAGCGCCGACGGCTCGGGCGCGGCCCGCAACCTTACCGCGTCGAACCCGGCCTGGGACACCGGCGCAACGTTCAGCAGCGACGGCCGCACGCTGTACTACCGGGCGATGAAGCGCCCCGGCTTCGAAGCCGACCGCTTTGCGCTGATGCAGATGGATCTCGCGACCGGCGCCACGCGCGAGATCGCGCCGAAGTGGGACCGCTCGGCCGACGGCATCGAACTGTCGAAGGATGACCGCACGATCTTCACCACGGCCCAGCATGTTGGCGCACATCCGCTGTTCGCGGTCGACATCAAGAGCGGCGGCGTCACCCAGCTGATCGGCGATGGCAGCGTGTCGAGCTTCGACGTCGAGAACGGCCGCCTTGCGTTCTCGCGTAGCACGCTCAAGAGCGGCGACCAGCTGTTCGTCGGCGGCCTCGACGGCAAGCCGGTGCAGCCGGTCACGCCGAGCGCGAGCGAGATGCTGCCGGACGCGCGCTTCGGCGATTTCGAGCAGTTCACGTTCAAGGGCTGGAACAACGAAACCGTGCACGGTTACGTGGTCAAGCCCTGGGACTACGAAGAAGGCAAGGAATACCCGGTCGCGTTCCTGATCCACGGCGGCCCGCAGGGTAGCTTCGGCAACGGCTGGAGCTACCGCTGGAACCCGCAGACCTATGCGGGCCAGGGCTACGCCGTCGTCATGATCGATTTCCACGGATCGACCGGCTACGGCCAGGCGTTTACCGACGCGATCAGCCAGCACTGGGGTGACCGCCCGCTCGAGGATCTGCAGAAGGGCTGGGCCGCGGCGCAGAAGAAATACCCGTTCCTCGACGAGAACCGCGCTTGCGCGCTGGGTGCGAGCTACGGCGGCTACATGGTCAACTGGATCGCCGGCAACTGGAACCAGCCGTGGAAGTGCCTGGTCAACCACGACGGCGTGTTCGACCAGCGCATGATGGGCTACGCGACCGAGGAGCTCTGGTTCACCGAATGGGAAAACGGCGGCACGCCGTATGAAGTGCCGAAGAACTACGAGAAGTTCAACCCGGTCAACCATGTCAAGGATTGGCGCGTACCGATGCTGGTGATCCACGGCCAGCAGGATTTCCGCATCCCGGTCGAGCAGGGCATCGCCGCGTTCACCGCGCTGCAGCGTCAGGGCATCGAGTCGAAGTTCCTGTATTTCCCCGACGAGAACCACTGGGTGCTCAAGCCGCAGAACTCGGTGCAGTGGCACCAGACCGTCAACGACTGGCTGAAGCAGCACATCGGCCAGTGAAGTCGCAGCACCCGGCGAACCGCACGGTCCGCCGGGTTTGATCCCGTGCCGTCCCGATCGGGGTTGGCCTCATCCCTGTATCGAGGTTCTCATCCATGGCCATCGAAGCCGGCGCGCCCGACGCGCTGATCACCAATGACGCGGTCGTGCTCGGCCTGCTCGCAGTCACCCTCGGCGCCGTGTTCTGGGCGTCGTCGCGCACCAGCGGGTTCTTCCATCGCTTCTTCACCTACGTGCCGGCACTGCTGCTGTGCTACCTGATCCCGGCGATCTACAACAGCATCGGGCTCATCGACGGCAATGCCTCGCAGCTCTACCCGATGGCGCGCGACTACCTGCTGCCGAGCGCGCTCGTGCTGCTGTGCGTCGCGATCGACTTCGGCGCGATCGTGCGCCTCGGTCCGAAGGCCGTGATCATGTTTCTGACCGGCACCGCCGGCGTCGCGCTCGGCGCGGTGGTGTCGTTCCTCGCATTGGACGTGATCAACCCGGAGACGGTTGAAGGCGACACGTGGCGCGGCATGACCACGCTCGCCGGCAGCTGGATCGGCGGCGGTGCGAACCAGGCCGCGATGAAGGAGGTTTTCGGCGCCGACGCCACGCTGTTCGGCCAGTTCGTCGCGGTCGACGTTCTGGTCGCGAACGTATGGATGGCGGTGCTGCTGTTCCTCGCGGCGCGCTCGGATGCGTTCGATCGCTGGACGCGCGCCGATACGAGCGCGATCACCGACCTCAAGAACCGCGTCGAGGCCTACCAGGCCCAGCATTCGCGCATTCCGACCCTGACCGACCTGATGATCATCCTCGCGTTCGGCCTTGGCGCGACCGGGCTGTCGCACTTTCTCGCCGAGCCCGCGATCGAATGGATCCGCTCGATGCCGGCGAGCTGGCGTCTGGAGGACTACAGCCTGACCTCGGGCTTTTTCTGGATCGTATTGATTGCGACGACGATAGGTCTGGCGCTGAGTTTCACGCGCGCACGCATGCTGGAAGGCGCGGGCGCGTCGAAGGTCGGCTCGGCGATGATCTACTTCCTCGTCGCCACGATCGGCATGCACATGGACCTCGGCGCGCTGCTCGACCGGCCGTGGCTGTTCATGCTCGGGCTGATCTGGATCAGCGTGCATGCCGGCCTGCTGCTGCTGGTGGCCAAGCTGATCCGCGCGCCGCTGTTCTTCATGGCGGTCGGTTCGCAGGCGAACATCGGCGGCGCGGCATCCGCGCCGGTCGTCGCGAGCGCATTCCACCCGGCGCTTGCGCCTGTGGGCGTGCTGCTCGCGGTGCTCGGTTATGCGCTGGGCACTTACGTCGCGTACCTGACGGGGCTCATGCTGCAGGCGCTGGCGACCTGAGCCTTCGGCCGGCGATTCGTCGCCGGCCCATTCCCGTCACGCGACGCACGCGACTCAGCAGCAGCGGCTGCGCCCGCGGCCGTAACGCGCATCCATGCGTTCGCGGAAGAACGCCTCGCGGTCCATCGGCGCGCGGTCCGGGTGATGGAGCCGCCAGTGCTCCACGTAGGCGTCGTAATCCGGCACACCCACGGCGAGGCGTGCGCTGCGAACGGCGGTAGCCCACGCGCGGGAAACCGCACCGCGCACCGCGCGTAGTGCTTCAGCGTGCGGCTTCGAACGCGACATACGCGGTCTCCTGCGCCGTGGGCCGCTGCGAGCGCCGGGCCTGAAGCGCGGCACGTGCGCCAAACACCACCATCGCCAGCAGCACCCCCATAAACAGCGCACACAATGCGGCGTCGAGTCGGTTGTTGAACACGATGCGCTGCATCTCCGCCAGTGACGCGGCCGGCGCCAGCAGCTCGCCGCGACCGGCTGCTTCGGAAAAACGCGCCGCATTCGCGAGAAAGCCGATCTTCGGATCCGGATGGAACAGCTTCTGCCAGCCCGCGGTCATCGTGCAGATCAGCAACCACACGGTTGGCACCAGCGGAATCCACAAATAGCGCTCGCGCTTCATGCGCACCATCACCACGCAGCAGAACACCAGCGCGATGCCCGCGAGCATCTGGTTCGCGATGCCGAACAGCGGCCACAGCGTATTGATGCCGCCGAGCGGATCAACCACGCCCTGGTACAGAAACCAGCCCCAGCCGGCCACCGCGAGCGCGGTGCAGACCACATTCGCGCCCCAGCTCTCGGTGCGCTGGAACGGCGGATAGGCCAGACCAATCAGCTCCTGGATCATGAAGCGCGCCACGCGCGTACCGGCGTCGATCGTGGTCAGGATGAACAGCGCTTCGAACAGGATCGCGTAGTGGTACCAGAACGCCATCATGCCGCTGCCGCCGACCAAGCCGTTGAGGATCTGCGCCATGCCGACCGCAAGCGTGGGTGCGCCGCCGGTGCGGGAGAGGATCGTGCTCTCGCCGATGTCGGCGGCGGTCGCGGCCAGCATTTCGGGCGTGATCGCAAAGCCCCAGCCGGAAATCGCCGCCGCGGCCGACTGCGCCGTTTCGCCGATCAACGCGACCGGCGCGTTCATCGCGAAATAGATGCCCGGATCGAGCACACAGGCCGCGATCAACGCCATGATCGCGACGAAGCTCTCGGTCAGCATGCCGCCGTAACCGATCAGTGGGATGTGCGCTTCGTTCGCGATCATCTTCGGCGTGGTGCCCGAGCTGATCAGCGCATGAAAGCCCGACACCGCGCCGCACGCGATCGTGATGAACAGGAACGGGAACAGCGAGCCCGCGAAGACCGGCCCGGTGCCGTCGACGAAGCGCGTGACCGCCGGCATCTGCAGCTGCGGCATCGCGAAGAGGATCGCGACCGCGAGCACGGCTACAGTGCCGATTTTGAGGAAGGTCGACAGGTAATCGCGCGGGGCGAGCAGCAGCCACACGGGCAGCACGGCGGCGACGAAGCCGTAGCCGATCAGCATCCAGGCCAGCGTTGCGCCGTCGTAGGTGAACAGCGGTCCCCAGGCCGGGTTGGATGCGACCTTGCCGCCGACATAGATCGCCAGCAGCAGCAGGACCAGCCCGAGCACCGAAACCTCGAGGATCTGCCCGGGCCGGAACCAGCGCAGGTACGCGCCCATCAGGAATGCGATCGGGATCGTCATCGCGACCGTGAACGTGCCCCACGGGCTTTGTGCGAGCGCCTTGACGACCACCAGCGCGAGCACGGCGAGCAGGATCACCATGATTATCAGGATGCCGATCATCGCGACGATGCCGGCCGGCGCGCCCATTTCAGCGCGGATCATCTCGCCCAGCGAGCGGCCGTCGCGTCGCGTCGAGAAGAACAGCACCAGCATGTCCTGGACGGCGCCTGCGAACACCACGCCGAACAGGATCCACAGCGTGCCGGGCAGGTAGCCCATCTGCGCGGCGAGCACGGGGCCTACCAGCGGTCCGGCGCCTGCGATCGCGGCGAAATGGTGGCCGTAGAGCACCGACTTCTCGGTGGGCACGTAGTCGAGCCCGTCGTTGCGCCGCCACGCCGGCGTCGCGCGCGTCGGGTCGATGCCGAGCGCGCGGTTCGCGATGAATCGCGCATAGAACCGGTAGGCGAGGAAAAACACCGACAGCGAGGCCGCGACCAGCCACATCGCACTGACCGTTTCACCGCGTTGCAGTGCCAGCACCGCGAGGCTGGCGATCGCCAGCAAACCCGCTCCCGACCAGCCGACCCACGCCAGACCTTTCATACGACGCCTCCCGGGACTGCCGCGAGCGTCGCCGAGGCGGAGGCGCAGGTCAATCGCCCGCGGCGGCCGCTCGCGGAATCAGAGCCAGCCGACTTTGCGGAACCTGCGGTACAGCAGCACGCAGACGGCCACAACCACGGCGACCAGCACCGGGTAGCTCCAGCGTCCGTGCAGCTCCGGCATGTATTCGAAGTTCATGCCGTACCAGCTCGCGATCAACGTCGGCGCGGCCAGCAGTGCGGCCCACGAACCCAGCCGTTTGACCACTTCGCCCTGGTGCACCGTGACCAGCGAAAGATTGACGCTGACCGCAGCAGTCAGCATTTCGCGAAGGGTGTCGGTGGTTTCGTTGATGCGCACCACGTGGTCGAGCACGTCGCGCATGTACAGCTGCATCTCGTCGTCGATGATCCCGCCACGTGACCGCGCAAGCTGGCCGAGGATGTCCTGCAGCGGCGCCAGCGCCATGCGCAGGCGGGTGAGCTCGCGCTTGAGGTCGTAGAGCTCGCGGACGGTCTCCTTGCGGAATTCCGCCGAAAACACATCCTGTTCCAGTTCGTTGAGCGAATGGCTGAACTCGTCGACGATCGGCATGAAGTTGTCGACGATCTGGTCCAGCACCGCGTAAAGCCCGGCACTCGGCCCGTGGGCCAGCATTTCCGGGTCCCGTTCCATGCGCGCGCGGGCGGGCGCATAGCTCGTCGAGGCGCCGTGGCGCACGGTGACGAGGTACCGCGGGCCGAGGAACGCATGCGTTTCGCCGAAGCGGATGTGGCCGTCGATCATCTGCGCGGTATGCACGGCAATGAACAGCGAATTGCCGTAGGCCTCGATCTTCGGCCGCTGATGCGCGTGGTGGGCGTCCTCGACCGCGAGGTCGTGCAGGTCGAACTCCTCCTGCATCTTGTCGAGCAGCGTGGTGTCGGGCTCGTACAGGCCGACCCAGACGAAGCTGCCATCGTCCACCGCCAGCGCGTCGCTGATGTCGTCCAGCGGGATGTCGCGGCGCAGCCCGTCCTTGCAGTAGGCGGCGCAGTTGACGACGCGCGGCGCGTTGCCGGCAGAGACGGAAGGAAGGTCGTTCATGACGGTGATCGTGCCGGTGATCGCAGGCGGGCTCAACCTTCGGCGCGGGCGGCGACGCCCGTGCGCCGGAACAAGCCGAGCGCGAGGCCGAGATGGATTGGCAGGATCAGCGCGATCCAGTGCGCGTTGCGCTGCGGCTGTACCGGCAGCCAGTGCAAAAACAGCGACAGGACCGCTGCGGCCGCGACGGCCACCAGCAGCCAGTCGAACAGGTGCGCCGGCCGGCGTCCGCGCGCGATCGCCCAGCCTGCCGGCAGCAGCGCAACGCAGAGCGGGTTGAACAGCAGCAGGTTGTGGTTCGCCCAGCCGAAGCGGTGACCGGTACCGAACCAGATGAACAGCATCAGCGCACCGAGCAGCGCGCAGACTGACCAGACCGGCAACGCAAGCGCTGCGGTCAGGCGCGGACGCCGATGGCCGCCGATGGCCGCGGCAATGCCGAGCGCGACGCCGACCAGCGCCCATAGCGGCCACTGCGGACGCGATTCGACGGGCTCGGGCGAGATCCGGTGCGGCAGCAGCGGCTGCCTGTCCTCGACCAGCGGGTTGCGATCAGCTTGGCGCGCGCCAGCGAGCGCATCCGCAAGCCGCATCGGCACGAACGCCTCTTCCCACATCGACAGCGGGCGGTCGGCGGCGGGGCCCAGGCCGATGTCGAACGCAAGCCACATCCAGGGAGCAGGCGAAGCCAGGCGCGTGGCCTCGCTCCGGTAGGTCCGGCCGTGGGAGCGACCCTCGAGCTGCCTGCGCAGCTCACCGCCCAGCGCGACGTCCACCGCGTCGCGCACGCGTGTCGAGCAGTTGTCGAGGAAATAGTCGTAGCGGTAATGCGCGTTCTCGGGCCGCGCGTTGACGGCAAGCGCATCGGCCAGCGCCTGGGCGCGATCCGGCGGCAGGTCCAGCCACTGCACCGACACGCCGCGGCCGTTGTCGGCATAGATCGCGAGGTCTTGCGAAAACGGCAGCGCGACCAGCCGGTAGCGCATCTCGCCACGGATGAAGCGCGGCACGAAATCACTTTCGCTCGGATCGAAAAATCCGAAGTTGTACGAGATTGCGCGGCCGGTCTGCGGGTCCTGCACCACGATCGCGTCGTGGCCGAACCGCTCGAAGAAGATCTCGCCCGGCTGCATCGTCACCACGCCGATTCGCGGCGCGGCACCGGCGGTGCCCATGACGAGCAACAGCAGCGCGAACACGACGAGCGCCATCAGGCGCCGCAGGCGAGCGTGCCCGGAGCCGGGCCGCACGCGGGCGCTGGAAGCCCTGCAGCCGGGCTCGGCAGCGCAGCGCGAGTGGTGCGTCGCAGCGCGGCCGGCTGCGGTCACAGGCGCGCCCAAGTGCGGTCAGGCCTCGCCGAGCACGCCGACATGCAGCGCATGCACACGTCGGGCATCAGCGCGGGCGACGCGGAATACGAAACGTCCCAGCGTCAGCTCCTCGCCCGCTTCGGGCAGGTGGCCAATTGCGGCGGTGACCAGCCCACCGATCGTGTCGTACTCGTCGTCGTCGAAGTCGGCGCTGAAGCGCTCGTTGAAATCGTCGATCGGCGTCAGCGCATCGACCACGAACTGGCCGTCGGCCTGCGCCGCGATCAATGCGTTCGGATCCTCGGCGTCGTCGTGCTCGTCGTCGATCTCACCGACGATCTGCTCGAGCACGTCCTCGATCGTGACGAGGCCCGCGACACCGCCGTGCTCGTCGATGACGATCGCCATGTGGTTGCGCGACTGCCGGAACTCGCGCAGCAGCACATCCAGCCGCTTCGATTCGGGAATCAGTACCGCGGGGCGCAACATCTCGTGGATCGTCGACGGCCCGAAATCCGCCACGACGCCGCGCAGCAGGTCCTTCGCGAGGAGAATGCCGAGGATGTTGTCCTTGTCGTCGCCGTGCACCGGAAAGCGCGAGTGACCGGACTCGACCACGCTCTTCATCAGCTCGAGCAGGCTCGCGCTGGCGGGCAGCGAAATCATCTGCGAGCGCGGGATCATGACGTCACCGACGCTGAGGTCGGACACCGCGATCGCGCCTTCCATCATGGTCAGCGTGTCGGCAGCGATCAGGCCGTCGGCCTGGGCATCGCGCAGCAGTTCGACGAGGTCTTCGCGTGTGGTCGGCTCGCCGGAAAGCGCCGAGCTGATGCGGTCCAGCCAGGAGCGGCGGGGTTCCTGCGTGCGTAAGGTAGAGGTACTACTGTCGTCCTCGGACATTGCGGTCTGTTTGGTTCGCGACGGCCCGGGGGGGAGGGCGTGAAGGCGCAAGTCTATCGCGCCGGCGGCAACGCTGCCCGAACGCGCGGCACTGCCGCGATCAGGGCGGTAAAAACATCAACGTTCGAGGTATGGATCCTCGACGCCGAGCCCGGCCAGGATCTCGCGTTCAAGCTGCTCCATCGCCTCGGCTTCACGCTCGTCCTCGTGGTCCCAGCCGAGCAGATGCAGCGCACCGTGCACAGTCAGGTGGGCATAGTGCGACGCGAGCGGCTTGTGCTGGTCCGCCGCTTCGCGCGCCACCACTGGCGCGCAGATCACTAGGTCACCGAGCAGAGGCATGCGTACGCCCTTCGGCAGGCCTTCGGGCAATTCGGCGGGAAAGCTCAGCACGTTCGTGGCGTAATCCTTGCCACGGTAGTGCCGGTTCAACGAGCGGCCCTCGTCCTCGCTGACCACGCGGATCGCAAGGTCCGCCTCACGGATCCGCCCCGCGAGCGCGGCGGCAACCCACTTGCGGAAACTCACCGCTGCCGGCACGCCGGCGCGTTCGGTCGCGTAACTCACCGCCACATCGAGGCGGACGGGGCCTTTCGTCATCGCAGATTCCGCAGGTCAGCCGCCGGGTTCCGGCGTACGCTCGTCGCGCGCATCGTAGGCGCTGACGATGCGTGCGACCAGCGGATGCCGCACCACGTCCTTCGCCTCGAAGAACGTGAAGCTGATGCCGTCGACATTGCGCAGCACGTCGAGCGCGTCCTTGAGCCCGGATTTCTGGTGCCGCGGCAGGTCGACCTGGGTGAGGTCGCCGGTCACGACGGCGGTGCTGCCGTAGCCGATGCGGGTCAGGAACATCTTCATCTGCTCGATCGTCGTGTTCTGCGCTTCGTCGAGAATCACGTAGGCATCGTTGAGCGTGCGTCCGCGCATGTAGGCAAGCGGCGCAACCTCGATCACGTTCTTCTCGAGCAGCTTGACGACCTTCTCGACGCCGAGCATTTCATACAGCGCGTCGTACAGCGGACGCAGGTACGGGTCGACCTTCTGCGACAGATCGCCCGGCAAAAAGCCGAGCTTTTCACCGGCTTCGACCGCCGGCCGCACCAGCACCAGCCGCTGCACGCGCGTCTCGTTGAGCGCTTCAACGGCGCTCGCGACCGCGAGGAACGTCTTGCCGGTACCGGCCGGGCCGATGCCGAAATTGATGTCGTGCGTCGCGATCGCATGCAGATAGCGCGCCTGGTTCGGGCCGCGGCCGCGGATCATGCCGCGCTTGACGCGGATCGCGACTTCCTGGGGTTCGATGTCGTCGTTGACCTTCTCGTCGGCATCGGCATGCGTAAGCGCGAGGTGGATCGTCGACTCGTCCAGCGTGGCTTCCGCCGCTTCGCGCCACAGGTCGCGCAGCAGCGTTTCCGCCTGGCCGACCACGGGGGGCGGACCGATCACGCGGTAGACGTTGCCGCGGTTCGCGATCTCGACACCCAGGCGCAGTTCGATCATGCGCAGGTGCCCGTCGAGCGGGCCGTTGAGGTTGGCGAGGCGCTCGGCGTCCGGTGGGTCGAGCGTGAATTCGGAGGTCGTGCGAGAAGGCATCGGGGGCTGTCTTCCGGTTGGGGCTGCGGGTAAACCATGCACATCGAGTGGAAATGGCGGCGTGAGCTTGCGCCGCTACCGGCTTTTTCGCAAAGTCGGGCGATCCCCGCCTGCCGGATTTCCCATGCGCCCCTTGCTGCTTGCCCTCTCGTCGCTGCTGCTTGCCGGCACGGTTGTCCCCGCCTGCGCCGCCGGTTTCACCGTGCTCAGCGCCGGGCGCATCCACACGCTCGATCCGCGCCAGCCGCAGGCCGAGGCGATCGCATATGACGACACCGGGCGCATCGTTGCGGTCGGCACGCGCAAGGCGCTGCTCGAGCGCTATCCGCAGGCCAAGCGCATCGATGCCGGCAAGGCGACGGTGGTGCCGGGCCTGATCGACGCGCATGGGCACGTGTCCGGCCTGGGACTGACGAAGTTGCAGGTCGACCTCGTCGGCGCGCAGAGCAAGGACGAGGTCCTGCAGCGGTTGCGCGATTTCGCACGCGACCTGCCAAAGGGCGCATGGCTGCTCGGCCGTGGCTGGGACCAGAACGACTGGCCGGAAAAGGAGTTCCCGACCGCCGCAGACCTCGATGCCGCGTTCCCCGACCGCCCGGTCTTTCTCGTCCGTGTCGACGGCCACGCAGCTTGGGCGAACACGGCCGCGATGCGCGCGGTGAAGCGGGACCTCGCGGGCGACTGGCAGCCCGAGGGCGGCCAGATCCTGCGCGGCAAGGATGGGCAGCCGAGCGGCGTGTTCGTCGACTCGGCAATGCAGCTTGTCGAGCAGGCGATGCCGCCGCTCGACGACGCCACGGCCGAGCGCGCACTCGCACTCGGCATGCGCGAGGCGGTGGCCCACGGCCTGACCGGCGTGCACGACGCCGGCGTATCGCTTGCCGAGCTCGGCCGCTACCGTCGACTGGCCGATCGCGGGGAAATGCCGCTGCGGGTCAACGCCATGGCCGACGGCGACAGCGACGCGCTTGCGGCACTCTGCCGCGATGGCATCTACCAGCATCCGTCGGGCCGGCTGCAGATGCGCTCGGTCAAGCTCTACATCGATGGCGCGCTCGGCAGTCGCGGCGCGGCGATGCTCGAGGACTACAGCGACCAGCCTGGCCACCGCGGCCTGATGCTGATGAAGCCCGAAACCCTCGAGCAGGTCACCCGCAAGGCGCGCGGGTGCAAGGTGCAGGTCGCCACGCATGCGATCGGCGACCGCGGCAATCGCGAGGTGCTCGACACGTATGCGAAGGTCCTCGGCGACGCGGGTGACCACCGCTGGCGCATCGAGCACGCCCAGATCCTCGCGCCCGCCGACATCGCACGGCTCGCGCCGCTCGGGGTAATCGCATCGATGCAGCCCACACACGCCACCAGCGACATGCCATGGGCCGAGGACCGCGTCGGGCCGCAGCGGATTACCGGTGCCTACGCATGGCGGCAGTTGCGCGACACCGGCACGCGGCTCGCGCTCGGCTCGGACTTCCCGGTCGAATCAGTCGACCCCCGGCTTGGCCTGTTCGCGGCCGCGACGCGGACCGATGCGCAGGGCACGCCCGCGGGTGGCTGGTTGCCGCACGAAAAACTGACCGCGCACGAGGCGCTACGTGGCTTCACGCTCGATGCGGCCTATGCCGGATTTGCCGAGGATAAGGTCGGCAGTCTCGAGGTCGGCAAGCGCGCGGACTTCGTCGTGCTGGCGCAAGATCCGCTGGCCGTTGACCCGCAGCAACTGCGCAATGTCGCGGTGCAGGCGACGTATGTCGACGGCAAGCCGGTGTACGAGGCGAAGGCGAAATAACCGTCGGCGGAGATTGATTTTCCGCCCCGCCGCTACGTCGAGGCGCTGTCAGGCCTCGACGCTCTCCGCAACCCGCACGCGTCCGCGCAGCGAATTGCTCATCGCCTCGGTGATCTCGACCTCGACGAACTGGCCGACCAGGCGCGGATGGCCGGCAAAGTTCACCGAGCGCATGTTCTCGGTCTTGCCGGTCAGCTCGTTAGGATCTTTGCGCGAAGGGCCTTCGACAAGGATGGTCTGCACACTGCCGACCATCGATTCCGAAATCATCCGCGAGTGCGCATTGATGTGCGCCTGCAGACGCGCCAGCCGCGCGTGCTTTTCCTCGCTCGAGACCGTGTCTTCGAGGTCGGCCGCGGGCGTGCCCGGGCGGCGCGAATAGATAAACGAGAACGACTGGTCGAAGCCCACGTCCTCGATCAGCTTCATCGTCTTGTTGAAGTCCGCTTCGGTTTCGCCCGGGAAGCCGACGATGAAGTCCGAGCTGATAGAGATGTCCGGCCGCACCGCGCGCAGCTTGCGGATCTTCTGCTTGAATTCCAGCGCCGTGTAGCCGCGCTTCATCGCCGACAGGATGCGGTCCGAACCGGACTGCACCGGCAGATGCAGGTAGTTCGCGAGCTGCGGCACGTCGCGGTACGCCTCGACCAGCGAGTCCGAGAACTCCAGCGGGTGCGAGGTCGTGAAGCGGATGCGGCCGATGCCGTCGATCTGCGCGATCGTACGGATCAGCAGGCCGAGGTCGGCGACCTCGCCATCCCCGTACGGCCCGCGGTACGCATTGACGTTCTGGCCAAGCAGGTTGATCTCACGCACGCCCTGCGAAGCCAGCTGCGCGACTTCGACCAGCACGTCCTCGAACGGCCGGCTGACTTCCTCGCCACGTGTGTACGGCACCACGCAGAACGAGCAGTACTTGCTGCAACCTTCCATGATCGAGACGAACGCGCTCGGGCCTTCGGCGCGCGGCTCGGGCAGGCGGTCGAACTTCTCGATCTCGGGAAAGCTGATGTCGACCTGCGGCACACCGGTTTCGCGTCGCGCCTGGATCAGCTCAGGCAGGCGGTGAAGCGTCTGCGGGCCGAACACCAGGTCGACGTACGGCGCGCGCTTGACGATGGCGTCGCCTTCCTGGCTTGCCACGCAGCCGCCTACACCGATCAACACGGGTCGCCCGCCCCGCTTGTGCTGCTTCCAGCGGCCGAGCTGGCTGAAGACCTTCTCCTGCGCCTTTTCACGGATCGAGCAGGTGTTGACGAGGATGACGTCGGCTTCCTCGACGTTCGTCGTCAGCTCCATGCCTTCGCTTGCGGCAAGCACGTCGGCCATCTTGGCCGAGTCGTACTCGTTCATCTGGCACCCGTGGGTTTCGATGAACAGCTTGCGGGGTCCCCTGTTTTCAGTCGGGGCGGAAGGCGATTCGGGCAGGGTCGAAGGCTGGCTGGTCACGTTCGTATCCGGAGGGGCGGCGATTAGTCCGCGCCGGAAAGGGGGCGATATGGTAACCGGGCGTCGTACCGCCACGGTCCCGCTTCGCGTTTTTGCGACGCATGTCTTGGCAATGACGGACCAAATGAGGACACTCGCCCCCCATGAAGGGGAGTTTAATCACGCTTGCGTTTGTGTGCCTGCTCGGCAGCGCACCCGCCGTGGCCGGCACGGTCTATCGCTGTGAAGCGGCAGACGGCAGCCGGAGCTACGTCAGCAAACGCGTGCCGGGTGCGGCCTGCAGTGCGGTGGGCCGCTACGAGGGAGCGCGGTCGCGGCCGGCGCCGTTCGTCGCTCCCGTCCCCGAATCGCCAGCTGTCGGCGGCGTCACGTCGACCCACTTGGTCGCCGGTTCGCCTGCGTCGGGGTCGGTTCCGGCACCCGCATCTTCATCCCCGGCCCCGGCCCAGCCATCGTCTGCGTCAACGGGCTCGGGCAAGTCCCGGCTCGTGCAGGGGCAGGTGTATTCGTACGTGCACGACGGCGTGCGGCACTACACCAGCAAACCGCCGAAGGGGCTCGCGAACGCAAGTGCGGTCCGGACTATCCGGTACAGCTTCATGGAGACGTGCTTTGCCTGCGGTGCGAAGCCCGGAGTCAACTTCGGCAAGATCCGCCTCAATACCGACGCCTACCGCGACGAGATCGCCGCCGCGGCGGCCCAGTACGGCGTCGACGAAGCGATCGTGCGCGCGATCATCCATGCCGAGTCGGCCTATAACCCGAACGCTTTGTCGCGCGTCGGCGCTCAAGGCCTGATGCAGCTGATGCCGGCCACCGCGCGCCGGTTCGGTGTCAGCAACGCCTTCGACGCCGCGCAGAACATTCGCGGCGGGGTTCAGTACCTCGCGTGGCTGCTCAAGCGCTTCAACGGCGACCTCACCCTGGCCGCCGCGGGCTACAACGCCGGCGAAGGCGCGGTCGACAAGTACAAGGGCGTTCCGCCCTACAGCGAGACCCAGCGCTACGTGGTCCGGGTGGCCCAGCTGGCCGAGCGCTATCGTGGAGCGCCGGTCGTCCGCTGACGCACCCGCGATTCGAGGCGCGAGCGGATTGTCGCGCCGTTAACCGTTCCGCTACACTTCGCCGTCTTTGAGCCGCGTCGTCGCCCCCGGGCAGCGGCGCGGTGAATGTCGCTACAGCTTTGCGGAGTGCCGGATGGCCAACCCAGGGGTCAATGATCCTAGCAACCAGCCCGTGAATACCGGTCGCCGTCGATTCCTCACCGCGACGACCGCGGTGGTTGGAGCAGTCGGCGCCGGTTTCGTGGCGGTGCCGTTTATCAAGTCGTGGAATCCCAGCGCACGCGCGAAACTCGCGGGCGCGCCGGTGATTGCCGACATCAGTGCCCTGGACGTGGGGCAGCGCCTGATCTTCGAATGGCGCGGCCAGCCGATCTGGATCGTGCGGCGTTCGCCCGAGGTGCTGAAGGCCCTGCCGACGCTGGACAACCAGTTGCGCGATCCGAAATCGGAAAACCCCGAGCAGCAGCCCGAGTACGCCGCCAATGCGGGGCGATCGCTGAAGCCGGAAATCTCCGTGCTGGTCGGTCTGTGCACCCACTTGGGCTGCTCACCTGAAATGAAGGCCGAGATCCGCCCGGAGCCGTTCGATTCGAACTGGAAGGGCGGTTATTTCTGCCCTTGCCACAAGTCGAAGTTCGACATGGCAGGCCGGGTATACGAGGGCGTGCCGGCGCCGACCAACCTGGTCGTGCCGCCGCACCACTACGAGAACGACAACACGATCGTGATCGGTGTCGACCCCGACAGCGCCCAGGGAGCCGCCTGAGTCATGGCCGAGAACAAGCACACCACTTCCGGCACGTTTGCCGACAAGCGCTCGGCGCCGAATGACCCGGTAAGCGCGCTGGTCGCGGCCGGGCGCGCCTGGTTTGACCACCGTGCACCGGGCTTCGGCCCGGCGTACCGCAAGCACATGAGCGAGTACTTCGCTCCGAAGAACTTCAACGTCTGGTACTACTTCGGTTCGCTGGCGCTGCTGGTGCTGGTCAACCAGATCGTGACCGGCATCTTCCTGACGATGCACTTCAAGCCGAGCGCCGCGGAAGCGTTTGCTTCGGTCGAGTACATCATGCGCGACGTCGAGTGGGGCTGGCTGATCCGGTACATGCACAGCACCGGCGCCTCGCTGTTCTTCATCGTCGTCTACCTGCACATGTTCCGCGGCCTGATGTACGGCTCGTATCAGAAGCCGCGCGAGCTGGTCTGGATCCTCGGCATGCTCATCTACCTCGTGCTGATGGCCGAGGCGTTCATGGGCTACGTGCTGCCCTGGGGCCAGATGTCGTTCTGGGGCGCGAAGGTGATCATCTCGCTGTTCGGCGCGATCCCCGTGATCGGCAACGGCCTGACCGAATGGATCATGGGCGACTACCTGCCGGGTGACGCCACGCTGGGCCGCTTCTTCGCCCTGCACGTAATCGCTCTGCCGCTGGTGCTGTTGCTGCTCGTCGTGCTGCACCTGGGCGCATTGCACGAGGTGGGCTCGAACAATCCGGATGGCGTCGACATCAAGTACGGCCCGAAGGGCAATCGCTGGTCGCACGATGGACCGGCGGACGGCATTCCGTTCCATCCGTACTACTCAGTGAAGGACCTGTTCGGCGTCAGCTTCTTCCTGATGATCGCCGCGTTCATCATCTTCTTCACCCCTGCGTTCGGTGGTTGGTTCCTCGAGCACGACAACTTCACCGAGGCCAACCGCCTCGTGACGCCCGAGCACATCAAGCCGGTCTGGTACTACACGCCGTACTACGCGATGCTCCGGGTCGTGCCCGACAAGCTCGGCGGCGTCATCGTGATGTTCGCGGCAATCGCGATTCTCTTCGCGGTGCCGTGGCTGGATCGCTCGAAGGTGCGCTCGCACCGCTACCGTGGTCCGATCACGAAGTTCATGCTGGCCGTCCTCGTGGTGTGCTTCGTGTGGCTCGGCAAGATCGGCGCCGGCCCCGGCACCGACCCGGTGGAAACGATCATCGGTCGCGTGCTGACGTTCCTGTACTTCGCCTTCTTCCTCACCATGCCGCTCTGGACCCGGATCGACCGGACCAAGCCGGTGCCGGCACGGGTGACGACGCATGACTGAGAAAGCCTTCCCGATGCGCGCACTGCACAAGCTCGCCACCGTCGCTGCCGGCCTGCTGGTCTCGGCCTCCGCCTTCGCCGCATCCGGCGGTGCCGAACTCGAGCAGGCAGGTGTGGCGCTCAGCGATCGCGCTTCGCTGCAGCGCGGTGCCCAGCTGTACATGAACTACTGCTCGGGCTGCCATTCGCTGAAGTACCTGCGTTACTCGCGCATGGCCGAGGACCTCGGACTGACCGAGGAAGAGGTGATGGAGAACCTCAACTTCACGGGTGCGAAGTTCGGCGAGCAGATCCTGGTCGGCATGTCGCGCGAGAACGGTGAGGCCTGGTTCGGTAAGGCACCGCCGGACCTGAGCCTGATCTCACGCGTGCGCGGCAGCGACTGGGTCTACACCTACCTCAAGTCGTTCTACCTCGACGAGTCGCGTCCGCTGGGCTGGAACAACAAGCTCTATCCGAACGTTTCGATGCCGAACCCGCTCTGGCAGCAGCAGGGCCTGGTGCGCGCGGTACACGGCGCGGCCGATCCGGCCACGGGCGAGAGCCAGATCGTCGATCTGAAGGTGATGCAGGCCGGTACGATGACCGACGCCGAATTCAACCAGGTCGTTCGCGACATCACTGCATTTCTCGAGTACGCCGGCGAGCCCGCCGCGCTCAAGCGCCAGAGCATCGGCGTCTGGGTCGTGCTGTTCCTGGCGATGTTCACGTTCCTCGCCTGGCTCCTGAAGAAGGAATACTGGCGCGACGTGCACTGACGGGCCGTATCGTGCGGGCCGCCAGCACGGCGGCCTGTGTGGCTGTCCGCGCGGCGTTTCCGCCGTGCGGCGCTTGCGATGGGCGCAGCTCGGGCCGTGACGACCGACCGCAGCGTGCGGGCGGCGTCGGTGACCGGCGGATTCCGGTCCTGCCAGCGAGGTCGACATGGCCACGAGCCTACGTATGCGTAATGCCCTGACTCTGTTTTCGTCCACCGATTGCGTGCTGTGCCATCGGGTCCGCCTGGTGCTGGCCGCGAAGGGCGTGAGCTACGACTTGGCGCCGGTCGATCCGCAGAACCCGCCGGAAGACCTGATCGACCTCAACCCGTACCACTCCGTGCCGACTCTGGTCGAGCGCGACCTCGTGCTGTATGCGGCGAGCGTGGTCAGCGAATACCTCGACGAGCGTTATCCTCATCCGCCGCTGATGCCAGTCGACCCGCTTTCGCGCGCACGTCTGCGCCTGGCGACGCTGCGGCTCGAGCATGACTGGGTGCCGCAGGTGCAGGCGATCCAGCTCGGCAACAAGGCCCAGGCCGAGGCCGGTCGCAAGCGCCTCAAGGAATTGCTGACGGCTTCGGTACCGCTGTTCAAGGCCTACAAGTTCTTTCTCAACACCGAGATGAGCCTTGCCGACTGTGCGATGGCGCCGATCATCTGGCGCCTGCCGGCGCTGGGTGTCGCGCTGCCCAAGGATGGCAAGGCGATCGAGGATTACGGCAACCGCATTTTCCGTAACCCCGGGTTCGCGCGCAGCCTGACCGAGCAGGAGCGCAAGCTCCGCGAACTGCCGGCCTGACCGGTCGCGCCGGGCTCGGCCGCAGGAGCGGCGACGGGGCGACCCCAGCCGGTCGGAGTTACACTGGACCCATGAGGGATCCGATGTCGATGACCAGCCACCGCCCGTATCTGCTGCGCGCGTTGTACGAATGGATTGCCGATAACGGCATGACGCCGCATCTGCTTGTCGACGCGACGCGGCCCGGGGTTCAAGTGCCGAGCCAGTCCGTCAATGACGGCAAGGTGGTGCTCAACGTCGCCGAGCGCGCGGTTTCGCAGCTGCAGATGAGTAACGACGCCATCAGCTTCAGTGCGCGCTTTGGCGGCGTCAGCTTTCCGGTCTCGGTGCCCGTGTCGGCAGTGCTCGCTATCTATGCGCGCGAGACCGGGCAGGGCATGGCCTTGCCGGACGACGGAATGCTCGGCTCCGAGCCTGAGGACGAAACCGAGGGCGAAGAAGAGGCGGGGGTCCTGCTCAGCGCCGTGCCGTCCAGCCCTGACGATACGTCGGACGACGATGACGACGGCGGCCCCAGTCGGCCCTCGCCGCGCCGTTCCGGTCACCTGCGCGTCGTGAAATAGGCACCTTGGTGGCGTACTGCCGCCCAAGCGGTGGCACGGGCGCCGTCCCTCTGCTCGAAGCTACGTAATGTTGCGCTTCGGCCTGCTCATCGAGGATCAGGACCAGCCGCTCGTGTAAGGTGCGGCGGTCGGGCCACTTCCCTTTGGTCCGCGGTCACCGCGGCGGGCAGTCACCTCAGCAGTCTGAAGCAGCCCGCCTTGGCGTACGCTCGGGCCCATTTCCGCCCGGACAACGAGGCGCCCCAGGCCGTGGACGCCTACCCGGAAAGCTGCACGATCCGCGGCGTAACCGGGCCGGTGAACGACACCAGCCGGCCATCACGCAGTACGAGCCGCCCGGAATGGCGGTCGTCCCCGTTGAGCGAGTAATCGAAGCGGAAAGTCCGTTCGAGCCCAAGCCAACCGTTCTCCCGGCGGCATACCCGAACCCGGATTTCGTGCACGCTCTGATCTAGCCATTGCACGCCGGCCGCGTGGCAGGCATTGCGTCCGAGTGCCTCGGCGCGCTCGGCCGCGGCACGTCCCGCGCTCCAGTAGCCGAAGGCAAGAGCGCCCAGAATCATCAGTAGCACGAGGGTTGGCATGTCCGGTAATGTGGCGACTCAAACCGCCTGTCGCAAGCGGCGGTCTGATCCCACGCCGTTGGAGGCAAGTACTGCATGAAACTCGTGTTTCCCGGTGGTGAGCATCCGCAGGTGCTGCTCGGCGAGGGGGTCAACCGGATCGGCTCCGATCCGAGCGCAAACATTGTCATCAACCGCCCCGGCGTGAAGCCCCAGCATTGCCAGCTGCACGTCACGGCGACAGGCGTAACGCTCGACGTTCCAGCCGGCGCCTCCGTGACTGTGAACGACCGTCCGGTCGCAGGACTGATCGCACTGCGACGTGGCGATACGGTCGCGTTCGAGAACGTGCAGGCGCGGCTGGCCTCGGTCGATGCGGTCAGCGCGGTCAGCCAACGCATCGGTGGCGCAGGTACCTCGGCATCGAACGACGGTGCCGGTGTCACCGCCGTGCGCGTCGCACTGCCGCGTTACGTGTTGCGCACGGTGTCGGGCTCCGGTTTCGGCCGCAGCCATCCGCTGACGGGTACAACCGTTGTCGGGCGTGCGCCGGACTGCTCAATACGACTCGACGAGTCCGGGATCTCGCGCATGCACGCGCGGCTGCTGCCGACAGGCGAGGGCGTTCAGCTCGAGGACCTCGGCTCGACCAACGGCAGCTTCATCAACGGCAAGCGCGTGCTTTCCGGCGAGGCTCGCGTGGGTGACGAAATCATGTTCGACACGCTGCGGTTCCGCCTGGCGGCAGTGTCGGCCAGCGACCCGCTGCTGTCGGATGCGAACGACGTGGCTCCTCCCGCCAAGCGGTGGACGCGCCGCCGAACGGCGACGGTGCTGGCCCTCGCAGGCGCTGCTGCCGTGCTTGCGGTGGTTGCTCGCGCAATTGCCTGAGCGGCGGGCCGGCGTCTGCGCCTTACGCGGGCGGCGGGCCGAGTTTGAGTGAAAGATCGATGGCCTGGACGTGCTTCGTCAGGCCTCCGATCGAAATACAGTCCACGCCGTCGTCTGCGATCGACCGCACGCTGCCGAGGTCAACGCCGCCGGACACCTCCAGCGGGATTCGCCCGGCCGCGATGCGCACGGCCTCGCGGCGCATGTCCGCGTCAAAATCGTCGATCAAAATCCGGTCGCATCCCTGGGCGACGGCCTCGCTGAGTTCGGCGAGCGTTTCGACCTCGACGATCAACGGCAGTTGCGGCTGAAGCTCGCGAGCACGTTGAATCGCAGCCGTGACCGAGCCGGCGGCGCGCACGTGGTTTTCCTTGAGCATCACCGCGTCGAACAGGCCCATGCGGTGATTGCTGCCGCCACCGATGCGGACTGCGTACTTCTGCGCCAAGCGCAGACCCGGAATGGTCTTGCGCGTGTCGAGAATGCGCGCCCGCGTCCCGCGGACTGCCTCGACGAACGCGGCGGTGGCCGTGGCCGTCGCCGACAACGTCTGCATGAAGTTGAGCGACGCCCGCTCGGCCGTGACCAGCGCGCGGGCGCGACCGTGCAATGTCGCGAGCACGGTGCCAGCATCGACGCGGTCGCCCTCCCGGACCCGCCATTCGATTTGCACACCAGGATCCAGCCGCAGGTGGCAGGCGTCGAACCACGGCCGTCCGCACACGACAGCCGCCTGCTTGCAGAGCAGGTAGGCGCTGTCTTCGACATCGGGCAGCAGCGCTGCGGTGGCGTCGCCGGCTCCGACATCCTCGGCGAGCGCGCGGCTGACATCGGCCTCGACCACTTCGACTGGAGGCGGAACAGGTGCCATCTGATCGGAGTGCGCGCTCATGCGCCCGGAAAACCCTGCACCTGGGCGGTCGAGATCGCCTCTTCGACGAGCAGCACGGGGATGCCGTCGTCGATGCGGTACACGCGCTTGCGATCGCGCGTGACCAGCGCTTCGCGCAGCGGCTCGGCCTGTGCCGTCGCGTCATCACGCACGATGCCGCCGGCGGCGATTGCGCCATTGAGCGCCTGCAGGCCGCGCTCTTCGAGCAACAGCAGCGGCTGGCGGGTGGCGGGGCATACCAGCAGGTCGAGCAGCTTGCGGTCCATGGGCGAGGCATCGCGGAAGTGAGACGGTAGAATACGGCTTTGCCTCGGGGCAGGACCATGTCAGTTCCGCAGTCGGCGTCGCCGGCACCGCTGGTGGGCATCGTGATGGGCTCGCGTTCGGACTGGGAGACGATGCAGCACGCCGCTGCAAAGCTCGAGTCGCTCGGCGTGCCGCACGAAGTCCGCGTCGTTTCCGCGCATCGCACGCCGGACGTGCTGTTCGACTATGCGTCGACAGCCGCTGAGCGTGGTTTGCGCGCGATCATCGCCGGCGCCGGTGGCGCGGCCCATCTGCCCGGCATGCTGGCTGCGAAGACCGCGGTGCCTGTGCTCGGGGTGCCGGTGCAGAGCCGGGCGCTCAACGGACTGGATTCGCTGCTGTCGATCGTGCAGATGCCGGCCGGTATTCCGGTCGCGACGTTCGCCATCGGGAACGCGGGCGCCGCCAACGCCGCGCTGTTTGCGGCGGCAATGCTTGCGCCGCAGCACCCGCAGATCGGCGCGGCGCTCGACGCATTCCGCCAGCGACAGACCGACGAGGTCTGCAACAACGACGATCCGCGCCAATGACGACTGTTGGAATCCTCGGCGGCGGCCAGCTTGCCCGCATGCTTGCATTGTCGGGTGCACCGCTCGGGCTTCGCTTTCTTGTGATGGACACGGCCGCCGATGCCTGCGCTGGCCAGTTCGCGCCCATGGTCGTTGGTGACTACCGCGACGAGTCCGCGCTCGCAGAGTTCGCATCGAGGGTGGACGTCGCAACGTTCGACTTCGAAAACGTACCGGCCGAGTCGGCGCAGTGGCTCGCCGAACGCATCCCGGTCTTTCCGAACCCGCGAGCACTGGCGATCGCGCAGGATCGTCTCGCCGAAAAGACGATGTTTCGCGAACTCGGCATCCCGGTGCCCGACTTCCAGGCCATCGACTCACGCGAGCAGCTGCAGGCGGCGGTCGAGCAGATCGGTACACCGTGCATCCTCAAGACGCGGCGGTTGGGATACGACGGCAAGGGGCAGTTTCGGCTGCGGTCACCCGCTGATGTCGAGGGTGCTTGGCAGGCGCTGGGCGCTCAGGCTTCAACGGTCGGGCTGATTCTTGAAGGTTTCGTCGCATTCGAGCGCGAGCTTTCGGTGGTGGCTGTGCGCGGTCGCAACGGCGAGTTCCGCTGCTGGCCGCTGACCGAGAACTGGCATGTCGACGGTGTGTTGTCGGCGAGTCTCGCGCCGGCGCCTGTCGACGCCGCGCTTGCCGACCAGGCGTTCGATCATGCGCGCCGCATCGCAAAGTCGCTGGACTACGTCGGCGTATTCGCGCTCGAGCTGTTCTGTCGTGACGGAGTGCTGCTTGCGAACGAAGTGGCTCCGCGCGTGCACAACTCGGGCCACTGGACGATCGAAGGCAGTGAGACCAGCCAGTTCCAGAGCCACCTGCGTGCGGTACTGGGCTTGCCGCTCGGTGACACGCGGATGGTCGGACAGGCCTGCATGCTCAACTGGATCGGTGAGATGCCCGCGGCAGAGCCCGTGCTCGCTGAGCCAGGCGGGCACTGGCACGACTACGGCAAGCAGCCGCGCGCCGGGCGCAAGGTTGGACATGCGACGCTGCGTGCGGACAACACCGCTGAGCTCGTTGCGGTGCTCGGGCGCGTCGGTCAGGGTCTGGGCCGCATGGAGCAGGTGACCCCTGTCATCGCGCGCCTGCAGGAAGGCGCTCGCTAGTCACCCGCCGCCTGCGCTTTCGAGCCATCGTTGTGCCGGGGCCCATCGCAGGCGCGTCCAGTCGCTCGGTCCACTCCTGGCATTTCACCGTCTTGGCATGAGTGCCTGCGTAGCTGCCCGCGGCAACGCAGCGCTTCAACGACAACGGCCGGGTTGCCCCGGCCGTTCGATTCAACGTGTCACTGGTGACGCTTACTTCATGTTCGAAGACACGAAGTCCCAGTTCACCACGTTCCAGAACGCCTCGACGAACTTCGGTCGCGCGTTGCGGTAGTCGATGTAGTACGCGTGTTCCCACACGTCGCAGGTCAGCAGCGGCTTGTCGTCGCTCGTCAGCGGCGTGTTCGCATTCGAGGTGCTCACGATCGCAAGCGAGCCGTCGGTGCGCTGAACCAGCCACGCCCAGCCCGAGCCGAACGTCTTGATCGCGGTGTCGGTGAACTGTTCCTTGAACGCCGCGAAGCTGCCGAACGCCTGGTTGATCGCGTCGGCCAGCTTGCCGGTCGGTTCGCCACCGCCGTTCGGCGCCATGCAGTTCCAGAAGAACGTGTGGTTCCAGACCTGAGCGGAATTGTTGAACACCGGGCCCTGCGAGCTCCGGATGATCTCCTCGAGCGACTTGCCGGCGTAGTCCGAATCCTCGACCAGCTTATTGAGGTTGTCGACGTAGGCCTTGTGATGCTTGCCGTAGTGGTAGTCGATCGTCTCGCCGGAAATATGCGGTTCGAGCGCGGCGCGATCGTAGGGCAGGGGCGGCAGTTCGAAGGCCATGGGCTAGCTCCTTTTAGAGTGGCGGGCGGGGGAGGGCGGCGCACGAAGGTGCGGCGCGGGGCTTACAATGTCGATTCTATCCCCACCCCCGCATGCACGGCCTCATCGTCGTGCGACGGTCCATTGCAGGAGTGTTTCCATGTCCGTGATCGAACGCATCCAGGCGGAGATCGAAGGCCATCCAATCGTGCTTTTCATGAAAGGCACGGCGCAGTTCCCGATGTGCGGTTTCTCGAGCCGCACCGTGCAGGCGCTCAAGGCGGCAGGTGCAAGCTCGCTGCACACCGTCAACGTGCTCGAGGATCCGGAGGTTCGCGCCAACCTGCCGCGCTATTCGAACTGGCCGACGTTCCCGCAGTTGTTCCTGCAGGGCGAGCTGATCGGTGGTTGCGATATCACCATGGAGCTGTTCGAGTCCGGTGAACTGGCCCGCATGATCAGCGAAATCCAACGTCAGCAGTGAGCTCGACTGTCGAACAGCGCACGGGTGGCGTGCTCGAAGGTCGCGTTGTGCTCGTGGTCGGCGCGCACGGCGGGCTGGGTTCGGCCGCTGCGCTGGCCTGCGCGCGCGCAGGCGCGACGATCGTGCTTCTCGGTCGGAAGGTGCCGAAGCTCAACCGCGTGTACGACGCGATCATCGCCAATGGCGGCGAAGCACTGCTCTATCCGCTGGATTTGGAGGGTGCATCGGCGGACGACTATGCCGAACTCGCCTCGCGGATCCAGAGTGAGCTCGGCCGCCTCGATGGCGTGTTGCACTGCGCGGCCGAGTTCCGTGGCCTCACTCCGCTGCTGCACACCGACCCGGCGGCGTTCGCCCGCGCGGTCCACGTCAATCTCACTGCACGCTGGTGGCTGAGCCAGGCGTGCCTACCGCTGCTCGCTAAAGCCGATGACGCCGCCCTCGTGTTCGTCGTCGACTCACTGCAACGTACCGGCAGCGCCTACTGGGGCGGCTACGGGGTCGCCCAGCACGCACTCGCCGCGATGGTCGGCATGTTGCACGCGGAGCTTGGGAACTCGAGCGTCCGCGTGGCCGGCCTAGAGCCGGGACCGATGCGTACGCCGCTGCGTTCGCGCGTATTCGTGGACGAGAACGACCGTGCGGCCCGCGATCCGGCGGTCTACGCCGATGCCTGCGTGCGCCTGCTCTCGCCGGCGGGCGCTGCGGAACGCGGCACGGTCTGGAAGCCGTCCCATGCCTGAGCACGCTCCCGCGCCAGGGCGGGGTAGCGAGCGAGCGGTTCGATGACGATCGCCTCAGCGGCGCTGCTGCTGTTCCTGATCCTCGATCCGCTCGGCAATGTCCCCATCTTCCTGAGCCTGCTGCGCGGCCTGTCACCCGAGCGGCAACGGCTCATCATCGTGCGCGAATTGCTGATCGCGCTCGGCGTTCTGATGCTGTTCCTGTGGGGCGGCAAGTACGCGCTCGAGCTCATGCACCTGCGTCAGGAATCGGTGTCGATCGCCGGCGGCATCGTGCTGTTCCTGATCGGTATCCGCATGATCTTCCCGCGCCCGGAAGGCCTGATGGGAGAACTGCCCGAGGGCGAGCCGTTCATCGTGCCGATGGCGATCCCGCTGGTGGCGGGCCCCTCGGGCATGGCTGCGGTCATGCTGATGGGCAGCAAGGACCCGGGCCGCCTCATGGACTGGAGTTTCGCGCTGCTGCTCGCGTGGGCGGGGACCGCGACCATCCTCTTCTTCGCGCCCGTGCTCTACCGCTGGCTCGGCACCCGCGTACTGACCGCCGTCGAGCGCCTGATGGGAATGCTGCTGGTGGCGATTTCGGTCCAGATGTTTCTCGACGGACTGACCGCCTATCTACGGCCCGGAGCTGCTTGAACAAGCGCCCGCCGGACACCGGCCACTGCATTCACGTTATCCTCACAAACATGTGACGCCGTAACCGGTCTGTCATACATTCGACCTAGTATGTTAACGACCTGTTAACCCTGCCGCCGGCCCGCCCGGCGGCATTGCTTTGCACGGCGATGGACCGCGCCCGCCCGTTCCGACCTTCTGCTCCTGAGGCCTTTGTGATGACCCATTCCAACCGCGTCCGCATGTCCCGGCTCACGCTCGGCCTGCTTGTCGCCCTTGCCAGTGCACCCGCATTCGCGCAGAGCACGTCCTCGTCGATTGCCGGTCAGGTGGTCGACGCCAGCGGCCAG
The DNA here is from genome assembly GCF_042434515.1 of Lysobacter korlensis. NCBI lineage: Bacteria > Pseudomonadati > Pseudomonadota > Gammaproteobacteria > Lysobacterales > Lysobacteraceae > Lysobacter > Lysobacter korlensis. The sequence goes on from NZ_JBHLTG010000003.1 coordinate 111,762, forward strand.
CCGGTCGCGGGCGCGCAGGTGACCATCCTGCACACCGAGTCGGGCACGACCAGCCGTGTCACGACCGATGCAAACGGCCGATACACGGCGCGTGGCCTCCGCGTCGGCGGCCCATACACCGTCACGGTGACCAAGGAAGGCGTCGGAGCTGACACCGAGGAGAACGTCTACCTCGCGCTCGACACCACGAACAGCGTCGACGCGCAGCTCGGCGCCCCGGCTGCGGCCACCAATGCCACCGATCTCGGCGCCGTCGTGGTGACGGCCGCGGCTTCGTCGACGGCGTTCTCGCCGAGCTCGGCCGGCGCGCAGACGATCGTGACGCGCGAGGAGATCGAGGTGCTGCCCTCGGTGCGCCGCTCGCTCGAGGACTACGTCCGCCTCGACCCGCGCATCGTGCAGGTCGACAAGGAGCGCGGCGGCATCGCCGCGGCCGGCCAGAACAGCCGTTACAACAACATCCGCATCGACGGCGTGCCGACGAATGACAACTTCGGTCTCAACGACTCCGGTGTCCCGGCGCTGAACCAGCCGATCGTCATCGACTGGATCCAGGAGTTCAATATCGGCGTCTCGAACTACGACGTCACCCAGGGTGACTTCGTCGGCGCAAACATCAACGCGGTGACCAAGTCGGGCACGAATGAGTTCCACGGCTCGGTCTATGGGATCTACCGCGACGACGACATGATTGGCGAGTGGGTCGGCGACGGCAAGCGCGTTGCGCCGTTCTCGCAGGAGACCACGTGGGGCGCCTATCTCGGCGGCCCGTTGATCCGCGACCGCCTGTTCTTCTTCGCGGGTTACGAGAAGTTCGAGCGCGAAGCCCCAGCGTCCGACACCGGCATCCTCGGTTCCGGTGCAGCAAACGAGCTGCGCATCACGCAAGCTCAGATCGATCAGGTCGCGGCGACGGCGCGCAACTTCGGCGCTACCGACATCGGTTCGTTCGATCCGGTGAGCATTTTCACGAACCAAGATGAAAAGTGGATCGCGAAGATCGACTGGAACATCACCGACACCCATCGCGCCGCCTTCCGCTACAACAAAACCGAAGGCTCCGTGCTACGCCTGAACAACAGCCTCACTACGTTGCAGGCGAGCAGCAATTGGTTCACGGACAACATCAGCTTCGAGAACTGGGCGGCAATGCTGTACAGCGACTGGAGCGAGAACTTCTCGACCGAGGCGAACGTCTCGTACTCCGAATACCGCTCGCTCCCGCAGTCATTCTCCGACATCCCGCAGGTCTCCATCACCGCGCGCGGCCTGTCGGCGACCGGCAGCGACGCGACGATCCTGTTCGGTGAAGAGCGTTCGCGCCAGTCGAACCAGCTCGAGGTGGACACCTGGACCGCTTTCGTCGCCGGTACGTTCTATGCAGGTGACCACGAGCTCAAGTTCGGGCTCGACCACGAGACATCGGACGTGTTCAACCTGTTCCTTCAGGACACGGCCGGCAGCTACGAGTTCCGCAATATCGGAACGGGCGCGACGCAGACGTCGGGCCTGACCAACTTCACTGACGGCCGGTATACGCGTTACCTCTTTCAGCGCGCTCGTTCGGGCAACAACCTCGATGCCGCTGCGCAGTTCGACGTGGGCAACGTCGGTCTGTTCGTGCAGGACACCTGGACCGTCACCGATCAGCTGACGCTGATGTTCGGCCTGCGCGCCGACGAGACTTCGGTGGGCGGCGTCCCAGCTGAAAACGCCCGCTTCCGCGCCGACTATGGCTTCGACAACCGTGTCACGCCGGACGGTGAATGGACGATCCAGCCGCGCGTCGGCTTCAACTTCACCTCCGGCGACGAGCTGCGCACCCAGGTCCGCGGTGGCGTTGGTCTGTTCCTCGGTTCCGCCCCGGGTGTCTGGCTGTCGAACAGCTTCTCGAACCCGGGCGTGCTCGTGAATTCGTATGACATCCGTGCGAACAACGGCCTGCTTCTGGCCCCGGGCGCCCTCGCGCCAGGTGCGCCACTCGTGCCGGCTGCGGCAGTTCCCTCGCAGCTCGTCAACGCAATGGATGGTGACTTCCAACAGCCGACGATCTGGAAGGGCAACCTCGCGATCGAGCAGGAGCTGCCGTGGTGGAACCTCGTTGCAGGCGCTGAGCTGCTGCTCTCGCAGACAGACCGCGGCGTCCACTATGTGAACTATGCGGTCGGCAACCCGGTCGGTGTCCTGCCGGACGGTCGTATCCATTACTGGTCCACCACGGCAAACACGAACGGTCGCATCCGCGCGAATTGCCTCCTCGTGAATCCGGCGGTCCCGTTCAATCCGGCCAGCAACCCGTGCCGTTACACGAATGCGATCGTGTTGACGAACACGAGCAAGGGCAGCGCGCAGAACTTCACCGTCTCGCTTGAAAAGCCGTGGAGCAATGGCTGGTACGCCAAGCTCGCCTATACGCAGGGCCATTCCGAAGAGGTTAGCCCGGGCACGTCGTCGGTAGCACTCTCGAATTGGCAGAACCGTCCGGTGTTCAACCAGAACGAAGACGAGGCCAACCGCTCGAACTATGAGATCGCGGACCGCATAACGCTCGCGCTGAGCAAGCGCTGGAACCTCTTCAGTGAGAAAGCTCCATTCCGCGCGTCGATGTTCTACGAGGGTCGCTACGGTCGTCCGTTCAGCTACGTGTTCGGTAACGACGCGAACGGCGACGGCAGCTTCGGTAACGACGTGTTCTATGTTCCGGCCAGCCCGGGCAACGTTGCGTTCACGGCCAACTCGACCGGGGCTGACCGGGAGGCGTTCTTCAACTACCTCGCCAGCAACCCGGATCTGGTGTCGCGCCGCGGGACCGCGACCTCGCGTAACCAGGGTACGAGCTCGTGGCGCAATGTCGTGGACGTGCGCTTTACCCAGGATATTCCGCTCGGGTTTGGGGAGGCGAGGGCGCAGGTGTTCCTCGACATCGAGAACTTCGGCAACCTGCTCAACCGCGAGTGGGGCCAGGTGCAGGAAGCAGGCTTCCCGTACACGCTGTCGGTGGCCGACTATGCAGGCGTGACGGCGGATGGCCGCTACGTCTTCGACGTCAGCCGCTATGTGAACGAGACGACGGGCGCGGTCAGCCTGCCGTCGCTGCCGTACCGCAACTTCGAGTCGCGTTGGGCGGCCCAGATCGGCGTCCGTATCGACTTCTAATTGCTTGGCATCATGCGTCTATTGAACGGCCGGGGCGAAAGCCTCGGCCGTTTTCTTTTGTGCACACGGCTGCGCTAGAGTCGGAAGACTCAGACGAACAAGCCAGTACGAGAATGACCGCAACGATTGAATCCCGACTCCCCACCGTCAACGCCCGCATCTATCCGCGTGGCGGACTGGACGTGCTCTCGCGCACTGAGGTCGCGCGCCTGCGCGATGCGTCAGCCGGCGGTATGCACGAACTCCTGCGACGCTGCGCGCTCGCGGTGCTGACCAGCGGCAGCGCATCGGACGACCCGCGCGCGGCGCGTGAGCTCTATCCCAATTTCGACATTCAGGTGCTGCAACATGACCGCGGGCTGCTGATCGACCTGGTCGAAGCGCCGGCAATGGCGTTCGTTGATGGCGAGATCATCCGTGGTGTCGCCGAGCTGCTGTTCGCGGTGGTCCGCGATCTCGCGTACACGGCGATCGAGGTGGTCGACGAGACCTGCCTGCCGGACCTTGAGCCGAGCGCTGCGATTACCGACGCCGTCTTCGGCCTGCTGCGCAACGCGCGCATCCTTCAGCCGAGCGAGCCGAATCTCGTTGTCTGCTGGGGCGGGCACTCGATCAACCGCGACGAGTACATGTACACGAAGGAGGTCGGCTATGAGCTCGGCCTGCGTGGGCTGGACATCTGCACCGGCTGCGGCCCGGGTGCGATGAAGGGCCCGATGAAGGGCGCGACGATCGCACATGCGAAGCAGCGCAAGCGCAGCATGCGCTACATCGGCATCACCGAGCCGGGCATCATCGCCGCCGAATCGCCGAACCCGATCGTCAACCATCTCGTGATCATGCCGGACATCGAAAAGCGCCTTGAGGCGTTTGTCCGCATCAGCCACGGCATCATCGTGTTTCCGGGCGGCGTCGGCACCGCCGAGGAAATCCTGTACCTGCTGGGCCTGCTGCTGCAGGAAGAGAACAAGGATCTGCCGTTCCCGCTGATCCTGACCGGTCCGACCGCATCGGCACCGTACTTCGAGCAGATCGACCGGTTCCTGCGCCTGACGCTGGGCGAAGCCGCGACGTCGCGCTACGAGATCATCGTGGGCGACCCGGCCGCCGTGGCGCGCCGCATGACTGCCGGCATCCGCAAGGTGCGCGAGCACCGGATCGTCCAGAAGGATTCGTTCTACTTCAACTGGTCGGTGAAGATCCCGCTGGCGTTCCAACAGCCCTTCATTCCGACCCACGAGGCGATGGCGGCCCTCGATCTGCATCACGGGCGCCCGCCGCATGAACTGGCGGCCGACCTGCGCCGTGCGTTCTCGGGCATCGTCGCGGGCAACGTCAAGGAAGACGGCATCCGCCGTATCGAGGAGTTCGGCCCGTTCCTGATCCATGGCGATCCGGACATGATGGAGTCACTAGATGCGCTGCTGCGCGCGTTCGTCGAGCAGCACCGCATGAAGATCGCGGGCGACTACCGGCCCTGCTATCGCGTCGTTACCGATCGCACGCTAGACGCGGCGGCGCCGGTCGCTTGACACCAGATCGCGTGGCAGCCGCACCGTTGCCACCCAATGTTCCCCCTGACGACCGGTCTGGACGCTACCGCGTCCGCCGGTCAGTGCCTCGATGCGGGCCTGCGAGGCGTTCAAGCCGACCTGGTGACTGACGGGCTGCTTCTGGTCCGACAACACCAGCGGGTTGCTGATTCGGACGACCACGTGCTCCGCCGTGGTTGTCAGCGTGATCTCGACGCGACCGCCATGAGACACGCGCTCAACACCGTGCCGGATCGCGTTCTCGACCAGCGGCTGGATCGAGAGAGACGGCACCTGCACATTCGGAATCGTCGCCGGCAGTTGCCATTCCACGCGCAGCCGCTCGCCGAAGCGCAGCGATTCGATTTCGAGGTACCGGCGCACGAGTGACAATTCCTCCTCCAGCGAAATCTCGCGCGGGCCGGCGAGTGCGGCGCGGAAGAGGTCTGCGAGGTCGAGCAGCAGGCGCTCCGCTTCTTCCGGCCGCTGGTGAACCAACGCCGCCCCCGTGTTGAGCGTGTTGAATAGGAAGTGCGGCCGAATACGCGCTTGGAGCGACTCTAGTTCGGCTTGCTTCGCGCGCACGGCGAGTTGGCGGGCTGTCCAATGGTTTCGGAACGCCGCAATGCCGAGGACACTAACGGCCGCAGCGATGCCGAGAAGGCGAAGTAAAACCGGTAGCAGTCTTTCGTTCGCGACCGGCCAGATACCCTGCATCAGTAGCCATGCCATCGTTCCGACTAGCCCGGTCGAGATGAACAGCAAAAACACCGCAAGGTATGCAACCTGGTGCGCCGGACGCACCGCGAGAACTCTACGGCCTAGGTACAGCCCGCCCAACGTTAGGCCGGCAATCCATTGAATGACCAGTAGCGAGAGCCCGAAGTAGATGAACCGGTTCGCGTTGATGCCGGGAGCCAGAGCTAACGCCGCCGCAATGGCGCAGCCAGTCACGGCAATCCACATGATCGCGGTCGGCCGCCATAGCGCGTCCAAGGGATACGCAGGCGAGGGACTATCACGTCGCACGCGACGGAGCCTTCGCGTCACAGTCCTAGCCCCGTGAGCGGGCCACACCGCGACCGCTGTAACGACCTGCGACAAGGCTTGCAAAAGCTCGGCCCGGAAACGCGGCGGTCGATCCAGTTCCGGTTGGCACGTCCGAATGGAGTCAGTTGCAGGACGCCGTAGCCCAGGACGGCTTGCCGGCCGCCTTGGTTAGAGTGAGGACGCCGCACCGATCGCCAGCTTGCGCAGAGCCTGTTCGCGGAGTCGCCGTAATCACGTAGTTGGTTGCCGTCGCCGTCGCCGCTGGAACGTCCAGCTGGTAAAACGGCGAAGCAGCCGCTGAGGGCGCGGCGGGATACACCCCAGAACCGCAGGGCGCCGGGGCGCACGGAGCATAGGACGGGTTCTCCGCGCGCCAACGCTCCAAGCCGAGCTGCATTTCTCCCACGAAGCGTGCTGCCTCGGAGCGCCTCCCCTTCCTGACGTACTCGTTATATGACGGAAGGGCGATGGCCGCCAAGATCGCAATGACGGCTACTGTGATCATGAGCTCAATAAGGGTGAAGCCGCGCTGCTTCTTCATGTCGGTCCCAGGAATCGACTGTGGCAAGGATGGTAGCACCAGCTTCCGGGCGTTCTAGTCGGGCTTCGCGGCGCTTGTCGCCTGAAAGCGGCCGCCCGTCCGTAATCCGTTGTCTAGACCTGGCAGTAAACCTAAAGTCCGCGCATTACAGGAGCGGGGCATCGCGTGAACACCTCTCTACGACCCGGCGCGACCGGTTTCACTCTGATCGAGCTTATGGTCACGATTTCTGTGCTCGCAATTCTCGCCGCCATCGCGGGGCCCTCGTTCAGGGATTTTTTCGACAGGTATCGATTGCGCGGAGCAGCAAACGAAGTGATCAGCATGGTGTCGCTAGCGCGCGCCGAGGCCGTTAAAAGTGGTCGTAGTGTTCGTGTTGACTTCGGCGGCACTACCTCTGCGTGGTGCGTAGCCGCGTCGCCCGCGGTCGCGCCGAGTGCTGGCGCCCCCATCGGCGCCGCCGCCGACTGCGACTGTGCGAGCAACACCTGCAATGCGATGGGCGACGGCCAGGTGCTGGCGGTCGCGGCGAGCGGCCATCCGGGCGTGACTGCGACAGCAACGACGGTAGCGGCAAACTTCAGTTTCGACAGCCGTCTGGGGCTGGTCGTCCCGCTCGCGAATCACGCGGCGACCTTCAACTCGCCTACCGGGAAATACGCGCTTCAGGTGGCGGTAAACCCGCTTGGCCAAGCGAGCCTGTGCACGCCCAGCAATAAGCCGCAGATCCCGGGAGTCGTGTCTTGCTGAGCCACAGGAGCAACGGCATGCGCCGCAACGCGGGCTTCACGCTCATCGAAATGATGGTTGCGATGGCTATCGGACTGATTGTCATCGGCGCGGTCACAGGCCTCGTGCTGTCGATCATCCGCTCCAACAATGAGACCATCCAAGCGACTCGGCTCACGCAGGAATTGCGAGCCACCGCAGCGGTCATAATGGGTGACATCAAGCGCGCCGGCGGAGTAGTCGACCCGCTGACAGCGGCGACGGCGAACGCCGGTAAACCGCTGAATCCCTTCGCGACGATTTCGTCAACCGCAGGTTGCCTTCGATACGCGTACGCAAACGGCGCGGGGGGTGAATTCCACGCGATAAGCGTGCGGGACGGAGCCGTATTCCTGGATGCCGCCCCAACAGCTGCGGACGCAACCTGTGACGGCGGTACGCGCTTGAGTTCGTCCTTTGTCACGATTAACACGCTGACGTTTGCGCGCACCGGTCGTCGGATCGAAGTTGTGATGCAAGGCTCGCTCACAAGCCATCCGACGATTCGTAGGACCTTTTCCCAAATGGTCTTCGTCCGCTCTGTGGCTGGAAGCTAACGAACCGAGATATGTACACAATGACCATAAGTCCGAAAGCCGCGACGCAGCGTGGCGCAGCGCTGCTCGTGGGTGTGCTGCTGTTACTTCTCGCCAGTGTGATCACACTTCTTGCCCTGCGGGTTGGCGCGTTCGAAGCACGAAGCACTGGCAACGACATCCGAGCCAAACTCGTTAACGAGGTGGCGGAAGCAGGGCTTGCGCAGGGTTTCGAGTACCTCATGCGTCAACAGCCGGCGTTGATGGAGGACGATACCGCGTGGGTCGCTTGCGGCGCGACGGAGGTCGCGTTTCCATGCGGCGCAGTGACAGCGCAAACGTATGACCACGACGCCGATCCGGCGACCCCAGCGGTGTCGCGGCGCTCGACGATGTACCGCTTGGCCAACTCAGGGCACGCCGATGCGAATTTTCCCGATGAAATGAACGGGGCGATGCTCACACTGCCAAACAAGCTCACAGTCGCAGGCGCGGTCGGGTTTCCAGTGGCGTACGGCGTGGCTCCCGTTCTTTGTTACGTCGCCAACCGCAAGCTTGGAGAAAGCGCCAGCAGTCCGATCCGGTGCACCACGGGACCGGACGTCGCATCGTCCCGCCGAATCGCCACATTCGTGAGCGTCGCGCAAATGCCGGGTGAATCGGCTCGAACAACGCTGACGCAGACCGTCGGGCGATTCGCGCTTGTCGACAATCCGATCGGCAAACCACCGATTATTTCGTCGGGCTCGGTCAACGTCACGGGCGGGCTGCAGGTAGTTACGAACCCGAACGGCGGAGGCAATGGCGTTCCGGTTTCGGTGTGGACGCGAAAGAACGTCGACAAAACAGGCACACCTAACACTTGCTACGCGGACGAGTTCTTCCGCTATGGCGCGAAAAACAATGCGCCTCCGACGCTGCTCGGCAATACGATCGTGTGCGACACCTGCCAGTGCACAAACGACAGGACACTCTCATTCGATAAGTCCGGTAATGCCATTGATGAGGGCATGGACATTCTTGATGTCGAGGGTACTTCTGCCGACCGGGGGGTCGGGACGAACTACAACGTGCGGAGCGATGCGTTGTCATACCCGGTCTGCGAGTTTCCGCCCGACGTTTTCGCCCATATTTTTGGAGTTGCCGCCTGGGAAGATATGGATGCGGACTGCTTTGCAGAAAAGAAGGTCATGGCCCAGTTCATCAACCCCAACACGGGTGTTGAGGTGACGATTGGCGCAGATGAAGCATTTCTATACGCGAACGCCGCTGCCATCGTTAACCCAACCGCGGCAGGACTGCCTCTGCGCGCCCCAGAGCAAGTTCCATCGGCTGCGTATCCTTCATCCACGCTCTCCGGGCTGATCTGGTGCCAGTCGAATTGCGATATCGGATCCAATACCCAACTGGGCACGCCGACACAGCCCGTGATCGTCGTTATTGACGGCACGGCTCGAATTCAGGGGCGCGTGTTCGGTATGGTCTTTATCCGTAGCCTGACCGGCGGAACGCTGACGCCGGCGGCGGGCTACACGATGACGTCGGCAGAGGTAGCCACCGGCGGCGGCGCGACACTCGACATGAACGCGGGTGCAGTTGTGTACGGGGCGCTGGTGGTGCATGGAAAGGTAGACAAGGCCAACGGCACAGCCGCCGTCGTGTTCGACGGGAAGGTCCTCGGTGCTCTTGGCGACAACCCCAACAACAATCGCTACGCCACGCTCCCCGGGGCGTGGAATGACAGCGTCTCGTACTGAGCCGGAGATTGGCGATGAAACGTAGTATCCGTTCGCGCAGGTCTTCTTCGGGCTTCGGCCTGATCGAGGTGATGATTGCCGTCGTTGTGCTGGCAACTGGCCTGCTCGCGCTCGCTGCCCTTCAGGGCAGTCTCGCGCGAGCCTCCGGTGAGGCAAAGACGCGCGGGCGGGTTGCGGCGCTGCTCACGACGCGGATGGAGCAGCTGCGGGCCAATCAGTACGCGAGTGCGGCCACCATTGCGGCGGACGGCTGCGGTACGGATCTCGGTGCGGGCGTGGACTGGGTGCCGGCGAGTTTCTGCACCGAGGCTGGGTTAGGATCGGTCACGACGACTCAGCAGGTCACACTTTTCTCCAGCGCGCTGGGTGCCTCCTCGTTCACGGCGAATCGCGTCCCGGTAATTGCGGGTGAGCCCGAATTCAAGCGCGTGACGTTGACCGCGACATGGACTGACGCTTCGGGGGAGTCGCACACGCTCGCAATGACCTCCGAATTGAGTGCGCTTGCACTCCGCGACGCGTTGCTGCCGCCGCCACCCAGCTCGGGAACGCCGACTGGCAAGGCTCTAGTGCGCACCGACAGCCCGGTCACCGCTGGCGTGGTTCCCATTGCGACAGGTGGGGACAACGCGACTGCGGCGTCCAATCCACGCCCCGAGATCATCGGTGCCAGGAACAATCAGGCGGTCGTCGGCACGAAGTTTGAGGTAATCACGTATCAGGGGCTTACGGGCGCGGCCGTTATCCAGCGGCGCGTCGAGACGCAGGCGATCAAGTGCTCGTGCAAGTATGGCGCAGGGGGCTCGAATCTGCCTGCGATCTACCAGACCGCGCAATGGCCGGCGATCTGGACCGGCGAGCGCTACGACGTCTTTGCGCCTCGGACGCCTGCGGATGCGCCGGGCGAGTCGCTTGCCTCGGGTCCGGTCGCCAATGCCGAGCAGAGCGACCTGTGCCAGGAATGCTGCCGCGATCACCATGACACTGCGGCGACGGACGTTCCCAAGTTCGATCCCGAGCGTGCTCGAATTGGTCAGGCACACAGCCACTACAGTGTCGGTAATCAGGGTGCGCTGGTTGTGGTTCCCAATACGCAGACGTCGGAGTACGTCGAAGCTTGCCGGCTAATTCGCGTCGACGGCTTCTGGCGTACGGCTGCGGATATGTATTCACGCCACACGGGCTTGCTCGCCACCGAGACGGTGGGTGGAACACCTGCCAAGACGGGTGTGCCCAGCGCGACCTCGGCGTCTGCCTATCAGGTATTCGTAAAGGATTACCTGTCGGGTTATAACGGCACGGTAGCGACCGCTCCGGGCAATGCTGATGCCCTTTTTGCCGAGGCGGCGCGACAGCTGAACGAGCCAGCGTCGATCTCCATCGCACGGCCGAGTCCGAAAGATGAGCGATACCTGCACGCGCGGGGCCTCTATGTCGACTATCTGGAAAAGGCGGCACGAGCCAAGATCGCGGCAGCACGGAGCAAGTGTCCGGAGGGGACACCGGTGACGGAGTGCGTGCTTCCCTTCCTGCCTTTCACGACAATCAACGTAACCGAGCTTGGATCCTGGGAGCCGCAAGCAGCTGACACGACAGTGTCCAGTGACTCGATCGAGGTGTCGTCCGGTAGCAGTCTGATATTCGTTCCCGAGCAGCCGACGCGCGGCCGGACGAATGCAGTCGCAAGTGCCGTTAATGGCGCCGTAGGATTCGCGGCTATTGAAATCAGCCCATCCAACGCAGGCATTGCGGTTTACTCCGGCGTAGACCCGGACGACGAAGTGGTCAGTTCCGACCGTCAGGAATTCGTTGTAAGCGCTCCGGCGACGCCCGTTGTCGGCAAGCCCTTCACGGTTCAGTTGAACGGCACCACCACGGCTCTGTTGCAGATCACGGACGACAACACAACAAATGATCCAGCCGTCGGCTGGTCCGTGCCTTCGGCGCCGGCGCCTAGTGCCGGTAACTGCGGCGCGACGATCAAGACGACGAACCCCCGCAAGGATACGAACCCCAACCCCTATGTATGTAACACGACGTCACCGCTGGGAGTTGCGGGAACCGTGCTTGTCAGCAATTACGGGCGTGAGTACACGGTCTCAACAACATTGTCTTCGTCAATCTGTACGTTCAATGGCGTAGCCCAGCCCGCGACCGGCACTGTCGCTGTGCCGACATTCGCCAACCTCAGGGTCAGTAGCGCGACCGTCAATGGGGTCGCCGGGTCGTTCCCGGCAGCAGGCACTCCTTCTGCCAAGCGGTCGGAGTCGACCGAGGTTAGCTTTGCGTCGATACCGGCTAATGCGCAGGTGGTGATCGGGTTCACCCTGGAGAGCACGCTCTCTGCCCAGATCGCCGCGTGTACAACGAACAACGCGGGTAATGCGATCACGGTGACGGCGTGGACCAAGCCATGGGACGCGCCCTGACGAAGCAGTGGGTGGTTGACGGTTTCGAGGCGGGGCCGCATCATATGCGGCGCCGCCCGAATAGCTCAGCCGGTTAGAGCACTTGACTGTTAATCAGGGGGTCGTTGGTTCGAGTCCAACTTCGGGCGCCAGTTTTGACAGAAGGCCTGCCATTCGGCAGGCCTTCTTGTTTAGGCCCCGCTTCGCGCTGAGGAGCCCGGTGCCGGGTGCTGGTTCGGCGCCGTCGAAGTGGCTGGTCTAGCGCCAAAATCGGTGCGCGGTTACTCAGGCCCTCGGTCGCCCCGAAATGGCTCGCGGAGCCGGTTTGCCTGTAGCAGACTAGGCCTCGCAAGCGGCCGCGGATAATGCGGTCGCGGGCGCCGCCCGGATTCGCCCTGCGTTGGACATGACCAGAGCAGTCGCTTCGATCGCGCGGTCGGCATGGCAGAATGTGAACGTGACGTTCGAGCCAGCGTTGCCGCCGTTCGGCTGGAAAACGATGCGGCGCCGGCCCGATGTCGAGCGCAGTCTGATTCCACCTTCAAGTGCCGCTTCGCTGTGAACGACTTTCTCGGTTGTCTCACGAGTGCGATTGCCGTCCGTGTCGACGAACGCGATCCACCCCGACGTCCAGTCCCACGTGTCGGCGCATCCTCCGGTCGGGCTGGAAGGGCAGGCCACGACCTCCACGCCGGCGAGAGCCGAGTATCTGACGCTGTCCAGCACCGTCGAAGTCAGTGCAGCCCGGGCGGCGCTGGCTCGACCCTTGGCCATTGCGGCGTTCCAGGCGGGAAGCGCGATCGTTAGCAGCACTGCGCTCACTGCAAGCACCGCCAGCAGTTCGAGCAGCGTGAAACCCTTTTGTGAGTTCATGTAGTGCCCCGTTCCAGAAGGCGCTAATGCTCGACTGAGCGCTCGCTAATCGGCATCGGCCCGGCCGCCATCGCCGGGTAGGAAAATGCCGCATGCGACCCTATGTTGGACGCAGGCAATGATCCGGACCCGCCCATGGCGCCTCCCACACCAACACCAGCCCCGTCGCCCGGTCGGGAGCTTCCGGCCTCGGGAGCGGCCGGTCGTTTCCACCTCGTCTCCCCGTACTCGCCCGCCGGCGACCAGCCGCCGGCGATCGAGCGCCTGGTCAGCGGATTCGAGAACGGCCTGGCGCACCAGACGCTGCTGGGTGTCACCGGGTCGGGCAAGACCTACACGATCGCGAACGTGATCCAGCAGGTGCAGAAGCCCACGCTGGTGATGGCGCCGAACAAGACGCTCGCGGCGCAGCTCTACGGCGAGTTCAAGGGCTTCTTCCCGAACAATGCAGTCGAGTACTTCGTCAGCTACTACGACTACTACCAGCCCGAGGCGTACGTGCCGTCGAGCGACACGTTCATCGAGAAGGACAGCTCGGTGAACGATCACATCGAGCAGATGCGACTGTCGGCGACGAAGGCGCTGCTTGAGCGGCGCGACTGCATCATCGTCTGCACGGTATCGGCGATCTACGGCCTCGGTGATCCGAACGAATACCATCGCATGGTGATGCACATGGTGCGCGGCGAGCGCATCGACCAGCGCGAGCTGATCCGCCGGCTGACAGAGATGCAGTATTCGCGAAACGACACGGAACTGCGGCGGGGCACGTATCGCGTCCGCGGCGAAGTCATCGACGTGCATCCGGCCGAGAGCGACGCCGAGGCGCTGCGGATCGAGCTGTTCGATGGCGAGATCGAGCAGCTTTCGGCATTCGATCCCCTGACGGGCGAGGTGTTGCGCAAGCTGCCGCGCTATACGGTGTATCCGAAGTCGCATTACGTGAGCACGCGCCGCACGGTGCTCGAGGCGGTCGAGACCATCAAGGTCGAGCTGCGCGAGCGGCTGGAGCAGCTGTATGCGCAGAACAAGCTGGTCGAGGCGCAGCGGCTCCAGCAGCGCACGCAGTTCGACCTGGAGATGCTGGCCGAGGTGGGCTTCTGCAACGGTGTGGAGAACTACTCGCGTCACCTGACCGGGCAGATGCCCGGCGAGCCGCCGCCGTGCCTGTTCGATTACCTGCCGCCGGATGCGCTGCTGGTCTGCGACGAGTCGCACGTGACCGTTCCGCAGGTCGGCGCGATGTTCAAGGGCGACCGTTCCCGCAAGGAAACGCTGGTGGAGTTCGGTTTCCGCCTGCCGTCGGCGCTCGACAACCGGCCGCTGCGCTTCGAGGAATGGGAGGCCCGTTCGCCGCGTGCGATTTTCGTTTCCGCGACGCCAAGCAAGTACGAACTCGAAAAGTCGCAGGGCGAAGTCGTTGAACTCGTGGTCCGGCCGACGGGCCTGATCGATCCGGAGGTCGAGATTCGACCGGTCGCGACGCAGGTCGACGACGTGCTCGGCGAAATCAACCAGCGCGTCGCGATGGGCGACCGCGTGCTGATCACGACGCTGACCAAGCGCATGGCCGAGAACCTCACCGAATACCTCGGCGAGCACGGCATCAAGGTGCGTTACCTGCACTCGGACATCGACACGGTCGAGCGCGTGGAAATCATCCGCGACCTGCGGCTGGGCAAGTTCGACGTACTGGTCGGCATCAACCTGCTGCGCGAGGGCCTGGACATGCCGGAGGTGTCGCTGGTGGCGATCCTCGATGCGGACAAGGAGGGCTTCCTGCGCTCGACCGGCTCGCTGATCCAGACGATCGGACGCGCGGCGCGCAACGTGCGCGGCAAGGCGATCCTGTACGCGGATTCAGTGACGCGCTCGATGCAGGCTGCGCTGGATGAAACAGGCAGGCGCCGGCAGAAGCAGATCGAATACAACACCGAGCACGGCATCACGCCGGTCTCGACCGTGCGCAAGCTGGTCGATGTGTTCGAAGGCGCGCGCGCCGACCCCGAGGCGATGAAGGGGAAGGGGAAGGGCAAGGGACGCCGCGTGGCCGAGCCGGAGACCGACTACGCGTCGATGACGCCGGGGCAGGTGGCCGCGCAGATCAAGGCGCTCGAGCAGAAGATGTACCAGCACGCACGCGATCTGGAGTTCGAGAAGGCGGCGGCCGTTCGGGATCAGCTGCGCAAGCTCAAGGAGGCCGGGCTGGTCAGTTGAGTGTGATCGGGGCGGCTCATGCTGTCCGTTGGCCCAGCGGGGCGGGTCGCGGCGGCATTGCCGCTGTGGCCGCGTCGAGTTTGGTTTGCGGGTCCGCGGGCAGCAGTCCGACGAGATGCAAAACCAGTTGCCGCGACCGGATCGGCGGGCTACACTGCGCGCCCCTCGCCGGGGAGTTCAGCGGCGAATGGGCGGTTAGCTCAGCGGTAGAGCACTACCTTGACATGGTAGGGGTCACAGGTTCGAACCCTGTACCGCCCACCACTTTCTCGATCCGGCATGTCAGGCCTGTACCGGACCGAACAAAGCGACATGAAAGCCGCCTCAAGCGAGGCGGCTTTTTTTTGGCCGCGCTCCGGTGACGCCGTCGAGGTGTATCACGACGTGAGATTGCGATTTCCTAGAGTCGGGCCGCCGTTGCACCGGGGACGTTCCGCTAGCATCGAAGCCGTCGGCGCGGTCTCAGGTCGCCGTGATCGGGAAGGGTGTGTTGGAAGAGTCGAGTCCAGGGCTGGTGGTGTATCGGGCGAGCCGCCTGGAGGCGCTGCTCGATCCGCTCGCGCACCTGCTTGAAACCCAACGGCCCGAGCATCCGCTCGCACCGCAGACCGTCATCGCGGCCCATCCGGGCATGAAGCACTGGCTGGTCGGCGCGTTGGCGCGCCGCCGCGGGCTGGGCGGCATTGTTGCGAACCTCGACATCGTGCTGCCCAGTACGTGGCTGGACACGCTGGCGGCGCAGGTCCTCGGCGAGCGTGCCGTCGCACTCCAGCCGTACCGACGCGAGCACCTTCGCTGGCGCATCCATGAGCTGTTGGACGGCCTCGGCTCGGACGAGGTGGGCAACTACGTACGCGGGGACGACGCTGCGCGCCGCAAGTTCCAGCTCGCGGATCGTCTGGCCCTGTTGTACTCGCGCTACCTGGTCTACCGGCCCGACTGGCTGGACGCCTGGGCACGCGGCGCCGTGCCGGCGCGCGACCCGACGCTGCGCGCGGGGTTCATCGAAGCGCTATGGCGACGCCTGCGCCGGCAGATCGGCATGCCGCACCGTGGCGAAGTGCTTGAGCGACTCGTCGATGCGGTCGCCCAGCGGCCGGAGATGGTGCGTTCCGGCGAGCCGCTGCATGTGTTCGGTATCAGCCATCTCGCACCTGCCGAGCTTGCACTGCTGAGGGCCGTCTCGCGCCTGCGCACGCTGGTGCTGTACGTTCCTGACCCCTGTCGCGAACGCTGGGCGGGCCTCGCGAGCGACCGCCACCTGCTGCGCGAGCGCGTACGCGTGGACGCATTCGCCCCCGACACCGAGGCGCTGTTCCTGGAGCAGGAGCATCCGCTGCTCGCGCAATGGGGCCGCATGGGGCAGCACTTCATGCTCTCGCTGGAAGACAGCGAGTCCGACATCGTGCACGACGTGCGGCACTGGCAGGACGAAACGGGCGCGACCCACGAGGTGGACGGCGAGCCGGCGCCAATCGACAGCCGTCTGCATCGGGTGCAGGACAGTATCCGCCGGCTCGATCCGGAGCTGCTGGCAGCGGGCGAGGCGGGCGACCCGCGCGAGGACGCGTCGCTGCGCATGCACGCCTGCCACACGCGGCTGCGCGAGCTGGAGGTGCTGCGCGATGCACTGCTGAAGCACCTGCGCGACCTGCCGGGGCTGCGCCCGGCCGACATCATCGTGATGGCGCCCGACATCCGCGCCTATATGCCGCTGCTGCCTGCGGTGTTCGGAGCGCCCGGCCACGGGGACGGCCCGCTGCCGTACCACCTCGCCGACGTGTCGGTCGCGTTCTCGCATCCGCTGTTCCAGGCATTCCGGCGACTGCTCGACCTGCCGCAGTCGCGCATGTCGGCGCCCGAGGTCATTGATCTGCTGGCGGTGCCCGAGATCGCGCGTCGCTTCGGGCTGGGGGCGGACGACCTCGAGGTGGTCGAGCAGTGGCTGCGCAACGCGCGCGTCGCCTGGGCGCTGGACCCGGCGTTCCGCCACGAGCTGGGCCTGCCGCGCATCGCCGAGCACACGTTCGCGTGGGGTGTCGACCGCATGCTGGCCGGTTACCTGGTCGGAGATGGCGACGGCGCCGACGGCATCGACCTGCCCGACGGCAGCGAGCTCGCGCCCGTCGATGGCATCCACGGACCGCAGGCCGCGGCGCTCGGCGCGCTCGACAGCCTGCTGGTCGAACTTGCGGAGATCCATGCCGATCGGGAGCGCACGATGCGTGCCTCGGCCTGGTCGCAGCGGCTCGAGAGTCGGCTGGAATCGCTGTTCCGGATCGATCCCGACGACCGCATGGCGCAGGACGCCAAGTCGCTGCTGCTGGGCTTCGTGCGCGGCCTGGCAAGCGAGCCCGCGCAGAGCGGGCTGGATCCCGAGCTGCCTTTCAGCGTCGTGCGCGAGCTGCTGCTCGAGCGCCTCGACAGCGCGCCCGAGCGCCAGCAGTTCCTGATGGGCGGCGTAACCGTGTGCGGCATGGTGCCGCAGCGGTCAATCCCGTTCCGCGTCATCGCGGTGATCGGCCTCAACGAGGGCGAGTTTCCGCGCGGCGGGGGCGAAGGTGGTCTCGACCCGATGGCGCGGCATCGCCGCCTCGGCGATCGCGACCTGCGCAGCGACGACCGCTACCTGTTTCTCGAGACGCTGATGTCCGCGCGTGATGCGCTGCACCTGAGCTATATCGGCGAGGGCGTGCGCGACGGCAAACCGCGTAACCCGGCCGCACCACTGGGCGAATTGATGGCGGCGCTCGAACGCGCGGCCGGCTTCGCGCCCGACGAGAAGGAGGCCGACGACCCCTCGGGCCCGTGGCGCCGGCCGTGGCTGGTCCGTCATCCGCTGCAGCCGTTCGATGCGCGCTATTTCAACGGTGTCGACCCCGCGCTGTTCTCGTTCCGCCGTGACTTCGCGCGGATGATCGTGCGCCCCGTGCCGGGCACCGCGCCGGAGCCGTTTTACACGCCATCGAACACGCCAACCCCTGCCCCGGTCCCGGACGGCCCGATCGCGCTGCACGAGGTGCTGTCGTACTACCGCGATCCGGCGCGGCATCTGCTCGCGAACGGTCTCAGGCTGCGGCTGGATGCGCTCGATGACGGCCGGCTCGGCGATTGCGAACCGCTCGAGGCGCGGTTCGAGGCATTCGATGGGGTGGCCCGGCGATTGTTTCTCGAAGTGCTGGCGCGCAGCGACGGCGTGCTGCCCGAGTCGCCTCCCGCCTGGCTGCGGTTGACCGGCCTGCTGCCTCCGGGACGCGTCGGCGACGCCGCATGGCGCAGCGAGCGGGAAAAGGTGCAGGTCCTGCTCGACCAGTGCCGCGAGCACCCGTTGTTCCTTGCCGGTGCGCCTGCGCATGCGCCGGTGGCAGTCGATCTCGACGCCGGGCCGTTCCGCATCCGGGGCGAACTGTCGCGCTGCTACCAGGCCACGCAGGGTGGCTGGGTGTTCGACCTGTTCCCGGGACGGCGCGAGGATGCGCTCGATTTCCGCGCTCGCATCGGCCTGTTCGTCGAGTGGGCACTGCTGCGGCTCAGCGACGGGGACGGCCGGCAGCAGGCGCGCCTTTGCGCATTGACCGCCGCGGAGGACATCCCGTGGCAGCGGTCGATCAACGATTGGGATGCGGACTTCATCGCGTGCGCGCGAGCAGGCGACCGGGCGGCATGTGACCGCCTGCTGGCGTCGCTGCGCGAACGGCTCGGCCGGCTGCTGGAATTCTGGTTGCAGGCCCAGGCCTCGCCGGTTTGGTACTTCCCGAAGACGAGCTGGGCCGCCGCCACCAACCCGGCGCGGGCGAACGACGCCTGGTCAGGCGGCTGGAACCACGTCGGCGAGCGCGACTACGGGCCCGGCTATGCGCGGCTGCTCGCAGGCGAGCGTGAGTTCCGGGTCGATACGCCCGACCACGAACTGCTGGAGCGCACCGCGCGCCAGCTTTACCGGCTGATCCATCTGTCGCTCGAGCTCGACGAGGTGGAAGTGGCATGACGCGCCTGGAAGCCCCGCCGCTGCCGATGGAGCCACGGCTGGTCGACGACTGGCGCGAGCTGCCGCTGCATGCCGGTGGGCGCAGCCTGATCGAAGCCAGTGCGGGTACCGGGAAGACCTGGACGATTTCGGTGCTGTACCTGCGGCTGCTGCTCGAAGGCGACCAGCCGTTCGGCGCGGCCAGGATCGCGGTCACCACGTTTACCGAGGCCGCCGCGCAGGAACTGCAGGAGCGCCTCAGGCAGCGGCTTGCCTGGGCCGAGCAGCTCGCCTGCCGCGCGCTGGATGGCACGTTGCCGGCGTGCGGCGACGGGCGCACTGACGAAGCTTGGCTGCATGCGCGCTGGTCGTGCGCGGCGGGCATCGATGTCGGCCGCGTACGGACCGATCTCAACCGTCTGCGGCTCGCACAGGTCGAACTCGACCTTGCGCCGATCAGCACGCTGCACGGCTTCTGCCGGCGCGTGCTCTCCGACTTTCCGTTCGAGTGCGGCAGCGCGTTCCTGCCCGACGAAATGGCCTGTTCACGCACGCTGCATGCCGAGCTCGTCCAGGACCTCTGGCGTGAGCTTGTGCAGTCGTCCGAAGCGCTGGACCCCGGTGCGCAGGCATGGCTCGAGGCCGGTCGCGATGCACTTGCCCGCGCACTCGAACAGGCGATGGCGCCGGGCGTGGCGATCCGCGCACTCGATGAAGCGGTGCTGCACGAGGTGATGCAGGCCGCTCATGCAGCGCGATTGCGTGACTTCGTCGGCGACGGCTCGCGCTTCAAGAGCGCGCGCAGCGTGCTCATGCGTGGCCTGTCGGGTTTGGCGGACTACATCGACGCCGGCGATCCGGCGGCACCGTGGCCCGCCACGATGGACAAGGACCTGCGTGCCGATCCGCAGACGCAGTTCAAACCCGCGCAGCTGCAAGCCGCGCTCGACAGTTCCGAACTCGTTTTTGCCCAGCGTGCCCTTACGGTGCTCAAGCACGCGATGGCACCGGTGAAGGCCGAGGCCTTGCAGCGCTTCCGCGACCGGCTGCATGCCAAGCGCGAGAAACACCTGCGCGAGCGTGGCCTGATGACGTTCGACGCGCAGATCCAGCGTGTGCACGCGGCGTTGCACGGCGACGGCGCTGCAGCGTTCGCGGAGCGATTGCACGAAGCCTGGCCGGTGATGCTCGTCGACGAGTTTCAGGACACCGACACGCAGCAGTTCGCGATCGTCGACCGCATCTACCGGGACCACGCAGGCGCGCCGCGCGGCCGACTGGTGATGATCGGCGACCCCAAGCAGGCGATCTACCGGTTCCGCGGTGGCGACATCCACGCGTACCTGGCGGCCCGCGCGGGCGCCGATACCTTGCTCCACCTGCAGGTCAACCATCGTTCGTCGCGTGCGCTGGTCGGCGCACTCAACGAATGGCATGCACTCGCGGGCGCGGTGCTCGGGCAGCAGGGGCGGCTCGGCATCCGTGTCGAGCCCGTGGCCGCTGCCGGCCGCGCGGACCTCAGGCCGCTGGTTGAAGATGGCGAGCCGTGCCTGCGACCGCTGGTGATCCACCTGCAGCGCGAGTGCGGATCCGCGCGCGAAGAACGCCGCATGCTGGCGCTGCGCGCGTGTGCGAACCAGATCGCCGGCATGCTTGAATCGCGCCGGCATGTCATCGGCGACGCCGGCCTGCGGCCCGGTGACATCGCGGTGCTGCTGCCACGCCATGACGACATCGTGCGCCTGCGCGCGCTGCTGCTCGAGCGTCGCGTGCCCTGCGTCGGCGCCAGCCGCGACAGCGTGTTCGCAACACCGATCGCGCGCGACCTGTTGCTGTTCCTCTACGGCATCGAACACGCAGCGAACGACGCTGCGGTGCGCGCCGCACTGGCCACACGCCTCGGCGGCGCCACCTACGATTCACTTCGCGCCCTGCGCGATGATCCGCTGCAGTGGCAGCCGATCGCGCAGCGCTTCATGGGCTGGCGGGCGAGGTGGCATTCGGGCGGTGTGCTCGCGGCGATCCGCGATGTCATCGCCGAGTGCGGGCCGCGCCTCGTCGATACCGCCGATGGCGAGCGCGCGCTGACCGACCTTCGCCATCTGGGCGAGCTGCTGCAGGACGCCAGCACCCGCATCGACGGTGTGCAGGCGCTGCTGGCGTGGTTCGCGGCGCAACGCGATGCCGAGATCGAAAGCACCGAGGCAGCCGAGGAGCAGCAGCTGCGCATCGAATCCGACGCGCGCCGCGTGCGCCTGATGACGCTGCACGCGAGCAAGGGCCTTGAGTTTCCGGTCGTGTTCCTGCCGCTGATGTGGGACCACGCGGGCCGTGATCCGAAGCTGCCGGTCGTGCCCGATCCACTCAACGGTGGGCGCGTGCTCGACCTCGGCAGCGAGGCATTCGACGAGGCGATGGATCAGGCGCGCGTGGAGGACCAGGACGAGCGTTTTCGCGTGCTGTACGTGGCGCTGACGCGCGCGCAGTACGCATGCCATCTCTATGCGCTTCCGACTGATCGGCCTGACGGAAACAGCCGCTCGCCGCTGGCCGATCCGCAGCGTTCCGCACTCGACGCGATGCTGGCGCGGCTGCAGGCCCAGCTGCCCTCCGGGGAGCGGCTGGCAGACATCGCCCACCACATCGGCTGGTCGGAAGGCTGGTCGTGGCCGATGGTTCGCTACCGCGCCGATGTCGAGGCGCGCACGCCGCGGCCGCGCGTCCTGAGCGAGCCCGCTGCGTCGCGGATGCTGTCCAAGCACAGCTTCTCGACGCTCACGCGCTCGGCCCGCATCGATCTGGTCGAAGAAGCATCAGCCACCGACGAAGTGCCGGTGCCTGCTTCGATCGAAGAGCCTGCCCGCGCTGCCCATGGCGGCGAGGCGTCCGCAGACGAGGTCGCGCATCCGGAGCTCGAAGCACTCGCGGCGGTCAGAGGCGCCGACTTCGGCAACGCGCTGCATGCCATGTTCGAGCACCGGCGCATCGGCGAGCCGATGACCGCACAGCTCGACCTGATCCGCGCGAGCCTGCTCGAAGCCGGTGTGCGCTCACGAGAACTGACGGTCGATGAGCTCGTTCCACTGCTGGCTGCGCGGGTACAGGCAACGCTGGACGCGCCTTTGCTGAGCAGCGACGCAACACTGTGCCTCGGAGTGCTGCCCGCGCGCTCGATGCGTGCCGAGATGGAGTTCCATTTCGCGATCGACGATGTCGCTGTGCGTGCTCTGCGAGAGGCATGCGCCGCCAACGGCGAGCCGGACCTCGTGCCGATGCTTGCCGCGTCGCGTCTGAACGGGCTGATGACCGGCAAGATCGACCTCGTCTTCGAGCATGAGGGCCGCTTCCACGTCCTCGACTACAAGGGCAACTGGCTCGGGGATCGCCTGTCCGCTTATGCGCCCACTGCGCTGCGTGCTGCGATGGATGACCATCACTACCGGTTCCAGGCGCTGCTCTACACCGTCGCGGTCGATCGCTACCTGCGGCAACGACTGCCGCGCTACCGGCGAAGCGATCACCTCGGCGAAGCGATCTACGTATTCGTCCGTGCCGCCGGGCTTGCACCGGGCGCGGGCGTCTGGACGCAGCGGTTCGACGATGCGCTCATAGACGCAGTCGACCGCACGCTCGGCGTCGCGAAGGAGCCGGCATGACCTCGTTCGCGTTCCGGCGCGACTCAGGCGAATTCGGCTGCGACGCATGGCGCCCGCTCGACCGCGCCGTCTACCGCTGGGTCATCACCCATCAGGGCAGTGCAGTGCTCGCCCGGACTGCGGCATGGGCCAGCCTGGCCGACGGGCAGGGCGACAGTGCGCTGCCGCTGACGGCCGAGGGCCGGCATGGTATGCCACCGCTGACGGCGCCCGAGCTGGAGCAACTGCGAGCCGAGCCGATGGTCGCCCACCATGGCGAAGGTCGAAGGGTGCCGTTCGTGCTCGACGATGCCGGCCGGTTCTACCTGCATCGCAACCATGCGAACGAATGCCGCGTCGCCGCGCTACTGCAGGTCAGGCGTTCGGACGTGGAGGCGGCGTGGGTCGACGAAGTCGATCTCGACGTGCTGTTCGGGGGCGACCGCAGCGAAGCGGTGCAGCCGCAGCGCCTAGCCGTGCGCAACGTGGTCGGCCGGCGCCTGTTCGTCCTGACCGGCGGCCCCGGCAGCGGCAAGACGACGACCGTGCTGCGCATGCTGGCGATGCTGCAAAAGCACAGCGCGACGCCGCTCGCGATGGCCGCCGCAGCGCCAACCGGCAAGGCCGCGCAGCGACTGGTCGAAGCGCTGAGGCGCGGCCGCCAGCGCCTGCTCGATGGCGAAGGTGCGCCGTTGCCGGCGGAGTGGCGCGCGGTTATCGAGAGCCTCCAGGACAGTGACGCGCTGACCTTGCACCGGCTGCTGGGCTTCGACCCGCAGCGCAACGGTTTCCGCCGCAACGCTGCGCATCCCTTGGCTGAGGACGTCATCGTCGTCGACGAGGCGTCGATGGTCGACCTGTCGATGCTGCGCGCATTACTCGAAGCCGTGCGGCCGGAAGCAACACTGATCCTGGTCGGCGACGCCGACCAGCTGACCTCGGTCGCGACCGGCTCGGTGTTGATGGACCTGGTGGGTGTGTTCGAACGGGAGGCCGGTTACGACCTCGTGCGCCTGCGGCATAGCTTCCGTGCCGAGCAGGCATTGGTTGCGGTCAACGAAGCTGTCCGGGCCGGTGACGGCGCGCGGTTTGCTGCCTCGTGCACGGCCGCGGGCGCACAGGTGCTCCGACGCCGCATCGACGACCCCGCACAACTGGCCACGCAGGTGCGCGCGTGGAGCGAACGAATCGCCAACCTCGAAGGCCTGCGCCCGGTACTGCCGGACGATGCCGATGACGCTGCGGCGCGATCGCTCGGTCTGGCCGCACTCGACGTACTGGCAGCCCAGCAACTGCTGTGTGCGTTACGCGAAGACACGTTCGGTTCGCTCGCGCTCAATCGCATCGTCGAGCGCCACCTTCGGCGCGCGTGGCGGCATGCGGAGGGAACCGAGTGGTACCCCGGCCGCGCCGTCATCGTGACCCGCAACGACCACGCGGTGCGCCTGTTCAACGGCGACGTGGGCTTGTGCCTGGCCGACGCGGCGGGCCGGCTGCAGGTCTGGTTCGAAACTGTTGACGCGAATGGTGATCGCAGCGTCCGAGGTATCGCGCCGGGCGCGTTGCCCCCGCACGAGCCCGCGTTCGCGATCACGATCCACAAGAGCCAGGGCTCGGAGTACGCGCACGTGGCCGTGGTGCTGCCCCCCGACGCGGAAAGCCGCATCCTGTCGCGCCAGCTGCTCTACACGGGTCTGTCGCGCGCGCGCCGGACGCTCGAGTTGTGGAGCAGCGATGCCGCGCTCGAGGCTGCGCTCGCAAGGCCGGCCGACCGCAGCGGCGGGCTGGCCGACCGGCTCGCCGCCGGGCGGCCTCACGAGCCGCCCGAAGATCGCGTCCATGTGCCCGGTCCGCGCAGTAGCGAGCCCGCCGCGATCCCGGTGCAGGGCGAACTTGCGCTGTAGCCGGCCCGCCGGTTGACTTGCCCCGGGCGCTCCACAACTATTGGCGTCCACTGCGGCAGCGGCCGCGGCTTTGACCGAAGGTGGCCCGCGCCGACGCGCCGGCCGAGCGTGCGACATGAGCACTACCGCCTCCCATCGCTGACCTTCCTGCGCACCGCTGCGGTGCCGCCTGCCTGCATCAACCGACTTCGTGTCCGACCGCCACGGCCGGATCGCCCCATGAAACGCCCGCTTCGCCGGGCTGCACCGGTATCCCCATGATCGCCATCACGCTCCCCGACGGCAGCCGCCGCGAGTTCGAAAACCCCGTTACCGTCATGGACGTCGCCGCCTCGATCGGCGCCGGCCTTGCGAAGGCCACCGTGGCCGGCGAAGTCGACGGCAAGCTCGTCGACGCCTGCGACGTCATCGACCATGACGCGAAGCTGCGCATCATCACGCCGAAGGACCCCGAAGGCGTCGAGATCATCCGCCACTCCTGCGCGCACCTCGTCGGCCACGCGGTCAAGCAGCTCTACCCGAACGCGAAGATGGTCATCGGCCCGGTGATCGACGAGGGCTTCTACTACGACATCTGGAGCGAGCGCCCGTTCACGCCCGATGACCTGGCCGCGATCGAAAAGCGCATGGCCGAGCTGATCGACACCGAGTACAGCGTCATCAAGAAGATGACGCCGCGCGATGAGGTCATCGAGACGTTCAAGTCCCGCGGCGAGGACTACAAGCTGCGCCTGGTCGAGGACATGCCCGAAGAAACCCACATGGGCCTGTACCACCACGAGGAATACGTCGACATGTGCCGCGGTCCGCACGTGCCGAACACGCGCTTCCTCAAGGCGTTCAAGCTCACGCGCATCTCTGGCGCCTACTGGCGCGGCGACTCGAAGAACGAGCAGTTGCAGCGCATCTACGGCACCGCCTGGGCCGATGCGAAGCAGCTCAAGTCCTACATCCAGCGGATCGAGGAAGCCGAGAAGCGCGACCACCGCAAGATCGCCAAGCAACAGGACCTGTTCCACCTTCAGGAAGAGGGCCCCGGCCTGATCTTCTGGCATCCGAAGGGCTGGTCGATCTGGCAGGTCGTCGAGCAGTACATGCGCAAGGTCTACCGCGAATCCGGCTACCAGGAAGTGCGCTGCCCGCAGATCCTCGACGTGTCGCTGTGGCAAAAATCCGGCCACTGGGACAACTACAAGGACAACATGTTCTTCACCGAGTCCGAGAAGCGGACCTACGCACTGAAGCCCATGAACTGCCCGGGTCACGTGCAGGTGTTCAACCAGGGACTGCACAGCTACCGCGACCTGCCGATCCGCTACGGCGAGTTCGGTGCGTGTCATCGCAATGAACCGTCGGGCGCGCTGCACGGCATCCTTCGCGTGCGCGGCTTCACGCAGGACGACGGGCACGTGTTCTGCACCGAGGACCAGATCGAAGCCGAGGTCCGCGCGTTCCACCAGCAGGCGCTCGGGGTGTACGCCGATTTCGGCTTCACGGACATCCAGATCAAGATCGCGCTGCGCCCGGACAACCGCCTCGGCGATGACGCCACCTGGGACAAGGCCGAGGACGCCCTGCGCTCGGCCCTGCGCGCCGCTGGCGTGGAATGGGAAGAGCTGCCGGGCGAGGGCGCGTTCTACGGCCCGAAGATCGAATACCACCTGCGCGACGCAATCGGCCGCACCTGGCAGCTGGGCACGATGCAGGTCGACTTCATGATGCCGGGCCGGCTCGGCGCCGAGTACGTGGACGAGAGCAGTCAGCGCCGCCATCCGGTCATGCTGCACCGCGCCATCGTCGGCTCGATGGAGCGCTTCATCGGCATCCTGATCGAGCACCACGCCGGCCAGTTCCCGGCCTGGCTCGCGCCGGTCCAGGCGGTCGTCATGAACATCACCGACGCCCAGGCGGATTATGTCGCCGAGGTGCGGAAAACCCTTTCAAATCAAGGTTTCCGGGTCGACGCTGATTTGCGGAACGAAAAAATCGGCTATAAGATCCGCGAGCACACGCTGCAGCGCGTGCCGTATCTGCTCGTGGTCGGCGATCGCGAGCGTGAGAACGGCAGGGTTGCAGTCCGGACGCGAGGAGGGGAGGATTTGGGGACGATGTCCGTTTCCGAATTTGCTTCGCGTTTGCAGGACGAGGGCGGCCCACGCCCCGCAGTCTGACCATAGCCCGGCCGCACTATCGCGGCCGGCACGATCCACACTGGAGATTGCAACATCAGTACGCCCGAAAAGCCGAATCGAAAGAACAACGAAATCCGCGTCCCGCGCGTGCGCGTCATTGGCAGCGACGGCGAGATGATCGGAGTCCTGACCCGTGACGAAGCGCTGGGCAAGGCGCAGGACGAAGGTCTGGATCTCGTTGAAATCCAGCCGAACGCCGATCCGCCGGTCTGCAAGATCATGGACTTCGGCAAGTTCCGGTTCGAGCAACAGAAGAAGGCCAACGAGGCCAAGAAGAAGACCAAGCAGGTCGAGATCAAGGAACTCAAGTTCCGGCCGGTCACCGATGAGGGCGACTACCAGATCAAGCTGCGCAACATGCGCCGCTTCCTGGAGGAAGGTGACAAGGTCAAGGTCAACATCCGCTTCCGCGGCCGCGAGATGAGCCATCAGGAGCTCGGCCGCGCAATGGCCTCGCGCATCGAGCAGGACCTGGGCGAGGACATCGTCATCGAGTCGCGTCCGCGCCTCGAAGGCCGCCAGATGGTCATGATGATCGCGCCGAAGAAGAAGACCTGACGCCGCTCCGGCGGGGCCTGCGTCGATTAGTTTGTCGGGAAAGCCCGCAGCCCAGGCCGCGGGCTTTTCTTTTTGCTGCAGAGGCTCGAGATGGGGTAGCGTCTGGCCGCGGCCGGATACCGTGCGGATCTCAGGTCATCGCAAAGGCGGTTTGCCTCGCGAGGTCAACTGGCTGATTTGCAAGGGGTTCTGCAAGCCTGCATAATGCGCGGCCCGGTTCGCCGGGATTGCTGTACGTGGTACTCAGGACCTGTCCTTGATCTTTTGAAGAATCAACGACTTAAAGCCGGCCCGGCAGGACGGAAAGCGTGGCGCAGCCACCGCCCAGGCCAGTGACAAAACCTCCGAAAGGACATCGCAATGCCCAAGATCAAGACCAATCGGGCTGCAGCCAAGCGCTTCCGGAAGACCGCTTCCGGCAAGTACAAGTGCGGCCACGCCAACAAGAGCCACATCCTCACCAAGAAGGCGACCAAGCGGAAGCGCAACCTCCGGCAGACGAACCACGTCCGTCCGGAAGACGCAGGCCGTCTGGACCGCATGCTTCCGTATTTGTGAGGAGACTGAGCAATGGCACGAGTTAAACGTGGTGTACAGGCGCGTCGCCGCCACAAGAAAATCCTGAAGCAGGCCAAGGGCTACTACCACGCCCGCCGCAAAGTCTTCCGCGTCGCCAAGCAGGCGGTGACGAAGGCGCTGCAGTACGCCTACATCGGCCGCAAGCAGAAGAAGCGCAATTTCCGTTCGCTGTGGATCGCGCGTATCAACGCGGCGGCCCGCCAGAACGGCATGAGCTACAGCCGCTTCATCAACGGCCTGATGAAGGCCGGTATCACCCTCGACCGCAAGGTGCTGGCCGACATCGCCGTGCACGACGCGCAGGGCTTTAGCGCCCTGACCGAGAAGGCGAAGGGCGCGCTCGCGTAAGTTGTGGGTCTTCCCGCGGGTCCGGCTTTTGGTCGGATCCTGCCGGGCATAGGCAGACGAGCTTCACGCATGGGGGAGGGCGCAAGTCCTCCCCCATGTTCGTTTTTGGAATACGGATTTTGTTGCTGCCGATGCGGTGATGCGGTGATGCGACGGCGCGTTCGCGCAGGCACACCGCATCCGGTGCAGCGCGCCTCATGCGGCCGCTGGCGCTCTCGCGCAGGGATGAAATCCGGCTGATTCGCGGAGTCCAGAGACCATGAGTCAAATCGAATCGCTGACCGGACAGGCACTGGCGGACATCGCAGCGGCAGACTCGCCCGATGCGATCGAGGCGCTTCGCGTATCACTGCTCGGCAAGTCCGGCAGCGTCACCGCGCAGCTCAAGCAATTGGGTGCGTTGCCGGCTGACCAGCGCAAGACTGCAGGTGAGGCGATCAATCGCGCCCGCGACGTGCTCACCGACGCGCTTGCCGAACGTAAGGCCGCGCTCGATGCGCTCGTGCTCGAGGCACGGCTTGCAGCTGAAACCATCGACGTCACGCTGCCTGGCATCAACGGCACGCGCGGCGGCCTGCACCCGGTCAGCCGCACGCTCGAGCGCATCGCCGACATCTTCGGGCGACTCGGGTTCGAGCTGGCCGACGGTCCCGAGATCGAGGACGACTGGCACAACTTCGAAGCGCTGAACTTCCCGCCGCACCATCCGGCGCGCGCGATGCACGACACGTTCTATTTTGGCGATGGCCGCCTGTTGCGCACCCACACCTCGGGCGTGCAGGTGCGCTACATGCAGGGCCACAAGCCGCCGCTGCGCATGATCGCGGCGGGCAAGGTCTACCGCAGCGACTCCGACCAGACCCATACGCCGATGTTCCATCAGGTCGAAGGGCTGCTCGTCGACGAGCACGCCAGCTTCGCCGACCTGAAGGGCACGCTGGCCGAGTTCGTGCGTGCATTCTTCGAGCGCGACTTCGAAATGCGTTTCCGGCCGAGCTATTTCCCGTTTACCGAGCCGTCGGCCGAAGTCGACATCGCCTGGCAACAGCCCGACGGCAGCACGCGCTGGCTTGAGGTGCTCGGCTGCGGCATGGTCCATCCGAACGTGCTGCGCAACGTCGGCATCGATCCGGAGAAGTACACGGGCTATGCCTTCGGTCTGGGCGTCGAGCGCTTCACGATGCTGCGCTACGGCGTCGACGATTTGCGCAGCTTCTTCGAAAACGACGTGCGCTTTCTGCGCCAGTTCGCCTGAGCGTTGTCGATCGGCGACGTGCTGCGGCGCTGTAGCCCTGCTCGCCGGCGAAGCCTTCGGCCTGACTTCATCTTCCGGTTGATCCCATGAAATTCTCAGAGAACTGGCTGCGCCAGCACGTACCCACGGCCGCGACCCGCGAAGAGCTGGCGGCGACGCTGACTGCGATCGGCCTCGAGGTCGAGGACGTGACCGTGCTCGGCGAATCGCTCGGCGGTGTTGTGGTCGGCCGGATCGTGAGCGTCGAAAAGCACCCCGAGGCGGACCGCCTGCAGGTGTGCCAAGTCGATGTCGGCAACGGGGATCTCGTGCAGATCGTCTGCGGCGCGCCCAACGCGCGCGCCGGGCTGCGCGCGCCGTTGGCGACGGTGGGCGCGGTGCTGCCGGGCGGGCTTGCCATCAAGGCGGCGAAGCTGCGAGGCGTCGAGTCCGCCGGCATGCTGTGCTCGGCCAAGGAGCTGGGCATCGATGCCGATGCTTCCGGCCTGCTCGAACTGCCGGACGACGCGCCGGCGGGCGCGAAGCTCGCCGAATACCTCGCGCTCCCGGACGCCACGATCGAGATCAAGCTCACGCCGAACCGCGCCGACTGCTTCAGCGTGCGCGGCATCGCATTCGACGTCGCAGCGGCCACCGGCAGCGCGGTCGCGCCGTTACCGATCGAACCGGTCGCACCGCAGTCGGACGCAACGCTTGATATCGAACTCAACGCCGGTGCGGACGCGCCGCGTTACTGCGGCCGGGTCATCGAGAATGTCGACGCGACGGTGACCACGCCTGCCTGGATCGCCGAACGCCTGCGGCGCAGCGGCGTTCGGCCGGTCTCGCTGCTCGTGGACATCACCCAGTTCGTGATGCTCGAACTCGGCCAGCCGATGCACGCATTCGACCGCGACACGCTGCGCGGTCCGGTGGGGGTGCGGCGCGCTCGCGCCGGCGAGCAGGTCAAGCTGCTCGACTGCCGCAACGCCACGCTCGATGGCGAGTTCCTCGTCATTACCGACGCTGACCACGTGGTCGCGCTCGCAGGCGTGATGGGCGGTTTCGACACGCGCGTGGCCGATGCGACGCGCAGTGTATTCCTCGAGTCCGCGCACTTCGCGCCTGCGGCGATCATCGGCCGCGGCCGCAAGCTCGGCCTGCACACTGACGCGGCCCATCGTTTCGAGCGCGGTGTCGACCCGGAGCTGCCGCGCACGGCAATCGAATACGCGACCCGCCTGATCGTCGACGCGGCTGGCGGCGTGCCGGGCCCGGTCGTCGAAGCTGCACTGCTCGAACACCTTCCGGCTGCACAGCCCATCACGCTTCGCCGCACGCGACTGGCGCGGGTGCTCGGGCTGGAGATCGCCGACGTCGAAGTCGAGCGCATCCTGCGAGCGCTTGGGCTGACGGTCGAGGCGACCGCCGACGGTTGGCAGGTAATCCCGCCGAGCCGGAGGTTCGACCTCGCAATCGAGGAAGACCTCATCGAGGAAATCGCGCGCATCCACGGTTACGACGCGATCCCGACGACGCTGCCGGCCGGCGCGGCGCGGCTGGTTGCGCCGAGCGAGTCCCGTGTCGACGACGCCACCGCGCGGCGCCAGCTGGTGACGCGTGATTACCTCGAAACGATCAACTACGCATTCGTCGATGCCGGCCTGCTCGAGCAGTGGCAGGCGATGGATGGGGCGGTCCCGCTTGCCAATCCGCTCAGCACCGAGCTCGGCGTGATGCGCACGATGCTGCTGCCGGGCCTGGTATCGGCGCTGGTGCGCAACACCGCGCGACAGCAGGCGCGCGTGCGGCTGTTCGAGCTCGGCAATGTGTTCCGCAGCCAGACGTCGGGCACAGTGGACGCGTCTTCGCCGGCTCCGCGGGAAACCCGGCGGATCGCCGCGGTTGCAACCGGCAACGTCGCCGCGGAGCAGTGGGGCACAGCTTCGCGTCCGGTGGGCTTCCACGACATCAAAGGCGATCTCGAGAGCCTGGCCGCGCTGTCGGGCGCGACGCTCGCGTTTCGCGCCGCGCAGCCGTCGTGGGCGCACCCGGGGCGCGCTGCCGATGTCGTGCGTGTCGACGGCGACGCCGAGGTGCTGTTGGGCTGGGTCGGTCAGCTGCACCCGCGGCTGCAGCAGGCGCTAGGTCTGGACCACGAAGTCGTCGCGTTCGAGCTCGACCTCG
This sequence comes from Lysobacter korlensis, assembly GCF_042434515.1. Classification (NCBI taxonomy): domain Bacteria; kingdom Pseudomonadati; phylum Pseudomonadota; class Gammaproteobacteria; order Lysobacterales; family Lysobacteraceae; genus Lysobacter; species Lysobacter korlensis. Next base: position 143,204 of record NZ_JBHLTG010000003.1, read on the forward strand.
AGCCGTTGGTGCGACGCGAGATTCCGCGTGCCCGCGCGGTTTCGAAGTTCCCGTCCGTCCGCCGCGATCTCGCGTTCGTCGTTCCGCAGGACACGCCGTGGAGCGCAATCGCGGATGCCGTGAAGCAGGCCGCGGGCCCGTCGCTGCGTGATCTGGTGCTGTTCGACCGCTACCAGGGCAAGGGGGTCGAAACCGGGTTCAAGAGTCTGGCTATGGGCTTGATTCTGCAGGATGAAACGCGCACGCTCACCGACCGCGACGTCGACGCTGCAGTTGCTGAGACGATCGCCGCACTGCAGCGCGAGCACGGTGCAGTCATCCGTTCATGACATCGTCTGCGGCACGCTCGCGGTTCATGTAGGGAACCCATTCGGCTCGTTTCAACAGGGGGAACGATGGCGTTGACCAAGGCTGAGATGGCAGAACGTCTGTTCGATGACGTTGGCCTCAACAAGCGCGAGGCGAAGGAGTTCGTCGACGCGTTCTTCGATGCGCTGCGTGAAGCGCTCGAGGGCGGCCGCCAGGTCAAGCTTTCGGGCTTTGGCAACTTCGACCTGCGCCGCAAGAACCAGCGCCCGGGACGCAACCCGAAGACGGGTGAGGAGATTCCGATCTCCGCGCGCACCGTGGTGACGTTCCGGCCGGGCCAGAAGCTGAAGGAGCGCGTCGAGGCGTACAGCGGAGGCGACCATGCTTGATCCCGGCAGTAACCGCGAGCTTCCGCCGATTCCGGCGAAGCGGTATTTCACGATCGGCGAAGTCAGCGAACTGTGCGACGTCAAACCGCACGTGCTGCGCTACTGGGAAACCGAATTCCCGACGCTCAATCCGGTCAAGCGTCGTGGCAACCGGCGGTACTACCAGCGCCACGAAGTGCTGATGGTTCGCCAGATCCGCGGGCTTCTGTACGAGCAGGGCTACACGATTGGCGGCGCGCGTCTGCGTCTTGAAGGCGAAGCGCAGAAGGATGAGTCCGCGCTGAGCTCGCAGATCATCAAGCAGGTGCGGATGGAACTCGAAGAGGTGTTGCAGCTGCTGCGTCGCTGAGCCTTCGCGCCTGCCGTTGCGTCGCAACTGGCGTTAGGGTCGCAGCGCTCCTTCGCTGCACCTGGCTGTCGTGTCGCCATGACCTTTCGCTCCACCTGCCACCACGTCCATGGATAACTCGAAAGTAGGCTGCCGCCGAAGCCACGAACGGCTATACTTGCCGCCCGCTCTCGCAAGCGGGCATCCAGGATGGATGCAATGAGGTACGTGTCGGGGCGTAGCGCAGCCTGGTAGCGCATCTGCCTGGGGGGCAGAGGGTCGTCGGTTCGAATCCGGCCGTCCCGACCAAATCGATGCAACGATCCCGCCCAAGTGGCGGGATCGTCGTTTCTGGCGGTCGGAACGCTAAAGCAGGCTTCGCGAATGCACGGGTGGTCCGCGGAGTGCAATGACGAAGCCGGCTGCCGGCAGTCGACCCGCCGGCCCGGCCTCACAGCACGTCAGGTACCGGCCGGCGTACGGCGCAGCAACGCCGTCATCTGTGCCGGCTGGACACCCTTGGGGTTGAGCGGGGTGAGGGTGTCTGAATTCTCGATGCGGAAATAGCGATCCTGTGAGCCGTCAGCGGGGTCAAGGAACAACACTTTCTCTTCTGCCAGCACCGACCAGGCGCCGCGGCCCTCGCCGGCCGGGCTTTCGGTGATTACGTAGCTGCCGTCGTTGTTTACGACCAGGCGGATACTGTCACTCCGGAACGTGCCCACGTAAGGGCCGCGCAGCTCGGGTGCAAGCGGTGCGGGCGCGACCCGCGGCGGCACGAAGTCGATCGCAGGCGCGGCAATCGGCGCTGCGTTTGGCGCGTTCGGGGCTGCCTCAACGACGTTGATCGCGCTTGCCTTCACCAGCACGACGCCGGGCTGGTCGCGCACGATCTGCTGCGCCTGAGCCTCAAGCCCTCCCTCGATCTTGGCGAACTCGTCGGTGTTGTAGTACGTGCCGCTGAAGCGCACCACTTGGCCATCACTGACGTTGACGGCCTGCTCCATGTGAGGTGACTGCTCCACGACCACGGCCATCCTGCGCCCACCCTCATTGACAATGAAGACGCGGTCAGTCGGGACGTCGACCACGTGCGCGGTGATGCTTACCGGCTGGCCGTTGACGACCGGAGCGTTGATCGGCTGCGTCGCGGGGGCAGCGACCGCGGCCGCCGGAGCGATTTCTGCCACCGGCACCGGGGCCACGACTTCATCGTCGTCGAACACTTCCCACAGCGCCCAGATCGCCAGCAGGATAAGCGCGACGATGACGAGCGCGATCCAGAGCGAGTTGTTGCGCTTTTTCTCGATATGGATTTCCGCCATGACCCGCCTCCTGAAGTATTTTGGAACATGAACGTAGCCCGTCCCCTGTTTCCACTTTGTGCAAGCGGCAGGTCGGGTCGGATTTCGCTTTAGTAGCTCGGTGATCGTCCGTAGCGACACGCGGCCGTTTAGCGGTCTCGACGCTCTAAGCTGCTCTGCAGGCGCCGCTCCCAAACGGAAACGGGCCGGCCCTTGCGGACCAGCCCGTTGCCTTGTTGCGCGTCGGTGGGCCGTTACTGAGTGCCGGCGGCCGCTGCGGCTTCGGCAACGTTGATCTGGCTCGCTTCCACCAGTACGACGCCCGCCTGGCGCTGCACGATGTCACGAGCCTGCGGCGCCAGCTCACCCTCGATTTGCGCGAGGTCGGCGGTGTTGTAGAAGGTGCCGGTAAACCGGACAAACTGCCCCGGGTTGACGTTGACGGCCTGCTCCATGTTCGGGGTCTGCTTGACGACGACGGCCAACGTGCGACTCCCCTCGGAAACGATGAACACACGGTCGGTCGGGACCTCGAGCACCGAGGCCTCGAGCGCGACCGGCTGGCCGCTGACGATCGGTGCGTTGATCGGCTGGGTTGCAGGGGCAGCTGGCGCCACCACTGCGGCCGGGGCCACGGGGGCTTCGACTTCTTCGCGGTCGAACATTTCCCACAGTGCCCAGATGGCCAGCAGGATGAGCGCGATGATGATCAGCCACTTCCAGGGTGATCCTTCTTTCTTGCGTTCGATATCGATTTGCGCCATTTCAGTGCTCCTAGCAGTGATCCAGCCCGGAACGTACCCGTGGGCTCGTGTTCATGCTGTGCATGCCCTGTTAAGCGGCCGTGCAGGTTGCTTGCGGTTCGTCGCGCCCTATAGATCTCCGGTGGCCGAGGCCATGCTGGGCCGGACGCCCCGGGGCACGTCAACGCAGCGCTCGCTCGCCGCCGTCCCACCCGGTGCTAGCCCGCGTGCACAGCCCGGCTGGCGAGTCGAAGCCACACGCCATTGAACTAATCGTGTGCGATGCGTGTCGGATGAGCCGGCCGCTTCAGCCGGCTACCAGATCCCGCAGGTGGTGCGGGCAAACCCATGGAGTACATCGGATGCACCCAGTCGTTCCTGCTCTGCTCGCGGTCGGATTCGCGACCCCGTTCATGGCCTTCGCCAGTTCTGCCGTGCTCGATGCGCCCCCGACTGCTGCGGCGCCCGCTGTCGCCGCAGCAACTGATGGCGGCCCGATCCGCGACATGGATGCGGTCGTCGTGTCCGGCGTGGTTTCCGGCCCGGGCATGTGGAAGGTGCGCAAGGGCGATCACACGCTGTGGGTGCTCGGAACGCTGTCGCCACTGCCCAAGAAGATCGAGTGGGTGTCGCGCGACGTCGATGCCGTGCTTCGGCAGGCGCAGGAAGTGATCTGGCAGCCGAGTCTCGTAATCGGCACGAACATTGGCATGTTCCGCGGGCTCATGCTCGCCCCGAAGGCGCTCGGCGCGCGCAAGAACCCGGACGGCGAGACCCTGCAGGACGTGGTGCCCGCGGAAATGTATGCGCGCTGGCTGCCGCTCAAGCAGAAATACGTCGGGCGCGACGGCGGCATCGAAAAGTGGCGCCCGATGTTCGCGGCGATGGAGTTGTTCGACGAGGCAATGGACGACGTCGGCCTCGTCAAGAGCGGAGTCGTCCAGCCGACGATCGAGCGTGCGGTCAAGCAGCACAAGATTCCGGTGACGAGCCCGAGCGTGAAGATCGCGATCGAAGATCCGAAGCAGATGCTCAACGAGTTCCGCAACACGAAGCTCGACGACCTCGACTGCTTCGGCAAGACGCTCGACCGCCTGGAGACCGACATCGACGCGATGCGCGATCGCGCGAACGCATGGGCGGTGGGCGACATCGAGGCCCTGCGCGCGCTGCCGTACAGCGATCAGAACGAGGCGTGCATGCAGGCCGCGATGCGCGCCGGCGTGATGCGCAAGCGCGTGGCGCGTGACATCGACGCCGAGGTGCGCGACGCATGGATGGCGGCAGCGGAGAAGGCGCTCGCGAAGAATCGAGTGACGTTCTCGACACTGCCGATGCGCGAGCTGCTCAAGCCCGACGGCTATCTCGCGCGGTTGCAGGCGAAGGGCTATACGGTCGAAGCGCCGCAGTAAGTTTGAAGGCCCTGCCGCATCGGCAGGGCTTTTTCAGCCTGCGGCCCGGTGGGGCGCAGGCTCTGCCAGGTGCGGCCAGCGGGTCAGCACCGCGTTTCGGATTCCGTCGACATCGAGCCCGGCTTCCGCGAGCAGTTGTTCGCGGCTGGCGTGGTGCTGGAATTCATCCGGCAGCCCCAGGTGCAGAATCGGCATCACGATGCCTTCGGCTGCGAGCAATTCGGCGGCGCCACTGCCCGCGCCGCCGGCGACCACGTTGTCCTCGAGGGTGACGAACGCATCGTGCGTGCGCGCAAGTTCGAGCACGAGTGCGCGGTCGAGCGGGCGCACGAAACGCATGTTGACGACAGTCAGTCCGAGCTCGGCACCGACCGACTCGGCGGCCGGGACAATCGCACCGAATGCGAGCAGCGCCACGCGCGAGCCACGCAGCCGCAGTTGCGCCTGGCCGATCGGCAGCGTGTCCAGCGTCGGCTGGACGGGCACACCGGGGCCGGTGCCGCGCGGATAACGCACCGCGGCCGGACCCGCGTAATGGTGGCCGGTGCTCAGCATCTGACGGCATTCGTTCTCGTCGGCCGGTGCCATGACCACCATGTTCGGCACGCAGCGCAGGTAGCTCAGATCGAGGTTGCCTGCATGCGTGGCGCCATCGGGGCCGACCACGCCACCGCGATCGATCGCGAACAACACATCCAGGTTCTGGATTGCGACATCGTGCACGAGCTGGTCGTAGCCGCGCTGCAGGAACGTCGAGTAGATCGCGCACACCGGCTTGGCGCCCTCGCAGGCCATGCCGGCCGCAAGCGTCACCGCGTGCTGCTCAGCGATCGCGACGTCGAAATAGCGGTCGGGGAACTCCCTGCTGAAACGGACCAGCCCCGAGCCTTCGCGCATCGCGGGCGTGATGCCGAACAGCCGCGGATCGCTCGCCGCCATGTCGCACAACCAGTCGCCGAAGACATCGGTGTAGGTCGGCTTCTTGACGCCGCCCTTGCTGACCATCCCGCGCGCGGGGTCGAACGGCGATACGGCGTGGTAGCCGATCTGGTCGCCCTCGGCCAGCCCGTAGCCCTTGCCCTTCGTCGTAATGACGTGCAGCAGCTGCGGACCCTTGAGGCCCTTGAGCGTCTTCATCGCGCCGAGCAACGCGGGCAGGTCGTGGCCATCGATCGGGCCGGTGTAGTGGAAGCCCAGCTCCTCGAACAACGTGGACGGCACGAACATGCCCTTCCAGTGCTCTTCCCAGCGGCGCACGAACTTTGCGGCCGGCTTGTTCTTGTCGCCGAGCAGCTTCTTGCCGCCTTCGCGGATCGCGTTGAGCGTGCGGCTGCCGGTGAGCCGACCGAGCATCTGCGTGAGCGCTCCGACGTTCTCGCTGATCGACATCTGGTTGTCGTTGAGGACCACGAGCAGGTTCGGCTCGGGTTCCATGCCGCCGCCGTGGTTCAGCGCTTCGAACGCCATGCCCGCGGTCATCGCGCCATCGCCGATCACCGCCACGACCTTGCGGTCGTCGCCCATGCGCTGCAGCGCGATCGCCATGCCGAGCGCGGCGGAGATCGAGGTGGACGAGTGGCCGACGCCGAACGTGTCGTACTCGGATTCCTCGCGCTTCGGAAACGGCGCGACGCCGCCGGCCTGCTTGACGGTATGGATGACGTCGCGACGACCGGTGAGGATCTTGTGCGGGTAGGTCTGGTGGCCGACGTCCCATACCAGGCGGTCGCGCGGCGTTTCGAACAGCCAGTGCAGCGCGACGGTGAGCTCGATCACGCCGAGCCCAGCACCGAAATGCCCGCCGGACTGCGCGACCTGTTCAATCAGGTACGCGCGCAGTTCGTCGGCGATCGCGGGCAGTTCCTCTTCAGGGAACTGGCGCAGGTCGGCCGGGACGGAAATGCGCGAAAGGCGCGGATAGCGCTGCGGATCGATCATCGAAGGGAGTGCGCCCGGCGCCGGATTCGTACGTAGGTTGTTGATTTTCTTTCAGCCGGGCGGTCAGGGCAAGCAAAGCGCGAGCGTATGGGCTGCGATCCATACCATCCGGGATGGATGGGCGAGCGGCGCCGCACGAAAACCGCATGCGCCCGCGCCTTGCGGGTTACCTCGGTGGCCGCGCGGTGGATGAGCGGATGGACGCGAAACGTCGGCGGCTCAGCGGCCCCGCAGGCGCCCGAACAGGCCCGAACCCTTCTGCGCGTCGCCGTCAGGGTTTGGGTCGCGGTAGAGCTCGGCAAATCCCGTGGCGAGGTTGGCGTTGACGAAGTCGGTGACGTCCTCGAGCGCGACGCCACTGGCGACGGCGAGCTCGGGCAGTGTCGTCGGCCCTTTCATCATCGCGGTGGCGATGCGAAAGTGCTTCGGGAATTCGCGCTCGGTCTGCGGCCACTTCAGCAACTGGTAGCGGCCGGCCGCGTCGTAGCCGGGTCCCAACTTGCCCTTGCCGGCCAGCAGCGCGCCGTACCACGCCAGTCGCACCAGCGGCTGGGCTTCGCCCAGGGCGGCGGTCTGCGCAGTCCACTCGCCGCCGTCGACCGGATTGAAATCGTCCAGCTCGGCCGGGCCGTCGAACAGCGGCGCCAGCGGCTTGAGGGCGCTGGGGCCGTGGTACTGCTGCTGGTCGGCGTTGATCAGCACCCGTGCGCCGCCGCGCTCGAAACGCAGGCGGCCGTGCAGCCGGCCCGAGCGGATCCAGTCGGCGAGGGTGCGCGTTGCTGTCGCCTCGGTCGGGACATGCGGCTGGATGCTCGGCGCGGCGGGCAGTACCTGGCCGACGGCGGTGCTGGGCGGCTCGAGATCGGGCGGCGTGGTGACGCCGGGGGTGGGCACGGACAGCGGTTCGGTCTCGAGCGGAGCCTCGCCGGCTGCGGGCAGCACCTGTTCCTCGGGCAGCTGGTCGAACGGTTGCGGCGCGGGCGTCATGCCGCCTGGGGCGGAGGCCGGTGCAGGCGCGGGGTCTGCTGCCTGCGCAGGGGCGGGCACGGGTGCGGTATCCCCGGCAGGCATGGGCCCGTCCAGTTCGCGCAGCAGCGCAGTAACGGCGTCGGCGTCGATCGGGCGTGCAAGCCGGAAGTCGGTCTGCGTGCGCGGCGAGCTGGTCAGCCCGATCACGCGTCGGCCGTTGCCGTGCAGGCGCAGCCAGCTCATCGGCCCGTACATGCTGTCCATGTCGACAATCACGAACTCGGCGTCGCCCTCAGGCACCAGACGCCAGCCACCGCCGACCTGTGCGTTCGCGACCGCAAACGCGGTCTGCAGCGTCGATTCGGTGGCTGAATCCATGCCGGTGAAGCCGAGGGTGTGGGGCATCGTTGGCGGTCGCTTCGACAGGGTGGTTCGAGTGTTGCGGAGCCGACCGCAGCCGTCAACGCGTATCGGTCGTGCCGCTAGAGCGTGCGCGGCTTGCTGCGCATCGTTGGGGTCGCCCTGCTCGGGAAGATTCGCACGCGCGTCGCACGACCGTCAGGGCGATAACCGCGTGTTCTTCGGCAGCTGGCTCTTCAGGAACGCCATCTGGTCGGCGAGGATGTTGCGGTTGCTGAGGATGAGGTGCTCGATCCAGCTCGGCCGGTACGGCACTGCAAGCAACGGCATGCCCGCCTGCTGCGGCGTGCGGTTGCCTTTACGCGAATTGCAGGGGAAACAGGCGGCAACCACGTTTTCCCAGATGTCGCGGCCACGCTTCGACAGCGGCAGTACATGGTCGCGTGTCAGCTGCGAGCGCGGGAATTCCCGGCCGCAGTACAGGCACAGGGACGAATCACGCGCGAACAGTGCGGCGTTTGTGAGCGTCGGTGTCGGATCAAGCGCGTGGAATCGCGCCTGACTGCGCGCGGCGACGATCGGATGCAGTTCGATCGTGCTCTGCAGGCCCGTGGCGCGCGATACGCCGCCGTGCACCTCGAGGCAGGGCTCGCCCAGTGTCCAGGCCACGGCGCCACGCACGTAGAGGCATGCCGCGTCCTGCCAGTGCATCCAGTCCAGTGCACGGCCATGCGCGTCGAGGGAAAGAAGACGCACCGAGTTCAGCCGCTCCAGGCCGGTCGCAGGCAGCCCGTCCGGGCTGCGCAGCGTCTCGGCGCAGGTGCCGGTGCGGATCAGGCGAAGCGGGGCTCGACCGGTGTCCATCACAGGCCGAGCTTATACCCAAACGGGTGACGGTTTGGCTGCTGTGCGGTGAACGGCCGCCAGGGTCCGAATCCTGGCGGCGCCGGTCGCATACCGGCCTGTCCGGATCAGTTGTCAAACGCGTCGGCTTCGAGGGTCATCAGCGGGGCGGCGCCGCTTTCGATGGCCGAAGCGTGCACCAGCGTGCGCGGCAGCACACGCTCGAAATAGAACCGCGCGGTCTCGCGCTTGGCTACCTTGAAGGCGTCGTTGTGCGTCGATGCCTCGCTGGCCGCCACGCTGCGCAGCCACCAGTACCCGAGCGTTACGTAGCCCGAATACATCAGGTAGTCGTAGGCGGCCGCGCCGATCTCGTCGGCATTCGCAGCGGCCCGCCTGCCGATCTCGCGCGTGAGCTGCTGCCACTGCGACGCTTTCTCGCGCAGCATGGGAATGTATGGCGCCACCGCGTCGTTGGTTGCCTGCTCGCTGCACAACTGCTCGATCAGGCCCAGCATCACTTTCAGGCCTTCGCCCTGCTGCTGCATGACCTTGCGGCCGAGCAGGTCGAGCGCCTGGATGCCGGTCGTGCCTTCGTACAGTGTGGTGATCCGTGCGTCACGCGCGAGCTGCTCGACGCCGTGCTCGGCGATGTAGCCATGGCCGCCGTAGCACTGCAGCGCGTGGTACGTGCACTCCACACCCCATTCGGTCAGGCAGGCCTTCGCGATCGGCGTCATGAAGCCGAGCAGTGCATCGGCCTGCGCTCGCTCGCCGGCGTCGGGCGATGCATGGGCGATGTCGACCAGCAGCGCAGCGTGGTATCCCATCACGCGGCTGCCTTCGATCAGCGCCTTGCAGGTCAGCAGCATGCGACGCACGTCGGGATGGACGATGATCGGGTCGGCCGGCTTGTCGGGGTACTTCGCGCCCGACAGCGATCGCATCTGCAGCCGCTCGCGTGAGTAGCGCAGCGCGTTCTGGTAGGCGCGGTCGGAAAGCCCGAGGCCCTGCAGCCCGACTGCTAGGCGCGCGGTATTCATCATCGTAAACATCGCGGCGAGCCCGCGGTGCGGCTGGCCGACGAGCCAGCCCTGTGCACCATCGAAGTTCATCACGCAGGTGGCCGAGCCGTGGATGCCCATCTTGTGTTCGAGGCTGCCGCAGCGCACGCCGTTGCGCTCGCCGGTCGAGCCGTCGCGACCGACGCGCACCTTCGGCACCACGAACAGCGAGATCCCTTTGCTGCCCGCCGGGGCATCGGGCAATCGGGCGAGCACCAGATGGATGATGTTCTCCGTCATGTCGTGCTCGCCGGCGGTGATGAAGATCTTCGTGCCGGTGATCGAATAGCTGCCGTCCTCGCCCGGTTCGGCCCGCGTGCGCAGCAGGCCGAGGTCGGTGCCGCAGTGCGGCTCGGTCAGGCACATGGTCCCGGTCCAGCGGCCGTCGATCAGCGGCTTGAGGAACACGTCGCGCTGCCAGTCCTCACCGTGGTGCAGCAGCGCTTCGGTCGCGCCGTGCGAGAGCAGTGGGAAGTTGCCCCAGGCCAGGTTCGCGGCGTCGATCATTTCCTTGAGCGCGATGCCGGCTGCATGCGGAAGGCCCTGTCCGCCGAATTCGGGCGGCGACGTCAGGCCGCTCCAGCCGCCTTCGACGTACTGGGCGTAGGCCTCGCGGAAGCCCGGCGGGGTGGTGACGGCGCCCGTTGCGCGGTCCAGCGTGCAGCCGTCGCGGTCGCCGATGGCGTTGAGGGGTGCGAGCACGGTTTCGGTGAAACGCGCGCCTTCTTCGAGCACCGCATCGAGTACGTCACGCGTTGCTTCGGTAAAGCCCAGCTGTTCGAAGCGGCGGTCCGCGCCGAGCACGTCGAAGAGGGCGAAACGCATGTCGGCAAGAGGGGCCTGGTAGGTGCTCATGGGCACTCCTTTAAGCGATGGGAGGCGTGGACCGGAATGGACGTCGCGCAGCGCGCGCAGGCGCACGGCGAGTTCGCTTTGAGAGACCGCTCAACCGGTGTCAGCGAAGCACGCCCGGCAGGCCGGGCGCGGGGCTCAGCGCGCTGCTGCGCTTGATCTCGAAGCTGCGCTGGCGCTTTTCATCCGGCGTTGCCATGACGGTGCCCGCGAGTGAGTAGTCGAGGCTGCGGCCGCTGGCTAGCGCGTCGGCGGCCGCCAGCTTGGCGGCGACGCTCGGCGCGAATGTGGTCGAAACGACGTCGGCCGATTCGGGTCCGATCGTGATGGCCGGCTGCGCGGTCAGTCGACCGGCCGGCTCGCCGGCGACGGACAGTGCAACGTCGAGCGAATCGAAGCGCATCGGGATGCTGCTGAAGTTCTCGATCCGCAGCTGCGTCTGCCACGACCCGTCAGCCTGGACGGTGATCTGCTGGATGCGCGCGGATGGCTCGGACACGCGCCGCACCGGGCCGCCTGCGCAGCCGGCCACCGACGTGACCACGAATGCCAGTGCCAACCATCGACTCGCCTTCATGCAATCGCTCCGTACCGGGAAGGTATCGAGGATACATCGGCGTACGGACACGTCGCGGCAGCACGCGGCGGGTGCGCGCTGCGCCCTGAAAAGGAGAAGCCCGCCGGAGGAGGGCGGGCTTCGGGACACCACAGGGACGGCCGGGGGCGCGGACGGCCCTGCAGTGGCTTACGGGCCGTAGACGCCGAGCAGGCGGCTTGCGGCAGCGGCGTAGGCGCCGCGGGTGACCTTGGTGGACGGGTCGAAGTACGCCTTCAGCGTCGGCTGCAGGTCGAACGGGCCCTGCACGAGTGCGAAGCGTGCGTTGATCAGGCCCAGGTCGAGTGCGTACTGCACGTAACCGCGCAGGCTGGCCGGGATGGAGGCCGCGTCTTCGATCGGGATGCGCTTGGTCCCGTTGACCACCGTGAGCTCGCCGGTGAACGCGGACGCCTCGTTCTGCAGGCCCAGGCTCTGCACCAGCGAGTAGGCGAGGCTGACGCGGGTGACGGCGTCATCGGGACGGAACGCGCCGTTCACCGCACCCATCACGCCGGCCTGGCGGTGGCTGAGGTCGCGCTGCGCTGCGCCCGTCGCGATCGCCGCTTCGGCGAAGGCAAGTCCGCTGCCGAGCTTGTTCGCGTCGGTCAGCGACGACACGCCGAAGAGCGGCTGGAACTGACGGATGCCGCTGCCCATGACGAGGTAGTCGGCGAGTTCGCGACGGGTGAGGGCGCGGTCCGGATAGAACTTGCCTTCCGGCGTGCTGTCGACGAGGCGGTTCGACACGCCGAACTCGACGAAGCCCTGCGCCGGATGGCCCTGGATGTCGCTGAGGCCGGCATAGCCATCGGTACGCAGCTGCTTGACGTTGACCTTGACCGTGCCCGGGGCGGCATAGCCGTTCGTGACATCGGCGGGGTCGAGGTCGGTTCCGGAGAGCGAGCCGATGCCGCGCACGCTGAGTGTCCAGGTGCCCGGGACGCCCGGCGCGGATGCCGCGATGTTCTGGCCGAGGATCGGCAGCGCGATCGACGAGCCGTAGCGCTTGCCGTTCGGGTCGGTCAGTGAGATCGCGACGGTGTTCGTGCCTACGTTCGCGCGCGCCGCGACGAGCGCGGTGTCGGCGCCGACCTCGAACTTCACGTCGGCAGGCGCGCCGACCGGGCTGAAGTCGATCGAGTAATCCTTGACGCTGCCGGTCGAGATCTTGGCGTCTGCGTTGAACGTACGCGCGGCGTTGACGGTTGCACCGTAATTGCCGGCGTTCAGTGCAGCCTGCACGGCCGAGTGCGCGTTGATGTAGCCGGCGCCCGCTTCCCACGCCTCGTTACCCGGCATGTTGCTGGCGGTTTCCTGCAGCACGCGCTTCACGTCGCGCCAGTCGAACGCCGGGTTCGCCTCGAGCATCAGCGCGACGATGCCCGAGGTGTGCGGGGCGGCCATCGAGGTGCCGGACGAGAACGTGTAGTACGCGGCCTGTGCGGTGCCGAGCTTCTTGGCATCGCTCTCGAGCTTGGTCTTGTCGAGCGCACCGAGCGACGCGCGTGCGGAGGCGATATCGACGCCGGGCGCGGTGATCGTGGGGCGATCGACCCAGGTGAACGTTTCGCCGTCGACCGTCACGGTGCCGCCGCGTCCCTTTTCACCGCGCGAGGAGAAGCTCGCGAGCCGGCCCTGCTTGTCGCCCGCAGCCACGGTGACCACCCACGGCGCCTTCTTGAAGTTGCCGGTGATCGTGCCTTCGCCCGCACCGGAGTTGCCGGCCGAGAACACCACGACCACGCCGCGGTCGGCGAGCTTCTTCGTGGCGATGTTGGTCGGATGATCCGGGTCGAAGTCGGTGCCGGTGTCACTGGTCTGGCCGAACGAGTTGGACACCACACGGATGTTGTACTGCGCCTGGTGCGTCAACGCGTAATCGAAGCCACCAACGGTATCGAGGATGAACAGGCCTGCGCCCGAGCCGTAGCCGATAATGCCGGCACCCGGCGCCACGCCTTCCTGCTCGCCGCCCGAGGCCGCGCCGTTGCCGCCGATCGTGCCGGCCACGTGCGTGCCGTGACCGCCGCCGATGTCAGTATTCGCCACGCCTTCGACGAAGGTCACCGGCAGCAGGTCGTCGACCGCGTGCAGGTTGGTCTGCGCCAGCACGTTCTGCTTCACGTGCTCGGGGAACTTGAGATCCGGATGGGTGCCGTCGACGCCGGAGTCGTTGACGAGCACGCCGATGCCGCGGCCGGTGACCGGGAAGCCGCCGACGCGCAGGTTGCGGTCGGTGCGCAGGCGGTCGACGCCGGTCAGCGCGGTGGCTTCGCGGTTGTCGTAATCGAGCACATCGTTGAGCCAGACCGAGCGCACGTCGCTCATGCCGAGCAACGCGTTGACCTGCGCGGGCGTGGCGACGACGCCGGCGATCGGCAGCGATCGCATCGTCACACCCTTCAGCCCCAGCGAAGCGAGGCGCTGTTGCTGCTCGGCGGTCAGCGGGCCGTCACCGTTGAAGCTGACGATCACCTCCACGGTTTCGGTCGCGGCGAGGGAGGGCAGCAACAGTTCGAGGTTGCGGTCGAGGCGGCGTGCCTCGGCGAGCATCGGCGTGGTGAAGATCGCGGCGGCGAGCAGGCTGGCGTGCAGGCCAGCGCGGAAGCGGGACGAAGCGGGCATTGGCGGATCCTTCGGGAAGCGAAGCGGGGGAGTTCGCGTGCAGCTACGTCTTGCAGGGTTGCGCTGCCGGGCCTGCTGCACCATCCGGACTAATCCCCATGCCATGCAGGGGGAAACCCCTGTGCGCCGCGGTACGGTCGCGCTTGGACGGCGCCGCTGCGCGTGGCGCGACCGCAGGCCGCAGGCCGCAGGCCGCAGGTTGACGTTTAGCGGCGGCGTGGCGGTTTTCCCCGCGGCGTAGACGATGCGGTGGTTACCCTGCGGGCAAGCGGTCCGTTCGCACTCCGCAGGACCGGTCACCCGCCCACGGGAGGCATTGCCCGATGACCCGGATCGGCCTCATTTCCGACACGCACGCCCTGCTCAGGCCCGGGGCGCTCGAATTCCTGCACGGGTGCGATCACATCGTGCACGCCGGCGACATCGGTCCGGCTGCGATCCTCGACCGGCTACGTGAGGTCGCCCCGCTGACCGCCGTGCGCGGCAACAACGACACCGCGGAGTGGGCGAAGGCGCTGCCCGAGAGCTGCATGCTCGAACTCGCCGGCCATCGCATTCATGTGCTGCACGATCTGAAGCTGCTGGACGTCGATCCGGTGGCCGAAGGCGTCGACATCGTGATCAGCGGGCATACGCATCGCCCGCTGATACGCAGCGACCGTGGCGTGCTGTACATAAACCCGGGCAGCGCGGGTCCGCGCCGCTTCAGCCTGCCGATCGCGCTGGGCGAGTTGAGCCTGCGCGACGGGCGTCTGGAGCCGCGCATCGTCGAGCTGGATGCCACGCAGGCGGCCCCGCCACCGCGCAGCCGCGAGCGGCGCGCGCCTGCGTCCCGGCCGCCGGCCCCGTAGCCGCGGCTGCCCGGGCGCTGGCCGGACCATTCACGTCGGGCTTCGCCGCGAGCGGCGAGACTGCCTGACCTGGCCGGACGTCCGGCCCTGCCAGAGGAGCTTCATGCGCACGCTTGCCCAGTTCCTGCGCTCGCACCGTGAGCAGATCATGCGCGAGTGGGAGCACCGCACGCTCCAGCTGCCGTCATCGCGTGGGCTGCCGCGCGAAGGCCGACGCGATCACATCCCCCAGTTGCTCGATGCGATGGCCGACGCGATCGAGCGCGGCGACACCTCCGCCGTCTCGCTCGAGCAACTGCCGCTGCTGCATGCCGATCACCGGCTGGCGCAGGACTACGGTCTGCGCGAAGTCGTTGCCGAGTACCGCCTGCTGCGCCGAGTCGTGCTCGACGTCTACGCGGCGCACTCGCACGACATGCCCGAAGAGGCACTCTCACGGCTGCCGCCACTGATCATGTTCAACGAGAACATCGACCACGCCGTCACCGATGCGGTCGACCATTACATGATGCAGCGCGAGCGCATGCGCGAGTATTTCGTCGGGATGCTCAGCCACGACCTGCGCGACCCGCTCAACGCGATCGTACTGACGACGGAAATGATGCTGCTGCGCGACGGCCAGGACCCCGGGGACCGGCACGCGCTGGAGCGCATGCGCGCGAACGCGGGACGGATGGCCCGATTGATCGCGGACATGCTCGACGTGACACGCAGCCGCCTCGGTGGTGGCCTGCCGATTACGCCCGGGCCTGCGGACCTGGGCCGGATCGTCTGCGATACCGTTGATGAGCTGTCGAGCGGCCAGCCCGACCGACACCTCGAATGCCTGCTTCCGCCCGACCACGGTGACCTGACCGGTCAGTGGGACGCGATGCGGATCGGGCAGGCGGTGTCGAACCTCGTGGCGAACGCGCTCAAGCACGGCGAGGACCCGATCCGGGTCACGGCGGCCGATCATGGCGATCGCGTCGTGCTCGAAGTGGCGAGCCGCGGCGAGATCCCCGTCGAAATGCAGGCGCGGGTGTTCGAGCCGTTCCAGACGCGCGATGCGAATGCGGGATCAGGGCTGGGGCTCTTCATCGTTTCAGAAATTGCACGCGTCCACGGCGGGCAACTGCGGCTCCTGCCTGACACTCCGGGCGAAACGCACTTCCGGCTGGAGTTGCCGCGCTGCGCGCCGGAGCAGGCAGGTGGCATGCGGGATGCCGCAGTGGCTGCGTCCGCCGTCCGAAGCGCGGGGGCGTCTGCTGCGGGCAGCGCCTAGTCCAGCAGCCCCTTGCGCAGCGCGTAGCGCACGAGTTCGGCGGTGTTGCGCACGCCGATCTTCGCGAGCACGCGGGCGCGATGGTTCTCGGCGGTCTTCGTGCTGATGTCGAGCTGGCGCGCGATTTCCTTCGTGGTCAGCCCCTCGGCGATCAGATGGAACACCTCACGCTCACGTGCGGTCAGCTGACCGTACGGATCGCCGAGATCGCGTTCGGGGTGCTGCAGCTGCTCGGCGAGTGCCTTCGCAGCCTGCGGCCCGAAATAGCCGCGGCCCGCGCCGACGCAACGCACGGCCTCGAGCAGCTCCGATGCGGCGCTGTCCTTGACCATGTATCCGGCCGCACCGACACGCACGGCCTGCAGCACGTACTCGTCCTCCTGGTGCATCGTCAGCACCAGCACACGCGTGTCGGGCAGCGCCTCGTGGAGGCGGCGCACCACCTCGATGCCGTTCAGGCGCGGCATCGCGATGTCGGTGACCACCACGTCGGGCCGCGTTGCAACGGCTTTCTCGATGGTCTCCAGCCCGTCGGACGCCTGCGCGACGACCTGCACGTCGCCGTCGCGCTGCAGCAGGCTGACCAGGCTTTCGCGGACCAGCGTGTGGTCGTCGGCGATCAGAACGCGAACGGTGTTATTGCTCATCCAGCAAAACTGCGCGCCCGGCGCGGTCGCGTCAAGTTCGAGCTGCCGGCACCGGGACCGGTGTCGCGCCGCGCGGCGCCAATGGCACGAGTGCGCGCACGCGCGTGCCTTCGCCCGGAGCCGAGTGAAGCTCCAGCCGGCCGTCGTAGAGGCGCAGGCGCTCGCGCATGCCGCCCAGACCGCTGCCGCCCGACTGCAGTGCGCGCGCCGGCTCGCAGCCGCGGCCGTCATCGGCCACCTGCAACTGCAGCATCCCTTCGCGGGCAACCAGCCGCACGATCACGGTCTGCGCCGCTGCATGCTTGACCGCATTGTTCAGCGCTTCCTGCGCGACGCGGAACAGCAGGGTCTGCAGTTCGCCATCGAGTGGGGGCAGGGGCTGCAGGTCCAGCGTGATGTCCAGGCCGCTCGCCTCGCCAAGGCTGCGCGCCAGCCAGCGCAGCGCGGCCTCGAGGCCAAGGTCGTCGAGGATCGGCGGGCGCAGCAGGCGTGACAGGTTGCGGGTGTCGTCCAGCGTGTCGCTGCACAGCGACATCGCCGCTTCGAGGTGCGCGCGCGCCGGGCCTTCTGCGGGCAGGGCATCGTCGAGTTGCGACAGCCGGTGCTTGAGCGCGGTGAGGTTCTGGCCGACGCCGTCGTGCAGCTCGCGCGCCAGCCGGCGCCGCTCGTCTTCCTGCACGCGCCAGACGGCGCGCCCGAGTCGGCGGAACTCGCGCTCGTTGCGCTGCAGGCGCTCGAGCAGGTCGAAGTATTGCTGGCGCAGGGTGCGCAGTTCGTCCATGGGTCTAGCTTCCTGGGGTAGCCACGGCGGGCTTTGCCGTGGTCGCGTTGGTGGCGTTTGCGCGCGGCAGGTGGCGGCGCAACGTCGCCCTCGCGCGTGCAGCGTGTTCGCGCGCGACGGCCGCACCGTGCGTATCGCCGCTCGCTTCCAGCGCGCGTGCGCCGATGTCGTGCAGTTCGGCCGCGTGCAGGTAGTCGCCCCGCCGCAGGCGCGTGAGCGCATCGCGGTACAGCTCCACCGCGGCCTCGGCCTCGCCGGCTGCAAGCGCCTCACGCATTGCCGCTTCGCTCCAGCGCAGCCGCAGCGCCATGTGGCCCAGCGATGCGAGCGCCGATTCAAGTTCGGCATCTCGCACCCGCGCGGCCCGCTCCAGCGCGACCTGCAACTGCAGATGGCGAACACCCGAGGCCTGCGCAAGCCGTGCGGCCTGCGCGAGTTCGCGGGCCTGCCGGGTCGGATCTCCGGCCTGCGAAGCGAGCCGGGACTGGATCAGCGAGGCAATCGCGCGCTGCTCGGGCGGTGCGTCTTCGAGCAGCGGCGAGAGCTGCGCGAGCAGATCGCGTGCCTGCACGGTGGATCCGGCTGCCAGCAGCGCCTGCACGCGCAGCAGTGCCGCGTCGACCCGGCCGCGTGCATCGCCGCGCTGCTCGAACAGTGCCTCGGCACGCGCGGCGTTGCGCAGCGACACGTCGAGGTGACCCTGCAGCAGTTCGAGTTCGGCGAGGTTGCGCAGGCTTACCGCGGCTTCCTCGTACATCTGGTTGCGCTCGGCCGATTCTAGCGACGCCTGCAACTGGCGCCGCGCTTCGTCCCACTGGCCGCGTGCGATCGCCAGCTGGCCGAGGTTCTGCTGGGTCCGGATCTGGCCCGTGCGGTCGCCGATTGCCTCGTACGCGTTCGTCGACTGCACGAGGTAGGCCTGCGCGTCGTCGTAGGCGCCCAGCTGGTACTGCACGAAGCCGATGTCGTTGAGCGCCTTCGCGATGCCCGCCTTGTGGCCGATCTGCTGCCACAGCTTCAGTGCACGCCTGAACGCGGTCAGCGCGCCGGCGTAGTCGCCGCGCTCTTCGGCCAGCAGACCGAGTTCGTTCTCCACCGCGGCGAGGCCTTCCTGGTCGCCCAGCTCGGCATGCAGCGCGCGCGCCTGCTCGAAGCGCTGGGCCGCCTCGTCGAAGCGCCCGCTCAGCGCCAGCACGTTGCCGAGGTTGCGCAGGCTGGTCGCCAGCCCACGGCGATTGCCGAGCGCCTCGCGCAGCTCGACCGCCTTGCGGAACTGCTCCTCGGCATCGTCGACCTGGCCAAGCCGGTTGTAGCCGATCCCGAGCGCATTGACGGTCTCGGCCTCGCCGAAGCGGTTGCCGCTGCGCTTGTACAGCACCAGCGCGCGAACCAGATGATCGTCGACCGCGCGCTGCGCCTCGCCGTGCAGGATCGAGAACTTGCCGAGTTCGAACCAGGCGCGTGGGTCATTCGGGTCGCGTTCGACGAGCTTCTGCAGGGCCGCGATCGCAGCGGGAAAATCCCCGCCGCCGCCGAGCGCGCGTGCGAGGTTCAGCTCGGCGAACGTGTCGTCGGGCGTCGCCTGCAGTTGTTGCCGCCACTGCGCGGCAGCCGTGGGCGCGTCACCTTCCAGCATCGCGAGTTCGGCCTGCAGCCGGCGTTGCAGCGCGGGTGGCGTATCGGCCGCGCGCAGCCCGCGTTCGAGCGCGTCGAATGCGGCGTCCTGCTCACCGATGGCCGATGCGGCCTCGGCCTGGGCGAGCCAGCCGTATCCGAACTCCGGCGCGGCCGTCGTGGCAGCTGCGAAGCGCTGCAGCGCGTCTGCGGGCCGGTCCTCGCGTCGGGCCTGCAGCCCGGCGCCATAGGCGGTGAGCGCCTCCGCCGACTCCGGGGCCGATAGCGGCGGCAGCGACTCCGTGCCCAGTGCGCGTACCAGCGCCGGCTGCGCAAGCAGGTTGCGCAGCGCGGCAGCCGGGTCTGCGCCTGTTGCCGTCACGGACGCGGGCGCCAGTCCGGTGCGTTGCAACACGGCGGTCGCCACCATGCCGTCAGGCCCCGGCGCCAGGGATACGCGCAAGGCGCGGTCGGCGCCGACGATGCGCTGCAGCGCATCGGGATCGACCTGCGTCGATCCGGTCGGATCGAGCTGCCGCAGCGCCTGGTAGGTGCGGTCCTGATCGACCACCGCGAGCCCCGGCGCTGCGCCCAGTGCTTCGCGCAGCTGCGCCCCGAGCGCGACGCGTTGCGGCGGGTCCAGCAGTTCGGCCGGCGCTTCGAGCGGCAACACGAGCAGCCGGTGCAGCGGTGCGATCGTCGCAACGCCCGGCGCGACTTCGCGCTGGTCGACGATGTACCAGGTACCTGCGCCGAGCAGCGCGATCAGAAGCGCGACCGCTGCCACGATCCAGCCGCGTCGCTGCGGCCGCCACTCCCGCGGCACCTCCCGTCGGTCGATCGCGCGGATCACATCGCCTGCGCTCTGCAGCCGGTGCGCGGGCTGCGGGCGCAGCAGTCGGTCGACAAGTCGGGCGACCCAGGTCGGCGTCTGCGGCTGCAGCTGCGTCACCGGCGGTGGCGTTCGCAGCATGCGCTGGGCCAGGATCTCGGGCACGGTCCCGCCCGCGAACGGCATCGCCCCGGTCAGCATCTCGTAGAGGATCAGCCCGAGCGCGTACAGGTCGCTGCGTGCATCGACCTGCTCGCCGCGGGCCTGCTCGGGAGACAGGTAATCGGGCGTACCGACCACGGCGCCGGACTGCGTCAGGCCGCCAGTTGCGAGCGAACGGGCGACGCCGAAATCGGTGATGTAGGCGCGGCCCTCGCGATCGATCAGCACGTTCGCCGGCTTGAGGTCGCGATGGACCACGCCACGCGCATGCGCCGCCGCAAGGCCTTCGGCGAGTTGGCGCGCGATCGCGATCGCATCGTCGGGCGGCAACGGGCCGTCGCGGTCGATGCGCCGGTCCAGGCCTTCGCCCTCGATCAGGTCCATCGTGATGAACCACTGCCCCTGGTCCTGCGCCAGGTCGTGGATGCGCACCACATGCGGGCTCGACACCTGCCGCGCGGTCAGCAGCTCCTGGCGGAAGCGATCGAACGCGTCGGCACGGCTAGCCAGCTCGGGGCGCAGCAGCTTGAGCGCCACCGGCACGTCGAGCGCGACGTCGCTGGCGCGGTAGACCACGCCCATGCCGCCGATGCCGAGCACCGACTCGATGCGGAAGCGGCCGGCGAGGACGGTGCCTGCGGCGAGCCGCTGCTGGGAGTACAGACCGGTGGCCGTCGCCCCCGGGTCGATCACGCGTCGTCCCCGCCTGCAGGCGCCCGGGCGCGCACGAGCGTGCTCCAGCGTGGGGCGTCGTTGAGCGAGTCGAGCGCACGGCCCGCCAGCAGCCACAGCGTTGCCGTCTCCGCGAATGCCTGCAGCAGTTCAAGGTCGACCGCGGTGATCGGCTCGCCACGGCCCTTGCGGTCGGCATAGACCGCGCCGAGCACCTTGTCGCGGTCCAGCAGTGGCAGGCACACGAGCGATTGCAGCCCGCTTTCGATGATCGACACGCGGTTCGCAAGCCAGGCTTCGGTGCGCACCTGGTTGACCACGACCGGGCGGCGCTCGGCCAGGGTGCGTTCGACCGCACCCACGCTGCCGCGGAACTCTCCACGGCCCAGCGCATCGTCGTCGGTGCCCAGGCTTGCCTTGACGACGTAATCGCCGCCCTGCGCGAGCAGCAGGAAGCCGCGCGTGCATCCCGACAGCTCGAGCACGCCCTGCAGCACATCGTCGAGCATCGAGTCGTATCGGCCGCCCATTGCGACCTGCTGGGTCAGGATCGCCGACCGGGCGCGGCGCTCGTGCTCGCGGCCTCGCAGGGCTTCGGCCTGGCGCGCGTCGAACTGGGCGAATTCGCAGTGCACGTCGCCGAAGCGCAGCCAGCAGTTCGCGGGCAGCTGGAGCTCGCGCACCTGCATGCCGTCGACATGCACCCCGTTCTTGCTGCCCAGATCGCGCAGGCGCCAAGCGCCGTCTTCGAAGGAGAGCTCGGCGTGGGATCGCGAAACCGACGCGTCGTCGAGCACCAGGTCGCAGTCCGCACCGCGCCCGACCCGCAGCCGATCGCCCGCGGACAGCCAGCGCGGCACAGCCGCGGCGTCAGTGGGATAGGCGATCAGTCTGGCTTGCATCGGCCCCATCTTAGTGCGGTCGGGGTTGTTGCGCAGAGAGCGATCTCACGGTCCTCGCCACGTGTCCGGATCACCAGAGCAACGGTAGCGCTATGCGCATCAGGCCAGCTCGATGGTGTTTGCATCGCCATAAACGACACAGCGCCCCGGAGGGCGCTGTGTAGGGCGGGTTCGCGCCGGTGAGCGCGATGCCGGACCGATTACTGGCCGAAGTCGCGCAGGTAGGCCACGCTGAAGCGCAGCGATGCGGCATTGGCGGCGATCTCGCCGGCGTGATTGGTCACGTCGCGGGTGGCGCGCCACTCGTTCGCGATGAAGGCACCACCGCGTTCGTTCGCACGCGTGCGGATCGCATCCGTGTTCGCAATCGCCGTAGCGTAGTCGCCGCTGGCGACGGCCGCCTCGGCACTGTCGAGCAGGTTGGCGAAACCGGCGCGCTCGGCTTCCGGCAGGGCCGCTACGTTCGTCCGCAGGCGGCTGAACTTCTCGCGGATCACGTCACCGGTTGCACGCACGTCGGTCACGATCAGGAACTGCGAGAAACCGCCGTACGAGCTGCGTGCACGCACGCTGCCCTGGGCGATCTCGTCGGTCACGTCGCGGAACGAGCCGTTGAGCGGCGCCTTGAAGACGCGGAACGAGCTGCCGACGGTGTAGGGCAGGGCATGGGTGTGGATCTCCATGCGGCCGGTGTTGCGGAAGCTCAGGCCGCTCTGGGCCGGCGGCTCGATCGTGATGAGCACCGGCAGCCCGGTGGCCGGCTGGGTCAGCAGGCCGGCAGGAAGCCGTGCGAGCAGCGTGGGGTCGGCGAGGTTCACCTTCTCGGCGCTGATGCCGATGCTGGCGGCATTGAGGTTGCTGGCGTCCTGGAACGCGAGCGTGACCTCCGCAAGCGGGGTCGAGCCGGTGCCGATGCGGGCATGGGCGACGTTGCCCGAGGCTTCGACGGAAACCGGCAGCAATTCGGCCGACGCGGTGCCGGCTCCTGCGAGCAGCCCCACGGTGAGCATCAAGGTGGAGATCCAGCGCAGCTTGGTCATGCCGATTTGCCCCTGTAGTCGGTCCGGATGGATCTGGATGTTGGACCCTCCGAGGGTAACGGCCGCGTCAAGGCGCGTCAGCAGGGGAAAACACCCAGCCGCGCTCGTGTTAAGCCCGTGGCCGGGTGCGTGTGGGGGGAATCACCCAGCGCGGGTGAAGGGAAATCACGATGGTGCCGGGCGGGGCGACGGGAGGACCCTCGTCCTATCCCCCTGCTGCGCCTGTTGGAGATGCCCGAATGACCCCACGCCCCGCTTCCCGGAAGACCTTCCGCGTCTGCGCCATTGCTGCCGGCCTGCTCGCCAGCGGCGTCGCGCTGGCCGATGCGCAACTCGACCCGCAACTCGTCGAACGCATGAATGCCGCAACGGCCGCGGACGAGCTGGCGGTCGTGATCACCTACGGCCAGTCCACGCCGGTGAGCGGTGCCCAGGTGCAGGCGTTGAAGTCGATCGGCATCGAGAAGGGCGTGACGATGCGGACGCTCCCGATCGCCGGCGCGCTCGCCACTCCGGCCGAGATCCGCGCGCTGGCCAAGCGCGACGACGTCGTGTCGATCTTCTGGAACGCGCCGCTGCGCTACTTCAACAAGGAGCAGCGCGAGATCTCCGGCGCCGCGCGCGCCGTGCAGAACCCGGCCGACTACGGCCGCGCGATTCCATTCAGCGGGGCCGGTGTGGCAG
Source organism: Lysobacter korlensis (assembly GCF_042434515.1). Lineage (NCBI taxonomy): Bacteria > Pseudomonadati > Pseudomonadota > Gammaproteobacteria > Lysobacterales > Lysobacteraceae > Lysobacter > Lysobacter korlensis. Next base: position 166,387 of record NZ_JBHLTG010000003.1, read on the forward strand.
TGATGGTCAACGACTCGGGCATCGACGCCACGCACGAGGACCTGAAGCTCGGCCGCAACGTGGTCGAGAACGTGCTCGCACCGCAGAACATCCTGGCCGAGATCGCGGCCGAGATTCAGCCGGGCATCGTCCCGATGACCTACCTCGAGGGACAGCCGAACACCGACCTGGGCTCCGGCCACGGCACGCACTGCGCCGGCACGGTCGGCGGCACCGGCCAGCGGTCGGGCGGCCTGTACCGCGGCGCCGCACCCGGCGCGAAGCTCGTCGGCTACGGCTCAGGCGGCGTGCTGTTCATCCTGGATGCGGTCGGCGGCCTCGACTACGCGGCGACCAACCAGTTCAGCTACAGCGCACCGATCCGCGTGACCAGCAACTCCTGGGGCAGCAGCGGCAAGTTCGAACCGCTGAACCCGGTCAACGTCGCCACCTACGAGCTCTACAAGCGCGGCATCGTCAGCGTGTTCGCGGCCGGCAATGACGGTCCGGGCGAAGACACCCACAACCCGTATGCACAGGCCCCGTGGGTGATCTCGGTCGGTGCAGGCGAGAAGGACGGTGTGCTCACCGGTTTCTCCTCGCGCGGCAAGCGTGGTGAAACCGCGACGTTCACGATGCCGGACGGCCGCGCCTGGACCTACATCAACGAGCCGACCGTGGTCGCCACCGGTGTGGACATCGTGTCTACCCGCGCGAACACGGGCGCGCTGCCGCCGCTCGCGGCTGGTCAGGATGCCGAACTCGCGCCGGAGCACTTCCCGTTCTACACGCACTCCAGCGGCACCTCGATGGCGACGCCGCATGTCGCCGGCGTGATCGCGCTGATGCTCGAGGCCAACCCGAACCTCACCCCGGCACAGGTCAAGAGCATCATCGAGCGCACCTCGACCAACATGACCGGCCGCCTGCCCTGGGAAGCCGGCATGGGCCATCTGAACGCCTATGCCGCGGTTGCCGAAGCGGCCGGCGTGCGCACCGGCTTCGGTGCGACGGTCAACGGCCTGCGCGAATTCAGCGCCAATGCGCTGCTCGCGCCGGGCGCCGCTCCCGTGCCGTTCGAAATCTTCTTCAGCCCGGTCGGGACGGTCGAAACGAAGGAGTTCACGGTCGGTCCTGAAGTCGCCTGGGTCAGCGCCCGCGCAACGGTGGACGCGAACACGATCGCGGTCGTGCTGATCGATCCGGATGGCAACCGTTACGGCTCGTCGATCGCGCTGCCGCTGCTGGGCGACACGGTGGTCGCGGGTGCACCGGGCAAGGCCGGTACCTGGAAGGTGACCGTGCGCGGGATCGGCTCGGTGGCCGGTACCGATCTGGATCCGGGCGATGTCACCAACGGCTACGCAGCGCCGGGTTACGTCAACGGCGAAGTCAGCTTCATCAACTCCGGCGGCTACACCGGCATGGGTGACGTCGCGACGCACCCGGCACGCCAGGCGATCGAATTCGCGGTCGCGAACCGCCTCGTTGACGGCTACTCGGACAAGCAGTTCCGCCCCGATCAGAAGATCAAGCGCCGCGAACTCGCGGAGTACCTGCTGATGGGCGCCAGCGTGCGCCAGCACCTGCCGTTCAGTGGCCAATCGAGCTTCAGCGACTTCAAGCCGGGCGATGCCGGGTACGAGTTCGCCGAGTCGGCAGTCGCCCGCGGCGCGCCGCTTCGCGACCTGTCGCAGAGCCATGCCGGCGTGATGGGCACGGTCAACGGCGCATTCCGCCCGGATGACGCGGTCACCCGCGTAAGCCTCGCGTATTCGCTCGTGCAGGCGCTGGCGCTGCAGGACCAGGCCCGCGCATTCGATGGTCAGCTGACCGCGTTCTACGACGGCAAGCGCATCCCGGTCGAGGACGCCGCATCGATCCCCGCCAGCCTGCGCGGCTATGTGCAGCTGGCGCTCGATCACGGCCTGATCAACGCGCGCTTCGCGGTGGTGCAGGGGCCCTATGACCTGCAGCCGACGCTGAAGGCCTACTTCGACCCGGGCAAGGCCGTCACACGCGCAGCCTATGCAGTCGCCGCCGGCCGCTACCAGACGTTCTATCAGACCGCCGAGGACTGACGGCGAGGAACACGGATGTAGGTGGTTCTTGGGAAGCCCGGGTCATGCCCGGGCTTTTTTTTGAGCCCAAGGCGATCACGCAACCGGCGCACACGGAGCGCTGATCGATACCGAGTTGGGCGGGCTGCGGGTTGCAGCCGCTCGCTGCGGCCGTACCAGACGCGCAAAAAGAAAAAGGCCGCGAGCATTCGCGGCCTTTTCTTCTTCATCACACGGTGCCATTAGAAATGGTGGCCGGGGAGGGAATCGAACCCCCGACACGGGGATTTTCAATCCCCTGCTCTACCAACTGAGCTACCCGGCCGCATCACGGCGTGCCGTGTGAGGTGCGCGATGATACGGGCGGCTGCGGCCGGTGGCAAGCTTGAGTCGTGCTTATCGCGCGTGCATCGCTCCAGCTGGACGTTTGCCGCGTCATCGGCCATTCGAGGACCTACGCATGAAAACCCTGACCGCTGCGCTCGCCGTTGTGCTGCTGGCTTCCGGCTGTGCCAGCGACGCCCGCCTTCGCGCTGCTGACCGCCTTACGCTGTACCGCCAGCACGCGGGCGAGCCGGTCCAGAGCTTCCGTTATGTCGGCTCGATCAACGGTTGGACCCCGCTCGGCGATTCGGCGCTCGCGGTCTGGACGCGGCCGAGCCAGGCGTACCTGCTGACGCTCAACGGAAGTTGCCCGGACCTGGAGTTCGCAACCGCGATCTCAGTGACGAGCCAGTTCCGCACGGTCTACGCGCGGTTCGATCGGGTGATTCCGCAATCGTCGGTGGGGTTCACGATCCCGTGCCCGATCCACGAGATCAGGCCGCTGGACATGGCGGCGATCCGCGAGGCCCAGCGCGAAATGAGGTCGGAAGTGCGCGAAGCGCCGCGGGAATGACGCGGCCGGCGCAGCGTGCGCGCTGCACCGCCTGCAGTTATTCGGCCGGCGGAACGTAACCGGCCGGCTTCTCGGTACCGCCGCCGAACAGGAACTTCTCCATCTCCTGCTCGAGGAATGCGCGGTGCTTCGGGTCCATCGGCGAGAGCCGATTTTCGTTGATCAGCATGGTCTGGTGCGCCAGCCATGCGGCCCAGGCGTTCTTGCCGATGCCGGCATAGACCCGCTTGCCCAGTTCGCCCGGCCATGGCACGAAGTCCAGACCGTCGGTTTGCTGTTTCTCGTATTCGCAGTGAACGGTGCGGGGCATGGCGGGCCTCTAGGCAGTCAGGATTCGAGCAGTCTGCGCACGGGGGCGGGGATGCCGAGGTCGGCAAGCTCGCCACGCGATACCCAGCGCAGGGCTTCATTGTCGGCTACGTGAGGCCGTAGCGATGCGTTGCGCCAACGCAGCGGCAGCAGATCGAGCCGGTAGTGGCTGAAGGCATGCGCGACGCTTGGCAGCACCTCGGCGCTGGCTGCAGGCGCGTCGACATGGGTGCGCAACCACGCGTCGACCGCGGCGCTGTCGGCGTCGAGCTGCGGCAACGACCACAGCGATGCCCAGATACCGACCGGCGGGCGCCGCTCGAGCAGCACGCGCCCCTCGGCGTCTTCAAGCCAGAGCACATGCGCATGCCGCTGCGGCAGTAGTTTGCCGGGGCGCGGCGTCGGCAGCTCCGCGACGCGTCCTTCAAGACGCGCGACGCAGATGTCCTGCAGCGGGCAGAGCATGCAGGCCGGATTCGAACGCGTGCACACGGTCGCGCCGAGGTCCATCTGCGCCTGCGTGTAATCGGCCATGCGGGCGGGGGTGAGCAAGGGATCGTCGACATGGCGCTCCGCGATCGCCCACAGGCGCTTTTCGACCGCGGGCAGTCCCGGCCAGCCTTCGATGCCGTGCACGCGCGCGAGCACCCGTTTGACGTTGCCGTCGAGGATCGCGTGGCGGTCGCCCCAGACCTGCGACAGGATGGCCGCGGCGGTGCTGCGGCCGATGCCGGGCAGGGCGATCAGCGCGTCGGGATCGCGCGGCAGTTCGCCATCGTGCTCGGCGACGCAGTGCCGCGCGGCGGCGTGCAGGTTGCGGGCACGCGCGTAGTAGCCCAGGCCCGACCACAGCGCGAGAACGCGGTCCTGCGGCGCGGCTGCAAGCGCGGGCAGATCGGGCAGGGCGGTGACGAAGCGCTCGAAGAACGGCGCCGCGGTCTTGACCTGCGTCTGCTGCAGCATGATCTCCGACAGCCACACACGGTACGGCGTGCGCGGGTTCTGCCACGGCAGGTCGTGGCGACCGCCACTGGCGTGCCATCGCAGCAACCGGCCTGCGAACGACTCGCACGGCGGCTGTGCAGCCCGCTGGCCGGCGGATGTGGGAACCGGGTCAGTCGTCATCGGTGGCAGTGCCGTCGGCGGCGTCAGATGCGGGCGCATCAGGTGCTTCGATTTCGATCTCCACGCCCTCGAGCGTTGCGCCAGCAATCTGCATCTCCGGCGTCTGCATGCGGCCGGTGAGCGGCGGCAGCGGCGATCCTTGATCACGGTGCTCGAGCCAATCGAGGATCAGCGGCAACCGGAAGTCGGTGTCGATCGTCGTGGCTCGGTGTTCGAGCTGCAGCGACGTCGCGCCCGACAGATCCCCCGGCCCGTTGTAGGCAAGCGCGAACGGAACCGGCGTCTGTGGTTTTCCGATCGGCGCCGGCAGCGCGGGCCACGCCTGTGGCCACCGCGCCAGTGCGCCCTGCAGATCAAGGCCAAGGCCGCTTTTCCACTCGATTCGCCCACCCGCGTCGAGTTGCGGCACCGCCCCGGTTCCGCGCAGCGCGACGCCGGCAGGCTGCAGCGAAACGCCCGCCTGCGCGAACCGCAAATTGCCGGCGAGGCCGAAAACAAACGGTGTGGTGGAGCTGCCCGAGCGGTGCTGCGCATCGGCTCCGAGCTTCAGTCCATCGATGCCCGGTACCCGTGCATCCAAACGCAGCTGGCCCGCCGCCTGAACCTGCATCGGCAACTGCCAGTCGCGGCTTTGCACCGCCACGGTGCCGCGCGCTTCGGCGCTGGCATCGCGCGCAGGCTGCGACAGCGCGATGGCCAGATCGAACGGCACGCGCAGCGCGTCGGTTTCGATACGGCCTTCGAGGTTGCCGCGCACCGGGCGCTGCGGGTGCAGTCGCGGCAGGTCGAGCGCGATGTCCCGCACGCGCCAGCCATCGCCGACCAGCTGGCCACTTCGCACCTGCAGCCCATCGGTGAGCGTCGGCACTCGGATCTCGCCCGACGGCGGACGCGTCGCCTGCCATCGCCGCAGCGCCTGCAGATCGAGCACCGGCCCGTCGATCTCGACCCGGTCAGCGGTCAGGTCGCCGCCTCGTGCCTGCACGGTCGACCACGGCAGCGAAAGCGCGATGCGCCGCGCGCTGAGCAGTGGATCGGATGCGCCCGGCTGGCGGGCGACGAGGTCGCGTACGACGAGGCGCGGGCCGCCACGCAGGCGGTACTCGCTGATGCCGGACGCGTTGATCTCCAGGCCCAGCGCATTGCCGATCCGGTCAACCAGCGCACCTGTCAGGCGCTGCGGTCGTGATGCCCAGTGCACTGCGCCTGCGAGGAGCACCAGCAGTACCGCCACAACGAGCAGCAACCGGCGCCTGCGGCTCATCGGCAACCCGCAGCGGATCCGTCATGACCTGCACGCACTACGAGCAAGCATGCGCCTGCACACGCGCGAGCCCGGCAAGCCGTCGCGCATCGACACGCAACGCCGCCGGGGCGCATCAGGCGCCGAGCGCCTCCGGCAGCAGCGCATCCACGAAGGCCTCGGCATCGAACACGCGCAGATCCTCGGGCCGTTCGCCGATGCCCGCGAAACGGATCGGGATGCCGAACTCGCGTGCAAGCGCGAACACCACGCCGCCCTTGGCGGTGCCGTCGAGTTTGGTGACCACCAGGCCGGTCACGCCGACCGCGGCATTGAACTGGCGCAGCTGGCTCAGCGCGTTCTGGCCGGTCGTGCCGTCGATCACCAGCAGCACTTCGTGCGGCGCATCGGCATCGAGCTTCTGGATCACGCGCTTGATCTTGCCGAGTTCGGCCATCAGTCCCTGCTGTGTATGCAGGCGGCCTGCGGTGTCGGTGATCAGCACTTCGGTGCCGCGCGCCTTGGCCGCCTGCAGTGCGTCGTACGCGACCGATGCGGCATCCGCATTCTGGCCCTGCGCGATCACTGGCACGCCGTTGCGATCGCCCCATGCCTGCAGCTGGGCAACGGCCGCGGCGCGGAACGTATCGCCCGCGGCCAGCATCAGCGTGCGGTTTTCGTCCTTGAAGCGGCGCGCGAGCTTGCCGATCGTCGTGGTCTTGCCGACTCCGTTGACGCCGACGGTGAGCAGTACGAACGGCCGCGTCGCGGGATCGATCTGCAGCGGCACGGCAACCGGGCGCAGCATGCCGATCAGATCGCTGCGCAGCGCGAGCAGCAGCTCGCGCGAGTCGGCGAATTCACGACCTTTCATGCGGCGACGCAGGCTGTCGACGAGGTCGGTCGTGGCGGAAACACCGACGTCCGCGGTGATCAGCGCGGTTTCGATCTCGTCGAGCAGGTCGTCGTCGAGGCGCGGGTTGCGCGAGAACAGGCCGCCGAGGCTACGTGCGAACACGCTGCCGCCGAGCCGCTCGCGCCAGACGGCCTTGGTGGCCGCTGTGTCGGCGGCGATCTGCTCGGGGGTGCGGAACTCGAGCTTGGAAAAATCCGGGATCGGCGGCGGTGCAGGCCGCGGCGGGGCCGTCGGCTGCGGGGTGGGCGCGACAGGCTCCGCCGCGCGGGCGACCGCTTCGGCCGCTTCGATCGGAAGCCCGGCCGGCGCCGTCGCGGCCCGCGCGTCGACGATGGGCGCGACGACCTCGGGTGGCAGCGGCGCCGACATCGGCGGATGCGGCTGGCTCGCTTCGAGCAGCGCCTGCGCGGCGCTCTCGTCCAGGCCGGCCGCGGGGCGTTGCCCAGCATCGGCTTCGCGGACGGGAGCGTCTGCAACGTGCCCGGCATCGACGCGGGCCGGCGCTGCCGGAGCGTCGGCTGCGGGAGCCGGCGTGGAGGTCGACGGAAACGCGGCAGCGAGTTCCTCGGTGCTGTAGCGGCGTTCGCTCGTCGGCGTTTCGGGCTTTTTACGTCGGAAAAAACTGACCATCGGAAGGCAGGCGGCCGAATGCGCGAGAATGGTCACATGCTAGCACCGGCCCCTCCCGTCTCCTGATGCAACGACCCTCCCGCCCGGCTGCGTCGCGCGCGGCCCCGTCCGCAGGCAAGGTGCGACTGATCGGTGGCCGCTGGCGCGGCACCAAGCTTGCGGTGCCCGATGTCGCCGGCCTGCGGCCCACTTCGGACCGCGTGCGCGAGACGCTGTTCAACTGGCTGATGCCGGTGCTGCCCGGTGCCAGCGTGCTCGATCTGTTTGCCGGCAGCGGAGCGCTCGGGCTGGAAGCGCTGTCGCGCGGCGCAGCACGTGCAGTGCTGGTCGAACGCGATGCCGGGCTGGCCGCGGCGATGCGCGAAACGACGGCGCGTCTCGACGGCGGCGAGGCGGCGACGGTCGTGCAGTCCGACGCGTTGGCCTGGCTCGGCGCCCAGCCCGACGCCCAGTTCGACATCGCGTTCGTGGATCCACCGTTCGCGGCGGGACTCTGGAGCGCGGCGCTGGAAGCGCTGTCCCCGAAGCTGCGTGCGCAGGGATGGCTCTATGTCGAATCGCCACCGGACGCGCACTGGGCCCTGCCCGCGGGGTGGCAGCTGCACCGCGAGGGACGGACGCGCGAGGTGCGTTACGCGCTGTTGCGACGCGATGCGTAGCGGTTTGTTATAGAGCGGCGTCCGCGTCTGGCGGCCGCGCTTGCGCTGTTACACTGCCGGCGACGCGGCCGGAACCGCCGCTTTTCGTGACCCGACATGAGCCCGGCCCGCCACCGCATCGCCGTTTATCCCGGTACGTTCGACCCGATCACGAATGGTCATGTCGACCTCGTCGACCGGGCCGCGAAGCTGTTCGATCGGCTGATCCTCGGCGTCGCCGAAAGCCCGGGCAAAGGCCCAGCGCTGCCGCTCGATCTGCGTGTCGAGCTTGCACGCAAGGCGGTCGCGCATCACCCGCATGTCGAAGTGCGCGGCTTCAATTCGCTGCTTGCGCATTTCGTCGCCGAGGTCGGTGCCGGCGTGCTGCTGCGCGGCCTGCGCGCGGTGTCCGACTTCGAGTACGAGTTCCAGCTGGCCAGCATGAACCGGCATCTGATTCCCGACGTGGAGACGCTGTTCCTCACGCCGGCCGAGCAGTACGGTTTTATTTCATCGTCGCTGGTGCGCGAGATCGCGCGGCTCGGTGGCGATGTTTCCGGCTTCGTGCCGGCCGCGGTTACCGCCGCGCTGCAGACGCACTGGCGCCGCGGCTGAGCCCACACGCCGCCCGATCATGTCGGGCGATGCCTGAACCGGGCTCGGCCGTTCACCGTAGAATGGCCCGGCACTGCGGCACCATGCCGCGTCCTGCAGCGCAGCTTGAGCGCTGCGCAGGAACCGCTTCCGCAGTCCCACTCCAACCAAGCCAATGGGGAACCCCATGAACAAGTCCACCCGCGCGCTGCTGATCGCCTGCCTCGCACTGCCGTTCGTCGCCGCCTGCCAGAAGGAAGAAGCACAGCAGGAGCAGGCCGCCGTCGAGCAGGCGCCGCTGACCGCGCCGACCACCGATGACGAGAACGCCTGGGGCGAGTATCTGGTCGAGGTCGTGAAGCGCAACATGGAAGGCGTCGTCTCCAGCCCGTACCTCTACACGCTGCCGGCCGAGACGTCCCCGGACTTCCAGGGCTTCTACGACCGCCAGCTCGAGAAGGCACAGCTCGACATCCAGCGCGGCATCGTCGAAGGCAACCTGCTCGCCTACGGCGGCCCGTCGTCGAACAAGACGGCCGACCTCGTGATCGCCGCGTTCCAGAAGGCGCAGCCGGGTTCGATGAAGGGCGTGAAGGTGCTGTTCATCGGCAAGGCGGAAGACAACGAGCGCGTGCAGGCAGCCGTTGCGCCGGCCGGCGTCGATTACAAGTTCGTCGAAGCCAAGTAATTCGCATCGCCGCGCATCGCGGCCTTGCTGCTTTGCTGGACCGGCGCGGTCGAGGCTGCGCCGGTCCTGCAGTTGCATCGCCCTGCCGTTGCGGCAGCGGCATGACAGCATTCCAGTACGACTGCGTGCACATCGCGGCGACCATGCAAGACTCCAGACGCTGCGCCGTGAATCCGGCGACCTGCGCTACCGAGGAGCACGGCGGCCTCACGCCGCTGACGATGCAATGTCCCTGAAGATCAACGACCTCTGCGTGAACTGCGACGTCTGCGAGCCGGCCTGTCCGAACCAGGCGATCTCGCAGGGCGAGTCGATCTACATCATCGATCCGGCGCGCTGCACCGAATGCGTCGGCCACTTCGACGAGCCGCAATGTGTCGTCGTGTGCCCGGTCGAATGCATCGATCCGGATCCGCAGTTCCCCGAAAACACCGAGCAGCTGTTGGCGAAGCTGGCAAGGCTGCAGGAGCAGGGCTGATGCGACATTTCGCGCGTTCGATCATCACGGCTACCCTGCTGGCGGCCGCCGGACTCAATGCCTCATTCGCAGCGCCCGCACCGCCGGCCGCAACCTCGGCCGCGGCGCCGGGGAAGATGCAGGCCGCAACTCCCCCGGGCGCCGCGATCGCAAGCGCGCATACGCTCGCGACGCAGGCCGGCATGCAGATGATCCGCGAAGGCGGCAATGCATTCGATGCGGCGGTGGCGGTGTCGGCAATGCTGTCGGTCGTCGAGCCGATCAGCTCGGGCATCGGCGGTGGTGGATTCTTCCTGCTGCACGACGCGAAAACCGGTCGTGACGTATTCGTCGATGCGCGCGAGATCGCACCCGAGTCCGCCACGCCCGAGGCCTACCTCGACGAGAAGGGCGAGCTCAACCGCGATCGCGCGACGAATGGACCGTGGTCGGCCGGTATCCCGGGCCTGCCTGCAGCGCTGGTGCACCTGAGCGAGAAGTACGGCCGCCTGCCGCTGTCGAAGACGCTGGCACCGGCGATCCGCGTCGCGCGCGAGGGGTTCGAGGTGTATCCCCGGCTCGAGAAGGGCTACGGCGGGCGGCGCGCAGTGATGGAGCGCTATCGCGGCACGCGCGAAGTGTTCCTGGCCGATGGCACGCCGCCGGTCACTGGCGAGACGCTGCGCCAGCCCGACCTGGCCCGCACGCTGGAGCGGCTTGCAGCGCAGGGTTTCGATGGCTTCTACCGTGGCGATGTCGCGCGCAAGCTGCTGGCCGCAGTCAAGGAAGAGGGCGGACGCTGGAAGGCCGAGGAGCTGGCTGGCTACCGCGTGCGCGAGCGCGAGCCGCTTCGGTTCGAATACCGCGACTGGGTGATCACGACCGCGCCGCCGCCGTCCTCGGGGGGCGTGGCGCTGGCCGAGATGCTGCAGATGCTCGAGGGCTGGGACCTGGCCAAGCTCGAGCCCGCCAAGCGCACGCACCTGGCGGTCGAGGCGATGCGCCGTGCGTACCGCGACCGCACGATCTTCCTCGGCGACCCGGACTTCGTGAAGGTGCCGGTCGAACGCCTGACCAGCCCCGCGTACGCGGCCGGCTGGCGCGCGTCGATCCATCCGGAAAAGGCGCTGCCGAGCGAACTGCTGTCCGGCCAGCCGGCACCGCTCGAGGACGAGGAAACCACGCATTTCTCGATCATCGATTCCGAGGGCAACCGGGTCTCGGCCACGCAGACGATCAACCTGATCTACGGCTCGGGCATGGTCGCGCCGGGCACGGGCGTACTGCTCAACAACGAGATGGATGACTTCGCGCTCAAGCCGGGCACGCCGAACGCATTCGGTGTGATGGGTTTCGAGGCGAATGCGCCGAAGCCGGGCAAGCGCATGTTGAGCTCGATGACGCCGAGCTGGATCGAATCCGATGCAAAGCTCGCGGTGCTCGGTGCGCCGGGTGGCAGCCGCATCATCACCCAGGTGCTGCTTGCGATTCTGGCGTACGACACAGGGCTGACAGCGCAGCAGGTCGCGGCGCTGCCGCGCATCCATCACCAGTGGCTGCCGGACGTGATCTCGGCTGAGCCCGGCGCGCTCGGGCCGGAAGTCATCGCTGCACTCAAGGCGATGGGCCACACGGTCAACGCCGGTGAGAGCACCTGGGGCAACCTGCAGACGGTCGCCTGGGACAAAGCGTCGGGCGAGTTGACCGGTGGCACCGATCCGCGCAATCCGGTCGGAAGTGCGCTGGTGTTGATGCGGCCGGAGCGCTGAAGCAGCCGGCGGGCCGTGACGCGGGCGAGGGTGCCGATTACGACGCGAGGGCGCGTTGTGCGCCGCGATGCGGGCAGACGGCGCCGCCGCTGCCCCGGGCCATGCCGAAGAACGCGCCGCAGCCTGCACGAGCGTGCAGCGGCGTCGGTGCTCAGTGGAAATCGCGCGAGTGCATCGCCAGGCCCGGCAGCAGGGCGCCGAGGTCCTCGAAACGGTGCGCGATCACGTGCTGCACGCCTTCGACACGTTCGAGGCGGCCATCGACCTTGAGCAGGCGCGATTCCACCACCTCGCGTCGCTGGCGGTCGGCGACTGCGCGCCAGACCACGACGTTGAACAGGCCGTCCTCGTCCTCGAGCGTGAGGAAGGTGACGCCACTGGCAGTGCCCGGGCGCTGGCGCAGAGTGACCAGGCCGGCCACCTGCACGCGGCGGCCATGCGGCAGCCGGGCCAGCTGCGATGAACGCATGCAGCGGCGTGCATGCAACGTGCTGCGGATCTGCGCGAGCGGATGCCGGCCCAGCGTGGTGCCGGTGAGCGCGTAATCGGCCAGCAGGTCCTCGCCGACGCTTGGCAACGGCAGGTCCGGCTTGTCCTCGGCGATTGCCACGCCGGCGAGCAGCGGCAGCTGTGCCTCGACACCGACGACCGCCCAGCGCGCGCGGTGGCGATGGCCCGCCAGCGCCTTCAGGGCGCCGGAATCGGCCAGCAGGCTGCGTGCCTTCGCATCCAGTCCGGCGCGCACGACCAGATCATCGATGCCCTCGAACGGTTCGCGGTCGCGCGCGCGGCTGATGCGGTTCGCGCTGGCTTCGTCGAATCCCTTGACCAGCCGCAGCCCCATGCGGATCGCATAGCGCGCAGTGCGTTCGTCGCCTTCGACCGATGGGCCGGGTCGGCTGCGCGGGTCGGGCTCCAGCGTGCAGTTCCAGTCGCTGAAGCGCACGTCGACCGGGCGCACCGCGATGCCATGCCGGCGCGCGTCCTGCAGCAGTTGGTCGGCCGAATAGAAGCCCATCGGCATCGAATTGATCACGCTGGCCGCGAACACCGCCGGGTAACGGCACTTGAGCCAGCAGCTCACGTAAGTGACCAGCGCAAAGCTCGCCGCATGCGACTCGGGAAACCCGTAACTGCCGAAGCCCTTGATCTGTTCGAACAGGCGCTCGGCGAACTCCTGCGTGTAGCCGCGTTCGAGCATGCCGTCGAGCAGCCGCTTGCGGTGCGGCTCCAGCCCGCCGTGGCGCTTCCATGCGGCCATCGAGCGACGCAGTGCATCGGCCTCGCCCGGGGTGAAGCCGGCTGCCCTGATCGCGATCTGCATCACCTGTTCCTGGAACAGCGGCACGCCGAGCGTACGCTTGAAGATCTCCTCAAGCTCCCGGCTCGGGTAGGTGATCGGCTCCTGCCCGCGTCGGCGGCGCAGGTAGGGATGCACCATGTCGCCCTGGATCGGGCCCGGGCGCACGATCGCGACCTGGATCACCAGGTCGTAGAAACACGCGGGCTGCATGCGCGGCAGCATCGCCATCTGCGCGCGCGATTCGATCTGGAACACGCCGATCGTGTCGGCGCGGCCGATCATCGCGTAGGTCGGCGCATCGTCGGCCGGAATAGTCGCCATCGACCACTGGCCGTGACCGAGGCGCGCCAGGGATTCGAACGTCTTGCGCACCGCGGTCAGCATGCCCAGCGCGAGGCAGTCGACCTTGAGGATGCCGAGCGCATCGAGATCGTCCTTGTCCCACTGCACGATCGTGCGCTCGTCCATCGCCGCGTTCTCGACCGGGACGATGCCTTCCAGGCTGTGCTCGCTGATCACGAAGCCGCCGGGATGCTGCGAGAGATGACGCGGAAACCCGGTGAGCTCGCCCGCAAGCTCCATGATCTGCCGCAGCAGCGGCGAGGCCGCCTCGAATCCGCGCTCGTTGATGCGCTCGTCCGGCACTTCGCCGCTGCTCCAGCGGTCGGCTGCCTTCGTCAGCTCGTCGATCGAATCGACCGGCAGGCCGAACACGCGCGCGACGTCGCGAATCGCGCCGCGCGTGCGGTAGTGGCTGACCACCGCGGTGAGCGCGGCACGCGCGCGGCCGTAGCGCGAGAACACGTACTGCAGCACTTCCTCGCGGCGCTCGTGTTCGAAATCGACGTCGATGTCGGGCGCCTCCTTGCGCTCCTTCGAGATGAAGCGCTCGAACAGCAGCTCCATGCGCGCCGGGTCGACTTCGGTGATGCCGAGTGCGAAGCAGACCGCCGAGTTCGCCGCCGAACCGCGGCCCTGGCAGAGGATGCCGCGTGATCGCGCGAACTCGACGATGTCGTGCACGGTCAGGAAGTAGGGCTCGTAGCCGAGATCGGCGATCACCGAAAGCTCGTGCTCGATCGAGGCGCGCACCTTGTCCGCGCAACCGTCCGGCCAGCGCCTGCGGATGCCGGTCTCGGTCAGTGTGCGCAGCCAGCTGGTCGGCGTGTGCGCGGCCGGCACCAGTTCGCGCGGGTATTCGTAGCGGATCGCCTTGAGGTCGAAGCGGCAGCGTTCGGCAATGCGCACGGTCTCGGCCAGCAGCTCGCGCGGATAGATCGCGGCGAGCGCCTGGCGGATGCGCAGGTGGCGCTCGCCGTTCGGAAACAATCGTTCGCCGGCATCGGCCAGCGTGGTGTGGTGGCGCACGCAGGCCAGCACGTCCTGCAGGCGGCGGCGTGCACGCACGTGCATGTGCACGTCGCCGCTGGCCACGAGTGGCAGCCCGTACCGTGTTCCCAGTTCGCGCAGCCGCTGCAGGCGCTCCGCATCGTCCACACCACGATGCAGTTCGACCGCGATCCACGTGCGTGACGGAAATCGTGCATGCAGCCACGTGGCATGCGCCTCAAAGTCCTCGTCGAACGAAGGCAGCCACAGCGCCAGCAGGCCCTCGCAGCCGGCTTCGATATCCCTGCGAAGCAGGCGGTATTCGCCTTTCGATGCGCGCCGCCGCGCCGTGGTGATCATCCGGCACAGCGCTTCGTAGCCGGCCTTGTGTTCGACCAGCAGCACGAGTTTCGGCCCGTCGCCGACCGGCATCTCGCTGCCGACGATCAGCGGCACGCCGGTGTCGCGTGCGGCCTCCCATGCGCGCACGATGCCGGCCAGCGAGCATTCGTCAGTGATCGCGAGCGCGCGGTAACCGATCGTTGCTGCACGCGCGAACAGCTCGCGCGCGGTCGATGCGCCACGCTGGAAACTGAAGGCCGACAGACAATGCAGCTCGGCGTACTCCGGCAGTGGCTCACTCATGCGAACCAGCCGTGCACCATCAGCGGCCCGTGCCGGCCGGCGTCGCAGAACACCCAGGCCAGGCGGCCGCGCACGGTTTCGACGAGGTAGTAGTCGCGGCGGATGTCGAAGCCATCCCACCAGCCCGATTCGATCCGCTCGGGCCCGGCCACGATGGTCGCGACGTCGTGATCCAGCGGCTGCGGTTCGCGCAGCAGCCAGCCGGGGCGGCTTCCGGCCGGCGTCAGCAGCAACTGCGGGGCAGGGCGACGTGACTGCACGGCCTGTGCGCGCCATGCGCGCTCGGGACGATGGTCGGGGTGGTGTTCGAGCGTGAGCACCGACTCGTCTCCCAGCCGTGCGCGCAGGCGTTCGCGTAGTTGCGCCCAGGGCAGGCCCTGCTGCGGCCGCGTATCGAACAGGTCGCGCCGCTCCGGCACGAATGCGGGCAACGCGTCGGCGCGCAATCCGAAACCGATCACCGGGGCCGGTATCTGTGCCTGTTCCAGTCGGCCGCGTGCGAGTTCGAACAGCATCGTTGCTTCGCGCTCGGGTGCCAGCAGGCCGACCACGACTTCGCTTGCCGGGCGGCGCTCGTGCTCGAGCACCAGCACGAACCGCGCAACGCCGCCGTCGCGTGCGCGCAGGTGCGCGCCGAGGTCCGCAGTCAGCCGGCGCAGCGGAAACAGCAGCGCCTGGCTGGATTCGACTTCGTAGCCCAGTTCGATGCGGGCCTGGAACACATCCGCAGGCCGGTAGCACGCCAGCGGTTCGTCGATCAGCCCGCTCAGGCGATCGAGGTGGCGCAGCGCCTCCGCACCACACCGCCTGCCGAGCGCGGCCCTGGATTGCGCAAGCACCGCACGCAGGTCGTGCAGGCCCATGCGACGCAGCGTCTGCACGACATCGTGCGCAAGTCCCGAGCGCTCGACCGGCACGCGGTGCAGCATCGAAGGCAAGCCATCGTGGTCGACCGAAAGCCCATCACGCACACGGGCCAGCACATGGGCCGCCCACGGATTCGGCGCGGCGGCCAGCCGGTGGCTGAAGCCCATCGCCTGCAGCTCGGCGCGCAGCTGCGGCTCGAGCGTCGGCCAGTCACCGAACAGGCGCCGGCTGCGCCCGATTTCGAGCACCACCGCATGCGCGAATGCGAGGCTGACCTGCGAGCTGTAGCCGTAGGCCCAGCCTGCGAGCAGTTCGCGTGCCTGCTCGACCCCGGATTCGTCGTGGTCGATGCGGTCGAAGCCATCGGCGATCGCCTGTGCGGTCGCCCACGGTTGTCCCGGATGCAGGCCCAACGCGCGTGCGGCCTCGTTGGCCGAATGCACCACGCGGCGCAGTGCCGGTCCGGTCAATAGGACGAGCGGACGCTGCGGGTCGGGGCGCGTGCGCAGGACGACGTCCAGCGCCAGTCGTGGCAGCAGCAGGCAGGCCCAACGCATCGGCCGGCCTCAGCACGCAACCGGGAATGCGATCGGCTGCGGCGGTGCAAGCCCGCCACGGCACTTGAGCACGCGCAACTGCCGTGGGCGACGGTCCAGCGCGATGCGCAGCGCGGCAGGCGAGGGGTTCTGCGCGGCATCGATCGGCCGCAACGCAAAACCCAGGCTCTGGCCGCTTTCGGCTGCCACCTGCAGGCGCCGCAATGCGCGGTCGTCCACCTGGCGCGGCCAGCACAGCACGGCCGCGCATGCGCCCGAGCGCAGGCATTGTTCGACCGCCCAGAGCGCGTGCTTCTTCTGCGCCTGCAGCAGGTGCAGGCGCTCTAGCACCACGCCGGCCGCGCGCCATGCCGGTGCATACGGCACGCACGGTGGATCGACGAGCACGATCTCGCGCCCGGCCTGCGACAGCCGCGCAAGCGTCGGCCACAGCAGCGACAGTTCGCCAAGCCCGGGCTCCGGCAGCAGCAGTTCGGTCAGCGCGCCCTGCGGCCAGCCGCCGGTCGGCAATGCGGCATCGAGCTGTGCGTGCCCGGTCGGATGCACGGACGGAGGTGGCACCGCGGGCCGGCCGCGCCAGAGCCGGCGTGTTTCGAGCAGGGCATCGAGCGCGACGACCGCGCCCATCAGTCGCGCCTCACCAGGCCGCAGTACAGGCCTTCGATCGCGAAGTCGGTGCCCGGCGCGATCTCGATCGGCGCGAACTCCGGATTGCGCGGCAGCAGCCGGATGCGGTCGTGCCGGATGTCCAGGCGCTTGATCGTGATCTCGTCATCGACGCGTGCGACCACGGTCTGCCCGTGGCGCGCCTCGGATGCGCGCTTCACCGCAACGAGGTCGCCATCGAGGATGCCGTCATCGCGCATCGAATCGCCATGCACGCGCAACAGGTAGTCGGGCACCGGTGTAAACAGCGCACGGTCGATCGGCACAAAGCCCTGCACGCGCGCATCCGCGCCGATCGGGATACCGGCCGCGACGCGGCCGAGGATCGGCAGTTCGAACGTATCCAGATGCCTGCGTCGTATGCGCGGCATCGTCTCGACGATGCGCAGGCCGCGTGCCTGCCCGGGCCTGCGCTCGATCACGCCGGCAGCTTCGAGTGCCTTGAGATGTTTGGCGGCCGCGTTGAGCGCAATGCCCATCGCATCGGCGATTTCCTGCAGGCTCGGCGCAATGCCGGCTTCGTCGATCTGGCGACGGAGGAAGGCGAGGATCTCGGACTGTCGGGGTGTGAGTGGCATGGTGTAAATATTTACACCTGTCGCGGCGGATTGCACCAGACTTTTTTCACCGCATCACGGCCGCGTGATGCCTGCATTCGTCGCACGTAGTGGTGCGACATATCGATCAGTCACTTGCACGCAACGGTTCGTGCATTGCGCACATGATCGGTTCCATGTGCCGCGCCGATGCCCGATCATCCTCTGACTGACCTGCGTGGAGCCGCCATGAAACTCTGGTCCCTGACCGGCAACAGCCAGAAGCTCGACGGTGGTGCAATGTTCGGCAATGCACCGCGGGCGATGTGGCACCAATGGGCGCCGCCGGACGAGCACAACCGCATCGAACTGGCATGCCGCAGCCTGCTGGCAACGCCGCTCAATGGCAGGACCGTGCTGTTCGAAGCCGGAATCGGCGCGTTTTTCGAGCCCAAGCTGCGCGAACGCTATGGCGTGATCGAAGATCGGCACGTGCTCGTCGATTCGCTGGCCGAGGCCGGATTTGCACCCGCCGACATCGACGTGGTCGTGCTCTCTCACCTGCATTTCGACCATGCCGGCGGCCTGCTCGAAGCCTGGCGCGAAGGCGAGTCACCGAAGCTGCTGTTTCCGAATGCGACATACGTGGTCGGCCGCGCGCATTACGAGCGCGCGAAGCAGCCGCATGCGCGCGACCGCGCGAGCTTCATTCCCGAGTTGCCGGCACTGCTCGAAGCCACCGGCCGGCTCGAGCTGGTCGACGGCACGCATTCGCAGGTGCTCGGCGACAGCGTGCGGTTCCATTTCAGCGATGGCCATACGCCCGGCCTGATGCTGTCGGAAATCGTCGGGCCCGAGAAAGTCGATGATCAGCCGCACGGCGGCGTGGTGTTCTGTGCCGACCTGATCCCTGGCCGGCCATGGGTGCACGTGCCGATCACGATGGGCTACGACCGCAATGCGGAGCTGCTGATCGACGAGAAGCGCGAGTTCCTCGAAGACAAGCTCGCACGCAACGTGCATCTGTTCTTCACCCACGACCCCGGCTGCGCGCTCGCGCAGATCGTGCGCGATGCGAAGGGACGCTTCTCGACCGTGCACGAGGTCGAGGCGCTGCGCGCGAGGCCGCTCGCGGCATGAGGTGGGCCGGGCTCGCGCTCGGCCTGTGCATCGCGGCCTCGGCGCCTGCTGCGGCGCCGTCCGCTGCGCCGGTCGACGTGGAGGCGCAGCCGCAGTCCGGTGGCGTCCTGCGCGATCGCGAGTTCGGTGTGCGCAGCGACCAGTTCGGGCTCGAGCGCCGCGTCGAGATGTACCAGTGGCGAAGAATAGAGCAGGGTTTCCAGCCGGTCTGGAACGCCGCGCCGATCGATTCGACCGGCTTTCCGCCCGAGTACGGCAACCCGCCCAAGCTTCCGATCGAAAGCGAGCGCTGGTGGGCGAAGGAAGCGACGCTCGCGGGCCGGCCGATCCATCGCGAAGTGCTGTCCACGCTCGGGCGCTGGGTGGAGTTCCGCCCCGACTTCGCACGGCTGCCGGCCAACCTCGCAGCCGCGTTCCAGCCCGAAGGCAACGGCCTGGGCAGCAGCGAGAACCCGCTCGAGCCCGGCATCGGCGATCTGCGCATCCGCTGGCACGAACTGGTCCTGCCCGAGCTCGAAGGGCGCGTCGAATTGCGCGACGGCACATGGCGGCTGGCCCCCGATGCCGTGGTGCCGGGCGTCGCCCCGGCCGATCCACTGGTCGTGATCACGCCGCCGAATTCGCGCCTGCTGCGCGATCCATGGGCCTGGATGGCCGGTACGTTCGCGATCGTGCTGATGCTCGTGGCCGTGCTGTACGGCCGTCGTGACCGCGGCGACGACTGAGCCACCGCAACGCCCGGCCGCTGGCTACTGCTGCGCCGGAAAAGAAAAAGGCCGGCATCGGCCGGCCTTTTCCATCGATACCGCAGGCCTTAGGCCGCTGCGGCCTGCTGCAGGCGCGGGCCTTCCTGCACGGCGCGCCCGACCAGGCTCACCATCAGGTCGATCTCCTCGCTGGTGATCGAGAACGTCGGCGTGAAGCGCAGCGAGTTGGTGCCGCCGTGGATCACCCCGAGGCCGCGCTCGCGCAACCATTCCTCGGTCGAGTTCGAGCCGTAGCACTTGAACTGCGGCGCGAGCTCGCACGAGAACAGCAGGCCGGTGCCCTGGACCTTGGTGATCAGCCCGCCGAGTTCGTCCTTGAGCTGTTCGAGCTTGCGCACCGCCTCGGCGCCGCGCGCACGGATGTTCTCACGCAGCTCGGGCGTGACCTGCGCCAGCACCGAGCAGGCGACGTCGAGCGCACGCGGGTTCGTCGTCATCGTGTTGCCGTACAGACCCTTGCGATAGAGGCTGGCGACGCGTTCGCCGACCGCGAGCACCGACAGCGGGTACTGGCCTGCGTTGAGCGCCTTCGAATACGTCTCCATGTCGGGCGCTTCGAGATTCTCGAAACCCGGGTAGTCAACGATCGACAGCACGCCGTGTGCACGCAGGCCGGCCTGGATCGAGTCGACCAGCAGCAGCGAGCCATGCGCCTTCGTGAGCTCGCGCGCGGCGGCATAGAACTCCGGCGGCACGCTGCGGCCCGGGTCGCCTTCGCCCATCACCGGCTCGAGGAACATCGCCTCGATGAACCAGCCGTTCGCATCGGCATCGGCGAACGCCTGCTTGAGTGCGTCGACGTCGTAGGGCGCGATCGAGATCACCGACTGCTCGCCGCGGTAGCTCGCCAGGTGCTGCAGGTAGGTTTTGCGCGTGGAATCGGAGTACAGCGCCGGCCGGTCGGTGCGGCCGTGGAAGCTGCCCTTGACCACCAGGCGCTTGATCGTGGCGCCGGCACGGCGACCGTCGGGGTCGGTCATCGTCTTCGCATTCGTATCGGCGATGCGCGCGGCGAGCGTGACCGATTCCGAGCCCGAGTTCAGGCAGAAGAACTTCTCGTACGGGCAGCCGCCGCGCTCGATACCGATCGCCGCGCGCAGGGCGCGCTCGAAGCGCAGCTGCGACAGCGACGGCGTCATGATGTTCGCCATCACCTGCGGCTTGGCCATCGCATCGATGACCTGCTGCGGCGTGTGGCCGAAGCCGAGCATGCCGTAGCCACCGGAGTCGTGCAGCACGGCGCCTTTGAGGGTGACGATCCACGGTCCGCGTGCGGCGAGCGCGACGTACGGATTGACCGCATCGTCGGGATAGAAATTGACGTAGCCGGCCTGGATCGCGTGCGCCTGGGCTTCTTCATCGAGATCGAGCAGGTTGGCGAACTCGTCCCGGATGCGGGCGTATTCCGCGGCGGCGGCATCGATCGCTTCCACCAGCTCGGGGTGCGAAGCGGTGAACTTCTCGATGGTGGCGTCGTCGAGCCCGGGGGTGCGGCGCGTGCCGCCGTGGGCGCGCAACGGCGCGAGCGTGTCGATGGCGGCCATGCGAATCTCCTGGAGTGGGACCATCGGCCTATTATCTGGATAATTTCGTCGATCAAAACCCCTGTTATGGACGAAAATACGCCCGTGTATCGGCGTTTCGACGAAAAATTCCCGCTCCATGAAGATCACTTCCGCTGACCAGCAGCTGCTGACCCTGCTCCGCGAGAACGCCCGCGCCTCGACGGCCGAGATCGCGCGCCGCCTGAAGCTGTCGCGCACGACGGTGCAGAGCCGCATCGAGCGGCTCGAGCGGGAAGGCGTGATCGCGGGCTATACGGTGCGCGTGCACGATGCGGCCGAACGCAGCCACATCCGCGCCCACATCATGATTACCGTGCTGCCGAAGCAGGCCGCATCCGTGGTGGAGGCATTGCGCGCGATGCCGGAAGTCCGGTCGCTGCATTCGGTCAGCGGCCCGTTCGACCTGGTCGCGCTGGGCGTAACGCCGGGCGTGGCAGAGATGGATGCGCTGACCGACCGCATCGGCGATCTCGAAGGAGTGGAGCGCACCACGTCGTCGATCATCCTGTCGGCGAAGTTCGAGCGGTAGCGCTGCCGCGGCGTCTAGGGCGCGGGGCTCTACAATGCCGGGTTGATCCCGCAATCGCCGCCTGTCTTGAAGAAGTCCGATTTCCATTACGACCTGCCGCCCGAGCTGATCGCGCAGGCCCCGCTGGCCGAGCGCTCGGCCAGCCGCCTGCTCGAAGTGCCGCCCGAGCCGGGCGCGCTGCGCGACCGCGTTTTCCGCGAGCTGCCGCAGCTGCTCGAGCCCGGCGACCTGCTGGTGTTCAATGACACGCGGGTGATCCCGGCGCGATTGTTCGGCCAGAAAACGACCGGTGGCCGGGTCGAGATCCTGATCGAGCGGCTGCTTGGCGCCGACCAGGCGCGCGCGCAGCTCGGCGTCAGCAAGTCGCCGAAGGCCGGCGCGCGCATCGCGCTCGATGCCGGTGGCGAAGCCGAGGTGCTGGGGCGCGAGGGCGAGTTCTATGTCCTGCGCTTCCACGTGCCCGAGTCGCTGGAATCCTGGCTGCTGCATGCCGGGCGGTTGCCGTTGCCGCCCTATATCCAGCGCGAGCCCGGCCGCGACGACGCCGAGCGCTATCAGACCGTGTTCGCGCGAGAGGCCGGCGCCGTCGCTGCGCCGACCGCGGGGCTGCATTTCGACGAACCGCTGCTGGCCGAGCTGCAGGCGCGCGGGGTCGAGTTCGGCCATGTCACGCTGCATGTGGGTGCGGGCACGTTCCAGCCGGTGCGCGCGGACGATCTGTCGCAGCACGTGATGCACAGCGAATGGATCAACGTCGGCGCGGCGCTGGTCGAGAAGATCCGCAGCACGCGTGCCGCGGGCCGGCGGGTGATCGGTGTCGGCACGACGGTGGTGCGGGCGCTCGAGTCGGCCACGCGCGACACGCCGGAAGGCGGGCGCGAATTGCAGCCGTTCGCGGGTGAGACGCGGCTTTTCATCCTGCCCGGTTACCGCATCACGTCGGTCGATGCGATGGTGACGAACTTCCACCTGCCGGAAAGCACGCTGCTGATGATGGTGTCGGCTTTTGCGGGCAAGGAACGGGTGTTTGCGGCGTATGCGCATGCGATCCGGGAGCGGTATCGGTTCTTTTCTTATGGGGATGCGATGCTGCTTTGGGCGAAGGGTTTGGCTTGAGTTTTGCGCGCTTTGTGCTTGGAACAGGTTCCGCCTGGCGGCGGGTCACTTTTCTTTGCTGGCCCAAAGAAAAGTAACCAAAAGAAATGGCCTTTCCTCGTGAGGTCAAAACCTTCGGTGATCGGCGACGTTGCACCGGGATTTTTCGAAGCGACGTCCCTGTCGCTTCGAAAAACGCTCGACGTCCTGTCGAGCGCCCTCCGGGTCTTTGGACTTCGCAGGTGTCCGAAGTGTCGGAAATAGGCGATCGGTCGGGCTGCTGGCACGCGCCATCGGTAACAGATGCCGCTCTGGGGTCTACGGGCAGCACTTTCCAGAACAACAACAGGCTCTTGTGGCCTCGATGAGATGACGGCATGAGCCGAATGAATTTCGAACTGCTCGGCACCGATGGCGCGGCGCGCCGTGGTCGCCTGACTTTCCCGCGCGGTACGGTGGAAACGCCGGCGTTCATGCCGGTCGGCACCTACGGCTCGGTGAAGGGCATCTTCCCCGAGCAGGTGCGTGAGCTCGGTGCCGAGATCATCCTCGGCAATACGTTCCACCTGTATCTGCGCCCGGGCCTGGATGTGATTGCCGACCATGGCGGCCTGCACGGGTTCTCGCGCTGGAACGGGCCGATCCTGACCGACTCGGGCGGCTTCCAGGTGTTCTCGCTCGCGCACCGTCGCAAGATCACCGAAGCCGGCGTGACGTTCGCTTCGCCGACCGATGGCGCGAAGGTGTTCCTCGGGCCCGAGGAGAGCATGCACATCCAGCGCGTGCTCGATTCGGACATCGTGATGATCTTCGACGAATGCCCGCCGGTGCAGATCGATGGTGTGCCGGTGTCGGTCGACGTCGTCAAGCGTTCGATGGAGCTGTCGCTGCGCTGGGCCGAACGCTCGAAGAAAGCGCACGAGGGCAATGACGCCGCGCTGTTCGGCATCGTGCAGGGCGGCGTGCACCATGAGCTGCGCACGCGTTCGGCGGACGGGCTCAAGGCGATCGGCTTCGATGGCTATGCGATTGGCGGGCTGGCCGTCGGCGAGACCGAGGACGAGCGCAACGCGATGCTCGATCACACCGCGCCGCAGCTGCCGGAAGACCGTCCGCGCTACCTGATGGGGGTCGGTCGGCCGGAGGACCTTGTCGAAGCGGTCGCGCGCGGCGTCGACATGTTCGACTGCGTGATGCCCACCCGTAACGCGCGCAACGGGCATTACTTCACCGCGACCGGCACCGTGCGCGTACGCAATGCGAAGTACGAGCGCGATACGCGGCCGATCGAGGAAGGCTGCGATTGCTATGCCTGCCGCAACGGTTACAGCCGCAGCTATCTGCGCCATCTCGACCGATGCAACGAGATGCTCGCGCCGATGCTCGGCACGCTGCACAACCTTCGGTATTACCAGCGCCTGATGGCCGGCATGCGCGAAGCGATCGCGGCCGGACGGTTCGGTGCGTTCCGCGAGGCGTTCTATGCGGCGCGACAGGGGAGCGCCGAGCGGTAACTTCAGCGCGTCGCGTCGCACAGCCCCGGCGTTACACGGGTCATCCGCAGCGGCCGACGTGGATGTGCGATCCAAGCTGCGCGGGTGTGCTACCCGTGCTCGGTGTGGCGTCCTGCTGGTGCGGCTTCCGGACAGCCCGGCGCGCGCGGGACTGCGTGGCATAATCCCGGGCTATTTGGTTTCCGGACGAAAGTCATGACCCTGCTCGACTTCCTGATCGCCCCCGCACATGCCCAGGCCGCGGCCCAGCAGCCGGGCGGCGGTTTCGGCACGCTGCTGTTCCCGATCCTGCTGATCGGCGTCATGTACTTCCTGATGATCCGTCCGCAGATGAAGCGTGCGAAGGAACACCGGGCGATGCTCGAGAAGCTTTCGCGCGGCGACGAGGTGCTGACGAACGGTGGCATTGCGGGCACGGTCTCCGATATCGGTGAGAACTTCGTCACCGTCGAGATCGCCGCCAACGTGCGCATCCGCGTGCAGAAGGCCGCGATCGCGAACGTGCTGCCGAAGGGCACCTTGAAGTCGGCCTGACCCGGCGCCAGTACAGTTCCAGACTCGACCGTGAGGCCGTCCGGGCCGCGGGCCCGGGCATCCGGTACCGCGACGCGGGGCCGGCACAGCAGGGCCGGTAGGTCCTGCAAGATCCCCCGGGTTTCGCGCCCGGGCGGACACCAACCAGATCCGACGGCCGGGGAGGTCGTCGCAGGAAGCCAAGATGCTTACGTACGCGCGCTGGAAATACTTCGTCATAGTGATCGTCCTGCTGCTCAGCGTGCTGTACGCACTGCCGAACGTGTTCCAGAAAGTGCCGTCGGTGCAGGTCACTGCCAGCCGCGGCGCACAGGTGGACCAGGCGCTGCAGTCGCGCGTCGCGCAGGCGCTGCAGCAGGCCGGCATCACGCCGCAGGCGATCGAGGTTGACGGTGACGACCTGTTGGTGCGGCTCGGCAACCCCGAGGCCCAGATCAAGGCCGCTGACGTGTTGCGCCCTGCGCTGGGCAGCGATTACGTCGTCGCGCTGAACCTCGCCTCGACGGTGCCGGAATGGCTGCAGAAGCTCGGCGCCGAGCCGATGCTGATGGGCCTGGACCTGCAGGGCGGCGTGCACTTTCTGATGCAGGTCGACCAGAAAGCCGCGCTCGACAAGCGGCTTGATGCGATCGCCGAGGACGTGCGCGTGCAGCTGCGCGACAACCGCGTGCGCTATGAATCTGTCGAGCGCACCGCCGGCAATGACGTGATCGCCACACTTGCCAACGCGGCCGATGGTGAAAAGGCCCGCAAGCTGCTGCTCGCCAGCCAGCCGAACCTGCAGATCGAGGCCGAGGGCCGCGCGCTGCGTGTGCGGATCCCCGAGGCCGAGCTGCAGCGGTTCGCGCTCGAGGCGATCGAGCAGAACGTCAGCACGCTGCGCAACCGCATCAACGCGCTCGGCGTGTCCGAGCCGATCATCCAGCGCCAAGGCGACGACCGCATTGTGGTGCAGCTGCCGGGCGTGCAGGACACGGCGCAGGCCAAGCGCGTGCTCGGCGCGACGGCGACGCTGGAGTACCGCGCGGTCGTCGAAGGCAATGCCGCGGAGGCGGTCGCAACCGGCAATGTGCCGCCGGGCGCGCGCCTGTATTACGAGATCGGGCCGAACGGCGAGCGCACGCCGGTGCTGCTCAGCAAGCGCGTGATCGCGACTGGCGACCAGCTGGTCGCAGCAAGCTCGACGTTCGATTCGCAGACCGGCACGCCGGCAGTGTCGGTGCGCCTGAACGCCGTCGGCGGCCAGCGCATGTTCGATTTCACCACCGAGAGCGTCGGCAAGCCGATGGCGGTGGTCTACATCGAGCGCATTCCCGAGGTGCGCATGGTCAACGGCCAGGAAGTGCGTACTACCCGCGTGAACGAGGAAGTGATCTCGGTTGCGACGATCAACGGCGTGTTCGGCAAGGAGTTCCAGACCACCGGCCTTGAGAGCTCGAAGTTCGCCGCCGACCTCGCACTGCAGCTGCGCTCGGGCTCGCTCGCGGCGCCGATGGACTTCATCGAAGAGCGCATCGTCGGCCCGAGCCTGGGCCGCGAGAACGTCGAGCGCGGCGTGCAGGCCGTCACCGGCGCGTTCGTCTTCGCGCTGCTGTTCTTCCTCGTCTACTACCGCATGTTCGGCCTGATCACGGTCAGCGCGCTGCTGATGAACCTGCTGATGCTGGTCGCGGCGATGTCGATGATCGATGCGACGCTGACGCTGCCGGGCTTGGCGGGTATCGCACTGACGGTCGGCATGTCGGTCGATGCGAACGTGCTGATCAACGAGCGCATACGCGAGGAGCTCCGGAACGGGCTGCCGCCGCAGACAGCGATCGCGACCGGCTATGAACGCGCCTCCGGCACGATCGCCGACGCGAACCTCACCGCCATCCTCGCGGGCATCGCGTTGCTTGCGTTCGGCACCGGGCCGGTCCAGGGCTTCGCGATGACGTTGATCATCGGCATCCTGACCTCGATGTTCACCGCTGTCGGCGTGTCGCGCGGCATCGCGACGCTGATCTACGGCGGCCGCCGCAAGCTCAAGTCGATTGCGATCTGACCCCGCGCGCGGGCCAGGCCCGCGCCGATGCGCCGCTGGCGGCGTGCATTCCTAGGACTCCGGTCAATGAAACCTTTCAATGTTTTTCCGTACGGCAGCAAGTTCAACTTCATGCGCCTGCGCTGGGTCTCCCTGGCGATCGCGCTGGGGCTGATGCTGGTCTCGATCGGCGCAATGGTGTTCAACGGCTTCAACTTCGCGATCGACTTCACCGGCGGCACCGCGGTCGAGTTGCGCTTCCAGAAGCCGGCCGATGTGGACGCCGTGCGGCAGGCGCTCGAACGCGCCGGTTACTCCAGCCCGCAGGTGCAGACGTTCGGCACGAATGCCGACCTGCTGATCCGCTTGCAGCCCAAGGCGACCGAAGGCGGGCAGGGGATCGACACATTGGCCGTCGTCGCGGAGGACGTGCGGGCGTTGGCCTCCACGCCGGATAACCCGGCCGAGATCGCACGCCGCGAAACCGTCGGCGCGCAGGTCGGTGACGAGCTGGCATTGAACGGCATCTGGGCGCTGATCTTCGTGGTCGTCGGGTTCCTGATCTATATCTGGTTCCGCTTCGAGGCAAAGTTCGCGGTCGCGGCAGTGGTCACTTCGATGCACGACGTGGTGGTGGTGCTGGGCTGGTTCGCGCTGACCGGACACGAGTTCGACCTGACCGTGCTGGCCGGTGTGCTGTCGGTGCTCGGCTTCTCGATCAACGACACGATCGTCGTGTTCGACCGCGTGCGCGAGAACTTCCGTGGCATGCGCGGTGAGCCTGCCGAGATCCTCAACATCTCGATCAACCAGACGCTCTCGCGCACGGTGATCACGTCGTTCGTCGCGCTGCTGACCGTCGTGGCGCTGTACCTCTACGGTGGTGGCTCGCTGCGTGGCATGGCCGAGGCGCAGATGATCGGCATCGTGATCGGTACGGTGTCGACGATCTTCGTCGCCTGCCCGCTGCTGCTGTGGATGGGCGTCAGCAAGCAGGACCTGATGCCGAAGGTGCGCAACGAGGAAGAGCTCGCGCGCCGTCCGTAAGCGGCCCGCAGGCACCACGGAAAAGGCCGCGCAATGCGCGGCCTTTTTCATATGGCGAGGGCGCTGCCGGAGTGGCAGGCCCGGTGCGTGATCTCAGTCAAACGCGGCCGCGTAACCCGAATTGACGATCTTCGTCTGCAGCGCATCGGCGATCTTGAGGTTGCCGGCGACGAGCTGCCGGCCAGCAAGGCCGCGGTTGTCCATCGGTCCGGTGCTGCGGCCGCGGAAATCGACGACCTTGCCGCCGGCCTCGCGCACCATCAGCGCGCCGGCGGCGATGTCCCACGGCTTCACGCCGGCCTCGAAGTACGCATCGACGCGGCCGCAGGCGACGTACGCGAGATCCAACGCGGCCGAACCGGTGCGACGGATGTCTTCGGCCTCGTTCAGCAGTACGTCCAGGCATTTGAGGTGCGCACTCGCGCGCGGGCGCTCGCGCGGCGGAAAGCCGGTGATCAGCATCGCCTTGTCGAGGTCCTTGCGCTCGGACACGCGGACGCGCTTGTCGTTGAGCGTGGTGCCACTGCCGCGGCTGGTGGTGAACAGCTCGTTGCGCAGCGGATCGAAGATCACGCCGTGGATCGGCTCGCCGTTCTCGACCAGCGCGATCGATACGCAGAAATGCGGAATGCCGTGCAGGTAGTTGCTGGTGCCGTCGAGCGGGTCGATCACCCAGGTGTAGCGCGCCTGCCGCCCGCTGTTCAGCGGACCGCTCTCCTCGCCGAGGATCGCGTAGTCGGGCGTCGCGCGCCGGAATTCCTTGATGATTTCCTTCTCGGCCAGTTCGTCGACCTCGCTCGCGTAATCCATGCGGCCCTTTTCGACGACGTTGAGCGCGTCGAGGCGATGCATGTGACGCAACAGTACGTTGCCGGCGGCGCGGGCTGCCTTGACCATGAGGGTGACGGCGGGTTTCTGCATGGGCAACGGCCTCGGCGGGGAGGTGAATGAACGGCTGGCGGGAGTAAAGAGCGACCGGCGATCGCACGGGCTGGGCCGTGGCCGGGGCGCGGAGTTTACCATTGCACGATGAGTCCTGATTTCACCGCCAACCCCGATCCCGCCGCGCCCGCGCTGCAGCGCCTGCGCATCGTCCTCGTCGGCACCCAGCACCCGGGCAACATGGGCTCGGCCGCGCGGGCGATGAAGACGATGGGCCTGTCCAACCTCGTCCTGGTCGCACCGGAAAAGCCGCCGGACGCCGAGTCGTACGCACTTGCGGCTGGCGCGGACGATCTCCTCGCCGCCGCCGCAACCCATGCAACGCTCGCCGAAGCCGTGGCCGACTGCACCCGCGTGTACGGCTGCACCGCGCGCAGCCGACGCATTGCGCTGGACGAACTCGCGCCGCGCGAGGCAGCCGAGCGGGCACTCGAGGCGGCCGGGTCGGAAGGCGAGGTCGCGCTGGTGTTCGGCCGCGAGCGCACCGGGCTCGACAATGACGAGCTGCAGCTGTGCCACGCGGCGGTACACATTCCCGCCAACCCGGGCTACAGCTCGCTGAACCTCGCCGCGGCGGTGCAGGTGATCAGCTACGAGCTGAGGCTGGCCGCGCTTGCCGTGCAGGCCGCAGCGCCGCGTGTCGAAGACGATGCGCGGCGCGAGCCGCCGGCCTCCCATGCACAACTCGAGGGAATGTTCGGCCAGCTGGCCGAAACGCTGGACGATATCGATTTCCACAAGGGCCGCACGCCCGAGGCGGCGATGCGCAAGCTGCGGCGCATCTTCCTGCGGGCCGGACTGGACGAGCGCGAGGTGCGGCTGCTGCGCGGTGTGCTGTCCGATGCGCAGCGCATGGCGATGCTGGCAACGCGCCCGCGCTGACGCGTTGCACCAATGACACGATTAATCGCGACGGACGGCACGTTTTTCGATTAGGCTGCCGCCACCCTGCGATCCGAACCGCGTCCGTGCCCCAGTGTTTTCGCCGCGTTGTCCTGGCGTTTTTCGCCATGCTGCTGCCTGTGCAGGCGGCACTGGCCGGCGACGGCGGCGTATTGGTGCTCGGTCGCATCAGTGACGATCCGAAGGCGCATTACGAACAACTGCGCCCGCTGCTGGATTACGTCGTTCCGCGCATGGCCGATGTCGGCATCCGCGAGGGCCGCATCCTCATGGCGCGCGATCCGCAGCAGATGGCCAGCTACCTGCGGCGGGGGCGCGTGGACTGGGTCACCGAGACCTCGGCGACCGCCGTGCTGCTGCGCCAGCGCGCAGCCGCACGCCCGCTGCTGGTGACCGAGCGCGACGGAAGCAGCCACTACCACAGCGTCTTCTTCGCGCGCCGTGACAGCGGGCTGCGCACGCTCCGTGACCTGCGCGGACGCAGCGTCGCGTTCCAGCGGCCATCTTCGACCAGCGCGTATTTCGTGCCGGCTGCCGAGCTGCTCACACACGGCCTCGGGCTGGAGATCCTTTCGTCGCCCAGCGAGCGGCTCGGAACCGATGCAGTGGGCTACGTGTTCGCGCGCTCGGAGCTCAACATCTCCACCTGGGTGCACAAACGCCTCGTCGATGCGGGCGCGATGAGCCACCTGGACTGGAACAACCCGCAGCGGATGCCGCTCGCGTTCCGTCGCGACATGGTGGTTCTCGGCCGCACCGGCAGCTATCCCCGCGCGGTCGAACTCGTGCGTGACACGCTCGATCCGAAGGTCGCGATGCGTCTGAAGACGGTGCTGCTCGCCGCCGAGGACGATCCGAAGGCCGGCCCCGCGTTGCGGCAGTTCTTCGGCACCACGCGATTCCTCGCACTCGACGAGCCCTCGTCGCGCGCGCTCGACCAGCTGGCAACGGGCGTGGCCCGGGTGCGGACCGACGTCGAATGACGCTGCGTTATGGCCTGCAGGCCAAAGTCCTCGCGATGATGGGGCTTGCACTGCTCGTAGTGCTGGCGCTGATGGCGCTGCTGTGGAACCGCCAGCACGTGATGCACGAGGCGGTCGAGGACATCAGCCGCTCGACGATGGACGAGATGGCGCGCGAGACCGTGCGGCGCCGCGGCGCCGCGGTGGTAGCACAGCTCGGCGACGCGCTCAGCAACCCGCTGTACTACTTCGACCTCGATGCGATCGGTGCGCTTGCCCGTGTCGCGCTGAGGCAGCCGGGCACGCGCTACCTCATCGTCTACGACAGCGAAGGCAACGTGCTGCACGATGGCAGCGAGTCGATCCCGAGCTACGGCAGACGCATGGACGATGCGATGGCTGCCGGCGCGATTGCCGCGCGCGAAACGACCACCCAGGTGTCGGGCGAGGTCATGGATGTGGCGACGCCGATCATGCTCGGCCCGCAGAAGCTGGGCGGGGTGCGCATCGGGTTCGATCTGCGCGAGCTGCGCCAGCAGCAGGACCAGGCGGTCGCGCGCATGCACGCGCGGCTGGACCAGCTCGGCCAGCGGCAGTTGCTCTGGGTCGGCGTGCTCAGCGCGGCGCTGATCGCATTGGGTGCGGTGATGCTGTGGCTGCTGCAGCGCTCGCTGGTACGGCCGATCCGGCAGCTGGCCGATTCGGCACGCGCGATTGAATCGGGCCACTTCGATACGTCGATGCCGGCAAGTGGGCGTGCGGATGAAGTCGGTGACCTGATGCGCGCGTTCGGGCGGATGAGCGAATCGGTCGCGCGCCACGATCGCGAGATCCGCCGCATCGCCTACACGGACTCGCTGACCGGGCTTGCGAACCGGCTCGCGTTTCGCGAGCTGCTCGACGAGCGCCTGCTCAAGCTCCGCGATGCTGGCCGGCAACTCGCACTGCTGTTTGCCGACATCGATGACTTCAAGCGGGTCAACGACACGTTGGGGCACGACGCCGGCGACGAGGCACTGCTGCAGTTCGCCGCGCGTATCGGCGAGGCCGTGCGCCGCCACGGCGGGCCGGATGCGGTGCTGGCGCGCTTCGGCGGCGACGAGTTCGTGATCCTGGTACAGGCCGCGCCGACGCGGGGCATCGACGTGCGCACTGCAGCGAGCGGGCTGGCCGAGGCGCTGGTCGAGGCGTTGAGCGCGCCGGTCGAACTGCATGGCAGGCAGGTGTTTCTCGGCACCTCGATCGGCGTGACGCTGTTTCCGGACGATGCTTCCGGCGCGACCGCGCTGATGAAGAACGGTGACATCGCGATGTACCAGGCAAAGCTGGCCGGCAAGAACTGCTACCGCTTCTACAGCCGGGCCATCGACCAGGCCGCCGAGCGCCGCGTCCAGCTGGAACAGGAACTGCGTGGCGCGTGGGACCGGGGCGAGATGAGCCTCGCGTACCAGCCGGTCTTTCGCCTTGCGGACCGCAGGCTGGTCGGTGCCGAGGCGCTGCTGCGCTGGCAGCACCCGCAGCAGGGGCTGGTGTCGCCGTCGGTGTTCATCGAGGTGGCCGAGCAGAGCGGACTGATCGACACGCTGGGCCCGCAGGTGCTGCGCGCCGCCTGCCGCGATGCGATGCGGTGGCGGAAGGTGCAGGCGCGTGATGACGAGCCGTTGTTCGTATCGGTGAACGTATCGCCGCGCCAGTTGCGCAGCGGCGATCTGCCGGCGACCGTCGCCAGCTGCCTGCGCGAGACCGGGCTTTCGGCGCACCAGTTGCACGTCGAACTGACCGAGACGACGGTCATCAGCGACGAGCCCCATGTAATCGAGCTGCTTGCCCGGCTGCGACTGATGGGCGTGAAGGTGTGGCTGGATGACTTCGGCACCGGGTTCTCCGGGCTCAGCCATCTGCGTCGCGTGCCGGTGGATGGCGTCAAGATCGACCGCAGCTTCGTTGCCGACATTCCGCGTGATGCTGACGATCTGGCGCTGACGACCGCGATCATCGCGATGGCGCATTCGCTGAACATCGTCGTCGTGGCCGAAGGCGTGGAGAAGCCCGACCAAGCGGCGGTGCTGCGTGACCGCGGCTGCGACCTGGCGCAGGGCTACTGGCTTGGCCACCCGATCGACATCGACGGTTTCCTCGAGCTTCTCGCCTGAGGCAGGACCGGCCGCCCGAAGGGCGTCAGATCATCAGGTCGATCCAGTCCGCGAGCATGCTGGCCAGGCTGCCCGACAGTACGGCCACGAACGTGCCGACCACGGCGCCGCTGACCCAAGCGCCGAGCATGAGCCGCCCGTCGCGCTCGATCAGTGCCAGCGCGACCAGCAGCAGTACGACCGCGAACAGATAGTTGGTCAGCGGAATCGGCAGCAGCAGCAGGATGCCGAGCACGACCAGCTGAAGGCCCGTGAACGCGCTCGCAAGCCGGTGATCGAGGATGTTCCGCTGTCGCGGCCGCACGACGCGTTCCAGCCGCGCGAGCAGCGGGGAGATGCGGTCGCGGAACTGCGCCATCCGCGCGCGGCGCGGCCCGCGGCGCGCCGCAAAGGCAGGCAGCCACGGCTGCCGGCGACCGATCAGCAACTGCAGTCCGATCAGCACGACGAGCGGACCGCTCGCGGCGCCGGCGAAGCCCGGGATCGGGATGAACGCGGGCAGCGTGGAGACGAACAGCAGCATCCCGAACGAGCGCCGGCCGAGCCCCGAGAACACGTCGCCGAGCCGCAGCACGTCAGCCGGGTCGCCCGTCGCAAACCCGTCCAGCAGCGCGCGAGTGCTGCTTTCGACGGCCGTGTCGCGATCAGCCCGTGAGGTCATCGCCGTCGCTGTCCTGCGTTTCCGGTCGGGCCTGCAGCAGCAGCTTGTCGATGCGTGGCCCATCGAGATCGACCACTTCGATCCTCCAGCGGCCCCACTCGAAGAACTCACCCGCATGCGGGATGCGGCCGAAGTGCGCGATCACCATGCCGGCCGCGGTGTGGAAGTCATGCTCGTCCTCGTCCGGCAGCCGGCCACCTCCCGTCAGCTCGCGCAGGTCCTCGAGTGGCAGCGACCCGTCGAGCAGGTAGGAGCCGTCAGCGCGTTGCACGATCGGCGTATGGCCTTCGTCGGCTTCGTTCGACAGCACGCGGCCGATCACTGCGCCCATCAAATCGTTCACAGTGACCAGGCCAGTCACGTCGCCGTATTCGTCGACCACAAGCGCGATCGATTGCTGCTCTTCGCGGAAGATCTCGAGCAGTTTCAGCGCGTGCGTCGACTCGGACACGAACAGCGCCTCGCGCAGCTCCGCGAACAGGTCGAGCTGGTCACCCTGTTGGCCGAGTTCGCTGAGCAGCGACTTCGCCTCGAGCACTCCAAGCACATCCTGGTCGCTGCCCTGGTAGACGGGGAAACGCGAGAACGGTGATTCGCGCATGGTCGCGAGGTTCTCCTCGCGGCTCGCCGCGGCGTCCAGCCAAGTGATCCGCGTGCGCGGCGTCATCAGGCTGTCGGTGGTCCGGTCCCCGAGGCTGAGCACCCGGTTGACCATCTTCCGCTCATCGGCGTCGATGACACCCTGCTCGTGGCTTTCGGTCACGAGCATGCGGATCTCTTCTTCGGAAATGTCCGAGCGCACGTCGCTGCGGATGCTGAGCAGGCGTAGTACCGCGCGATTGATCGCGCCGAGCACGAAGACGACCGGCCGCGCCGCGCGCGCCAGCCCGTCGAGCGGAATGGCAACGGCGCTGGCGATCTTTTCGGGATTGGTGAGCGCCAGCCGCTTGGGGACGAGCTCGCCGAAGATCACCTGGCCTGCCGTGATCAGGCCCACCGCCGTACCGATGCCAATGCCGCGCGCGTACTGGGCGGCGTCCGGCCAGAGCGCCCGCAGCCAGTCCGCGATCATCAGCCCGATCGCGTCACCGCCGAACACGCCCGTCAGCACGCTGATCAGGGTGATGCCGACCTGGACCGTCGACAGCAGGTTGTCGGGCGCTTCGGCCAGTTCAAGCGCCTTGCGCGCGCCGCGGTGGGTCTCACCGAGCTGGCGCAGGCGCAGCTTCCGCGAGGTCATCAGCGCCATCTCGGACATCGCGAAGAACGCGTTCAGCACGATCAGTGCCGCGACGATCATCAGCTCGAGCATGCGCCCTCCCACCGTGCGGGACGGGCGACCACGGCCTTGTGGTCAGGCGAAGCGTGTTGCTGTACGGCGCGAGGCGACGCAGCCCGCGGCGCGGCAAGCGGAAGGACGTGACGGCTGGAGGTGCCCGGATTGCAGGACGGGGAAGGCGGGTGTGGCTCGCTTCTCAATCGCCTGAAAGGGTCATCGTCCATCGAGGGGGAGGGCAGCCGTAACGGCATTCATCTTAACAGGCGGGTTTGAGGCCCCCTGGTGAAGGCCCGGCCATACCGACCTCGGCCCTGAAGATGGTGCACGCATGCGGGATCGTGCTCCGGCCGGTGCCTCCTCGGCTCGCCTGTGCGCTCGTGTGCCGCTCGGTCGCAGCCCGGACAACGAAAAAGGCCCGCGCAGGCGGGCCTTCCAAGTGCGCCCGTGAGGGCGTTAAAGCAGGTCGCCGCCGCCCGAAAGCATGCGCTCCATCCGGTCGCCCAGGCCGCCGAGCTCGAGTACGAGCCGGTCGACCTCGGCCGCGTCGAGGCCGTCATAAGGCCGGTTCTCGCACAGCTGCAGGTATGGCACGCCGTCGAGGTCGCCGATCGCGAGGTAGCCGACCCGGCTCTGCCAGTTGAACGCCAGCGCGCGTCGCGCGTCGAGTCCGGTGGTCGGCGCCACCGCCGTGCTCACGCGCAGGTAAGGGCGGCCGTCGTCATCGTCGAGTTCGGAAAGGAAGATGGACTGGTGGCGCGTGCCCTGCTCGAGCGACAGTTCGATGCAGACCACGTCCTCCTCTTCCATCGTCGTGCGGAAGCCGGCGGTCTTGAGGTGCTTGCGGATGGAGTCGAAATTGCGCACTGACGGCCTCGCTCGTGAATCAGGCCCCTATGCTAACGCGATGACCACCGCTGCCGACCGCATTCTGGCCGCCGTACGCGAGATTCCGCACGGGCAGGTGGCCAGCTACGGGGAAATCGCCACCCGTGCCGGCCTGCCGCGGCGGGCGCGGCTGGTCGCGCGCGTGCTCAGCCATAACGACGACGCGGCGCTGCCGTGGCATCGCGTCGTGCGTGCCGATGGGTGCATCGCGCTCGAGCGCGACTCCGCGGCGTTCAACGAGCAATGCGGCCGCCTGCGCGCGGAAGGGCTTACCGTCGATAACGGGCGCGTACGGCGTCAGCGTCGCGAGCCCGACCTCGACCAGCAGGTCTGGGGCCCGGCGGACTGAGCCGGGCGGCAGGCCCGCCCGCGCAGACCCTATTGCCGCAGAACGCGTGCGCCGCGACACGGTGAATAGATGGCGCTGCGTGACGCTGCATTCCGCACCCCGCCCGCGCCCTCACAAACCAGCGGCTACCATGGCGCCTCGTCCGAGGAGCCGTGATGTTTTCCAACCTGCCGCCGATCACCAAGGCCCTGCTGATTGCCAATGCGCTGGTTTTTCTGTTGCAGCTTGCGATCGGCGACCGCACGCTGGCGCCCTTCATGCTGTGGCCGTTCGGCAGCGGCGATGACGCGTATGCGATCAGCCAGTTCCTGCCGTGGCAGGTGCTCACGTACGGTTTCATGCACGGCAGCCTCGCGCACCTGCTGTTCAACATGCTCGCGGTGGTCATGTTCGGCGCACCGCTCGAGCATGTCTGGGGCGATCGCCGCTTCCTGACTTACTACCTTGTCTGCGTGGTCGGCGCGGCTGTCTGCCAGTTGGCGGTCGGCGCGTGGACGATGTCGCAGGGAGGCGAGGCCTATCCGACCGTGGGCGCCTCCGGCGGCGTGTTCGGACTGCTGCTGGCATACGGCATGCTGTTTCCGCAGCAGCGCATCATGCTGCTGATCCCACCGATCCCCATGAAGGCACGCACGCTGGTGATCGCGTACGGCCTGATCGAGTTGTTCCTCGGCGTGACCGGCCGCATGCCTGGCGTGGCGCACTTCGCGCACCTGGGCGGCATGCTGTTCGGCTGGCTGCTGATCCGTTACTGGCGTGGCCAACCGCCTTTCGGCCGAGGTCGCGGCGGCCCGCCGCGGATGCGCCGCGTGCACTGATCGCCAGCGGTGCCTGAAATGAAAACGGCGCGGAATTCCGCGCCGTTTTTGCATTGCGTGCCCGGGCTTATGGCCAGAGCCGGACCTGCTGCTCGGCCGTCAACTGCATCGGCGTACCCGCCTTGCAGTCGAACGCTTCACCGAAGCCCGGCTGGTTCATCAGCGGCCCATTCGTGCGCCACTTGCCGGGCGTATGCGCGCTGGAAGCCGCGCGTTGGGCTGCGACATCGGCGCTCAGCTGCTGCGGCCACAACCCGGCCCAGGCGCGGTAGAACGCCTGCTTCGATGCCGTGTCGGCGTCCGGCTGGGCGGTCTGGTATGCGGCCCAGGCCGCTTCGACGCCGGCAAGGTCCGCGATGTTGATGTCGCGCGTCAGCGTGCCGTTGACGTTGACGCCGGTGAGCTCCGGATAACCGTGGGCGCCGTACTGCGAAACCACCCGGTTGCCGAGCTGCTGCCACGCGGCCACGTCCTGCGGCGTCCACCAGTCGCGCACCTTGCCCTTCGAATCAACCAGGCGCCCCCGGTGATCGATC
The DNA here is from genome assembly GCF_042434515.1 of Lysobacter korlensis. Lineage (NCBI taxonomy): Bacteria > Pseudomonadati > Pseudomonadota > Gammaproteobacteria > Lysobacterales > Lysobacteraceae > Lysobacter > Lysobacter korlensis. The sequence goes on from NZ_JBHLTG010000003.1 coordinate 203,298, forward strand.
GCATGGCTCAGCTCGTGACCGACCAGAGCACCGAGCGAACCATAGTGCGCAGCAGGCGGCTGGGTGGTGTCGAGCACCGGCGGCTGCAGCATGGCGGCGGTGATGATCAGGCGGTTGTGCGGCAGGTCGTAGGTGAGTGCAGGCTGCTGCGGAAGCACGTCCCAGCGGCGGTCAGCATTGCCGCGACCGATGCGCTTCATCTCCTCGCGGTGGTGCCAGGTGGAGGCGATCAGCATGTTGCCACCGAAGCTGCCACGGCCCATCGGCTGCACGGTGTAGTCGAGGTCGCGACGCGGCGCTCCGACTTCGATGCGCAGATCGGCCAGCTTCGCGCGCGCCTCGGCCTTGGCCTGCGCGCCCAGACGCGGGTCGCGTTCGATCGACGCGGCGAGCGCGTCACGCACCTGCTTCGCAACCTCTTCGGCACGCGCACGTGCCGCCGGCGGCACGTAGCGGCCGACGTACTCGCGCCCGAGCATCGGGCCGGCGGCGAGGTTGATCGCGTCGAGCACCTGCTGCTGGCGCGGCGCGGGTTCGCTCGCGCCCGCCAGCGTGCGGCCGCGGAACGCGAAGTGCGCGTCACGCCAGGCCTTGGACAGGTACGGCGCCATCGCATCGCCGACGCGCCAGCGCAGGTAGGTCTTCCACTGCTCGGGCTTCAGGCGGTCGACCAGCGTGTCGAGCTGCGCGAACAGCTCCGGGTTCGCGATCGAAACGCTGTCGTCGCTCACGCCCTGCGCCTTGAGGAACGCGTCGAGCTGCAACCGCTTGTACTGCTTGCCCAGCCCTGCCACCGGCACCTGGGCGTAGTTCGCGCGCGGGTCTCGCAGTTCTGACAGCGGGCGCGAAGCCTGCGCGATACGCGTCTCGAGGTCGATCACCTGCTGCGCCTGCGCAGCGACCTGGTCCTTCGGCGTGCCGGTCAGCGCGAGGATCTGCTGCACGTAACTGTTGTACTGGCCGAGCAGTTCGCGGGTTTCCGGGTCGGTGCGCGTGTAGAACGCCGGGTCCGGCAGGCCGAGGCCGCCCTGGCTGAAGTAGCCGATATGGCGGTCGAGGTCGCGAAGGTCGACGTCGGCGCCGAAGTTGAACGCGACCGGGATGCCGACCTGATGCAGCGCGGCAATTGCCGGCGCGATGTCCTTCGTGCGACGGATCGCGTTGATGCGCGTCAGCAGCGGTGCGATCGGCTGGGCGCCGTCGCGCTCGACCGCGGCTTCGTCGAGTCCGCTGGCCCAGAAGTCGCCGAGCAGCTTCTGCACGTTGCCCTGCGGCGACGACATCGAGCTGTTGAGCAGGTCGACCTGCTGCTGCCGGGCGCGTGTGGTGAGCTGCTCGAGCGCCGAGGTCGAGCCGCTGTTCTCGGGCGGCGTGTTCGTCTTCAGCCAGTCGGCGTTCGCCGCGGAGTAGAAGTCGCTGCACTCCGCGCTGATTTCCGGCGCCTTCGCCTTTGCTTTCGAACCGCGCCGCTTCTGTGCGTCCGCATCGGGCGCGGCAAGCGCCGCGATCAGGCTGAGGGCGAGGGCACAGGCAAGCGGTCGTGGCGTCATGGTGAGCGTCCGGGCAGGGGTCGCGGGAGTTTAACCAGCCACACTACTTCGACAGTGAACGGTGTACCGCCAGCAGACCTCGACCGTAACGCCGCAAACGCCCCGGACGATGGCGGCCTGGCCAGCGCGCAAAAGAAAAGGCCCGGGAAATCCCGGGCCTTGCTGGACCTACGGCAGCGCTGGCTTACCAGATGATGACCTGCTGGTCGCCCTGGCGCACCATCGGCTGGCCCGGCTTGCACGAGAACGCCGTCGCGAACGCAGGCAGGTTCGACGGCGCACCGATCGCTCGGAAGTTCGCCGGTGCATGCGAGTCCGTCGCCAGCCGCACGTTGAGCTCTTCGGGCGTGAAGTTGCGACGCCACACCGTGGCCCAGTTCGCAAAGAAGCGCTGGTCGCGGGTCAGGCCGTCGGTCTTCGGGTCGGGCTTGCCCTCGGTCGCTTTCTTCATTGCGTCGTAGGCCACGGCCAGGCCGCCGAGGTCGGCGATGTTCTCGCCGAGCGTCAGCTTCCCGTTGACCTTTTTGCCCGGCGCCGCTTCATATGCATTGAACTGGTTGACCAGCTTGTCGGTGCGGCTGCTGAAGCCCTTGGCATCGGCATCCGTCCACCAGTTCTCGAAGTTGCCGGTCGCACCGAAGCGGCTGCCCTGATCGTCGTAGCCGTGGATCATCTCGTGGCCGATCACCGCGCCGATGCCGCCGTAGTTCATCTCGTCCGTGGCATTCGGGTCGAAGAACGGCGGCTGCAGGATCGCCGCCGGGAACACGATCTCGTTCTGCAGCGGGTTGTAGTACGCGTTGACCGTCTGCGGGCTCATGCCCCATTCGGTCTTGTCGACCGGCTTGCCGATCTTGCCCAGCTGCCACTTGTAGTTGAACTCGTTCGCGGCGAGCACGTTCTCGATATAGCTGTCGCGCGTGGTCTCAAGACCGTTCCACTCGCGCCACTTGTCCGGATAGCCGACCTTGGGCGTAAAGCTCGCCCACTTCTCCATCGCCTTCTTCTTGGTCTCGTCGCTCATCCAGTCGAGGTTCTCGATGCGCGTCTTGAGCGAGGCCGAGAGGTTCTTGACCAGCTCCTGCATGCGCTCCTTTGACTCGGCCGGGAACGCAACCTTGACGTACATCTGACCCAGCGCTTCACCAGCGTTGTCCTCGATCGTGTCGAGCACGCGCTTGCCGCGCTCCTTCATTTCCTTCTGGCCGCGCAGCGCCTTGCTGTAGAAGTTGAAGTGTTCCTGCGCAAACGCGTCCGACAGGTACGGCGATGCGCCGTCGACGGTGTGGAAGCGCAGGTAGGCCTGCCACTGCTGGGCCGGCACGTCGGCGAGCATCTTGCTGACTTCCTGGTGGAAGCCCGGAATCGCGAGCGAGAACATCTCGGGCGTCTTGACGCCCTGCGATTCGAAGAACTTCGTCCACGCGAAGTTCGGCGTCAGCTTGTCGGCCTGCGCCGGGCTGACCGGGTTGTAGTACAGCGATACGTCGCGCGAGAGCTCCTCGCTCGACTTCGACACCTTTGCCAGGCGCGTTTCGAACGCGATCACGTCCTTGGCGAGGTTCGCGGCATCGGCGGCCGGCACGCCCGAGAGTTCGAGCACCTTTGCAACGTGCTGCTCGTACGCGGCAAGCTTTTCTTTCTTGTCAGGATCGAAGTAGTAGGTCTTGTCCGGCAGGCCCAGACCGCCCTGGCCGGCGTAGGCGATGTTCATCGACGAATTCTTGAAATCCGCCTCGGGGCCGAACGAGAACAACAGGTTCTCGCCACGCGCGGCACTCGCGCGCAGGTAGTCGGCGATCTTTTCCTGGCTGTCGAGCGCGGAGATCTCGTTGAGCCTGCCCTGGATCGGCTGGATGCCGGCCTCGTTGATCTTCTTTTCGTCCATGCCGCTGGCCCAGAAGTCGCCGACGATCTTCTCGACGCCCGCGGGGTCGTCCATCGCGGCTGCCTGCTCGGCGAGCTGGCGCTGCACGGCCGTCGAGCGCTCGTCGAGCATCTCGAACGCGCCCCACGAGGTGCGGTCGCCGGGGATCTCGTTCGCGGCAAGCCACTTGCCGTTCACGTAACCGCCGAAGTCGGTACAGGCGTCCTTCGCGGTGTCGATGTCGGCCACGGCGAAGCGGTTCACCGGCGGCAGCTTCGATTCGTCGAGCTTGAGGCCACCCGCGTCCGCCTGCGCGGCCGGGGCGGGAGCGTTCGCTGCTGCGGCGGCGACCGGGTCTTTCTCCGGGCAGCCGGTCAGCACGCCGGCAATCGCGAGGGATAACAGCAGGGGTTTGGTCAGGGTCACGGCAGGCTCCAGCCAACGGGCTCGGGAATTCGGGAGGTTTCGGGCAGGGCAGCGCCGGGGTTGGCGCGCACGGCCCCGGCGCGACCTTAGCCTGTCACGGGCCGGTCCGGGGGTGTCGAAGGTCATACGGGGTTGGTCGGGGCTCGGGTTCGATGTTGCGCCGGGCCCGTCCCGCAGCCGCCTGCCGGGGCATTTGCAGCCCGTCCGCATCCAATTGCAACGCGTTCCGGCCAGGCGTCTGGCTAGCTGAATCGAAGGGTCCGGCCGCGCTGGCGGCTGGGGTCGCTTTGCCGTACCATCCGCCCCGTTCAGCGCACGGCTGCCGCTCCGCAAGGAGTACGGTTTCCCGAGTTTTCTGTCGCTCCCATGCTGGTCTATCGCCAGCCACCCGAATCCTCCAACGAGGGCATCGTGACCGATGCGGGTGTTCCGGGTGCGCCTGCATCCCGCACGTCTTTCGTCGCGCCGACGCGTACCGGAGCCTCCGGTGCGTTCAATTGATTACTCGCAGCGCGGTCTAGGGAATGCTCCGAGTTACTTCGTGCCCACGGGCGCGAATTCATTAGCTTGGAGTTCCAGATGACGTTTGAATCCCTCGGCCTTGGGCCCGCACTGCTGCGCGCGCTTTCCGAACAGAACTACACGACCCCGACCCCGATCCAGGTCGAGGCCATTCCCTACGCACTCGCAGGCGACGACCTGCTTGGCGGCGCACAGACGGGCACCGGCAAGACGGCCGCGTTCGGCCTGCCGCTGCTGAACCGCCTGTCCAAGGTCACGCCGGTCAATGGCTTTCGCAAGCCGCGCGCCCTGATCCTCGTGCCGACGCGCGAGCTCGCGGTGCAGGTCAGCGAAAGCCTGCGTGGCTATGCGCGTTACCTGCGCATGAGCATCGGCGCGATCTACGGTGGCGCCGGTATGGGTCCGCAGACCGACATGTTCCGTCGCGGCGTCGACGTGCTCGTCGCCACGCCGGGCCGCCTGATCGATCACATCGACCGCGGCACCGCCAAGCTCGACGAGATCGAGATCCTCGTACTCGACGAAGCCGACCGCATGCTCGACATGGGCTTCCTGCCCGCGATCAAGCGCATCCTGCAGCGCCTGCCGCGTGATCGGCAGACGATGCTGTTCTCGGCGACGTTTGAAACCGAGATCAAGAAGCTCGCGCTGGAGTTCATGCGCAATCCGGTGCAGGTGCAGGTCGCGGCGAACAACACGATTGCCGAGACGATCGCGCATCGCGTGCACCCGGTCGAAACCGGCCGCAAGCGTGACCTTCTTGTGCAGATCCTCACCGATCGCCACACCGACCAGGTGCTCGTGTTCGGCCGCACCAAGCATGGTTGCAACCGCTTGGCCGAGCAGCTTGAAGAGGCCGGCCTGAAGGCTGTTGCGATCCACGGCAACAAGAGCCAGGCGCAGCGACAGAAGGCACTGAACGCGTTCAAGGCGAACAAGGCACGCGTGCTGGTCGCGACCGACGTGGCCGCGCGCGGCCTCGACATCCCGAACCTGCCGCTGGTCATCAACTTCGACCTGCCGATGGTGGCCGAGGACTACGTGCACCGCATCGGCCGCACCGGCCGTAACGGCGCATCGGGTGAAGCGCTGTCGTTCGTTGCTCCGGACGAAGGCGGTTTGCTGCGTCAGATCCAGCGTCTGCTGAAGGTCGACGTGTCGGTCGAGAACGTCGAAGGCTTCGAGCCGAGCCGGCCGATCCGCCTCGACGCACCGATCCCGAAGAACGGTGGCGGACAGCGTGCAGGTGGACGTGGCGCCGCAAAGCCCGCGCATCGCCCGCATGCGAAGCCGGCAATCCGAGGTGCCCACGCCCATGCAGGCCCGAAGCAGCACCGCAGCGGTGCAGGTGCCGGCCTCGGCGGGCGCCGCGACTCGCGCGCGTGATTGGTTGAATCGCTTCGGCAATGCCCCGCGCAAGCGGGCGGCGCAGAGAGCGTAAGGAAGGGGCCGGCACTTGCCGGCCCCTTCTTTTTTTGGTGCGGTGACAGCCCTTCCTGACGGCACGAGGCGGGACGGGTCGGGAATTCTGAACGGCAGCCAAGCCCGTTCAGTCTCGTCACCTTTCGTCAACAAGGGGTACCTGAACATTGCCTCGGCCATACGCTCACAAGGAGCACCACCATGAACAAGGCAATCCTGAAATCCGCCGCTCTGGCAGTCGCCCTCGGCTCCGTTCTGTCCCTGTCCGCCTGCAACGTCGAGAAGACGGAAGAAGGCAAGCTGCCTGACGTGGACGTGGATGCGACCGCAGGCGAGGTGCCGGAATACAACGTTGAAACCGCCGATGTGGACGTCGGTACGGAAGCGGCTACGGTCGCTGTCCCGGACGTCGATGTCGACGTCGGCACGAAGCCGGCCACGATGTCCGTGCCGGATGTTGACGTCAACATGCCGAACGAGAACGACGCTGCCGAGGCCGCGCCGGTCGTCGAGGAGTAATAACGACGAACGCCGGGGGCGTCCGCGCCTCCGGCCCGTCAAAGAGGTGGCCTACCGCGGCGGCGCTTGCGGTGGGCGCCTGCTCCGATGAGTTGCCTGACTTCGGACCGGCCTTGCCGGTCCGAAGTCGTTTCTGGGCTGTCACTTACGCAGCAGTACCCGGTGTACATCGTTCCGCGATGCGCGGGGCCGGAAATTCCCGGCCCCGCGGTTTACCAGGCTCACTGAGCCTCAGGCTTTGCGGCGTGCGATCCAGCGGTCGATCTTGCCTTCGAGGATCTCGAGCGGCACCGCACCGTCCTTGAGGACCTCGGCGTGGAATTCGCGCACGTCGAACTTGTCTCCGAGCTCGCGCTCCGCACGCTCACGCAGCTCCTGGATCTTCAGTTCGCCGATCTTGTAGGCGAGCGCCTGGCCCGGCCACGCGATGTAGCGCTCGGCCTCGGCAGTGGCCTGCGTTTCGCTTTCAGCCGAGTTGTCGAGCATGTACTTGATGACCTGGTCGCGCGTCCAGTCCTTGCTGTGCAAGCCGGTGTCGGTCACTAAGCGGATCGCGCGCCACAGCTCGTTCTGCAGATAGCCGAAGTAGTTGTAGGGGTCGGTGTACAGGCCCAGGTCCTTGCCCAGCGATTCGGCGTACAGTCCCCAGCCCTCGGCGAATGCGGTCTCGCCGCCGAAGCGGCGGAACTTCGGCAGGTTGGTCAGCTCCTGCTGCAAGGCGATCTGGAAGTGATGGCCCGGGATCGCCTCGTGCAGGTACAGGTCCTCCGCGTCCCAGGTCTTGCGGGTCGGCAGGTCGTACGTGTTGACATAGAAGATGCCGGGACGGGTTCCGTCCTCGCTCGGGCTGCGGTATTCGCCACCGGCCGCGGACTTCGCACGGAAGGCCTCGACCGGGCGGATTTCAAACGGCGCCTTCGGGATCAGCGAAAACTGCTCGGAGACCTTTTCGTTGACCTTGGCTTCGAGCGCACGGTACTGCGTCAGCAGGTCTTCCTCGTTCTTGAAGCTGAAACGCGGATCGTTCTGCATGAACTTGAAGAAGTCCTGCAGCGAACCCTTGAAGCCGACCTGCTCCATGACCTTGCGGATCTCGCCATGGATGCGAGCGACCTCGCTGAGCCCGAGCTCGTGGATCTGCTCCGGGGTCATGTCCGTGGTCGTGCTGTTGCGCGCGTTGAACGCATACCACTGCTTTCCGTCGGGGAGCTTGTCGACGCCGACGCTCTGGCGCGTGGCCGGCAGGTAGTCCTTCTGGATAAATGTGCGCAGCTCGCGGTAGGCGGGCATCAGCTGCTTGGCGATCACATCGCGGTAAGCGGCGGTCAGACGCTTGCGGTCGGCTTCGGAGAACTCCTTCGGCATGTTCTCGATCGGCCCCCAGAACAGCGTCTGTTCCGGCTTGTCCTTGATCAGTGCGTCGAGCTGCGGCACGACCTTGACCATCAGTGCGCGCGGCTGCACGACGCCGGCTTTCATGCCTTCGCGCATGTTCGCGATCGCGGTGTCGAACAGCTCGGGCAGCTTGCCTGCGCGCGCGAGCCAGTTCTCGTAGTCCTTGACCGTCTTGAACGGCTGCGGGCCGGTGCCCGAGCCGAACTGCACCGCGAGTGTCGGCAGGCTGCCCATCTGGTTGATCGGCATCATCCAGCCGGGGAACTTCTCGGACTCGAGCGAGTTTTTCGCGTCGCGGACGAAGATCTGATAGCTCAGCAGATCCTGGCCGGTCAGGCCTTCGTCGCCCACCGCCTGGACGGTGTCGAGCCAGCGCTGGGTGAACGCACGGGATTTTTCGCGATATTCGGCCGAATAGACGTTCGGAAGCTGGTCGTTGTAGCGCGGGTCGCCCTGGAAGGTGGCCTGGATCGGATTGAGCTGCAGTACCTCTTCCCAGTACTGGTCGTACAGCGCCTGCAGGCGCTTGGCCTTGGCGGAATCGGACTTCGATGCGGTAGCCGCAGCGGCGGGCGCTGCGGAGCCCATGTCATTGGCCGCAGGCGCAGTGGCGCAGCCTGCGACGGCCGCAGCCAAGGCAAGGGCAAGCAGGGAGCGGGAAGCACGCAAAGCTGGCATCGCAATCTCCAGACGGGAATCAGACGTCGAGCCTCGCCGTTTGCGCGTCGTCAGGGCATGAGCCAGAGGTCATGCGCCGCGGTCAAGCACTTCGTGCGGTTGCCGATCTGCATCGGTCCGGGCCCGTCGGAGCGCAGCACACAGCAAGCAGGCGCTTTCCTCGGACTCGAATGCTCCCGTTTGGCAGGCGAGGGTCGTGCTGGCAACGCCGCGTCGTCTGGACGCCCTATGAAAGCGGTCAGCTGCCCGGCGCGGGCTGCCCCGGAGGCGAGAACGGAATCGTTTCCGGCGAAACCGCGCCGCCGGAGATGATGAAGCTCATGGCCTGGTCGACTGTCCAGTCGGTCGGCGTGATCTTCTCGACCGGGACGATCTCGAGGTAGCCGGACGTCGGGTTCGGCGTGGTTGGCACGTACACCGCGGCCAGTTCGCGCCCGGTGCCGTGCTCGCGCAGCACGCGCGTCACGAAGCCGATCGACTTCATCTCCGTGTGCGGAAAGTCGACGAGTACGACGCGCTGCGTGCCGTCCGGCTTGGTCTGCAGGATGTCGAGCAACTGCCGTGCGCTGCCGTAGATGATGTTCGCAAACGGAATACGCGCGACCAGCGCTTCGAACCAGCGCAGCATGCGCTGGCCGAACACGCGGCGGGCCATGATTCCCGACAGCAGGATGACCGCGAGCGTCGCGGTCAACGCGAATGCATTGAGCACCCAGGGCTGCACCAGCCAGATCAGCCGTGCGTCGGTTTCGACATAGCCCTGCAGCACCGGCTGGATGATCGGCCGGCTGATGTCGGACAGCAGTACGAACACGAACTTGACCACGACCCAGGTCAGCCAGATCGGAAGAAGGGTCAGCAGACCGGTCAGGAACAGCCGCTGCAGGCTGGCGCGGGGCATCGTCGACGTGGGCATGGCGCGCATTGTAGGGCCCGCACAGTTGCACCGGCGGGCGGCTGCCGGGATCTGGCTGCGGTGCGGTTGGCTGCCGCTTGGCTGTGCCGGCGCATCCGGTCCATTTTCCGAGCTGACGCCGACCGAGCCCCGTGGCCGACGGCTCGCTCGCGGGGCCGGTGTTTACAGTTCGCGCACCAGCCGGAAGCCGACGTCGTCGTAGCCGCGGTCCGCGTCCAGCGGGCGCATCAGCTGCTTGCTGCGCCATGACGGGCCGCCGACCTGGCGCTGCACGCAGGTACGACCGCAGTCACGAAGCCACAGCGACACGTTGCGGCCGCTGATGTCCGACGCGACCTGACGCGCTTCCGACGCCGTCGGTACCCGGTAGCGGTGGCCGGTCTGCGCGCTGTACCAGCGTGCATAAGCCTCAGCATCGGCCATCGAAACGCAGACCACCGGGTCGCTCGCACCCTGCTCGAACCCGGGCGATTTCCAGTCGCGCGGGGCCAGCATGCGCAGCGGTGATACGCGCTCGCGGCACAGGCTGGAGGCACGGCGTGTGGCTTCGACGAATCGTCCGTAGTCGCCGCGGTCCACCGGGCGGCGGCCGATCACGATCGCGCCGTCCTCGCCCTCGCGAAACACGCCGCGCGCGGGGTCGCCCGGCATGGTCTGCCCCTGGCGCGGGATCTCCTCGGCCTGGGCCGTGAAGCGTCGGGTAACGGCGGCAGGCAGGCCGAAATCCTTCGCGACCCGCGCCGTGCGCTGGGCCGCCTTGCGGTCGAAGCGTTCGACCGCGTCTTCCATGCGTGCCTGCAGCGTTTGCGTGGTGCGCTCCTGCAGCCGCGTGAGCGCGCCTGCGCCGGTGCCGCCGGTCTGACGCGCGAGGTTCTGCGCACGCATGTAGTAGTCGCGGGCGCGGGTGTCGTTGCCTTCGCCGAGGTTGCGCACCAGTTCCTCGGCGATTGCGTCGGTCACCGCCGCGATGACCTGCTGCACTTCGGGGTTCGTGCTGTCGGCATGCCAGGCCTCGAGCGCGGTCGCATATGCGTTGTCACCTTCGGGCGCGGTGAGCTTGCGCTGCTCGAGCTGGGCGCGTGCGCGTTCAAGAGTGCGCTGCAACGGCGCTTCCGGCAGCGGCTCGAGCATCGCCTCGGTGGGATCGGCACGAACGGTAACTGCCGGGGAGACCGCGGGCGAGGCGGGCTGCGTGTCCGCCCGGAAGAACTCGCCGTCGCTGGAGCGATCGAACAGGCCCACGCTGGTGCCGACCGTCACAGCGATCGCGCTGGCCACGGCGGCTACCGCGAGTGCGCGTGCGACGCGCTTCTTACGCAACGCCGCCGTCACGCGCATCAGCTGCGGGAACTGGCGACGCGGGCGAATGGCGTCCATCGCGCCGCGCATCTGGGTGACGTCCTGGAAGCGCTGGTCAGGGTTCTTCGCCAGCGCGCGGTTCATGAAACGCTGCCAGTGGCGCAGGTGTGGCGGCAGCTTCGGAATCGGGTCCTGGGCGTGCATCACCGCCATCGACAATGCGTCGGCGGCGCGGAACGGAAGCTGGCCGGTCAGCATTTCCCAGATCACGACGCCGAGGCTGTAGAGATCGGCGCGGCCGTCTACCTCCTCGCCGCGCGCCTGCTCCGGCGCCATGTACGCGGTGCTGCCGACGGCCATGCCGGCGGCGGTGACGCGCGGGCCGAAACCGCGGCGCAGCGCAATGCCGAAGTCGGCGAGTAGTGGTCGCTCGGCCTCGTCGAACAGCACGTTCTCGGCCTTGACGTCGCGATGCACGACACCGCGCGAATGCGCGTATTCGAGTGCGGCGAACAGCGCGTGCGCGGTCTCGCGCACCTTCGCTTCGTCCGGAATCCCTTGCTCGTCGACGAACTTGCGCTGGCCGAGATGGCCGCGCGAGAGGTAGGGCATGGTGTAGAACGGCAGCCCGTCGCGCGTGCGCCCGAGTTCGTGGATGCGCACGACGTTCGGGTGTTCGAGCCGCGCGATCGTGCGGACTTCGTTCTCGAAGCGGCGGCGGCTGACCTCGTCGGCCAGCGCCTGCGGCATCATCACCTTGATCGCCACCTCGCGCGACAGCGCCAGCTGCTCGCCTAGATAGACCGTCGACATGCCCCCGTGGTTGATCAGACGCAGCAGACGGTAGCCCTGGATCTCGGGCAACTGCGTCGAGGCGTCATCGCTGTTCACGTGCACGGGCATTCGGCTTTCCCATCAGGCGGCCCCGAGGATAACGCCAGACCCGAGCATTCGGTGTCACGGTCGGGTCGCGTGCGCTTCATGAAACACGCGGTTTGGGACAGCCGGCCGGAATCGGCGGCGCGCGGCGCCTCAGCGACCGCGCTTGCGCCGCACGTAGAGCTGCTTGCGAACGCGTGCGACCACGTCGCCATCGGCATCGACGACGTCGGTGTCGAACCAGCGGAGCACCTTGCTGCCGTCGGCCGCCGAGTCCCGCAGCTCAGCCAGAACGGTCTCGTCAAGCTCGAAACAGGCGCGGACGGTACCGCGGCCGGGCTTCACGAATTCGATCTCGCCGGCCTTGTCCCAGACGATGTAGTCGCGGCCGAGCGATTGCAGGACCAGCAGCATCCAGAACGGATCGGTCATCGAGAACAGGCTGCCGCCGAAGTGCGTGCCGACGTAGTTCCGGTTCCAGGGTCGCATGCGCAGTTCGACCCGGGCGCGGCGGTAGCGCTCGGCGACCTCGGTCACGCGGATCCCGGCGAACAGGAACGGTGGCCAGAGGTTGAGGATCAGGCGGAAGACGGCGGGATTCATGGCGTCGGCAGCGGCTGCGGGGCGCACAGCCTGCCATACGCATGCGTATTGTCAACGCGCCACGGGGGCGGCGCCGCTTAGAACAGCAGCGACGCCATCTTGCGGCGGTAACGGCCGACAAGCTCGGCGTCCTCGATTACGCGGAACGCATCGATCAGCGCCTTGCGCGGCAGCCCGTCGTCGAAGTTGCGATCACGGCGGAGCATTTCCAGGAACTGCTCGAGGCCGTCCTCGGCGCGCCCGGAGACGATGTGGTGCACACCGAGCAGGTGCCGTGCACGCAGGTTGGCTTCGTCAGCCGCGATTGCCGCTTCAAGTTCAGGCACCGCCGGCGCGCCGCGCAGCAGCGACCCGAACTGCAGCTGCGCGCGGGCGCGATGGGTGCGTTCGTCGGTCGCGAGGTTTGCTGGCAGGGCATCGAGCAGGGCCCGCGCCTCGTCAGTCTCTCCGATGCGGATCAGCGCCAGCGCGAGGTCCAGCCTGAGTTCGGCCTGATCAGGCGCCGCGGCGGATTCGCCGCGCAAGCGTTCGACCTCGGCTTGCGGGTCGAGCGCGGGCTCGGGTGCGGCCTCGACCGGTTCGGGCGCCGCCGCCGGTTCGATGCCGTGGTGCGCGAGAAACTGCCGCAGCTGGCCTTCGGGCAGCACGCCGGGGAACCCGTCGACGAGCTGCCCATCCTTGACCAGGAACACAGTCGGGATCGAGCGGACCTGGAATGCGCCGGCCAGTTGCGGCTCTGCGTCCACGTCCACCTTCGCAAGCAGGAACGCGCCGTTGAACTCGCCCGCGAGCTTTTCGAGAACCGGGCCGAGCTGCTTGCACGGGCCGCACCAGGCGGCCCAGAAGTCGACGAGGACCGGCGTCTGCAGCGACTTTCGAAGCACTTCCTCCTCGAAGGTCGCGGTGGTTGCGTCGAATACGTGGGGCAGGGCGGCAGCGGTCATGTCGGGTTCCAAAAAGGCGACGGTCGTCGAGATGGAGGTCGATGCGCCGCATTGCAAGTCGGTCATAGGGTGGGTCAGCGTCGGTGTCGACCGCGTCTTGGCGGGCGTTATGGTGTGCTGGTTTCTCTACCGGGCACGAGGGACAGCACGATGAGGTCACAACGCGGCACTGCCGGCGCGATCGCGGTCCTGGCCGGCCTGCTCTGGCTGGTTTCGCTGGTGGGCTTCGGCGCCGCGCTGCCTGCGTATTCGCATGCGCAGCATCCGGTCGCGCTGGCAGGGGCACAGGGCATTCCGCATGCGCTGGCGTTCAACGTGCTCGCGCTGATCCTGCCCGGCCTGCTCGCGGCCTGGAGCACGTGGCAATTGCGCAGCGCGCTTGACGGGACGGGGTGGCCGGCGCGCATCGGTGCGCACCTGTTGCTGTTGTCGGCGCTCGCGTTCGCAGCGCAGGGGCTACTGCCGCTGGATGTGGAGGACCTGGATGCCGCCTCGAGCCGCCTGCATGCAACCGCGTGGTCACTGTGGTGGATCTCGTTCGCGCCGGGCGCGTTGCTGCTCGCGCTGCGCTCGCGCGCATTCGCGGTGGCGCTGCTGCTCGTGGCGATCATCGTCATTGCCGGCACGGCGATGCTGCCGGTGGGCCTGGCGCAGCGCCTTGGCATTGCGGGCTGGTTCGCGCTGCTCGCACTGGCGGGCCACTGGATTGGCCGTCGCAGCACGTCGGCGGCAGACGCCCCGGCTTCCCACTGACCGCAGGGGCGGGCACAACGCCCGCCCCGTTTGCGTCTACTTGTAGCGCAGCTTGAGCGCCAGGATCGTGGTCGACAGCAGCAGCGTGACCGTATTGGCGAGGATCATCGGCCACGAGTCGAGCACCAGTCCGTAACCGAGCCAGAACCCGACGCCGATCGTAAACACCGCATACATGCTGAGCGAAATGCCGCGCGTGTCACGGCTGCGGATCGTCTTGACCGCCTGCGGGACGAACGCCAGCGTGGTCAGCGTCGCCGCGACGAAACCCAACCATTCTCCGGTCATTGTGCGTCCTGGCCCGGACGGCGGAACACCTTGCCGTCCTTCATTACGAAGTCGACGCCCATCACGGCCTCGATGTTTTCCACCGGATTGCCGGGCATCGCGATGATGTCGGCGCGCTTGCCGGTCTCGATCACGCCCTGATCGTCGACGCCCAGCACTTCGGCGGCGTTGACCGTCGCCGTCTGCAGGGCCTGCGCCGGCGGCATGCCGGCTTCGACCAGGTACATGAACTCGCGCGCGTTTTCGCCGTGCGGGCCGACGCCCATGTCGGTGCCGAAGCCGATCTTCACGCCGTTCTTGTACGCCTGCGCCGCGGTCTGCTGGATCAGCCCGCCGATGCGCGCTGCCTTCGGCCGCACGACCTCCGGGAAGTACCCTTCGGTCTTCGCCTTTTCCGCCACGAACTTGCCGGCCGAGATCGTCGGCACGTACCAGGTGCCCTTCTTCTTCATCAGGCTCATGACCTCGTCGGTCATGTAGGTGCCGTGCTCGATGCTGGTGACGCCGGCCTGCACCGCCCGCTTCATGCCCTCGGTGCCATGGGCGTGCGCCGCCACCTGGAAGCCGTAATCCTTCGCGGTCTCGACGATTGCGCGCGCCTCTTCAGGCGTGAACTGCGGAGCATCGGCGGACTTGGCATACGAGAGCACGCCCCCGGTCGCGGTGATCTTGATCAGGTCGCTGCCTTCCTTGTATCGCTGGCGCACAGCCTGACGCGCTTCGTCAACCGAGTTGATCACGCCCTCGGTCGGGCCCGGCGGACCGATCAGATGGGAAAGCGCTTCGTTGTAGCCATTGGTCGGGTCGGCATGCCCGCCCGTGGTGGCGATCGATTTACCCGCCGCCCAGATCCGCGGACCCGGCAGCAGGCCCTGGTTGATCGCATCACGCAGGTGCAGCTGCACCGTGCCGCCGAGGTCGCGCACGCTGGTGAACCCGGCATCGAGCGTCTTCTTCGCGTAGCCGACCGAGCGGTAGGCGAAGTCGATGTCGTCGAGGCGGAAGCCTTCGGAATAGCTGTCGGGGCTGGATTCGCCGTCCAGGTGCACGTGCAGGTCGGTCCAGCCCGGGCTGCAGCTGCGGCTGGACAGGTCGATCACTTGTGCGCCGGGCACATCAGCCCGACCCGGCAGCACCTGCTCGATACGCCCATCGCGGACCACGACCGTGCGGGCGTCGAGCATTCGGCCGGCGCGCGCGTCGAACAGGCGGCCGCAATGCAGCGCCATGGCAGGTTTGGTCGCCGATGCGGCCGGAGCAGGGGCTACACCCGGGGCCGACTGGGGTGAACCGGTTGCGCTGGCAGTACCGGCGAACAGGGCGAGGGTGGCGATCAGGGGGCGGACAGTGCGCATGGGGAGCTCCAGCAGGCAAGGGCCCGATTGAAGCACAACGGAATGCAAGGGCCGGACGCTTCGCGCAATCGCCAGAGTCGGCAATCAGACGGTGAGGACCACGCGGTCACGACCCTCGGCCTTCGCCCGGTACAGCGCACTGTCGGCCGCGGCGAGTAACCGCTCCGGGCTGCCGCCATGCTGCGGGAAGCACGCAACGCCGATCGAGACCGTCACCGGCCCCAGCACGCGCCGCAGGTGCACCACGCTGATGCCGGCGATCGCCTCGCGGATCTGTTCGCCTCGGCGCAGTGCGACTTCGTGGGTGGCCTCGGGCAGCACGAGCGTGAATTCCTCGCCGCCGTAGCGGCAGGCGATGTCCTCGCCGCGCGTGAGGTCGAGCAGCACCTCGCCAACACGCGCGAGAAACGCATCGCCGGCCGCATGGCCGTTCTCGTCGTTGAAGCGCTTGAAGTGGTCCACGTCGAGCATCATCACCGCGACCGGCAGCTCACGTCGCTCGCAGCGCTGCAGCTCGCGGTAGAGGTTTTCCTCGAGATAACGCCGGTTGTAGAGCCCGGTCAGCGGGTCACGCAGCGACTGCACCCGCAGCGATTCGCGCAGTTGCAGGTTTGCGATCGTCTGGCTCAGCTGCTCGGCTATCGGCTCGAGCGCCTCCCGAACGGCGTGCGGGTCGATGCTGTCGGCGCGCCCGCTGGCATGCAGCAGCCCCAGCGTCACGCCATGCGCGGTCATCGGTACGCAGACCGTCCACTCGTCGGCGTGGGTGGCGGGGCCCAGGTGGCCACAGCGCATTCCGGTGTTGCCGGGCTCGGTGCGGTGAACCTGGCCGCGGCGCAGGGCCCAGCACTGGTCGGGCTGCATCAGTTCTTCGCTCGCAGATGACGGCGTGCCGAAGGACGATGCGGACTCGAGCAGGTTCTGGGAGGGATGCACCATGTAGCAGCGCCCCCCGGCTGCGGGCAGCAGCTCGGCCGTCGCACTCGCAGTCAGCGTCATCACTTCGTCGAGGTTCTGGCAGCTCTGCAGCAGGCCCGCATAGGCGCCGAGCGCGCGGCGCTGTTCGGACAGCCGGTCGCGGTGGACCGCTGCCACTTCGAGCTGGCGCATCGCCTCGCGCGCCTGCCGTTCAAGCTCGCGCACGCGACGGTTCTCCCGCGCCAGGCCGGCCAGCATCAGGCCGAGCAGGGCGACCGCAAGCAACGTGCCGGACGCGACGAACCCGATCAGCATCGGCACCGTGCGGCGCGTTCCCGCTTCGCGCTCGGCCAGCACTGCGCGTTCGGCGGATTCGAATGCGTTATGCGCGTCCAGGAACGAATCCATCAGCCGCAGGCCGTTGCTTGACGCGGTGAGCGCACGTGCCCGTTCGGCGCCTTCGGTGTTCTGTATCACGACTAGGTACTGCAGCTCGTCCAGCCGCTCGAGGGCCACCCTGCGCAGCTCGACGGCAAGCGCAGTGCGCTCGGGGCTGTCGGCGACCATGCGTACCAGTTCGCCGGTGTTGATCGTCACCAGCGGGACGGTGCGCAGGTACTCGGCGTATTGCGGCTGCGCAGCGGTCAGGCGGTAGGCCCGGGCGGCGGACTCGGTCGCGCGCAGGCTCGCCTTCACCTCTTCGTTCTTGGCGAGCACCTCGTAGGAGTGCTCGATCCACTTGGCCGCCTTCGAGAACTCCACGATCCCCCAGATCGCCGAAAAACCGACGCCCGCAAGCAGGACGACTGCCAGCAGGAAAGCGGATGTCCGGAATTTGACTAGTCGTTCGGTCAGCGTCATGGCGGTATGGGGTGAAGCGCGAGCGTTTGGCCCGGCCTTTGTGGCCAGGGGCGCGAAGTCTGCGCCTGGCTTCCCTGCATCCCACGTGCCAGCCGTCTCAGAACCGCCTCCGGCGACGCCTGAATGGCGGCGTTTTGTGCACTGCGGTAGGCTTCCCGGTCCCGTTTTCGCCGCCGCCCGCCGTGTCCATCGAAGCCAGTTCGACCGAGTCCCCGACCACCGACCCGCGCACCTACGACCCCCGTGGGGTCGAGGCGGCTGCCCAGCGCTACTGGGACGCGACCCGTGCATTCGAGGTCGACGAGTCCTCGGCCAAGCCGAAGTACTACTGCCTGTCGATGTTGCCGTACCCGTCGGGCGCGCTGCACATGGGCCACGTGCGCAACTACACGATCGGCGACGTGATCAGCCGCTACAAGCGCATGACGGGCCACAACGTGCTGCAGCCGATGGGCTGGGATGCGTTCGGCCTGCCGGCGGAAAACGCGGCGATCAAGAACAACACCGCGCCGGCGAAGTGGACCTACGCGAACATCGAGCACATGAAGGCGCAGCTCAAGCAGCTGGGCTATGCGATCGACTGGTCGCGCGAGTTCGCGACCTGCCGCCCCGAGTACTACGTGCACGAACAGCGCATGTTCGTGCGCCTGATGCAGCAGGGGCTCGCGTACCGCCGGAACTCGGTGGTCAACTGGGACCCGGTGGACCAGACCGTGCTCGCGAACGAGCAGGTGATCGATGGCCGCGGCTGGCGCACCGGCGCGATCGTCGAAAAACGCGAAATCCCGCAGTGGTTCCTGAAGATCACCGATTACGCGCAGGAGCTGCTGGACGGCCTGGACACGCTGCCGGGCTGGCCCGAGGCGGTCAAGACGATGCAGCGCAACTGGATCGGGCGCAGCGAAGGCCTGGAGATCCGCTTCGACGTGGTCGACGCTGACGGCAGCGCGCTCGAGCCGCTGACCGTCTTCACCACGCGTCCGGACACGCTGATGGGCGTGACGTTCGTGTCGGTCGCCGCCGAGCACCCGCTGGCGCTGCATGCGGCCAAGAGCGACGCGCTGCTGGCCGAGTTCATCGCCGAGCTGCGCCAGGGCGGCGTGTCCGAGGCTGAGCTCGAAACGCAGACCAAGCGCGGCCGCGATACCGGCCTGCGCGCCGTGCATCCGGTCACCGGCGAGCAGCTGCCCGTCTTCGTCGCGAACTTCGTGCTGATGAACTACGGCACCGGCGCGGTGATGGCCGTGCCCGGCCACGACGAGCGCGACTGGGAATTTGCGCGCACCTACCAGCTGCCGATCCGCATGGTGGTGGTGCCGACCGACGTACGCGACGCGATCGCCGAGGTGCAGCACGACCTGAACGCCCCAAGCGATGCGATGAGCACGGCGCTCGGCGACCAGGCATCGATCGATGCGTACGACACCCGCATGGCGGTGGACGTGTTCACCGACTTCGAGCGCCGCATCCAGGAAGAAGGCGCGTACACCGAGCGCGGCTGGCTGGTGAACTCGGGCGAGTTCGACGGCATGGAATTCGAGCAGGCGTTCGAGGCACTGGCGTCGCGCTTCGAAGCCGAAGGCCGCGGCCAGCGCCGCGTGAACTACCGCCTGCGCGACTGGGGCGTGAGCCGCCAGCGTTACTGGGGCTGTCCGATCCCGGTCATCTACTGCGAAGGCTGCGGTGCCGTCCCGGTGCCGGAAGACCAGCTGCCGGTGCTGCTGCCGGAAGACGTCGCCTTCAGCGGCGTCAACTCGCCGATCAAATCCGACCCCGAATGGCGCAAGACCTTCTGCCCGTCCTGCGGCGCAGCCGCCGAGCGCGAGACCGACACGTTCGACACGTTCATGGAGTCGAGCTGGTACTACGCGCGCTACACCTCGCCAGGCGCGCCCACGCAGGTCGACGAACGCGCGCGCTACTGGCTGCCGGTCGACCAGTACATCGGTGGCATCGAGCACGCGATCCTGCACCTGCTGTACTTCCGCTTCTATCACAAGCTGCTGCGCGACCAGGGCTTCGTCAGCTCCGACGAACCGGCGACGAACCTGCTGACCCAGGGCATGGTGATCGCCGAAACGTTCTATCGCGAGAAGGACAACGGCGCGAAGGACTGGATCAACCCGGCCGACGTGGAAATCCAGCGCGACGAGCGTGGCCGCATCACCGGCGCGACGCTGAAGTCCGATGGCGAGCCGGTCGTCATCGGCGGCATCGAGAAGATGTCCAAGTCCAAGAACAACGGTGTCGACCCGCAGATCATGGTCGGCAGGTTCGGGGCCGACACAGTGCGGCTGTTCTCGATGTTCGCCGCGCCGCCGGAGCAGTCGCTGGAGTGGAACGAGGCCGGCGTCGAAGGCATGGCGCGCTTCCTGCGCCGCTTCTGGCGTGAAGTGAACACGCATGTGCTGCAGCCCGACCATCCCGAGGTCGACGCCTCGCTGCTCACCCCCTCGCAGAAGACGCTCCGACGCCAGCTGCACGAGACGATCCAGAAGGTCGGCGACGATTACGGGCGCCGCCACAGCTTCAACACTGCGATCGCTGCGCTGATGGAAATGCTCAACGCCGTGTCGAAGTTCGACGACATGAGCGACCAGGGGCGCGCGGTGCGGCACGAGGTGTTGCAGACGATGGTGCTGCTGCTCAACCCGGTCACGCCGCATGTCTGCCATGCGCTGTGGCAGGCGCTCGGCAACCCGGAAACGCTGCTCGAGGACGTGCCGTTCCCGCAGGCGGACGCGGCCGCGCTCGTGCGCGATGCGGTGACGCTTGCGGTGCAGGTCAACGGAAAGCTGCGCGGCACGATCGAGGTGCCGGTCAACGTCGCCAAGGAGGAGGCCGAACGGCTTGCGCTCGCCGAACCGGGCGTCGCGAAGTTCCTCGAAGGCCAAAGCGTGCGCAAGGTGATCGTCGTGCCCGGCAAGATCGTCAACATCGTCGCCGGCTGATGTTGCTGCCTGCCGCCGCCTCGTCCAGACTCCGCGCATGATCCGTCGCTTCGTTCCCGTCGCCCTCGTGCTGGCCTTGTCGGCCTGCGGTTTCCACCTGCGCAGTGCGCTGTCGCTGCCGCCGGACCTCGGCCCGGTGCGCGTGGTGGCGGCTGACCGCTACAGCCCACTGGCCGACACCCTTGCACAGGCGCTCGAGAGCGCTGGCGCAGTGCCCGCGGAGGCCGGCGACACCGAGACCGCGGTGCTGGACCTGCTGTCCGAGCGCTGGGCGGACACGCCGGCAAGCGTCGACGAGTTCGGCCGTTCGGTGGAGTTCAGCCTGCGCTACGCAGTGGTCTTCGAGCTGCGCCGCGCGGATGGCAGCGTGATCGTGCCGCAGCAGGTGATCGAACTCTCGCGCGACTACATCTCCAATCCCGTCAATTCGATTGGCACCGAAGGCGAGCGCGAGATCCTCGTACGTGAGCTGCGGCGCGAGATGGCCGCCTCGGTGCTGCGTCGCATCGATGCGGTGACCGAACTCGCGGTCGCGCCGGCGCCGGCGGTCGAGGGAACGCCGGTCGTGCCGTCGCCCTGAGCATGGAACTCAAGCCGGAACAGCTGGTCTCGCAGCTCCGGACCGGCCCGCTGCGGCCCGCATACCTGATTGCCGGCGCCGAGCCGCTGCGTGTGCTCGAAGCGGCCGACGCGGTTCGCGCGGCCGCGCGGCGCGAGGGCTTCACCGAGCGCGAAGTATTCGAGGCCGAAGGCAACCAGCGCGAGCCGGACTGGGGTGCGATGTCGGCGAGCTTTCGCGCGCCGAGCCTGTTCGCGAGCCGGCGCCTGCTGGAACTGCGCCTGCCCAGCGGGAAGCCGGGCAAGGAAGGCGCGCAGGTCATCGTCGACTTCTGCGAGTCGCCTCCGTCGGACGTGACGCTGCTCGTGACCGCAGGCGAATGGAGCCGCCAGCACGGCGGCAAGTGGAGCGAGGCGATCGGCCGCGTCGGTCAGATCGCGGTGGCATGGCCGGTCAAGCCGCACGAGTTGCCCGGCTGGATCGAACAGCGGCTGCGCATGCGCGGCGTCAAGGCCGAACACGCGGCCGTGCAATGCCTGGCCGATCGCGTCGAAGGCAATCTGCTGGCCGCCGCGCAGGAAATCGACAAGCTGGCGCTGCTCGCCGAAGGTGAAGTGCTGGACGTCGCGCGCATGGAGGAGCTCGTTGCGGACGCTGCGCGCTTCGACGTATTCCGGGTGATCGATGCAGCCATGAACGGGCAGGGCGCACAGGTCTCGCGCATGCTCGCGAACCTGCGTGCCGAGGGCGAGGCGGTGCCCGCACTTCTCGGCATGGTGGTGATGGAGCTGCAGCGCGGCGCGACGCTTGCGCGCGTGCAGGAGCGCGGTGGCAACCTGGCAGCCGAGTTCAAGGCGCTGCGCATCTGGGACACCAAGCAGCCGATGTACAAGCGCGCGCTGCAGCGTCACGGCCCGGCGCGATGGGACGCGCTGGTGGCCGAGGCCGGGCGTGTGGATCGCATCGCCAAGGGCCGGCCGCGGATCGGTCAGGAGCCGGCCGACGCCTGGGTTGCGCTCGAACGCCTGCTGCTCGCGTTGGCCGACACGAAGGCGATGCGCCTGATTGCAGGTTGATGGCGTCCGGCGAGGCCCGCGCCGACGAGTTGCTGCTGCTGTACGGCGGCACGTTCGACCCGGTGCACCATGGCCACCTCGCGATCGCGCGCAGCGCACGCGACCGGCTGGACACCGTCGTCAATCTGATGCCGGCCGCCGACCCGCCGCATCGCTCACTGCCAGGCGCGAACGCCGGGCACCGGGCGAACATGCTCGATCTTGCCGTTTCGTCCGAGCCCGGTCTGGTCGTCGACCGGCGCGAGCTCGTGCGGTCCGGACGTTCCTACACCGTCGACACGCTGCGCGAGTTGCGCGCGCGGGCGCCGCAGTCGCGGCCGGTTGCATTGCTGCTCGGCGCCGACAGTTTTGCCGGCCTTCCGCAGTGGAAGCAGTGGCGCGCGCTGTTCGGGCTGGCGCATTTCGTCGTTGCCGAGCGCCCGGGCAGCGACCTGGCGGCCGGGCTGGCAGCGGAGCTTGCGGCTGAACTCGCCGCTCGCGAGACCGCGGATCCGCAGCGGCTGAGGACACGACTATCGGGTGCGGTACTGCGGCTGCACCAGCCGCTGATAGCGGCCTCGGCCACGCAGGTGCGGCAGGCGATAGCGGCCGGCGGCGACTGGCAGGCACTGGTGCCGGCGTCCGTTGCGGAGTACATCGTTCATCACCGGCTCTATGCAGCCGAGGGCGCAGCATCGGCCCCGCTATAATCTCCGTCATCCGTTCGTTCGAGCCTGACCTTGACCAGCCAAGCCCACGTCATCAAGACCCAAATGCCGAGCCCGCCACCGGCGCTCGATACCCTGCTCAAGACGGTCCACGACGCGGTCGAGAACCTCAAGGCAAAGGATGTCGTCGAGATCGACGTGCGTGGCAAGAGCAGCGTCACCGACTACATGGTGATCGCCTCGGGCACTTCGACCCGGCATGTGAAGTCCATTGCCGACGAGGTCATCAAGTTCTCGAAGAAACTCGACGTCATGCCGCTCGGCGTGGAAGGCGAGCGCGAGGCCGAATGGGTGCTCGTCGATCTGGGCGATGTGATCGTCCACATCATGCTGCCGCGCGTGCGCGAGTTCTATGCGCTCGAGCGCCTGTGGACCGTGGGCGACCAGCCGCCGGACAGCATCGACGAGTACGGCGACGAGAGCCGCGGCCCGCGCGGATCGGCCGGTGATTTCGAGGATTCGGACGAGTTCGAGTTCGGCGACGAGGGCGACCGGCAGCGCTGAAGCGCGAGTCCGGGTCTGTTACAGCAGAAAACGGCGCCTTGGGGCGCCGTTTTTGCTTCCGCTGGACGGTTGGGTGTTGGATGGGTCGCAGCGGCTGCTACGCCCCGGCGTAATGCCTTTCGTGGAATCGGATGCCGGCAACGGCAGGCCGATTGGTCGTGCCCGCCGTTGCCGTCCTCAGCCGCTGGCAGGACCGCCGTGCGTTAGAGCGGTCCGTGCAGCCACGGGCCGGAAATCGCCAGCGTGATGCCGGGCGTCTGCACGTTGACGAACAGCGTGCGGCCCGACGGATCCCAGCAGGCGCCGCAGAACTCGCTGTCGCGGTGGTCGCCTTCCGGCACCGACTTGCCGGCGCGCGCGATGTCGCCGGCGGTAAGCGCGATGTTGTTCTTCGCGAAGTAGAACGACTCGCCGCCGCGGGTGAGCCCGATCAGGCGCGAACCCGGCCCGTAGACGTCGGGGCTTTCGCCGCCGTCCTCGCACAGCACCACGCCGCCGCGCGGGCTGACGGTCACGTTGTCCGGGTTGTGCGCAGCCAGCTGGTTTCCGCTGACGAACAGCGCGCGCATGCGCTGCGATTCGAGGTCGAGCACCCAGACCGCGCCGTTGCCGCGACCCCTGCGGCCGGTCGCATCCATGCCGGTCGCCGTGTCGACGATGAACATCCGCCCGTTCGCGTACCAGATGCCTTCGCCACGGGCCATTCGCAGCGCGCCCTCGCTCCAGGCCTGCGCGAACGGGCCGCTGAGCGTGTCGGTGGCCGAGACATCCGGAAAGCCGGCGGGCGCCTGGACGGTGCCGAGGTCCGGATCGGCGATGTCGACCCATTCGAGCGCGACTTCGGTGCCGATCGTCGCCATCGTGAGGTCGGCATTCGGGCGGCCGCGCGCGCGCGCGGCCTGCAGGCGGCCGCCGTTCTCTAGTGAGCCCGGACGGCCGCCGCGGTCGTTCGGAATGAAGCGGTACAGCGCGGACTTGTTGCGGTCGTCCTCGGTCAGGTAGACCACGCCCGTGCGCGGATCGATCGCGACGGCTTCGTGGCTGAAACGTCCCAGCTGCACCAGTGGGCGGCCGGTCGTGCGTTCGGTATCGGGATGCACTTCGAACACGTAGCCATGCCTGCGGCCGGTGCTGGACACCGCATCGGTCTTGATCTCCTCGCAGCTCAGCCAGGTGCCCCACGGCGTCGGGCCGCCGGCGCAGTTGACGAGCGTGCCGCCGAGGCTGGCCTCCATCCCGCGGAACTCGCCGTCGCGCCAGTACAGCGTGGTGGTGCCGCCGCCCGCGCGCGCGCCGTTGCCGAGGTCACCGGTGTCGTACATGCCCGGGGCAAGGATCGGCCTGCCGGCGCCGACCTCGTGGTTGCGGATCAGCACCATCTCGGCGCCGCGCCCCCGGCCGCGCAGGATCAGCGGCGCCCGGCCACGGCCATGGGCGCTCATGACCGCCATGCCGTCGTGGCGGCCCGGGCAGGGCTGGCCGTCGGACATCAGGTCGCCGGTCCAGCCGAACGACTGGTAGCTGAAGCCGTTCGGCAACTGCAGCAGCGGCAGGCCGGTGGTCTGGTCCGCAACTGGCGCGAGCGGGCCGTACGGGCTCGGGATCGGCGCCATGCGCGTCGGGTCGCCGGTCGCGGCGAGTGCCTGGTTCGCGTACAGGCCACCGAGGCTGCCGATCGCGCCAACGGCCATCGCGGCTGCGCTGCCTTTCAGCACCTGGCGGCGGGAGAGGTCGAGTTCTGCCATTGTTGCGGCTCCTGCGGGCTGGGGGAGTCGCGACCGTAGGCGCGCTGCATAACCGCCGTATGACGCTGCGATGTCAGCCGGAGTGGCGGCAGCTAGGATGGCGCCATGAAAGCGAAGCTGATCGCCGTCGGCGAACGTGCGCCGGCCTGGGTGGCCGAGGGGTTTGGCGAGTACCGCAAGCGCCTGTCGCACTGGCTCCCGATGGAGCTTGTCGAGATCGAGCCTGGCCTGCGCGGCAAGGGGCGCGATGCCGTGCGCGCGACCAGCGACGAAGGCGCGCGCGTGCTGGCCGCGCTGCCAAAGCAGGCCACGATCGTAGCGCTCGACGGTCGCGGAAGGTCGTGGTCGTCCGAGCAGCTTGCACAGCGGCTGGAACACTGGCGGACGCAGGGGCGTGACCTTGCCTTGCTGATCGGCGGCCCGGAGGGACATGCGCCGGATGTGCTCGCGCGTGCCGACGAATCATGGTCGCTCGGGCCGCTGACGCTGCCGCACATGCTCGTGCGCCTGGTCGCGGCCGAGCAGCTGTACCGCGCTGCCGCGCTGCTCGCGAACCATCCCTACCATCGCGCGTAGCGAACGAGAGCCAGGCCGTGGTGGGCGCTGCTGTTGCAGGAATCGGCGGCGTCGCGGCGGGTCGTCCGGCCGCGCGGAGCGTCGGCGCTAACCGTACGAACCTCCGGGACGATCGCCCCGCGGTGATGCGTTACCGCTGCATCGATGCCTCAGCCGGCGAGCCGTCGGCGGCTTGTGCGGTCGCGAGCGCCGGTGCCGCTAGGCTCGTCGGCGGGTGCAGCGCGAACGGCACGCCTTCGCGCTGCAGTTCGTGCGCGTCGAACCAGCTCATCGACGCCGCCGGCGTGGCGCTGCCCCGTGCGACGACGTGTTCGGGAAAACCGGCGGCGCGCAGCACCGCGTCGGTTTCGCGGTCGTTGTCCGCGTTGATCTGCTGCGTCATCGCCTCAGGGAACATCAGCGGGCCGTCGAGGCGGCTCTGGTGCAGGCCCAGGCGCGAATCGGCGGTCATCTCGCGTGCGTCGGCGGCGGCCCACATCAACGCGCAGGCGCTCGCGCACTGACCGGCGACGCGGATGCTGATGCCGCGTGCATTGACGAGCCTGGCCACGTGCAGCGCCTGGCGCCGGGTGCCGCCGGGGCTGCGCACGATCAGCCGCCGCACGTCCGGATGCGAGTCGAGCATCGCGCGCACGCGCGCCTCGAAGCGCGGGCCCATCGGGCCGCTCACCTGCAACGCCTGCTGCGTCGCGTCGTACTCGACCATGGCTTCGGCCGGCCGCGTGTCCGCAGGCGTCGCACTACCGGCGGCCGACACGACCGCAGGCGCGGTGATGAGCACTGCCGCGAAGGCGGCGACGAAACGGAACGAAAGCATGGGCGCCGGAACGATGTGGAGCGTCGCGGCCATCGTGGGCGATCGTTCTCGGAACCGAATCGCGGTGCGCGTGATTCGGGAACGGCGACATCGAATGCAGGGTGTTCGCCGTCGCAGTTCTCTCGTAAGTGTGCGACGCAAAGCCCATGCTGAACCCGTGCCATGCGCGAACGCGTCATCCCGGCCAAGCGCGGCCCGGGCGAAGTCGACACGCAGACCGCCGCCAGCACGCCAGCGGCAGTCGGTCATGCGCTCCGGTTAGTGTTCGAGCACGAACGCGACCGGCACCCTCCCCAGCGCAGGCACGGCGCGACCGTCGCGCATCGCCGGCTGGAAACGCCAGGCGCGCTGCACGTGCCGCTGCGCTGCCCGGTCGAGTGCGTGATGGCCGCTGCTGGTCGCCACCGCAACCTCGACCGGATTGCCGTCGATATCGACGTGCACATCGAGCACCACCGTCCCCTGCAGCCGCTTGCGCAGTGCATCGCGCGGATACGGCGGTGGCGGAGCTGTGAGCGCGCGCAGCGCGGCCCCGGCCGTGGGCAGATCACCGGTGCCGCCGCTTTCTTGCACGGCGTCGGCAGGCGGCACGCCCTCGACATCGCCGATCTCCGCGTGGATGTCACCGATCGCAGCGGGCGTCGTTTCGAATGCAGGCACGGCGATGCGCGGCCGGGGGTCGGGCACCGGGGAGGATTGGGTCGGTCGGGTCTCGACAGGCTGAGGCTCGGGCGGCGGTACGGGTCGCGGCTCGAGGCGGCGGATCTCGACGACCTCCAGCTCGTCGCGTGGAGCCTCGTCGGCGATGCGCGGTGCAATCGGCACGAGCAGCAGCAACATCACCAATGCGTTCAACGCGATTGCGCCGCATCCGGCGCCGATGCGTGTGGCGTCGAGCGCCCGAGCGGAACGGATGGAACGGGTCGGGAAGAACAGCGTCTGGGCCATGCAACACCTCCGCGGGTCGTGTGCAGACTCGAACGCGCGAGCGGACGCGGCGGGGTTGAGGCGGACAAAAGAATTTTGAATTGAAAGCGAGTCAGTGGCGCGCCGAGGACTGAGATCGCCGTCGCCGCATGCAGCTCGTGGCGTTGGCATTGACAGGCGACGCAGCAGCGCCGCGGCAGGCGCTTTCAAGGCGGGCGACTCACCCCAGTCATGCACGCCGCTCCAGGATCAATACGTCCTATGCCTCACGCCGCAGGAAAAAAGCACAGCTTCCTGCGCACGAGGCAAGGCGGTGCTGGCGCACGCGGCCCCGCGCTCGACGCTGTCAGCAGCACGGCGCCGCGGATGGCGGCGCCGCCGCGCGGATGGCCGCTCCAACGCGGCACCCGCAACGCATGCGGCCGTTGCCGGCCCGCATGCATCCGCCCTGATCACTCGTCGGTGGGGTTCGGCGTTACTGTGGGGTTGCGGTTCAACCCACCGGCCTCGGGATTCGGCAGGTGGCCGAACTCCGCACCGCGCGCGTCTTCCAGATGCTGCGGCACGTCCTCCTTGCTGCGGGGGTTCGCGTCGTCATAGCCGGGGTTCGCGCCCGGGCGCGGATCGACGGGCGGGGTGGTGGATTTATCAGGGGAGTTCATCGATTACCTGCCAAGTTCGAATACAACGTCGATGTTCTTCGCCAGCACGTTCTCGCCCGGTGACACCGGCGTGTCGGCCATCGCTTTTTCCATGCGCATGTCGGCCATCGGTACCGGGCCAGGGATATCGATGCGTCCGCCTTCGCTGATGCTCACGATCCGGCGCACCCGCATGCCGAGCGCTTCGGCATACATGCGGGCACGGGCCTGGGCTTTTTCGAGCGCACCGCGCCGCGCCTCGTCGAGTGCCGAGTCGCGGTCGGCGATGTCGAAGCTCGGGCCGTTGATCTGGTTCGCGCCGGTCGCAACCAGCGCATCGAGGATCTTCCCCAGCCGCGACAGGTCGCGCACGGTCAGCGTCACGTTGTTGCTGGCCTGGTAGCCGGTGATCGTCGGCGGCGCGTTCTCGGCGTAGCGATACTGCGGGTTGAGGTTGATCCCGCTGGTCTGGATGTCGCGTGCCTCGATGCCGGCGGCCCGGATGGCCGCAACGACCTTCCGCATCTGCTCGGCGTTGTCGCGCATCGCGGCATTCGCGTCGCCGGCCTGGGTGACGACGCCGGTCGAGATCGTCGCGATGTCGGGTGCGCGTCGCACCTCGGCCTGCGCGGACACCGACAGCAGCGTGCCGTCGGTGGTCGGGACCGCAGTGCCCGAGGGCGCCTGTGCCTGGGCGGAACTCATGGCGGTAACTCCGAGTGCAATGGCGAGGACGAGGCGGTGCAGCGGCTTTGGCAACCGGAACATAGGCACTCCGAAGGTGATGGAAGGGTCTGGCCCGTCCGGTGAACGGGCCGTGAGCCCTGACGGGGTTACGAAAGGTGCATGCTCGGGCGTGGAGTCAGCGCAGGTTATGCTTCCGCCGATGCTCTACCTTGCCTCGAAATCTCCACGCCGCCGCGAACTGCTGGCCCGACTGGGCGTCGAGTTCGAAGTGCTCGATGTCGACGTACCCGAGGTGCGCGGCGTCGACGAACCGGTGTTCGATTACGTGCGTCGTGTCGCCATGGAAAAGGCCGAAGCCGGGCTACGCCAGGCCGAGGACGACGCGCTCGTGATCGGCTCGGACACGGAGGTCGCGCTCGGCGGGCGCGTGTTCGGCAAGCCTCGTGACGGTCAGGACGCGCTCGAGATGCTGGCCGAGCTGTCCGGGCGCACGCACCACGTGATCACCGCGGTCACGCTGGCCGGCCGCGTGCGCGTGACGCATGCGCTGGCCGTGTCCGAAGTGACGTTTGCCGTTCTGACCCCGGCCCAGATCGCCGGTTACGTCGCTACCGGCGAGTTCGAGGGTAAGGCGGGGGCATACGCGATCCAGGGCGCGGCCGAGGCATTCATCCGCCGACTTACCGGCAGCTATTCCGGCGTGATGGGCCTGCCGCTTTATGAAACCGCGAAGCTGCTCGGCGATGCCGGGCTTGGTCCGCACGCGGAGGCCGAGCCGGCATGAGCACGCGATCCACACGGCCGACCGCCGAAGCGGCATCGACCGCAATAGCGGGGCCGCATGACTGAAGAGATCCTGGTCAACGTCACGCCGCGCGAAACGCGCGTGGCCGTCGTCGAAAACGGCATGCTGCAGGAGCTGCACATCGAGCGCGGCTGGCGCCGCGGCGTGGTGGGCAACATCTACAAGGGCAAGGTCCAGCGCGTTATGCCGGGCATGCAGGCCGCGTTCGTCGATATCGGGCTGGAGCGCGCGGCGTTCCTGCATGCGGCCGACATCATCAAACCGGCGCCGGTGCCCGAGGGTGAAAGCGACGAGGCGCCGCTGCCGCCGCAGCCGACCCGGCCAATCGCCGAGCTGCTGCGCGAAGGCCAGGACATCATCGTCCAGGTCGTCAAGGATCCGATCGGCAGCAAGGGCGCGCGGCTGACCACGCAGCTCAGCATTCCCTCGCGCTATCTGGTGCTGCTGCCGCGAACGCGCGTCATCGGCGTGTCCGCGCGCATCGAGAACGAGGCCGAGCGCAGCCGCCTGAAAACGCTGGTTGCTGCGCTTGCGCCGGCGGGTGCGTACCTGGGTTACATCGTGCGCACGAACGCCGAAAGCCAACCCGAGGAAGCGCTTGCCGAAGACATCGCCTACCTCAACCGCGTCTGGGCACTGATCGAGGAGCGCTCGGTGAGCGCGCGCGTTGGTGGATGCGTTTACGAGGATCTGAGCCTGCCGCTGCGCGCGGTGCGCGATCTGATACGGCGCGATGTCGAGAAGGTCAAGGTCGACTCGCGCGAGACCAGCGACCGGCTGAAAGCGTTCGCCGCGCAGTACATGCCCGGGCTAGCGGAGAAGATCGAGCATTACGCCGGGGCCCGCCCGATCTTCGACCTGTACGGCGTCGAGGACGAGATCCAGCGCGCGCTGCAGAAGCAGGTGCCGCTGAAGTCGGGCGGTTACCTCGTGATCGACCAGACCGAAGCGATGACGACGGTCGACATCAACACCGGTTCATTCCTCGGTCAGCGCAATCTTGAGGAAACTGTCTACAGAACGAACCTCGAGGCTGCGCAGTCGGTCGCGCGTCAGCTTCGGCTCCGCAATCTAGGCGGCATCATCATTATCGACTTCATCGACATGACCGATGCCGAGCACAAGCGGCAGGTGCTGCGTCAGCTCGAAAAAGCGCTCGCACGCGATCATGCCAAGACCACGGTCTACGATTTTTCGCCGCTGGGCCTGGTCGAGATGACGCGCAAGCGAACGACCGAGAGTCTGGAGCGGCAGCTCAGCGAGCCCTGCCACGAGTGCGCCGGTCGTGGCACGCTGAAGACGCCTGAAACGATCACGTACGAAGTCTTCCGTGAAATCGTGCGGCAGGTGCGCCAGTTCGATGCGCAGCGGCTGCTCGTGATCGCATCGCCGAAGGTGGTCGCGCGCATCACCGAGGACGAGTCGGCCGCGGTGGCCGAGCTCGAGGAGTTCATCGGCAAGTCGATCCGCTTCC
This sequence comes from Lysobacter korlensis, assembly GCF_042434515.1. Lineage (NCBI taxonomy): Bacteria > Pseudomonadati > Pseudomonadota > Gammaproteobacteria > Lysobacterales > Lysobacteraceae > Lysobacter > Lysobacter korlensis. The sequence goes on from NZ_JBHLTG010000003.1 coordinate 233,962, forward strand.
AGGCCGACGAGCAGTACGCCCAGGAGCAGTTCGATGTCGTGCTGCTCTAGGGCGGGCACGCTGAAGCGCAATGCGCGTGGATACGGAACCGCAGGCCGCCATGTGACTGGTCGCGTTTCCGGGTGCGGGCGTTCTGCCGCACCTTCGAGCGAAGGCTGATGGTCCTGCTTCGTCGCCACTTGCGCCTCGTTCGCCGCGGGCTGGCATACGCGCTGGTGTCGACGCTGATCCTGGTTGCGGTCGTACTGGCGGTCGCCAACCAGCTGCTGCCGCTTGCCGAACAACACCCTGACCGCGTTGCCGACTGGCTCAGCGATCGATCCGGCCGGACCGTGCGGTTTGATGGGGTGCAGACCGACTGGACCCGCCGCGGGCCGGTCCTGACGCTCGACAACCTGCGCGTGGGCGAGGGCGCGAGGTCGTTCCTGGTTGGCGACACCGAAATGCTCGTGTCCGTCTACGCCGGCCTGCTGCCGGGCCAGCCGCTATCGGAACTGCGGCTGCGCAATGTCGATCTGACGCTGGAGCGTCTGCCGGACGGCCGTTGGCAGGTCCGCGGCCTGCCGGGGCAGCAGCAGGCCACGGGTGATCCGCTCGCCGCGCTCGAGGGCCTCGGCGAGCTGCAGGTCATCGGCGGCCGGCTCGCCGTGCTCGCGCCGGAGCTCGGCATCGAAGCGCGGATTCCGCAGGTGGACATGCGCCTGCGCGTCGATGGTGATCGCGTGCGCGCCGGACTCAAGGCCTTCGTGCGGCCCGGCGGGCAGCCGCTGGACGCCGTGCTGGACCTCGACCGGCGCCGCGGCAACGGCGAGGTGTACGCGGGCGCGCCTGACGCCGATCTAGCCGACTGGTCTTCGTTGCTGCACGTCGCGGGCGTGTCGGTGCGTGACGGCAGCGGCCGGGCAATGGCTTGGGCCAAGCTGCGTTCGCACCGCGTCGAGCAGGTGACCGTGGACGCGGCGCTCGAGGACGTGGTGCTTGCGGGCGCAGCACTGGACGGCGCCGTGCCCCAGGTGCGGTACGCAAACGTCGAGGCCCGGGCGCGCTGGCGTCAGGGACCGGAGGGCTGGTCGCTTCACGCACCCCGCTTGCGCATCGGCGACGCCGAGCGCATGCAGCAGCTGGACGGGCTGGGCGTGGCCGGTGGACGCAAATTTGCGCTGCAGGCCGCGCGGCTGGACGCGGCGCCGCTGGTCGAGCTGGCAACGCTCAGCGACCGCCCGACGCCCCAGTTGCGCCGATGGCTGCGTGCGGCGCAGCCGCGCATGACGTTGCGTGACATCGAAGTCGCCGGCACCTCGGCCGCCTCGATGCGCGTGCAGGCACGTATCGACGGCTTGGGCTTCGCGTCGGTTGCGGGCGCGCCCGGAATGGACGGGCTGGCGGGCCGCTTGCAGGGCTCGCAGGAAGGCTTCGCGCTGCAGCTCGACGGGTCCGATCCGATGCGCTTCGACTGGCCGCGCGCGTTCGATGCCCCACACGTCGCCAGGTTGCGCGGCGAGATCGTCGGTTGGCCGGATGGCGACGGTTGGAAAATCGCAACGCCGGCGCTTCATGTCGACGGCGAGGGATATGCACTCGGCGCACGCGGCGGCCTTGCGTGGCAGGGTGATGGCTCGCGGCCGCGCATCGATCTGGCCGTCGAGGTCGAAGAAGGCTCGCTGCCGGTCGCCAAGCGCTTCTGGGTGCGCCACGTGATGCCTGCGCCGCTCGTGCAGTGGCTGGACACCGCGCTGGTCGGTGGCCGCATCGAGCGCGGGCGCGCGATCGTTTCAGGCGATCTCGACGACTGGCCGTTCAAGGATCACAACGGCCGCTTCGAGGCATCGGCGCATATCGCCGGTGCGACGTTGAAGTTCCAGCCGGAGTGGCCCGCGGCGGAAAACCTCGAGGCCGACGTGCATTTCCTGGGCGACGGCTTCACCGTCGAGGGGCAGGCACGCATCGGCGATGTCCACGTTCAGGCGCTGCGTGGCGGCATCGATCATTACAAGGGCGGCCAGCTGCTCGTGCAGGCCGAGGCGCGCACCGATGCTTCCCGGCTGCTGGCGCTTCTGCGCAACAGCCCGCTCGAGCGGCAGCATCGCGAGACCTTCGCGAACCTCACGGCAAGCGGCCCGGCGGCCGCGACGTTCCAGCTGACCCTGCCGATCCAGCGCGGCGCGAAGGTCGGGATCGAGGGCGCGATCGCGCTGGAAGGCGCGAAGCTGGCGGACCGGCGCTGGAACGTCGCCTTCGACGCCGTACACGGCCGCGCGGAGTACTCACAGGCCGGCTTCCGCGCAGATGACCTCGCCGTGCGTCACGACGGCCAGCCCGGCCGGCTATCGCTGCGGGCCGGCCGGCCGTACGTGCGCGGGCCGGGACATGTTTTCGAAGCCGCACTGGATGCGAGCGTGCACGCGGACGAGCTGATCGACCGCGCACCGGCCGAGCTCGCATGGCTCAAGCCCTATCTGGAGGGCCGCTCCGCATGGAGCGTCGCGGTCGCCATCCCGGAGGGCGGCGGCGGCCCAACGTCGCTGCGGCTGACCTCGAACCTGGTCGGCACGTCGCTCGGTATGCCGGCGCCGTTGCGCAAGCCCGCTGGAGCGGCGCTCGCAACCGTGGTCGAGGCACCGTTGCCAGTCGGCAGCGGTGATGTGCGCGTAACCCTGGGCCAGCTTGCCGCGGTGCGGGCGCGCAGCCAGGGTGGGCAGACCGGTGTACGCGTCGTGCTCGGCCCGACCGGCGCCGTCGAGGCCCCGCCGGCGAGCGGGCTGATCGCAACCGGACGCGCGGCGAACCTCGACGCGCTGGACTGGGTCGCGCTCGTGCGTGGGGATGGCCAGCGTGCCAGTGGCGGCAAAGGCGGGCTCCAGCTGCAGCGCATCGATGTCACCGCGCAGCGACTGGGATTGTTAGGCGGAGTGTTCCCCGATGCGCGCGTGACGGTCGCACCGTCGGGCGCCGGCACGGCCGTGCGCGTCGATGGCCCGGCGCTCGAGGGCGCGCTGACGATTCCCGAGGCGGACGGCGCCGCGATTACCGGGCGGTTCGAACGCGTGCACTGGCGCAGCGCGAAGGCTGCTGGATCGCGCGGTGCGGGCGCCTCGAGTGCCGCGCCGGCTTCGACTACCGGCGCTCCGGCCTTGGCGACCGCCAGCTCGCCTGCGGCGAAGGGAGCGGTCGATCCCGCCGCCATCCCGCCCCTGTCGTTCGACATCGACGATCTGCGCGTTGCGAACGCAAGGCTGGGTCAGGCCCAACTGCGTACCCGCCCCGTCGGACCGGGCCTGCGCATCGAACGGCTGCAGGCGCGCACCGCTGGCCAGCGAATCGACGTTACTGGCGACTGGACCGGCCGTGGCGCGAGCGCGCGCACGCGGCTCGATGCCGCACTCGCAAGTAAGGATTTTGGCGCGCTGATGACCGGGCTGGGCTTCGGCGGGCAGCTCGGCGGTGGCGAAGGCTCGGTCAAGCTCGCCGCGGCCTGGGACGGAAGCCCGGCCGACTTCGGCCTGGCCTCGCTGGACGGCCGGTTGCAGGTCGACGCACGTGATGGGCGGCTGCTCGAGGTCGAGCCCGGCGCGGGCCGTGTGCTCGGACTGCTGAGCCTGGCCGAGTTGCCACGCCGGCTGACGCTCGACTTCCGCGACTTCTTCTCGAAGGGGTTTTCGTTCAACACGCTGGCCGGCACGGTGGTGTTTGCCGACGGCAACGCGCGCAGCGACGATCTGCGCATCGACGGGCCTGCCGCTTCGATCGAGATCGAGGGCGTGGCGAACCTGCGTACCCAGCGCTTCGACCAGACCGTCGAGGTCAAGCCCAAGGCCGGCAACCTGTTGACCGCGGTCGGTGCGCTTGCAGGCGGCCCGGTTGGCGCTGCGATCGGCGCGGCCGCGAATGCGGTGCTGCGCAAACCGCTGGGCGAAATCGGCGCGCGCACGTACCGGGTAACCGGGCCGTGGCGCGAGCCGAAGGTCGAGGTCGTCACGCGCGAGCAGAGCCGCGTGTTGTCTTCCGCCGAGCCCTCCGGTTGAAGCGCGCCACGCGCACCGCCAGATAGGTACGGTGGGTATCCGCCCATCGCGCGAATTGCCGCCACCGTCACCCCGCATCGGCTGTGATCCGGGCGTGTACGTCGACGGTCGACGACGCGGCGCTGCCGCTGTGAATCCTGCTTCCGAATCACCAACCACGGCTTACCGATGACCCTTCCGATCCAGCTCGCCGAATCCCGCCTCCTGCTGCCTGCCGGCCTCGACGCCGGCGACCTCGACCATGCGTTCGGCGCATTGCTCGGGCCGGGCATCGACTTTGGCGACCTCTACTTCCAGCACGCACGACGCGAGAGCTGGACCGTCGAGGACGGCATCGTCAAGGACGGCGCGCACTCGATCGAACAGGGTGTCGGCGTGCGCGCGATCAGCGGTGAGAAAACCGGGTTTGCGTATTCGGATGAGATCAACACCGATGCGCTGCTGGCCGCGTCGAAGTCCGCGCGGGCGATCGCGCGTGAGGGCAACACGCAGGCGCCGGGGCAGCTCGTGCGTGGCGGCGGGCGCGCGCTGTACAGCGCCGACGACCCGATCGATGCGATGCGCAACGAGGACAAGGTCGAGGCGCTACGGCGTATCGACCGGCTCGTACGCGCAGCCGATCCGCGCGTGAAGCAGGTCGTGGTCAGTCTGTCCGGCGGCGTCGACACCGTGCTGATCGCGCGCAGCGACGGCGTGCTTGCCGCGGACGTACGTCCGCTCGTGCGCTTCAACGTGCAGGTGATCGTGGAGCAGGACGGTCGGCGCGAGTCGGGTTACGCCGGCGGCGGCGGGCGCTACGCGTATACCGAGCTGTTGGGCGAGAAGGCCGAGCACCTCGCACGCGAAGCGTTGCGCCAGGCGCTGGTCAATCTCGAAGCGGTCGACGCCCCGGCGGGCATCATGCCGGTGGTGCTCGGCGCGGGCTGGCCCGGCGTGCTGCTGCACGAGGCGGTCGGCCACGGGCTTGAGGGCGATTTCAACCGCAAGGGCACCAGCACCTATTCCGGCCGCATCGGCCAGCGCGTGGCGTCGCCGGGCGTGACGATCGTCGATGACGGCACGCTCGAAGGCCGCCGCGGTTCGCTGAACATCGACGACGAGGGCACGCCGACCAACTGCACGACGCTGATCGAGGACGGCGTGCTGGTCGGCTACATGCAGGACACCCTCAACGCGCGCCTGATGGGCATGGCACCGACCGGCAACGGCCGGCGCGAGTCGTTCGCGCACCTGACGATGCCGCGCATGACGAACACCTACATGCTCGCTGGCCCGCATGACCCGCAGGAAATGATCCGCTCGGTGAAGAAGGGCCTGTATGCCGTTAATTTCGGCGGCGGGCAGGTCGATATCACCTCGGGCAAGTACGTGTTCTCCGCGACCGAGGCCTATCTGATCGAGGACGGCAAGATCACCGCGCCGGTGAAAGGCGCGACGCTGATCGGCAACGGTCCGGAGACGATGCAGAAGGTGCGCATGATCGGTAACGACCTCGCGCTCGACGAAGGCGTCGGCGTGTGCGGCAAGGACGGGCAGAGCGTGCCGGTCGGTGTCGGCCAGCCGTCGCTTCTGATCGACGGGCTCACTGTAGGCGGCACCAAGGCCTGAGGGCCGCGCCCGGTACGAAACGGCCTTGCGGGGCGTGCGACGAGCTAGGAACTGACAGGAGACGGCTGGAGAGTGACAGGCAAAGCGCGAGCGACGGTCTGCAGGCGGCCACCGGTGGCGAAGGCGATTAGGCCGTGGCGCCAGTTGGCGAGCGGCCGCGCGGCGAGTCGCGTGTCGCGCTCAGTCCGAACCGACCCCGTCTTCGTCCCCTTCGTCCGACGCGTCGTCGGCATCGTCCGAACCGCCCGCCGTGATCAACAGGCGCAGCTCCCGGTACAGCTCGCGGTACGCACGCGGCGGCTTGTTGCGCGTGCGCTCGTCGATCGAATTACGCACGAGCTGGCGGATGTGCTGGCGGTCGGCTGCCGGGTGCTCGTCGAGCAGCGCGGCAAGCGCAGCATCGCCCTCGTCGATCAATCGCTCGCGCCAGGCCTCGACGCGGTGCATCGCAGCGACTTCGCGGCGCGCGGCATCACCGTGTTCGTCGAGCGCATCGCGGATCGCCTCCAGTGTCTCGTCGTCCTCGCGTCGCATCTGCTTGGCCAGGTAAGCAAGCTGGCGCTTGTGCGCGATGTGCGCGGTGATGCGCCGGCATTCGCGGATATGCGGCAGCAACGATTCTGGTACAGGCAGTTTGGCAAGCTGCGCATCGGTCAGCGCAACGAGCTTCTGCCCGAGTCCGAGCACTTCCAGCGCTTCGCGCCGGTTCTGGCTGCGACTGGAGTCGAGGAATTCGCCGGTTTCTGGGTCTCTGCCGCGCATGCTGTGGGCCTTCACATTGAGAAATCCGGCCAGGGATCGCCGGTAGCTGCGAACGGACTCGCATGATCGAAAGGATAAGACATTGGACGTGACTACCCCCGCATCCACGGCCTCGGCATCGATCGCGTTCGGCGATCCCCAGGCGCGGCTCGACGCGCTGGCCGACATTTCGCAGCGCCTGCTCGAACGCTGCCGCGAGCGCGGCGCGACGCAGGCCGAGGTGTCGTGCTCGGAAGAGGCCGGCCTCAGCGTTAACGTGCGCATGGGCGAAGTCGAGACCGTGGAATCCACGCGCGACCGCGGCATCGCGGTGACCGTCTACTTCGGCCAGCGCAAGGGCAGCGCCAGCACCGCCGACCTGCGCGAATCCAGCCTCGACGCGACCGTCGAGCAGGCCTGCGCGATCGCGCGCTACACCGAGGACGACCCGGCCGCCGGCCTCGCCGATCCCGCGCTGATGGCGACCGACCTGCGTGACTTCGACACCTGGCATCCGTGGGCGATCGACGCCGACCGCGCGGTCGATCTGGCGCTTGCGTGCGAGAACGCCGGGCGCGAATCGGACAAGCGCGTGGAGAACTCGGACGGCGCGTCCGTAGGCAGCCACGAAAGCCTCGGCGTCTATGCGAACTCGCACGGGTTCATTGGCCGCGAGCGCACCACCCAGCACACGCTCGGCTGCGCCCTGATCGCCGGCCGGGGCGACGACATGCAGCGCGACGGCTGGTACAGCGTGGGCCTCGCCGCGGAGGATCTCGAAGCGGCGTCGGCGATCGGACGCAAAGCGGCCGAACGCGCGGTGTCGCGTCTGTCGCCGCGGCAGGTGCCGACCGGTGAGTACGCGGTGCTGTATTCGGCCGAGATCGCGCGATCGCTGATCGGTCACCTTGTCGGCGCGGTATCGGGCGGAGCGCTGTACCGGCGCGCGAGCTTCCTGCTCGACAGTGTCGGCACGAAACTGTTCCCCGAATGGTTCCAGATCTATGAGCGTCCGTTCCTGCGGCGCGGCCTGCGCTCCAGTGCGTTCGATGCCGAAGGCGTCGCGACGCGCGAGTCCGCGCTGGTCGAGAACGGCGTGCTGCAGCGTTATGTGCTCGGCAGCTACTCGGCGCGCAAGCTGGGTCTTCAGACGACAGGTAACGCCGGTGGCATGCACAACGTGCACGTCGCCGCGAACGCAGGCGATTTCGAATCGCTCGTGAAAACGATGGGCCGCGGGCTGCTCGTCACCGAACTCATGGGGCAGGGCGTCAATACGATCACCGGCGACTACTCCCGCGGCGCGGCGGGCTTCTGGGTCGAGAACGGTCAGCCGCAGTACCCGGTGGACGGCATCACGATCGCCGGCAACCTGCGCGGCATGTTCGAAGCGATCGAAGCCGTCGGCAGCGACGTCGACCCGCGATCGCACGTGCGTACGGGCTCGATCCTCGTCGGCCGCATGACGGTTGCCGGCGAATAGCCCCGTACCGTCTGCGACGGGGCCATGCCATCAGTTGGCTTGCCCCCGTCGCGCATGAGCGCAATATCGGGGACAGGCCGGAGTGGTTCCGGCGGAGGGCTCCGAGATGCATCCGATCGATTCCGCACTGCAGGTACAGCCTGCCGAGAATGAGCGCCTCTGGGCCGCGGGAGCGCACGTGCTCGCGCTGCTGCTTGCGCTGATGACCAGCTGGATCGTCGGCGCGGCCGGCGTGTTGGGCGGGCTGGCCGTCTATCTGGTCAAGCGTGACGATTCGCTGTTCGCGGCGGACCACGCGCGCGAGGCGATCAACTTCAACCTCAGCATGTTCCTGTACACCTGCGCCGCATTCCTGATCGGCGGCCTGCTGATCGGTGCCACCGTACTGACGCTGGGGCTGGGCATCATCGTGACGCTGCCGGCGGGCCTCGTCCTTCTGGCGGCGGTCGCCGCGATCGGCGTGCTGTGGCTGGTCTGCAGCGTGATCGCGACGATCAAGGCGTTCAACGGCGAGCCCTACCGCTATCCGCTGACGATTCGCATGGTGCGCTGACCCTGCAGTGCCGCCTCGCCGTGGTCGAGCGCGAAGCGCGCGTCTTGACCTCGACGCATGTTGAGCGGAGATTGAAATTTCCCACCTGCTGGAGCCGTGCCGTGAGCGAGTACAACGATCCACCGGGCACACCGCCGCCGTACGAGCCCCAGGCTCATGCGCCGAGCAATGCAACATCCGCCGAAGCGCGTCAGTGGGCGATGTTCGCGCACCTGTCAGCGCTCCTCGGGGCCGTGCTGACGGGCGGGTGGGGATGCTTCATCGGTCCGCTGATCATCTGGCTGGTCAAGAAGGACGCCATGCCGTTCGTCGACGACCAAGGCAAGGAAGCGCTGAACTTCAATATCACTGCCGGGGCGATTTACCTTGCGCTGATCCTGCTGACGCTTATGACCTTCGGCATCGGCGTCATCATCGCTGTGCCGATCGGTGTCGTCGTGTTTGTCGTATGGCTGGTGCTGACGATCATCGCCGGCGTCAAGGCGAACGAAGGCGTGGCCTACCGGTATCCGCTGACGTTGCGGCTGATCAAGTAATGAGCGGAGAGCACCGTTCGAAGGCCCGGCATGTCCGGGCCTTCGTCGTTGAGGGCAGGCTCAGTTCGCGCGACGGATCGCGTATTCGCCCAGCGCGGCCAACGGTGCCGCGCGCTCGCCGAATGATGCGAGCGCGTCCGTCATCGCATGGCCGAGTTCGTCAAGTCGCGCGCGTGCCTCCGTCATACCGAGCAGGCCCGGGAACGTGGCCTTCGACTGCGCCGCGTCCTTGCCCGGCGTCTTGCCGAGCGTCGCGCTGTCGCCTTCGACGTCGAGAATGTCGTCGCGCACCTGAAACGCCAGGCCGAGCGCGGCGGCGTAGCGGTCGAGCAGGGCGAGCCTTGCCTCGTCCGCGCCGCCCACCAGCGCGCCCATGCGCACGGCCGCGCGGATCAGCGCGCCCGTCTTTAGTGAATGCAGACGCTCGAGGTCGGCCACGGTCAGCGTTGTCGCCGCGCCGGTCGCATCCAGATCCAGTGCCTGCCCGCCGCACATGCCGCCTGCACCGGCTGCTTCCGCCAGCGTGCGCATCAGTTGCACCGCGACCACCGGCTCGACCGGAGCGAGCGAAAGCGCCTGGAACGCAAGCGATTGCAGCGCGTCGCCCGCGAGGATCGCGGTTGCATCGTCGAACGCCACGTGCACGGTCGGCTGGCCGCGCCGCAGCGCGTCGTCATCCATGGCCGGCAGGTCGTCGTGCACCAGCGAGTACGCATGGATCAGCTCGACCGCGACCGCGGCTCCGTCCAGCCGGGCCGCATCGGCGTCGAACAACGCGCCGGTGGCGTAGACCAGCATCGGCCGCATGCGCTTGCCACCGAGCAGCACCGCATGGCGCATCGCCGCGTGCAGGCGTTGCGGTGATGTATCGGGCGAGGGCAGGGCGACGGCAAGCGCGGCGTCGACACGCGCGCGCCAGGACTCCATCGATGCCTCAACCATCGGTCGTGTTCGGACCGGCCATGCCCGGGAACGGAGCGCGGCTCGATGGATCCTGCGGATCGCTGAGCATGCGTACGCGCAGTTCGGCCTGTTCGAGCGCGGTCTGGCAGTGCCGGTACAGGCCGACGCCGCGCTCGTACGCGGCAAGCGACTCCTCGAGCGTCATGTCGCCATGCTCCATGCGGTCGACGAGTTGCTCGAGCGCAACCAGCGATTGCTCGAAATCGCTGACGGACGCGGCCGGAGCGGGCGAAACGGGAGTCATTTTGCGTGGCATCGTCGAAGTGTGAGCGGCGCAGTGCGGAGGGTCAATCGACCGCATCCGACGGCGGCTGCCAATGCAGCCGCGTCCGATGGTCGCGCAACCAGGTGTCGAGCCGGTGCGAAACGACGAGGTCGCCCGCGGCCAGCAGTTCACCTTCGTCCGTCGATAGCAGCGGCAGGCGCTCGCGCAGCCAGGGCGGGACGCCGAGGTCCTGCAGCACGTGCTTGAGCGCGTGGGAGTGGCCGCGCCCCGGCAACACGATGCGCTCTCCGCCGGCCCGCGCATGCACGATGCAGCGGTCCGGCAGCAGGACGTCGCCCAGCAATCGCAGCTGGCCGCCATCGGGCAGCGCAAGCGCGTCGCGTCCGTCCCACCGTACGCGCCAGTCGAGGGGCAGCGACGCGCGGGCACGGCCCGCATACAGCAGATCGCGCCAGCGGCGCAGCTCCGTGCCCGACCACGCAACCCGCGGGGCCGCGTCCGCTCGCGCTTCAAGCAGCTGCGTGCCCGCCGCCATCGCGAGATGCGCAGGGAGCGGTTGCAGCTTCAATTGCCGCAGCCACAGGCGCAACACACGCGAGCGACGTGCAGGCGCGAGGTCCTGTAAGGCGTCGACACGCAGCACCTGCGCATCGAGCGTGCGCGCGGCCGCCAGCGTACGCGCGTCTTCTTCGAGCAGCAGATCGCTGTCCTGCCGGCACAGCGCCGCGCTTCGCGCGAACGACGCGGCCGCGTGCGGCCAGCGTTCCTGCAGCAGCGGCATCAGGCGGTGGCGCAGGAAATTGCGATCCATCGACAGATCCGCATTGCCGGGGTCGTCGATCCATTCCAGGTGGTGCCGCAGGGCATATGCGTGCAGTTGCGAGCGCGGGATGTCGAGCAGCGGACGCACCACCGGTGCATCGCCGAGCAATCGCATCGCAGGAATCGCGGCGAGCCCATCGACGCCGGATGCACGCAGCGCGCGCAGCAGGAACGTTTCCGCCTGGTCATCGAGATGGTGCGCAAGCGCCAGGCATTCGCCGGGCCGCAGCTCCGAATCGAACACCGCGTAGCGTGCATCCCGCAGCGCCCCTTCGAGCCCACTGCCGTTGTGCACCACCCGGACGCGGCGCACCGCGAGCCGGACGTCGAGCCGTGCACACAAGGCGGTGCAGCGCCGCGCCCAGTCATCCGCATCCGGATGCACGCCGTGGTGCACGTGCACTGCGCGCAGGCCGCGTTCGCGCACCTGCGCTGCCACCGCCAGCAGGTGCAGCAGCACCACCGAATCCATGCCGCCGCTCAGGCCGACGCAGACCGGGCCGGGCGGCAGTTGCGCGATCACATGGTCGGAAAGGGCAGGCGCAGGCATCGGCGCGATGGTGCCATGCTGCGGCGTCCTGCCGGTGCTTTCGGATCGCCCAAAAAAAAGCGGCCTGCGCGATGGATGCGCAGGCCGCCGGGTACCGCATCGGTGAATCAGAACTTGTGCAGCACCTTCACCGAACCATCGACCGCAGCGTCGCTGATATAGCCGACCGCGTTCGGGTTGGCGGCGAGCTTGGCCTTGACCTCGGCATCGCTGCCGACTTCGACCGGCGCCTTCGCCTTACCCGTGAAGATCAGGCGCGACCAGTAGGTCGTCAGTTCCGCGCCGACCTTGCCGAGCACGGTCTTGTCGAACGCATCGCGGGTCGCGCCACCCTTCTGGTAGATCACCTGGGCATTCGGGTCACGGCCGAGGAACACGCGCTTGGCGGCTTCCGCGTCCATCGGTGCAGCCTTGCTGCCCGAGGCGGCGACGACCGCGCCAGCATTCGCTTGGGAGGCGGCCACAAGGGCCAGCGCACCCAGCATCAAACGAAACGATTTCATGTGCGTGCTCCGATCAGAACGTGAAGACAAGGCCGGCGGAGACGAGTTCGGCGTCCCGGTTGCCAGCAATCTCGGTCTCGACATCGGTGTAGTCGAGCTTCAGCGCGACGTTGCTCGCAAAATCCCAACGCACGCCGACGCTCTTGAAGGTTTCGTCAAGCTGCTGGCTGGTGGCCGCCGCGGCGACCGGCAGGAACAGCGGGCTGCGCATCGGGATGCCGGTGAGTACCGACAGGTCCGCACCCGCCGTCTGGCGCCCGTATGTGACGTGCGGCATGACCGTGCCGAAGCGGCGGCCAACGGTGGTGTACCAGTCGGTGCGGTCGATGTTCTCGAGCACCGAATCCTCCACTTCGATTTCCGAGTACTCGGCGACGACGAGCCAGTTGGCCTTGTCGATGCGGAAGCCGACGCTCTTAAACGTGCCCGGGTCGTCGTTGTAGTCGAGCCGGTCCGCCAGCGCGTTCTGACGGAACATGCGCAGGCCGTTCGTCACCTGGTCCAGTACGCTGCCGGTGATGGTCACCTTCGCGGTGAGGTAGGCGGCACGCAGCGACAGCCACTCGTCGTATTCCACGTCCCACGACACGCCACGCAGGTGGCTGAGCTCGCCTGCGAAGCGGTTCTCGGCGATGTTCGCGTCGCCCTCGAAGCGGCCGTACAGGAACTGCGCCTGCGAGAACCACTTACCGAGGTAGGTGTTGTGCGACAGGCTGATGCCATCGGCGTTCGACCACGGCTGGTTGTACATCGCCACCGGCGGGCGGATCCACGGATACGCGTAACCGACGTCGAGGAAGTCCGAATAGCGGTAGAACGGGATGCGCTGGCGGCCGATCTTGGTCGAGAAGCCCTTGCCCAGCTGGATGTTCGCGTACGCCCAAGCGAGTTCCGGCCGGAAGTCTTCGGAGCCTTCGGCGAGGATCTGCGCCGTCGCGGTGACGCGCTCGTTGAGGTCGGCGTCGATCTGGATCGCGAACAGCGACTCTTCTTCGAAATCGACGGTGTCGGTGTAGGTTCGGGCCGGGAAGCGCTCCGAACTGTCCAGCGTCGTGCCCGCGACGATCTGGCCAAAACCGCTGACGCGGACCTCGGCGTGGGCAGCAGTGCCGAAGCTGAGCGCCGCGGCGAGCGCGACGGCAAGGGATGTTTTCACGCAACTCTCCAGGATCAGTGCAAGGGGGCGACGCACCGGTTCCTGTCGAATGACCGCGTGCCTCGTGGAGAGGTTTTCGGCCCACGTTGACAAAGCTTTAACGCAAGCTGGCGTAAGGCGCGCCCGGCGGGCGAACGCACTGTTCCAGAAATTGTTTCAAGTTCGCTTCAGGCCGGCCGTTACCGCGGTCACTGCGGGCCCTCATGCGCCCGCTGCCCGTGCAGGTCGCCCTCATGCTCACCGCTGTCCGCAATCTTCCCCACGCGCTGCTTGCGCAGGCCGTCCGGCCGCTGCGTCAGGTATCGATCCGCGCGAAGGTCATGCTCGTGCCCGGTGCGGCGCTGCTGGGCTTCGTGATCTACGCATTGTTCAGTGTGATGGTTGCGCGCTCGAATGCAGCGACGCTCGAGGGCTTCTCCAGTCGGACGCTGCCAGTGCTGAACGGCCTGTCGACCGCGCGCGCCGAGCAGGTCGACGTACGCGCACTGTTTACGCAGGCACTCAGCGACAGCGATGAGTTCCTCGTCGAGGACGCAGTCGAGAAGAGCACGAACGTCAAGACCGTGCTCGTCGGTCTTGCCGGTACCAACCCCGAGCTCAAATCCAGCCTCAACCCGCTGATCGCGAAATGGGACGCGTACGTGAAGCTGGCAGGCGAGACGGTGACCGCGCAGATCGCAGGCGAGATCCAGATCGAGGCGCTGCAGGAAAAGGCGCAGGCGATCCAGGTCGCGTACGCGGATTTCAGCAAGGGCCTGGCGGAACTCGACAGCGCACAGCAGAAGGCGTTTACCGCGGCGATCGCGGAAGCCTCGCGCTCATCGCAGCAGGCCGCGATGTTCGGTATCGCGCTGGTCGTGGTGCTCGCGGTGCTGGTGATCCTGGCGTCGATCGCGGTCGACCAGGCGATCCGCGGCCCGATCGAAACGCTGCGGCGCGTGATCGGCGAAGTGTCGGCCGGTCGCTTCTCGGTCAAGGTCGAAGCCGAAGGCAAGGACGCGATCGCGATGATGTGCCGCGACTTCTCGGCATTGCTGGGCAATCTCAATGCGGCGATCGCCGAATCGAACCAGGTGCTCGGCGCCGTGGCGCGCGGCGATTTCACCCAGCGGGTGCAGGCCGACCTGCCGGGCGACCTCGCAACGCTGAAGCAGGGCGTCAACGCGGGCGCCGACTCGGTGGCGCGCACGATGCACGCCCTCGATGAAGTGATGGATGCGATCGCACGCGGCGACTTCGCCGCGCGCATGGACGCCTCGATTCCGGGCGAATCGCGCGGCAAGGTCGACGCGGCGATGAGCGGGCTGCAGAGCGCGCTTGGGTCACTGCGCGGCACGATGGCGCATGCGGCAGCGGGCGACTTCACCCATCGAATCGAACTCGACCTGCCGGGCGAGCTCGACGATCTGAAGCAGTCGGTGAATCGCGCGCTGGCTTCACTCGACGAGGCGTTTACCGAAATCCACGAGACCACCGCGGCGCTGGCGGCGGGCGATCTCACCCGTCGCGCGCATGGCGAATTCGACGGCGCGATCGCGGATGTGACCGAAGCGCTCAACAGCGCGCTGGATCACCTGCAGGACGCGCTGCGCGGCGTCGCGATGGCGGCGGACGAGGTGGGCGCAGGCGCACGCGAGATCGCCGACGGTAACGCCGACCTGTCCTCGCGCACCGAACGGCAGGCGATCGCGCTGGAAAGCTCCGCCGCGAGCGTCGGCCAGCTGGTCAGCGCAGTGCAGGCCTCGGCCGAGAACAGCCGCCAGACCCGCCAGATCACGCGCTCGGCCCACGAGCGGGCACGCGACGGCGCCGACGTGGTGCGCGGCGCGGTAACCGCGATGGCGTCGATCACCGATGCCACGCGCCGCATCGCCGACATCATCGGCCTGATCGACTCGATCGCGTTCCAGACCAACCTGCTGTCGCTCAACGCGGCGGTCGAGGCGGCACGCGCGGGCGAGCAGGGCCGTGGCTTCGCAGTGGTGGCCGCCGAGGTGCGCACGCTCGCGCAGCGCACCACGCAGTCGGCGAAGGACATCCGCCAGCTCATCGCCACCGCCGGGCAGCGCGTCGACGACGGCAACCGCCTGGTGACGCGATCGGGCCAGTCGCTCGAGGAGATGGCGGGCTCGTCCGAAGAGATCGCCGTTCTGTCGGCGCAGGCGTCCGACTCGATCGAGGCGCAGGCGCGCAAGCTGCACGATGTCAGCAGCGCGATCAGCCAGCTCGAGGAAAGCAATTTGCAGAACAGCACGCTGGTCGAGGAGGTTGCCGCGGCGAGCGCGTCGCTCAGCGATCAGGCCGCCCGCCTGCGGAGCTCGGTCGCGCGTTTCAGGCTGGATGCCGAACCCGCGTCGGTGCGCGGCGCTATGGCGCCGGGGCTGCGCGTCGTCGCCTGAAGAGGCGCGGCCGCACTCCGGTTGGCAGAAACGCAACGGCGGCCCTGAGGCCGCCGTTCTGCTGTCGGGCATCGGTGTCCAGGGCCCGACGATGACGCTCGCCTCTGGCGAGCGCCCGAGCGCTTACGCCACCTCGTACGCGCCGTAAGCGCGCAGGCGCCGGTAGCGGCGCTCCAGCAGTTCCCCGACCGGCAGCGGTTCCAGCGCGTCGAGCTCGTTGAGCAGCACGCCTTTCAGGCGCTTGGCCATCTGCGTCGGATTGCGGTGCGCACCGCCGAATGGCTCGCGCACGACCTTGTCGACCAGGCCCAGCGAATGCAGCCGGCGCGCGGTCAGGCCCAGCTGCTCGGCCGCGTCCTTCGCCTTGTCGGCGGTCTTCCACAGGATCGAGGCGCAGCCTTCGGGCGTGATGACCGAATACGTGCTGTATTCGAGCATCAGCGTGCGATCGCCGACGCCGATCGCGAGCGCGCCGCCGGAGCCGCCCTCACCGACCACCGTGCAGATGATCGGCACCTTAAGCTCGGCCATCTCCATCAGGTTGCGCGCGATCGCCTCGGACTGGCCGCGCTCCTCGGCATTGATGCCGGGCCACGCGCCTGCCGTGTCAATGAACGTGATCAGCGGCAGGCCGAAACGCTCGGCCATCTTCATCAGGCGCAGCGCTTTCCGGTAGCCCTCGGGCCGCGGCATGCCGAAGTTGCGCTTGATCTTGCTCTTGGTGTCACGGCCCTTCTGGTGGCCGATGATCATCACGCTGCGGCCGTTGATGCGGCCCAGGCCCCCGACGATTGCCTGGTCGTCGGCAAACGCGCGGTCGCCGGCAAGCTCCTGGAACTCGTCGCAGATCACGCTCACGTAGTCGAGCGTATAGGGGCGCGCCGGGTGCCGGGCGAGCTGCGAGACCTGCCAGGGATTGAGGTCGCGGAAAATCTGCGCCGTGCGGATCCGCAGCTTGTCGCGCAGTCCCTGGATCTCCTTGTCGACATCGAGCGCCGAGCCCTGACTGGCTTGGCGCAGCTCCTGGATTTTCGCTTCCAGATCGGCGATGGGCTGCTCGAAATCGAGGTAGTTCGGGTTCATGCGTGGGCCGTGGGCCGGAAAGGGCGGCAGTGTAACGCGGGCACCCCGGCCAAGCCGAGAGGCAGTGATGTGTGGGTGAAACCGGGCAGTCGCCCGGGCGTCCCGTGCTCAGCTCGCCCAGGGCTTGGAGAGGGCGAGTTTCACCGCGCGCACGCCGGGCATCGCACGCAGGGCGCCAACGAGTTCGGCATCGACGCGGACCGAGTTTTCGCCGTCGAGATCGAGCATGCCCGCCGCGCCGTCGCGCAGCACGTCCAGCCGCAGCGGCGTCGGCCCCGGCCGGTGGCGTGCAAGCCGTGCGTCGACGCACTGCCACGCCCCCGCAACGCGCAGGTCGATCCGCAGCGACAGCCGCTGCGCGTGCTTTGCGCAGACCTGGTCGTAATCCCAGCAGCGCTGCGCCTTGAGCGCGAAGCCGCCGCTGAATGCGTCCTCGCGCAGGCCGCCCTGGATGATCAGCAGCCGGTCGCGCGTGATCAGCGATGCGAACTCCTGATAGGTCTCGGAAAAGAACGCGCATTCGAGGCGGCCGCGACCGTCCTCGATCTGTACGAACATCTGGCTGTCGCCCTTCTTGCGCAGTCCGACGACCTGACCGGCGACGACCAGTTCCAGTTCCGGCCGCCAGCCGCTGCGCGCCGATTCGGGGCGGCTCTCCCAGATGCGTTCCAGCTCGCCGAGGTCGTAGCCGACCAGCGCGCGTACTTCATCGCGGTAGGGGTCGAACGGGTGTCCGCTGAGGTAGTGGCCCAGCGTTTCGCGTTCACCGTTGAGGATCTGCACCAGCGGCCATTCGTCGGTCTCGGACAGGTCGAGGTGCAGCGCCGGCGCTTCGGTGTCGAAGCCGCCGAACAGGCTGACCTGGCCCGCGGCCTTTTCCTTCGCAAGCTGCTCGGTCGCCTTGAGTACTTCAGGCAGCTGCAGCATCAGGCTCGCGCGATTGCACCCCAGCGCATCCAGTGCACCGGCCTGCGTCAGTGCCTCGAGCGCGCGCCGGTTGAGCTTGCCGCTGTCCACGCGCTGGCAGAAGTCGAGCAGGTCCTTGAACTCGCCGCCGCGCCGCGCCTCGACGATCGCCTCGCAGGCCCCGCGGCCCACGCCCTTCACCGCGCCCAGGCCGTAGCGGATCGTCTTTGGATCCTTCGCCTCGAACATGTAAGCCGACTCGCCCACCTCGGGCGGCAGTACCGTCAGCCCCATCACCCGGCATTCGTCGAGGAAGCCGACCACCTTGTCGGTGTTGTCCATGTCCGATGACAGCACTGCAGCCATGAACTCGGCCGGGTAATGGCACTTGAGCCAGGCAGTCTGGTACGCGACTAGCGCGTAGGCGGCCGAGTGCGACTTGTTGAAGCCGTACTCGGCGAATTTTTCCATCAAGTCGAAGATCGAACTGGCGGTGCGCGCCTCGATGCCGCGCTCGGCGCAGCCGGCTTCGAACTTCGCGCGCTCCTTCGCCATCTCCTCGGGCTTTTTCTTGCCCATCGCGCGACGCAGCATGTCCGCGCCGCCGAGCGAATAGCCCGCCAGCACCTGCGCGATCTGCATCACCTGTTCCTGGTACACGATGACGCCGTAGGTCGGCGACAGCACGGGTTCCAGCAGAGGATGCGGATAGGAGACTTCGGTGTTGCCGTGCTTGCGGTCGACCCATTCCTTGTCCATCCCCGAGCCCAGTGGGCCGGGACGGAACAGCGCGGCAAGCGCGATGATGTCCTCGAATGTGTCGGGCCTGGCGCGCTTGAGCAGCTCGCGCATGCCGCGTGATTCGAACT
Organism: Lysobacter korlensis; assembly: GCF_042434515.1. Classification (NCBI taxonomy): domain Bacteria; kingdom Pseudomonadati; phylum Pseudomonadota; class Gammaproteobacteria; order Lysobacterales; family Lysobacteraceae; genus Lysobacter; species Lysobacter korlensis. Next base: position 252,382 of record NZ_JBHLTG010000003.1, read on the forward strand.
GGAACACCGCCACGCCTTCGCCGCGCGCGAAGATGCCGTAGGTCTCGCCGTCGTCGAGCGGCAGTGCGGTGATGTCGAGCGCGTCGACGCCTTCCTTCGCGCGCCGCACGTTGATCGCCTTGACCGCCCAGTCGATGATCGTGAGCGTGCGCAGGCCGAGGAAGTCGAACTTGACGAGGCCCACGGCCTCGACGTCGTCCTTGTCGAACTGCGTGACCGGGCTCTTGCCGCGGCCTTCGCCGTCGTGTTCGGCGAACAGCGGGCAGAAATCGCTGAGCGGGCTCGGCGCGATCACCACGCCACCGGCGTGCTTGCCGGCATTGCGCGTGAGGTCTTCCAGCGACAGCGCGAGGTCGAGCAGGTCGCGCACGTCGTCTTCGGATCGGTAACGCTCGATCAGCTCGCTCGACGCGAGGTTCGGGTCCTTCTTCGCCGCGTCCGACTGGCCGAGCGCGTCATCCAGGCAGATGCCCAGCGTGTTCGGGATCAGCTTCGCAATGCCGTCGACGAAGCCGTACGGATGGCCGAGCACGCGGCCACAGTCGCGCACCACCGCCTTCGCAGCCATGGTGCCGTAGGTGATGATCTGCGAGACGCGGTCGCGGCCGTACTTGCGCGCGACGTAGTCGATGACCTCGTCGCGGCGGTCCATGCAGAAGTCGATGTCGAAGTCGGGCATCGACACGCGTTCGGGGTTGAGGAACCGCTCGAACAGCAGGTCGTACGGCAGCGGGTCGAGATCGGTGATGCCGAGCGCCCACGCCACCAGCGAGCCCGCACCCGAACCACGGCCCGGACCGACCGGGATGCCGTGTTCCTTGCCCCAGTTGATGAAGTCCGCAACGATCAGGAAGTAGCCCGGGAACCCCATCTTGATGATGACGTCGAGCTCGGTCTCCAGGCGCGCGTCGTAGATCTCGCGCGTCTTGCCCGGCGCGATCGGATTCTTCTCCAGACGCTTGGCGAGCCCTTCGCGCGCCGAGCTGCGCAGCCACGATTCGATCGTGTGCTCGCTCGGCACCGGGAACGCCGGCAGCGCGTACTCGCCGAGCTTGAGCTCGACGTTGCAGCGCGTCGCGAGCGCGACCGCGTTGTCGATCGCATCCGGGACATCAGCAAACAGCGCCGCCATCTCGGCCGAGGATTTCAGGTACTGCTGCGCGCTGAATTCGCGCGGGCGCTTGGGATCGTCCAGCACGCGGCCGGTCGCGATGCATACGCGCGCCTCGTGCGCCTCGAAGCCGTCGGCGTCGATGAAGCGCGCGTCGTTCGTGGCCACTACCGGGATGCTGCGCGTGCCGGATGCATACAGCGCGAACGTGTTGAACGCATCCTCGCCGTCGCGGCCGGTGCGGGTGAGCTCCAGGTGCAGTCGATCATCGAACGTGCTGCGCCAGTCCGCGAGCCAGGCTTCGGCAAGCTCGTGCCGGTTCGACAGGGCCAGGCGGCCCGCCAGGCTGCCGCGGCCGACGATCGCGAACAGGCCGTCGTTGTCCTCGCGGACCCACTCGGGCCGGATCGCGACGCCTTCGTTGCGATGGCCTTCCATCCAGGCGCGGGTCAGCAGCCGCGAGAGCGTGAGGTAGCCGGTGCGGTCGCGACACAGCAACGTCATCCGCGATGGCTGCTCGTTGCCGTCGGCAAGGCCGATGTCGGCACCGATGATCGGCTTGATGCCGGCGCCTTCAGCCGCCTTGTAGAACTTGACCGCCGCGAACAGGTTGTCGATGTCGGTCAGTGCAACCGCGGGCTGACCGAGCTTCGCGCAGCGTTTGACGAGCTCGCCGATGCGGATCGTCGAGTCGGCGAGCGAGTACTCGCTGTGCAGGTGAAGATGAACGAAGCGGGCGGAGGACATGCGACAACCGGCAGGACGCGCGCCAGCGTAGCAGCCCCGGCCGGGCCGGCAAGGCTTGACAGGCGCGGTCGGGCGAGCCGCCGCGTCGATCGCGGCGGCGCAAGCCCGAAAGCCGGCAGCCGGTCACACGCATGGCATCGCGATGCTGGTCGCCCCGCGATGCAGGCGTTGAGACCGGATACACGCCTGGCTCACCGGATCCTGAACAGCGAATCGGGTATCCAGCAACGCGCGTAGTGCTCCCGGGCGCGCTCGACCTGGCGCCGCCACAGCTCGATCTCGGCGTGGCGGTCGCGCAGCCAGTCGCTGCGGTGGCGGGCGTCCACGCCGATGAGCTGGTGCTCGCGCCGGTAAGCGCAGAAATCGAGGTAGTCGTCGACCTCCGACGCGAACGCCGGCCAGGCCAGGTCGACCAGCAGCGCGTCGTCGAGCAGGCCGAGCACCGGGATCCGGTCGTCGATGAGGTCGTCGTCGCGGTCGACGTAATCGAGCAGCTTCGTGGCCCGCTGCCGCACCCCGTCGCCCGGCTCCCAGTCTGAGTCGACGAGCATTGCGCCTAGTTCCCCGGCGCGGTCGAGGCGGCGGTCGAGCAGCGTGTGCGCTTCGGCGACCCGCAACGTCGACAGCCAGCGCGCCAGATTCGAAATGCGCTCTGCGTCGGCGCGCACTGCGCGGGGGTTGAGCTCGTGCAGCAGCACATCGAACGCAGTGAGCGCGTCGGGTTGCAGCTGCAGGTGGAAGTCTTCGGATGGCCGGCGCGCGCTGCGGCTATCGGGCAGCGGAGTGGGCGCGGCGGGACGGGCGGTTGCGGACATGCGGCACCTCGATGCACCGGCGGTCCAGGCGGGCGTGTCAGTTCATCGCCAGGTGCAGGTCGATGGTGCGCCCGTGCGCGAGGTCGGTCCCACTCCGGAAGTCAGGGTGAGGTGCGTGCTGGTTGCGGGGAATTCCTTATCCCTCAACGGCTTCCGCAGCCGGCGCGCAACCTGCGCTGAACTCGGCAGTTACGCCCGTGCGGGTCAGCGCCGCGCGCACCGGCGCGAAGCTTCGACGGTGCTGCGGGCAGGGACCGTGCTGGGCCAGTGCGGCAAGATGCGCCGGCGTCGAGTAGCCCTTGTGCTGGTCGAAACCGTACTGGGGCCACTGCGCGTGCATCGCGACCATTGCGCGGTCACGACTGACCTTTGCGAGGATCGAGGCGGCCATGATCGATCGGTCGCGCGCGTCGCCACCGATCCAGGCCTCGGCGGGGCAGGGCAGGCCGCGCGGTAGCGCGTTGCCATCGATGCGTGCGAGCTCGGTGGCGTGCATGACGCCGGCCACCGCGCGCTGCATGCCGGCCATGGTCGCCTGGAAGATGTTGAGCCGATCGATCTCCTCGGCTTCCACCGTCACCACGTGCCACGCGAGTGCGCGCTCGATGATGCGGCCATAGAGCGACTCGCGCCGTGCGGCGCAGAGCTGCTTCGAATCGGCCAGGCCGTTGATCGGCGTCCGGCCCGGCGCAAAGACGACTGCCGCCACGACGACCGGTCCCGCCAGCGGGCCGCGACCCGCCTCGTCGACGCCAGCGATGCGCTGTGCGCCGCGGGCGACCGACAGGTCGAGCGTCAGTTGGGGCACGGACTTACCCATTGCGCGGCTCCACCAGATGGACGATCGCTTCCGCTGCACGCGCCGAAGCGTCGCAGCGCAGCTGTTGGTGCAGTTCGAGGAATCGCGGCTGCAGCGCGGCCGCGGCGTGCCGGTCGCGCAACCAGTGCAGCACCGCATCGGCAAGTGCGGCCGGGGTACACGCGTCCTGCATCAGCTCGGGTACCAGCGATTCGCCGGCCAGTACGTTCGGAAGCGAATAACGGTCGACCTTCAGCAGCCCGAGACCCTTCACCATCCGGTAGGTGGTCGGGGCCAAGCGATACGCGACCACCATCGGCCGCTTCGCGAGCATCCCTTCCAGCGTGGCGGTGCCGGAGGCGAGCAGGATCACGTCGCTTGCGATCATCAGCGTGCGGGCGCGGCCCTGGATCACCCGTAGCGCGGGTGCGAGCGCTGCGGCGTCCGCGTGCGATTCGAGGATGCGTTCGAATGCGGCGGTCGCCTGGGCATTCGCCAGCGGGACCACGATCTGCAGGGCGGGCTCGGCCGCCAGCACGCGCGTGGCGGCGGCCAGGAAATCCGGGGCGAGGCGTTCGATTTCGCCGACCCGCGAGCCTGGCAGCACGGCCAGCACCGGCCGCTGCAGGTCGAGCCCGAGCTCGTGCCGCGCCGCGTCGCGGTCGGGTTCAAGCGGCATCTCGTCCGCCAGCGGATGGCCCACGAAGCGCGCGTCGACGTCGTGGCGCGCGTAGATCGCCGGCTCCATCGGAAACAGACACAGCACGCGGTCCGCGCTGCGACCGATCTTCTCGGCGCGCTTCTCGCGCCAGGCCCAGACGGACGGGCTGACGTAATGAACGGTCGCGATGCCGCGCTGCTTGAGCCAGCGCTCGAGACCCAGGTTGAAGTCCGGCGCGTCGATGCCGACGAACACGTCCGGCTGCCAGTCCAGCAGTCGCCGGCGCAGCGCGCCACGCAACCGCAACAGCCGTGGCAGGTGACGCAGCACTTCGGTCAGGCCCATGACCGCGAGTTCGCTGGCGTCGTACCACGCGTCGAACCCCGACTCGCGCATGCGGTCGCCACCCACGCCTGCGAACTGCGCATCGGGCCAGCGCTCGCGCAGCGCGTCGACCAGCCCGGCACCCAGCACATCGCCCGAGGCTTCGCCCGCGACGAGCGCGACCCGGCGGGGGCTGGCAGGGGATGCGGAAGCGGTCATCGGAGGAGGTCGACTTGGTGGCGGGAGCGGTCAGCGGGCGAGTGGACGCGCGGCGCACGGGATGGGGAACAGCGGGGCGGGGAGCAAGTGTGGCATCACCGGGCCGGCGCAGTTCGCGCTGAGCGCTTCCCGCCATGGGCCGGCGCCGGCACTGCGCTGATCCGATCGAGGATGGCTTTGGAGGTGGATTCCGATATGGACGGTCGCCGTCCGGTTTCAACCGTTCTACCGCTGTGCCGGCTCGGCGGATCGACCGCTCAGCGCAGCAGCGGACGGTCGCCGCTGTCGACAAACTCGAGCACGGCGCGCACGTCGGCGCTTTCGACGGCCAGTTCCATCAGCTTCGTGCGCGCCTCTTCGAGCGGGATGCCGGCGACGTACAGGGCCCGGTACGCCCGCTTGATCGCGGAGATGCGCTCGGCGTCGAAGCCGCGGCGCTTGAGCCCCTCGGCGTTGATGCCGCGCGGCCGGCCGTAGCCCTCCTGCGCGACCATCACGAACGGTGGCACGTCGCCGTTGACGAACGCGCCCATGCCGATGAACGCATGCGCACCGATGCGGCAGAACTGGTGCACGCCCACGAAGCCGCTGAGGATCACATGGTCGCCGACGCTTACGTGCCCGGCGAGCGTTGCGTTGTTCGAAAACACGCAGTGATTGCCGACCACGCAGTCGTGCGCGATATGCGTGTACGCGAGCAGCCAGTTATCGCTGCCGATACGCGTGACGCCACCGCCACTGCCGGTACCGCGGTTGAGCGTGACGAACTCGCGGAACGTGTTGCGGTCGCCGATCTCCAGCTCCACATGTTCGCCGCGGTACTTCTTGTCCTGCGGCTCGCCACCGACCGCGCAGTGCCCGACGAATCGGTTCTCGCGCCCGATCCGGGTCGGACCGGTGACGCTGCAGTGCGTGCCGAAGGTGGTGCCGTCTCCGATCTCGACTTCGGGCCCGATGTAGCACATCGGACCCACCCGCACGTCCTCGCCAAGCCGGGCTCCGGACTCGACGACCGCCGTGGGATGGATCTTCACCGCCATGGCTCAGGCCTGGGCCTCGGCACAAAGGATGTCCGCACATGCGACCTGCTCGCCGTCCACGCGCGCGACGCCGACGTACATCGCCATGTTGCGGATCATGCGCTTGAGCTCGACCTCGAGCTCCAGCCGGTCGCCCGGCACCACCATCTTCGAAAACTTCGCGCCGTCGACCTTCACCAGGTAGTACAGCTTGTCGGTCTTCGGGCCGCCAGGCTCGCCCGCGTCGTGCAGCGCCAACCGCGACAGCTGCGTCAACAGACCGCCCGCCTGCGCCAGTGCTTCGATCACGAGCACGCCTGGCATCACCGGATGCCCCGGGAAGTGGCCATTGAAAAACGGCTCGTTCGCGCTGACGTTCTTGTATGCCAGCACGCGCTTGTTCGGCTCGAGTGCGGTGACCCGGTCGACGAGCAGGAACGGATAGCGGTGCGGCAGCAGTTCGTTGATCTTCGGAACGTCGATCGGGAGTTGCAGGCTCATGTCAGTCCTTGTCGGTCGCGTCGTCACGACGCGACGAGGGGTCTTGCACGGCATCGTCGGGATGGCCGTCGGGTTCTTTGGATGGGCGCGCCGTGGCCGCGCCGATGCGCCGCGCCATGCGGTCGAGCTGTTTGAATCGCGCCGCGTTGCGGCGCCAGCTGCGGTTGTCCATCAGGGGCAGGCCGGAAGAATACTCGCCCGGCGTCCGAATCGAATGGGTCACGAGGCTCATCGACGTGATGACCACCTTGTCGCACAGCTCCAGGTGCCCGAGCACGCCGGCGCCGCCGCCGATCAGGCAGTAGCGCCCGATCCGGGCGCTGCCTGCGACGGCGGAGCAGCCGGCCATGGCGGTGTGATCACCGATCACGACGTTATGCGCGATCTGGATCTGGTTATCGAGCCGCACGTCGTTGCCGAGCACGGTGTCTTCGATTGCGCCGCGATCGATCGTCGTGTTCGCGCCGATCTCGCAGTCATCACCGATTACGACGCCGCCCAGCTGGGGCACCTTAAGCCAGTGCCCGCCCTCCATCGCGATGCCGAAGCCTTCGGCGCCGATGACCACCCCGGGGTGCAAGAGCACGCGCTGGCCCAGCCGCACCCGCGTGACCAGGGTGACGCGCGCGACGAGCTGGCTGCCTGCACCGACGACGCAGTCGTCGCCGATCACGCAGCCCGGGCCAATGACGGCCCCCGCCTCGATACGGCTGCGTGCGCCAATGCTGACGAACGCGCCGACATGGGCGTCGGGCGAAATCTCGGCGCTTTCGTCGACGTCCGCCGACGGGTGGATACCAGCGGGACGTTCCGGTTTCGGCTCGAACAGCCCCGCCAGCTTCGCGAACGCGACATACGGGTCGCGCGCAAGCAGCGCCGTGCCCCCGTAATCGACCGCGTCCTCCGCACGCATCACCACGACGCCCGCATCGCTCTGCGCGAGCTGGGCTCGATATTTGGGGTTAGCGAGGAACGCCAGCTGGCCCGCTGTGGCACGGGCCAGCGTGCCCACGCCGCGCAGCTCCGTGGCGGCGTCTCCCTGCAGTTGCAGCCCGAAGCGCTCGGCGAGCTCGCCGGCGCTGTATGAGAAGACCGTCACCGAAGCCGCCGGCGCCGTCGATCAGAACGTGCCGCCGAACGTGAACTGCAAGCGCTCGATATCGTCCGTATCGTCCTTGCGGAGCGGATACGCATAACTGATCGAGATCGGACCCATAGGAGAGCGCCACAGGATGGACGCGCCCGCGGACGCGCGCAGCTCGCCCGCGTCGAAGCTATCGAAATCGCGATAGACGTTGCCGAAGTCGAGGAAGGCCGACACGCGGGCAGCCGGCGTGTCGAGCAGGGTGGGGAAGAAAACTTCCAACGAACCGACCGTCTGCAGCGAGCCACCGATCGGCTGCGCAAACCCGCTCGCAGCAATGTCGCGCGGGCCGAGCGTGTTGTCGGTGAAGCCGCGTACGCGCCCCTGCGACGATACGCCGCCGGCATAGAAGTTTTCGAAGAACGGAAGCCCGTCGGCGCGGATCGTCCTCACGTAATCGGGAGATGCCGTGGTGCATTCCTCTTGGGGCGTGATCGTCGGGTTCGGGTTCTGCTGCGTCGGCGCGATGAAGCAGATGTCGCGTACGAACTCGTCACCGTAGCTGTCGCCGTAACCGATGCGGCCCCGCGTGTTGAGTACCAAGTGCCTCGACAACGGCCAGAACTTCGAAATCTCGTAGGTGAACTTGTAGTACTCGACGGTCGAGCCGGGGAGTGCAACCTCCGCACCCAGCCGCTGGTACATGCCCGCGGTAGGCGTCAGCGCATGGTTGAGCGAATTGCGCGCCCAGCCGACCTCAGCACGTACGGTGTGGAAGGTCCGGTTGCCGACCGCATCAATGTAGTCGATCGCCGACTGGGGGGTCGCGCCCGGGAACGTGAACAGTTGGTCGCTTTCGACACCGAGCTGCGCCGAGACCGAGTCCGTCTCGGTCAGCGGGATGCCTAGGATCACCTGCCCCAGGCGCGTCGTGCGCGAGAACTGCGCCGTGTTGAAGTCCGAGTTATCGAACTCGCGCCACGCCAGGTTGTACCCGAGCGACACGCCCGAGTCGGTGAAGTACGGATTGAGGAACGAGAACTCGTAGCGCTGCAGATACGCGTTGCGGTTCGCCTCGATGGAGACCCGGTTGCCGCTGCCGAGGAAGTTGTTCTGCGACAGTTGCACCTGCGTGGTGACGCCCGAGAGCTGCGAGTAGCCCACGCCAAACACGAAGCTGCCCGAGGTGGTTTCCTTGACGTTCACGATCACGTCGACCTGGTCGGGGCTGCCCGGCACCGGCTGCGTCTCGACGTCGACCGTTTCGAAGTAACCCAAGCCCTGCAGGCGGATCTTGGAACGATCGAGCGCGGCCTGCGAGTACCAGCTCCCTTCGAACTGTCGCATCTCGCGGCGCAGCACTTCGTCCGAGGTGCGCGTGTTGCCCTTGAACGCGATGCGACGCACGTTGACGCGAGGGCCCGGCACGACCTGCATGGTGATGCCAACCGTCTTGGCTTCGCGGTCGACGTCCGGGATCGCGTTGACCTGTGCAAACGCGTAGCCGACGTTGCCGAGCGTCGCGGTAATCGCGTCGGAGCTGATCTCCAGCAGGCGGCGCGAGAAGATCTGGTCCGGCTGGACGAGGATGCGCTTTTCGATCTCTTCCTTCGGAAGAATCGTGTCGCCGCTGACCTGCACGCTCGAGACCTTGTACTGCTCGCCCTCGGTTACGCCGGCGGTCAGGAACATGTCCTGACGGTCCGGGCTGATCGAGACCTGCGTCGAGTCGACGCTGAAGTCGACGTAGCCGCGATCGAGGTAGAACGAGTTCAGGCGCTCGAGGTCGCCGGAAAGCTTCTCGCGCGAGTACTGGTCGTCGCGGCGGTACCAGCTCAGCCAGTTGCTCTCGCGCGATTCCCAGGTGTCGAGGATTTCCTCATCCTGGAACTTCTCGTTGCCGACAAGATTGATGTGGCGGATCTTCGCGGCCTTGCCCTCGGTGATCGCGATCGTCAGGTCGACGCGATTGCGGTCAAGGCGAGCCACCGTCGGCTTGATCTCGACGTTGTACTTGCCACGGTTGTTGTACTGCTTGACGAGCTCCTGCGTCACGCGGTCGAGTGCAAGCCGGTCGAAGGTGTCGCCCTCTGCGAGGCCGATGTCCGCAAGGCCCTTGGTCAAGTCCTCCGTCTTGATGTCCTTGTTGCCGGTGATCGTCAGTTTGTTGATCGCCGGGCGCTCGGTCACCGTGACGACGAGGATGTTGCCCTGCTGGTCCAGACGCACGTCTTCGAAGAAGCCGGTCTTGTACAGCGCGCGGATCGCTTCGGCGGCGCGGGTGGGGTCAAGCGTGTCGCCGCGCTCGACGGGCAGGTACGTAAATACCGTGCCGGCGGAAATGCGCTGCAGGCCATCGACGCGGATGTCGCTCACCGTGAACGGATCCACCGGCTGGGCGCCCGCCGGGACGGCAAGGGCCGAGGCGAGGGCGAGGGCAAGCAGGCGGCGGGAGAGGAGTCGCGTCATCATTACGTCCGATTGGGAGTCATGGACGTCCAGCACGGCGGGGCCGGTCGGGACGTCGGGGGCGTAGCGGTGGTCTTGGCGTCGTAGTCAGCGGGCTGCCGCAGCGGGATGCGGGCGGCGTCAGCGCACCAGGTTGTTGACGATGTCGTTGTAGAACGCGAGCCCCATCAAGCCGGCGATCAGCGCCAGGCCGACATACTGGCCGGCGGCCATGACCCGCTCGCTGACCGGCGAGCCCTTGACCAGCTCGATAAGGTAATACAGCAGGTGACCGCCGTCCAAGATCGGGATCGGCAGCAGGTTGAGGATGCCCAGGCTCAGCGACAGCATCGCGAGCATGGAGAGGAACCAGGCCGCGCCGTGGGATGCGTACGCGTTCGCAGCCCGGGCGATCGTGATCGGTCCCGCGACGGTGTTCTCGACCGACACACGGCCGCTGAATGCCCGGCCAATCATCGCGACCAGCTCGCCGGCCTGGTGTGCTGTCTCGCGCAGCGCGGCCGGTACGGCCGCGACCGGGCCGTGCCGCAGGACGGCATCCTTGACCGGCGGCGCCGGCATGGCTGCGCCAACGCCGAGCACCCATTCCGACCCGTCCTCGACGCGCATGGGCGAGATCTCGAGCGCCAGGCGTTCGTCGTGGCGGTCCACCTCGACCATCGCAGGCGCCCCGCGCTCGCCGAGCCTGCGCACGAGCCCGGGGATATCGTTCCAGGCCGAAACGGGCGTGCCGTCGATCGCCGTGACCACGTCGCCCTCAACGAGGACGCCAGCCGCCGGCGTGTCGGGTAGCACCCGCCCGACCCGCGCGGGGACCAGCTCATGCCGCCCCGTCAGCCCGACGGCGTCGAGGACACGTCGCTCGTCGAAGGTTTCGGGCAAGCGAGAAAGCGGCAACTGCCGCACAGCCTCCCCTCCCTCGGCGCGCTCGATCCGGACTTCCACGTCGCGCCGGTCCAGCGCGAGCGGGATCAGCGCCATCTGGACCTCGGTCCAGGTGGGCGTTTCGCGTCCGTCGATCGCAAGGACGCTATCGCCCCGGTCAAGTCCAGCCTGTGCCGCGAGGCCTTCGACGTGGCCCACCACCGGGGCGTAATCGGGGCGGCCGATCACGAACATCAGCCAGAGCAGCGCGACGCATAGCAGTAGATTCGCGACCGGCCCGGCGGCGACGATCGCAATCCGGCGCCATACGGGCTGCCGGTTGAATGCGCGCGGCAGCTCGTCCGCCGGCACCGCGGCTTCGCGCTCGTCGAGCATCTTGACGTAGCCGCCGAGCGGAATCGCCGCAACCATGTATTCCACGCCATCGCGGCCGCGGTGCGTCCAGAGCGGATTGCCGAACCCGACCGAAAACCGCAGCACCCGGACGCCGCACCGGCGCGCGACCCAGTAGTGCCCGAATTCGTGGAACGTGACCAGCACGCCCAGACTTACGATCAGCCACCAGATCGAGCCGAGGATTTCATTCATGCGCGCGGGCTCATCGGGTGGGCTTACAGGGCGTGCGCATGTGCGGCCCGTTCGACGAACCGCCGGGCCTGTGCGTCGGCATCGCGCAAGGCATCGAGCGAACCGGCGGAAGAGGAGGGGAGCGCGGCGAGGGCTTGCTCGACCAGCGCAGGGATCGCTAGGAAACCGATACGCCCCTGAAGAAACGCTGAAACGGCCGTTTCGTTCGCCGCGTTGAGCACCGCCGGTGCCGTGCCGCCGCTGCGCAGGGCCTCGAATGCGAGGCCCAAGCACGGGAACGCCTCAAGGTCCGGTGCTTCAAACTCGAGCCGGCCGCCCTGCGCCAGCAGGTCCAGCCCGGCGACCCCCGATGCGATGCGCTCGGGCCAGGCGAAGCCGACCGACAGCGCCGTGCGCATGTCCGGCAAGCCGAGCTGGGCGAGCGTGGAGCCATCGACGAACTCGACGAACGAGTGCACGAGGCTTTGCGGGTGGACGAGTACATCGATCCGCTCGGCTTCGACACCGAACAGATGGTGCGCCTCGATGACCTCGAGACCCTTGTTCATCAGGGTCGCGGAATCGACGGAGATCTTCGGACCCATCGACCACTTCGGATGGGCAGCGGCCTGTTCGGGCGTGACGTCGTGGAGTTCTTCGCGGCGCCGACCGCGGAACGGGCCGCCGGACGCAGTCAGGATGATCCGCGCAAGGCCCGCATGCGCCGCGGCGTCCGGCAGGCACTGGAAGATCGCATTGTGCTCGCTGTCGACCGGCACGATCGTGGCGCCCGCATCGTGCGCGGCCTGCATCAGCAGTTCGCCGGCCAGCACGAGCGATTCCTTGTTCGCCAGCAGGATGCGTTTGCCGGCGCGGGCGGCCGCGAGCGTCGACGATAGGCCCGCTGCGCCGACGATGGCGGCGACCACGGCCCGGCAGGCGTCGCTGCCGACGAGTTCGTCCAGCGCCGCGTCGCCCGCATGCGGCAGCGTATCGAGCCCCGCGCCGCGCAATCCGTCGCGCAAGTCGGCGAAGCGCTGCGGGTCGGCGATCACGGCGTGGCGTGGCCGGTGCCGAACGCACAGGGCCACCAGCGCCTCGACGTTCTGGCCGGCGGCGAGCACGGTTGCGCGCAACCGCTGCGGATGGCGGGCGATCACGTCCAGCGCGGACGTGCCGATCGAGCCCGTGGCTCCGAGCACTGCGACGTCGAGCATGTCCGGGTGCGTCCTCAGAACTCGAGCAGTGCCTTGCCGAGCGCGAAGACCGGCAAGGCGGCGAGCACGCCGTCAATGCGGTCGAGGATGCCGCCGTGGCCCGGGATCAGGCGGCCGGAATCCTTCACCCCCACGTGGCGCTTGAGCATGCTCTCGAAGAGATCGCCGATCACCGAGAACAGCACCGCGGCGAGCGCGACAAGCGCGACCTTCGGCAGGTCCCCCGTGGTCGCGCCGGCCAATATTCCGAAGCCGACGCCAGCCGCAACGCCGGCCACGACGCCGCCGAGCATGCCTTCAATCGTCTTGTTCGGACTGATCGTCGGGGCGAGTTTGTGTCGGCCCAGTGCCCGGCCAGTGAAGTACGCGCCCGTGTCCGCGGCCCAGACGATCGCCAGCGCGGCCAGCAGCCAGCGATGGCCGCCGGGCTGTTCGGCGTGGATCCATGCCAGCGCGCACCACGCGGGAATCACCGCCAGCGCTGCTGCGGCGAGCTTGAATACGCGCGCGAAGCTCTCATGGTCGCTGCCGAAACGGCTGCGGCCCAGCCAGAGCAGTGCAACAAGCCACCAGACCACGCCGACGATCGCGGCGACCTGGTAGAGCACCAGCGTGTAGCCCTCGCGCCAGCGCGAGGCCCAGACGATCGCGACCATGACACCCAGATGGGCCACCAACAACACGCTGCGGGCGAGGGTGTCCTCGATTTCGGCCAGGTCGAACCACTCCCAGAGCCCAGCCAGCAGCACGACGGTCACCAGCGCCACCATCCACGGGGTCGGCAGCAGCAGGATCGCGGCGACCGCGACCGGGGCCATCACCAGGGATGCGAGCAGGCGGGTTTTCGTCATCGGGTCTTCGTCATTCGCGGTTCTGGTCGGACTGGGCGGCCACCTGGGCGCCGGTCAGTCCGAAGCGGCGCTCGCGCATCGCATAGGCGTCCAGCGCTCGCTGCAGTGTCACCGCATCAAGCTCCGGCCACAACAATTCGGTGAACCACAGCTCCGTGTAGGCAAGCTGCCACAACAGGAAGTTACTGACCCGGGTGTCGCCACCGGTACGGATGAACAGGTCCGGTGGGGGCAACTCGGACAGGCAGATCCGCGAGCCGAGCAGCGCTTCGTCGATGTCTTCCGGGTCCAGCCTTCCGGCGGCGACGTCGCGCGCCAGCGAGCGCGCCGCTTGGGCGATGTCCCAGCGGCCGCCGTAACTCGCGGCGACGGTGAGCTGCAGCTGCGTGTTGTCGGCTGTGCGGCGCTCGGCCTCGTCCATGCGCGCACGGATCACGTCGCCGAAGCGCTCGCGCTCGCCGATGAAGCGCACGCGCACGCCACGGCGGTCGAGCTCGTCGACCTCGCGGTCGAGCGCGGTCATGAACAACTTCATCAGCGCGCCGACCTCGTCCTCCGGCCGGCCCCAGTTCTCGCTCGAGAACGCGAACAGCGTCAGCGCTTCGATGCCGCGCTCGAGGCAGAACTCGATGCAGAGGTTGACCGTTCGCGCGCCGGCGCGATGGCCGATGGCGCGCGGGCGCCGACGGCGCTCGGCCCAGCGGCCATTGCCGTCCATGATGACGGCGAGGTGCCGCGGGATGCGCCGGGGCGCGCTGACGTGCTGGGAAGACATGGCGCCGGTTGCACCTGGAAGGACGGGGTGGGACGACAGTCCCTCGGCGTGCCACGCCGGGCGGATGGGCGGGGCTTGCGGCCCCGCACGCGGCGGAAAGCTGAGGCCGGGCCGTGGACCCGGCCGATGGCGTCAGACCGCCATCAGCTCCTGTTCTTTCGCCTTGACCACCTCGTCGACGCCCTTGATCGCGTCGTCGGTGATTTTCTGGATCTCGGTCTCGCTGCGGCTCGCCTCGTCCTCGGTGATCTGCTTGTCCTTCAGCAGTTCCTTGACCTGATGGTTCGCGTCGCGGCGGATGTTGCGGATCGCGACCTTCGCATCTTCGCCACCGGAGTGAACGACTTTGGTCAGCTCCCGGCGGCGCTCTTCGGTCAGCGCCGGGAGGTTCAAGCGAATCACGGTGCCCGCGGTGTTCGGGGTCAGGCCGAGGTCCGACGCGAGGATCGCCTTTTCGACCGGGCCGACCATCTGCTTTTCCCACGGGGTGATCGTGAGCGAGCGCGAGTCGGTGACCGCAACGCTCGCGACCTGCGACAGCGGCATGTCGGAACCGTAGTAATTGACCTTGATGTGATCGACGAGTGCGGTCGATGCACGGCCCGTCCGCACCTTGACCAGATCGTGGCGGAACGCTTCCACGCTCTTTGCCATGCGGGTCTGCGCGTCTTTTTTGATGTCGTTTAGCATCGCCGGCTCCGGTGGGTAGGCAGGGAGCCGGCGATTATATGCGAACGCCGCGGTGGTGCTTTCGCGAGTGTGGCCACTCGCGGCGCTCAGTGGTGAGGCGCGCGATCATGACGATCGTGCTCGCAATGCGAGCCGTGCTCGATCTGCATCGTCACGTGGTTGATCCCGAAGCGCTCGTCGAGCGTATGCGTTACGCGGTCGATGAAAGCATCGTGGTCGTCGGCGCCGGGGCGTACCAGGTGCGCGGTCATCGCGATCTCGCCGGCCCCGAGCGACCAGATATGCAGATGGTGCACGGCCTCTACGCCGGGCTGGGACGAAAGAAACGCGAGCACGTCGCCTTGGTCGATCGAGCGTGGAACCGCATCCATCGCCGCGTCGAAGCTCTCGCGCAGCAGGCCGAACGCGCCGAGCGCGATGACGACACCGATCAGCAGCGCCGTGGCCGGGTCCAGCCACGACCAGCCGAATACCGCCATGCCCAGCCCCGCCAACACCGCCGCGAGTGACACCGCGGCGTCCGCGACGAGGTGCAGGAACGCGCCACGACGATTGAGGTCGTGCTCGTGCCCCGAACGCAGCAGCCAGGCCGCGCCGAGGTTCACTACGATACCGAGCGCGGCGACCAGCACGACGGGAAGCGCAGGGATCTCCGGCGGCGCGTCGAAACGGCGGACGGCCTCCCAGCCGAGCGCGCCGGAAAACGCCACCAGCAGCAGCGCGTTCCCAAGAGGTGACAGCAGCGTCGCGCGCCGCCAGCCATACGTGTGCCGCGCCGTGGGCGGGCGTCGGGCGAGCACCGCAGCGGCCCATGCAAGGCCAAGCCCCAGCACGTCGCCCAGGTTGTGAAGCGCGTCGGACAGCAACGCGAGCGAGTTCGTCGCGAAACCGTATCCGGCTTCGAGGGCCGTGTACGCGAGGTTGACCAGCGTGACGGCCGCGAATGCCCGCGTGCCGTCGTGCGCGTGGTGGTGTCCGGAGTGATGCGAATGCGCCATGCTGGCATCGTGGCATGGGCTGCGGGCCGGACACTATTGCATCCGGTAGCAGCTCAGTCAGGCGGCAGCGCGGCCCTGGACCAGCGTGCCGATGTTCTCGCCACGCAGGATCCGCAGCAGTTCGCCCGGGTGGCTCATGTTAAAGATGCGCAGTGGCAGCTCGCTGTCGCGGGCCAATGCGAACGCTGCCGTATCCATGACCTGCAGGTCACGGCTCAGGACTTCGTCATAGCTCAGGCGGTCGAAGCGCACCGCGTCGGCGTGCTTGTGCGGATCCTTGTCGTACACGCCGTCGACCTTGGTCGCCTTGAGCAACAGGTCGGCCCCGATCTCGATCGCGCGCAGAGCAGCGCCGGAATCGGTGGTGAAGAACGGGCTGCCGACGCCGGCGGCAAAGATCACAAGCCGGCCCTTCTCGAGGTGGCGGATCGCGCGGCGGCGGATGTAGTCCTCGCACACATCGTTGATCTTGATCGCGCTCATCACCCGCGCCTTCGCGCCGAGCTTCTCGAGCGCGTCCTGCATCGCGAGCGCGTTGATGACGGTCGCGAGCATGCCCATCTGGTCGCCGGTCACCCGGTCCATGCCGCCTGCGGCCAGGCCGGCACCGCGGAAGATGTTGCCGCCGCCGATCACGAGGGCTACCTGCGCGCCGGCGCTCTGCGCCTCGATGACCTCGTGCGCGAGGCGGTTGATCACCTTCGGATCGATGCCGTAGTCCTCATCGCCCATCAGCGCCTCGCCGGAGAGTTTCAGGAGGACGCGGTGGTAGGCGAGTTGGGACATGGCGATCTCGGGGGGAGGGCGGCAAACCGCGGCATTGTAAGGGAACGGGCGGGCGCAGTCGCAATCCGGGACGTGCGAAACGCTCACGCGCAGCGGATGCGGCGGGTGGCTAAAGGTGCGCCCGGCAGCTGAAAGTCCCGGTGCACCGTGTGAAGCAATTCAAAAGCTGGGCCCTGCGCTCCAAAGTGTGACGCGCGGCTGGCGTTTCGCCCTATTTTGAAATATAGATACCGCGGCAGTTGCGCTCCGCCCGGTGGGCGGCCGACTGCAGTTTGCCGGCGCACCGCCAAGTGCTCGATCGCAGTGGGGCTGCATCGACGCATGACCGAGGGGCGGTCAGGGGTGCCGGATCTACCATTCCAGGGGATGCAATGAAGACGATTGAAACGGCCGGTCGCGGTCGTGGGAATAGGTTCGCGCGCTCGACGCTGTCGGCGGCGATCGCGAGTGGTCTGGCGCTGGCAGCTGTTCTGCCGGCATCGGCGCAGAGTTATCAGGACCCCGGTCGCCTGGGCGACCCGGCAAGCTGGCGCACCGCGGAGTTCCAGGCCGACTGGGGTCTTGCAGCGATCGGCGCTGAATACGCGTATGCCCGGGGCCTGACCGGCCGCGGCGTGCGTCTCGGCGTCTATGACACCGGTGTCGCCCTGCAGCACGGCGAGTTTGCCGGGCGCAACCACGGCGCGATCAGCATCGGCATGGCCGGCTGCCAGAACACGACCATCGTGCGTGGTCCGGGCAACTGCTTCTTTACCGACGGCCGGGTGTCGGAGATCGACGCCTATTACCTCGGGCGCACGATCCCGTCGAACCTTTCGTTCGGCGGCACGGGCGCCCGTCTGATCCTGCAATACAACGCGCATGGCACGCACGTTGCCGGCACGATGGCCGCCAACCGCAACGGCACCGGCATGCATGGCGTCGCGTTCGGTGCCGACCTGACCTCTGCCCGGCTGTTCTTCAATCGCGTCGTCGAGTACTACGTCGATGGAAGCGGTCGCATCGTGACGCGCACGAACACGACGGGGCCGGACACGGCCACGACGGTGTCGATGTTCAACCAGCTGGGCGCCGCCGGCGTCCGCGCCATCAACCACAGCTGGGGCCTTTCGTCCGAGCCGACGACCCGCACCGCGCTTGACGCGATCTATCGCAATACGGCCAACGCCGACTATTTGCGCACGGCGTTCGTCAATCCGACGCTGCGTTACCAGACTATCCAGGTATGGGCCGCGGGTAACAACAGCGGCAATATCGCCGGCATCTACGCGACCCTGCCGCGTCTGGCTCCCGAAGTCGAGCCGTACTGGCTGAGCGTGGTCAACCTCGCCCAGAACGGCAGCCTCTCGGCGAGCTCGAGCATCTGCGGGTTCAGCGCGAACTGGTGCATCACGGCGCCGGGAACCGGCATCGCCTCGTCCGTCGTGACCGGCACCATCACCGGCCGCGTGATCGAAGGCGCCGACGGCAGCATGCGACTGCTGATCGACTCCGAGCGCCCGGAGTACGGCTACGCGAACTACACCGGTACCTCGATGGCCGCGCCGCACGTGACGGGCGCACTCGGCCTGCTCATGGAGCGCTTCCCGTACCTCAACAACGCGCAGGTCCGCGATGTGCTGCTGACCACGGCGCGTGACCTCGGGGCGCCCGGCGTCGATCCGATCTACGGCTGGGGCCTGATGGATCTGCGTCGCGCGATCGAAGGCCCGGGTCAGATCCGCGTCGATACGAACGTGGTGATGAACCAGCGCGCGGGCGGCGCCCAGACCTGGGACGGCGCCGCATGGGACAACTGGACCAACAACATCGGCGGTCCGGGGCGCCTGACAAAGTCCGGCATCGGCTGGTTGCGCCTCAGCGGAACGAACAGCTTCAACGGTTTGACCGTCAACGACGGTGTGCTGGAGCTGTCCGGCACCAACCGCCTTGGCAGCACCATCATCAACGGTGGTTGGGGCCTCGTCAGTCGCACCGGCGTACTCGCCAACGCGGTGACCGTGAATAGCGGTACGTTCGTCGTCAACGGCGTGCAATCGGGTGGACTGCTGACGGTCAACCGTGGCGGCGCGCTTGCTGGCACCGGCACGGTCGGGACAACTGTGGTCAACGGCACCGTGGCGCCCGGTAATTCGATCGGCACGCTGACGGTCAACGGCAATTACACCCAGCAGGTCGGCTCGATCTTCGAGGCCGAAGTCAACGGGCTGGGCGCTTCCGACCGCATCAACGTCACCGGCCGGGCAAATCTGCTCGGCGGCACCGTGCGTGTGCTCGCCGGGCCGAACGACTATCTGCTGGGCCAGCGTTACACGCTGCTGACCGCGGCGGGCGGCGTTGCCGGCGCCTTCCAGGCCGTCGACTCGAGCGCGTTCTCTCCGTTCCTGCGGTTCAGCCTGGGCTATGCCCCGAACAGTGTTGCGATGGACGTGAGCCGCGGCCGTGCGCTGGCGACCGCCGCCGGTACGCAGAACCAGAGTGCAGTGGCTGCTGCGGCGGACGCGCTGCCAATGACGCATGTCCTTGCGCAGCGACTCACGCAGCTGTTCCCTGCGCAGGCGCCGGCCGCATTCGACGCGCTTAGCGGCGAAGTGCACTCGAGCACGTCCGCGATCCTGGTCGACGAGGCGCGCCACGTGCGCGAGGCGGCGCTCGCGCGCGCCATGCCGCTGCGCTCGCCTTCGGGCGACGATTCGGGCATCACGGCCTGGGCGCAGGTGACGGGCGGCGGCGACGCGCTTCGCAGCGACGGCAATGCCGCGCGTGCGGATTCGCAGAGCAGCAGCCTGCTGGTCGGTGTCGATCACGCAGCCGCCGGCGGCTGGCGGTTCGGTGCGCTCGCCGGCAGTGGGCGCTCCGACCTCCAGGTCGAGGACCGGGCGTCGCGCTCGAACGTCGATAGCCGACACTTCGGTGTCTACGCCGGTAACGCATGGGGTGCATTCCAGATGCGCGCCGGTGCGACCTACGCCCGCCACGACGTCGATACCGAGCGCACGGTGGCGTTCCCGGGCTTCCAGGATCGCAACCGCGCCCGCTATGACGCGAGCTCGGTGCAGGCCTTCGTCGAAGGTGGCTACCGCGTGGAGCGCAGCGACTGGGCGGTCGAGCCGTTCCTGCAGCTGGCCAGCGTGGCGGTCGATTCGGACCGCTTCGTAGAAACCGGCGGGGCCGCGGCGCTCTCGGGTCAGACGGAGGAGACGCGTGCAGGGCTGGCGACTGTCGGCATGCGATTCGAGCGCGGCCTGAAAGCGGCCGGACAGGACGCGAGCTGGCTGTTCGTTCGTGGCGGGATCGGCTGGCGTCATGCGTCCGGCGACCTCAACGCCGCGACGACCGCCGCGTGGAGCGGAGGTTCGGCATTCACCGTGGAGGGCGCTGGAATCGCCGAGTCCGCCGCGGTGGCGAACCTCGGCCTCGGTGCCTGGGTCACGGAAAGCAGCCTGCTCGAGCTGGGCTACAGCGGCCAGTTCGACGACGAGGCGCGCAATCACGGTGTCAACCTGCGTTACTCGGTCGGTTTCTGATTCGACCGGGTGGGTCTGAAAAAGGGGCGGCGAAAGCCGCCCCTTTTTTTTGTGCAGATGAAATGGCGACCCGCGCGGATGCCGATGCCGGCGGGCGGGCGATGTGCCACGGGCCCGGCCGTCACATAGGGCGCAGTTCGACGGTAAATCTCGCCGCAAATCCGTTTTGCCCGGCCAAACAAAAAGGCCGCGCAGAGCGCGGCCTTTCTGCAACTGACCTGGCGGTACGGCTTACGCCAGACCGGCCTGCTTCATCACTTCCGCAGCGAAATCGTCGGTCTGCTTTTCGATGCCTTCGCCAACCGCGAGGCGGACGAAGTTGACGACTTCGGCGCCGGCGGCCTTCAGTGCCTGCTCGACGGTCTGGTTCGTGTCCAGCACGTAGGCCTGGCCGGTGAGGCAGATCTCGTTGACGGTCTTGGCGATCTTGCCGGCGATCATCTTCTCGAGGATCTCCTGCGGCTTGCCGGTGTCCTTGACCTGCGCGAGGGCGATTTCCTTCTCGCGCTCGACGAACTCGGCCGGCACGTGGGCAGGCGAGATGTACGGCGGATTCATCGCGGCGACGTGCATCGCGAGACCGCGTGCCAGTTCGGCATTGCCGCCCTTGACCTCGACGATCACGCCGATGCGGCCGCCGTGCACGTACGCGGCAACGGTGTTGTCGCTGTCGATGCGCGCGAGGCGACGCACCTGCACATTCTCGCCAACCTTGGCGATCACCGCGGCGCGGGATTCCTCGACCGTCTCGCCGGACGGCAGCTTGGTCGCCTTGAGCGCCTCGACGTCGGACGCTTCGAGCGCGGCCTGGCCGACCGAGTCGGTGAAGCCGATGAAGTTGCCGTCCTTCGCTACGAAGTCGGTCTCGGAGTTGATCTCGACGAGAACCGCCTTGCCCGGGGCCTGCGCAGCGACAATGCGGCCTTCGGCAGCAACGCGGCTGGCCTTCTTGTCGGCCTTCGCGAGGCCCGTCTTGCGCAGCCAGTCGGCTGCGGCTTCGATGTCGCCGTTGTTCTCGGTCAGGGCCTTCTTGCACTCCATCATGCCGGCGCCGGTGCGCTCGCGGAGTTCCTTGACCTGGGATGCGGTGATTTCTGCCATGGGGTTACCTCGTGTCGTGGGTCGCTGCGACCACCGGCTGCGGCCCGAAATAAACGGACGCGCGGAGCGGGGCGATCGTGCGAGGAAAAGGGTGCGGACGGAGCCGCCAAGCAGACGCGGCCGCGCATGGTCGCGCGGCCGCATGGCAGGGCGGTGACTTACTGGGCCGGCGCGTCGACAGCGGCGGCGGGTGCGTCGGCAGCGGCCGGCGCATCGACAGCGGCCTTCTTCGGCGCGCCGCGGCCACGGCCCTTGCGCTCGTTGCCGCCTTCGCCTTCACCTTCGACGAACTCTTCCTCGCGCACGGTCGCGGCCTGCGGCGCGGCGGCCTTGCCCTCGAGCACGGCATCGGCGGCGGCGGACGCGTACAGCTGCACGGCGCGGATCGCGTCGTCGTTGCCGGGAATCGCGTAGTCGACCAGTTCCGGGTCGTAGTTGGTGTCGACGACGGCGATGACCGGGATGCCGAGCTTCTTGGCTTCCTTGATCGCGATGTCCTCATGGCCGATGTCGATCACGAAGATTGCGTCGGGCAGTCGGTTCATGTCCTTGATGCCGCCGAGCGACGCCTGGAGCTTGTCGCGCTCGCGGCGCATCTGCAGCACTTCGTGCTTGACCAGCTTCTGGAACGTGCCGTCGGTCTCAGCCGCCTCGAGGTCCTTCAGGCGCTGCACCGACTGCTTGACCGTGCGGAAGTTGGTCAGCGTACCGCCCAGCCAACGCTGGTTCATGTACGGCATGCCGCAACGCTCGGCCTCGTCCTTGATCGCGTCGCGCGCGCTGCGCTTCGTGCCCAGGAACAGGATCATGCCGCGGCGCTGCGCGACGCCCGAGATGAAGTTCATCGCGTCGTTGAACAGCGGAACCGTCTTCTCGAGGTTGATGATGTGGATCTTGCCGCGGGCGCCGAAGATGTACGGGCCCATCTTCGGGTTCCAATAACGGGTCTGGTGGCCGAAGTGGACGCCCGCTTCGAGCATCTGGCGCATGGTGATCTGGGGCATTGCAGAAACTCCAGGAGATGGAATCCGCACCGCCGGACAGGTGAAGGCGGGCTGCTCCGGCAAGCCGAAGCGGGGATTCCGGGGTTGGGCCTCCCTGCTGCGTCCGTGGCCGAACTTCACACCTCATGGTGGAAGCACCCCGGCACGGGATAAGGCAGCAGGTGTGTATTCGCCGATGGCGTCCGGCGTGGACGGTAGCGGGACGGCTGTCCGCGCAGCCGCACAATTCTATCCACAGGCGCCCCAGCGGGCAACCGCGGCATCCAAGTTAGCCGGAGCGACGCAAGCGCGAGCGTGGTATCGACCGGGCGCTGGCCCTGCCGCCGCATCGTGCAGGGCCCGGTTTGCGGATGGCAGGGCATAATGGTGGGATGGCCATCACCATCAAAACCCCCGAGCAGATCGAGCGCATGCGCGTCGCCGGCCGCTTGGCCGCCGAGGTGCTGCAGGTCGTCGCCCCGCATGTGAAACCCGGCGTGACGACCGAGGAACTCGATCGCATCTGCCACGACCACATCGTCCGAATACAGGGCGCCGTGCCGGCGAACGTCGGCTACAAGGGCTTCCCGAAGACGGTCTGCACCTCGGTCAACAACGTGATCTGCCACGGGATTCCGAGCGAATCCAAGGTCCTCAAGGACGGCGACATCGTCAACATCGACGTCACCGTGATCAAGGACGGCTGGCATGGCGATACCAGCCGCATGTACCTCGTCGGCAACCCGTCGGTAATGGCGCGCCGCCTGGTGGACGTTACCCGCGAGGCGATGTTCCGCGGGATCCGCATGGTGAAGCCGGGTGCCACGCTCGGTGATATCGGTGCGACGATTCAGGCCTATGCGGAGTCCGAGCGTTTCAGCGTCGTCCGCGAGTACTGCGGCCACGGTATCGGGCAGGTCTACCACGAGGATCCGCAGGTGCTGCATTACGGCCGTGCCGGCGAAGGGCTGGTGCTGAAGCCCGGCATGACCTTCACGATCGAGCCGATGATCAACGAGGGAACGCGCCATACGAGGGTGCTGCCGGATGGCTGGACCGTCGTGACCAAGGACCGCAAGCTCTCCGCGCAGTGGGAACACACGATCGCGGTGACCGAGGACGGCGTCGAAATCCTGACCCGCCTGCCTGGCGACGATAACGATCTGTGAGTACTTCCGGCGCCGGTCCGGCGCCGGCCGATGCAGGGGGCGGCTTGCCTGCAGGGCTTTCGCCGGACGCAGCCATCGATGATGCAGCCTGGGCGGTCGCAGCACGCGAGGCCCTGCAGTCCGCAGCCGCCGCGATGGAGCGGGGCCTTGATCCCCAGGCCGACATCGACCGCGTGCTCGCGACGCGTACGCAGGTGGCGGATGCCCAGTTGCGCAGTGCGTGGCAGCGCTGCATTCCGGAAGACGCGCCGCTGGCGCTGTTCGCGGTCGGCGGTTACGGGCGCGGGGAACTGTTCCCGCATTCGGACGTCGACCTGCTCGTACTCGCCGAGCCGGAAGCGCAGGCCGCGCATGCCGAGGCGCTGGCGCGTCTGTTCGCATTGCTGTGGGACGCCGGCCTGCCGGTCGGCCATGCGGTGCGCTCCCGCGCGCAGTGCGTCGAGGCCGCGGCCGACATCACCGTATTGACGGCCCTGCTCGAGGCGCGACCGCTTGCGGCCTGCGCCGATGCGGTTCAAACGCTGCAGTCGGCGACCACGTCAGGGCGCATCTGGCCTGCACAGGCGTTTTTCGAGGCCAAGCGCGAGGAACTCCGCGCACGGCACGCCCGTTTCGGTGACACCGCCGACAACCTCGAGCCGAACCTCAAGGAAGGCCCGGGCGGGCTGCGCGACATCCAGACGCTGCGCTGGATGGCGCTGCGCGTGTGCGGTACGTCCGATCTCGAATCGTTGGTCGCGCTCGGGCAACTCGGGGCTGACGAGTTCGCAACGCTGGAGCGACAGCGCCTCCTGCTCTCGCGCCTGCGCCTGGGGCTGCATCTGGTCGCGGGCAAGCGCGAGGAGCGGCTTCGGTTCGACTACCAGAAGCTGCTCGCCTCGCGACTGGGCTATGACGACACGGCCGACAGCCTCGCCGTCGAGCAGATGATGCAGGGCTTCTATCGCGCGGCTGCGCTGGTGCTGCGCATCGGCGAGCGGGTGCTGCAGCGTTTCGAGGAACAGATCGAAGGCGAGGCATCGCCGCGGCCGATCGACGCCCACTTTGAACTGCGCCGTGGTTACCTCGCGGCGCGCGACGGCGCCTGGCCGCAGCGGCCGTCGGAGGTGTTCGCGCTGTTTGCGACCTGGGCCGGATGCGTGGATGTGCGCGGGCTGCATTCGCGTACGGCGCGTGCGCTGGCTGAAGCCTTGCCGCAGGTGCCGGCCTACACGGAAGCCGACCCGGCATTGCGCCGGCAGTTCGTGCAGCTGCTGCGCGGGCCGCAGCCGGTCGAAACGCTGACGCGCATGGCGCGGCTTGGCGCGCTCGGGCGCTGGATTCCCGCATTCTCGAACGTTTCGGGTCGGATGCAGTTCGACCTGTTCCATGTGTTCACGGTCGACCAGCACACGTTGGCGGTACTGAAGAACCTGGCGTCATTCGCCTCCGGCAAGCCTGACGAACGCTTCGCGCTTGCGCACGAGGTCTGGCCGAAGCTGCGAAAGCCCGAACTGCTGTTGCTCGCCGGCCTGTTCCACGACATCGCAAAAGGTCGGGGCGGTGACCATTCCGAACTCGGCGCCGTCGACGCGCGCGAGTTCTGCGCGGCACACGGGTTGTCGGAAGGCGACACCGCATTGGTTGAATGGCTGGTGCGGCGGCATTTGCTGATGTCGATCACCGCGCAGAAGCAGGACATCGGTGATCCGGAAGTCATCCACCGATTCGCGACCGCCGTGGCGGACCGCGAGCGGCTCGACCACCTCTATCTGCTGACCTGCGCCGATATCGCGGGCACATCGCCGAAGCTCTGGAACGCGTGGAAGGACCGCCTCCTCGCCGACCTCTACACCTCGACCCGTCTTGCACTGCGGCGCGGGCTGGAAAACCCGGTCGCGGCGCACGAGCGCAGTGCCGAGACGCGCTACGCCGCGGCGGCGATGCTCGGTGCGCTCGGGATTCCGGAGGCCCAGATCGAGACGCTGTTCGCCCGCATGCCTGAAATCGGCTTCCAGCGTGGACGGGCAGATCAGATCGCATGGCAGGCGGCATCGCTGCGCGGCACCGCGGCCGGCGATACGCGTGTGCGGGTGCGCCCGCTCGCGGGCTCGACCGGCGCTCTGGAGGTGTTCGTGCATTCGCCGGACCGCGAAGGCCTGTTCGCCGCGATCGTCGCGACGCTCGACCGCGCAGGCCTGGCGATCCAGCAGGCGCGCGTCCTCGACGGGCCGCAGGGCGCCGTGTTCGACACGTTCGAGGTGGTGCCGGCACAGTCGCACCTGAAACCTGCGGCGGACGACGTCGAGCGCAGGCTCGCGGCGGCGCTTGCAGGCGACCTCGAGGCGGTACGGCCGACGCGCAGGACGCAGCCGCGCCACCTGCGTCATTTCCGCATCGCGCCGCAGATCGGCTTCGATGCGGCCGGACCGGGCCGGACGTTGTTGAGTCTGGTCTGCACCGACCGCCCCGGCCTGCTCGCCGACGTCACCCAGGTGTTACGCGACCAGTCGCTGAGCGTCCACGACGCACGCATTGCAACCTTCGGCGAGCGCGCCGAGGACGTATTCCAGATCACCCGCACCGACGCGGACGGCGAACGCCGGCCGCTTGACCATGCACAGCAACAGGCATTGCGCGAAGCCCTGCGCGATTGCCTCGACGGAGAACTGCGATGAGCCCGCCCGAAACCACTGCCCCGACCGCCGGCGCGACCGATGCGTCGTCGACGCAGGATGCATCCGCGAACGCCCAGCTGCGTGCCGTCATCGACGACGCATGGGAGCGCCGGACGTCGCTCGCATCCGGCGAGGTCGAGGGCTCGACGCGACCTGCGGTCGAGCGGGTCATCGCGGGGCTCGAGAGCGGTGCGTTCCGTGTCGCCGAGCCAGACGGGCAGGGCGGCTGGACGGTCAACGAGTGGTTGAAGAAGGCGGTGCTGCTGTACTTCCGCGTCAACGACATGCGCGTGGTCGAGGCCGACCCGGCGCCGTTTTGGGACAAGGTGCCAGCGCGGTTCGAAGGCTATGGCGAGAGCGAGTTCCGCAAGCTCGGCGCACGCGTGGTGCCGGGCGCGATCGCGCGGCGCGGCAGCTTCATCGGCAAGGACGTCGTGCTGATGCCGAGCTTCGTGAACATCGGCGCGCACGTCGGCGAGGGCACGATGGTCGATACCTGGGCGACGGTCGGTTCGTGCGCGCAGATCGGCAAGCACTGCCATCTCTCGGGCGGTGCGGGGATCGGCGGTGTGCTCGAGCCGCTGCAGGCGACGCCGACGATCATCGAGGACCACTGCTTCATCGGTGCGCGCTCGGAAGTCGTCGAAGGCTTCGTAGTCGGCCACCACAGCGTGATCGGCATGGGCGTTTTTCTCGGCCAGAGCACGCGCGTGTACAACCGCATGACCGGCGAGATCAGCTACGGCTCGGTGCCGCCGTACAGCGTAGTGGTGTCGGGTCAGTTGCCGGCGAAGGACGGTTCGCACTCGCTGTATTGCGCGGTGATCGTCAAGCAGGTCGATGAGAAGACGCGGTCGAAGACGAGCATCAATGACCTGCTGCGTGGTCTGGCGGACTGAGGCTTCCCTAGCGGGGTGCAGGCGCATGGCTGCAAGCGCGACACGCCGCAAGTACGTCCATATAGGCTCTTCGGCGGCATCCATGCCGCCGAAGGTCGCGCCCGCAGCCACGCACCTGCACCCAACGGAGTTCGCCGCGTCATGACGGTTCTTTACGGCCTCAGCAACTGCGACACCTGCCGCAAAGCCCGCAAGTGGCTCGACCGCTTCGGCATCGCACACTCATTCGTCGACTACCGCGACCAGCAGCAGCCGCCCGAAACGCTGGTGGAGTGGAAGGACAGGCTTGGCGGCTGGGACGCGATGATCAACAAGTCATCGACGACATGGCGCACGCTGCCGGACAGCCGCAAGTCCCCGCAGTCGGACGCCGAGTGGAAGCTGCTGCTGCGTGAATACCCGCAGCTGATCCGCCGGCCGGTGGTCGTGACCGAAGATGGCGAAGTCACGCAGGGCTTCAGCGACAACGGGTTCAGGAAGCGGTTCGGAGTCGGCGCATGAGCGAGGTGCTGGACCTGACGCGTGCGCTGATCGAACAGCGATCGGTGACGCCCGATGACGCCGGCTGCCAGGCGCTGATCCGGACCAGGCTCGAGCGCGCCGGCTTTGAATGCGAGCAACTGCCATTCGGCGAAGTCGACAATCTCTGGGCCGTCCACGGCAGCGATGGCCCCACGCTCGTTCTGCTCGGGCATACCGACGTGGTGCCGCCAGGCCCGCGCGAAGCCTGGGCCAGTGACCCGTTCGTGCCCGAGATTCGCGATGGCGTGCTGTACGGGCGCGGCGCGGCCGACATGAAGGGCAGCGTGGCTGCGTTCGTGGTCGCGCTCGAGCGCTTCGTCGCGGCGCACCCGGAGCATCGCGGGCGCGTGGCGTTGTTGCTGACCTCGGACGAGGAAGGCGATGCGATCGATGGCGTACGCAAGGTGGCCGAGGTCTTCCGCGCGCGCGGCGAGCGGCTGGACTGGTGCATCACCGGCGAACCGTCGTCGACCGCCGAGCTCGGCGATCTGCTGCGCGTGGGTCGTCGCGGCACGTTGTCGGCGACGCTGACCGTGCGCGGCATCCAGGGGCACGTCGCGTATCCGGACAAGGCGCGCAATCCGATCCACCAGGCGTTGCCTGCGCTCGCTGAACTCGCGGCGCGGCGCTGGGACGAAGGTTACGAGTCGTTCCCGCCGACCAGCCTGCAGATCAGCAACGTCCACGCCGGTACCGGCGCGAACAACGTGATTCCCGGTGAGCTGCAGGTGCTGTTCAACCTGCGCTTCAACCCGAACTGGCAGGCGGCGCAGCTCGAAGCCGAATGCGAGACGGTGCTCCGCAGGCACGGGCTGGAGTACGCCGTGCACTGGCACCGCGGGGGCGAGCCGTTCTACACGCCCGAAGGCCCGCTGCGTGCAGCGGCGCGTGACGTGCTGGCCCGGTTCGCGGGGCGGCCTCCGGAGGAAAGCACCGGTGGCGGCACATCTGATGCACGCTTCATCGCCCCGCTGGGCGCGCAGTGCGTCGAGATCGGTCCCGTGAACGCGAGCATCCACAAGGTTGACGAGCATGTCTCGGTCGCGGATCTCGAAGCGCTGCCGGATGTTTATCTGGCGATGATGGAACGCCTGCTTACGGACTGAGTCTGCAGGCGTCGGGCATTCGCGGCGTTCCTCGCCGGCGTCTGCATACGCTCAGCTGGCCCACACCTGCGGATCGCGCGCGTCCCGCGCCGATAAGCTCCGCGGCGAGTGCCGGCGCGTCCCCTTTTAGCGCGCCGCCGACGCGGGCGACAGCTGCATCGAGTACCGCGTCGGGCCCGGCAGAAACGGCGAGGGACGGCCGTGCACCCAGTCGTCGTGGCCAGCGCCCCAGAACGGCGAAAGCAGGTGTCCGCTCTGTCCGCCGGGCATCTGGATGATGCCTTCACGCTCGTTGCCCGGTGATACCACCATGCGCTGCGACGCGCCGGAATCCGGCCCCTGCACGCGCGGCATATGGGTGTCGCCGCGCAGGGGTTCGGCGGGCATGCACAGGATGCCGTGCGTGAATACCGGCAACGCCCGTGCCATCGGGTGGCAGATGCGCGCGGTGTTGCGCTCGCCCCAGGTGCGGGCCGACAGCGGCCCGGCTTCGGCCAGTTCGTTGCGAACGTCGCGCGCGGCGTCCTCGAGCAGCGCATCCCAGCTTTTGAAGCGCGGGGGCAGCAGGTGGGCGGGGCGTTGCTGCAGCATCGGCCAGACCGCGCCTTCGAGCTGCGGCAGCGACGGCATCTCGAAGGAGTCGCCGAGCGCGGCCTGTGCCGGCGCGGTCAGCCCGTCGGCGATACGCTCCAGCACTTCGAGCCTCCACGCGCGCACGATGCGGTAGCTCGTCGAGTCAGCGACCGCGTGCGTCGGCCAGTTCGCGTCGGCCGACGCCAATGCATCGAGCGCGGGTGTGCCCGTGCTTGCCGCGGCCTGACGCAGCAGCTGCCACCAGCGTTCGAGAAATAGCGTGCGGTCATCGAGCTGGATCGCGAGCAGGTCCTCTTCGTCGAGTTTCGACTTGGCGAACAGGGCGTCGCGAATCTGCTGGCCACGGGCGCCGAGCACGTAGCCACCGTCGCCGATGCGTGCGAGCGCCGGGCCATCGGCGACGCGCGAGTTCGCCGTCCACAGGCGGCCGTGGGCCGGGTCGACGATGCGCGGGTTCGTGGAGTTGGAGAGCGACCACGGAGGACAGCCTGCTGACTGCACCGCGACAAAGCTGCGCGGGTCGCTCCCAGCGGACGCATCGCACACCAACGTGCGCGCCGGCATCGGCCCGAGCAGACGCCACCCGATGCGTCCCGTGCGGTCGCCGACGAGCAGGTTCTGCGCGGGGATCGCGACGTTGTCGGCAGCACGCATCGCCTCGTCCACTGAAGCAACACGCGCGAAGTCCGCCAGCCCCATCGTCAGTGCACCAGGTAGATGCGCCACCCAGCGCAGCGCGAACGCATCGCCGTTCGCTTCGCGATGCAGCACCGGGCCCCAGGGCGTTTCCTCCACCGGCAGCAGCACGTCTTCGGCGCCTGCCACGCGGATGCGCTCGACATGCGTGGTCGTGCGGCACTGCGGCGGCTGCGGACGCGCGCCGCATCCGGACAGCCGCTGCCAGTCCAGCCAGTCGCCGTAGCTGTTCGTGAATCCCCAGGCCACATGGCCGTTGCTGCCGACGACCACCACAGGCTGGCCGGGCAGCGTGAAACCGCCGACATCGACGCGGCCGCCCGGTGCGGCCGGGTCGGGATAGCGCAGCTGGGCGCGGAACCAGATGTTCGGTGCGCGCAGGCCGAGGTGCATGTCGTCGGCGACGATCGAACGTCCGTCCTCGGTCAGTGCTCCGGAGACGGCGAAGTTGTTGCTGCCTACTTCCGATACAGCAGGCAGGCGTGGTGTCGGCCGTTCGACATCGTTCTCCAGACGGCGCAGGTCGACCTCGTCTGCCGAAGGCAGCTTTGCATCACCGACCGCGCCACCGCTGAGCGGCGCATCCCAGCTGCTGCCCGGATGCGTGAGCAGCGCATACAGCGCAGGTGGCAGGTGCGGGCGGATGCGGGCGAGCGCGAGTTCGCGCGAGTTCGCGGAGTCCTGCAGGTCGAAATACATCGCCATTGCGACCAGCGGTGAGTCCTCCACGCGCCACGGTTGCGGCAGCGTCCGCAACAGCAGGTAGGGCCACGGACGCACCGCGAGGTCGGCGAGCCCGGCATTCACGCCTTCGGTGTAGGCCTGGAGCATCTCGCGCTGCGGTCCGGAGATCGCGGCGAGATCGAGCCGCACCCGCGAGCGCATGCGGTGCACCCGTTTAGCCCGGTCCGCATCGATCGCGACCGGGCCGAACAGTTCGGCCAGCTCGCCTGCCGCCGTGCGACGCAGCAGGTCCATTTCGAAGTAGCGCTCCTGCGCATGCACATAGCCGAGTGCGCGCGCCGCGTCGGCCTCGTTGGCCGCATCGATCGTGACCACACCAAGCGCATCGCGCTGCACCGACACCGGGGCCGACATCCCAGGCACCGCGACCTCGCCCTCGAGCTGCGGCAGGCTGCCGCGCAATAACCACCAGGCGAGGACCGCCGCTGCAAGAAGCACGACGAAAAGCGCGATCGCCGCTCGGGCGGGCCAACTACTGGGGCGAAGGTTCGGCATCGCCGCAGCTTAGTCGAGGCTGGCGCGGGCGCCCATGGGTGTGTCGGTCCGACACGCATCGTCGCGATCGGACGTTGCAATTGCGGCAGTTGCACAGCCGAGGCGCACGGCGCAGGATCGGCCCATGCCTGCCGCTTCCAGCCCCGTTTCGATGACGTCCGCCGCGCTCGACCGCGCGCAGGGATGCGTCGTGGCTGCACCGCAGGTCGACACCAACAATCCGCGCAATAACAACGTCAGCCCACCGCAGGCCGGCGACTAGCGCACACGTTCCATCGCTATCGCTCCCAAAGGCCTGCACTGCGAAGTGCGGGCCTTTTTGTTTTCACGGTTCCGACTCCACCACTGCCGACAACGAGGTTCCCCGATGTGCTCGATCCTGTGTGCGTTCGACCTGCGCCCCGGCGCCGATCTGCGGATGCTGCGTCCGCTTGCCATGTCCCTGTCCGCCAGCCAGCGGCATCGCGGCCCGGACTGGTCCGGCGTCCATGCCGATGCCCAGGCACTGCTGGTGCATGAGCGATTGGCCATCGTCGACCCGGCCGGCGGTGCGCAGCCGTTGCGCTCGGCCGATGGCGAGCTTGCGCTGGCGGTGAATGGGGAGATCTACAACCACCGCGACATCAGGGACAGGCTCGAGCAGGCGTATGCGTTCGGCAGCGGCTCGGATTGCGAGGTCATCAATGCCCTGTACCGCAGCGGGGGCGACGTCGGTCGATGGCTGGACGACCTCAACGGCATCTTCGCGTTCGCGTTGTGGGACCGCGCCGCGGGCCGGTTCGTGATCGCGCGCGATCCGCTCGGCGTATGTCCGCTGTACTGGGGGCACGACGGCGACGGCCGGCTCTGGGTGGCGTCGGAAATGAAGGCGCTGGCACGCCTGTGCGAGGACGTGGCGGCGTTCCCGCCCGGGCACTGGTTCGACAGTGAGACGGGCGAGCTGCGCCGCTACCACCGGCGCGCATGGCGCGACTACGAAGCCACGCGGGGTGCGGAAGTTTCGCCTGCCGAGCTGCGGCATGCGTTCGAGCGCGCCGTGCATCGGCAGCTCATGAGCGACGTGCCTTACGGCGTGCTGCTCTCTGGCGGGCTGGACTCCTCGCTCGTCGCCGCCTGCGCCGCGCGGTTCGCCCGCCGGCGCATCGAGCAGGACGACCAGGCCGAAGCCTGGTGGCCGCGGCTGCACTCGTTCGCGATCGGGCTCGACGGCTCGCCGGACCTCGCGGCTGCGCAGATCGCCGCCGATGCAATCGGCACGGTGCATCACGGCTTTACCTACAGCTTCGAGGAAGGGCTCGATGCCCTGCCTGAGGTGATCCGACACGTCGAAACCTACGACGTGACCACGATCCGCGCGTCCACGCCGATGTTCCTGCTGGCGCGGCGCATCCGCGCGATGGGCGTGAAAATGGTGCTGTCGGGCGAGGGCGCCGATGAGGTGTTCGGCGGGTATCTGTATTTCCACAAGGCGCCGAACGCGCGCGAGTTCCATGCCGAGACCGTGCGGAAACTCGATGCCCTGCACCAGTTCGACTGCCTGCGCGCCAACAAGTCGATGATGGCCTGGGGCGTCGAGCCGCGCGTGCCATTCCTCGATCTCGAGTTTCTTGACGTTGCGATGCGCATGGATGCGCGGCTGAAGATGGCGCGCCCCGGGCCCGATGGCGGTCGCGCGATCGAGAAGGCAGTCCTGCGCGAGGCGTTCAAAGGCTACCTGCCGGATGGAATCCTCTGGCGGCAGAAGGAGCAGTTCAGCGATGGCGTAGGGTACGGCTGGATCGACGGGCTCAAGGCGCATGCCGAGCGCATCGTCAGCGATGCCGAACTCGCAGCGGCGGCCGTTCGCTTTCCGCTCAATCCGTCCGCGACGAAAGAGGCGTACTGGTATCGCAGCCTCTTCGAACGTTATTTTCCGACCGCCGCGTGCGCGGCCACGGTCCCGGCCGGAAGATCGATCGCGTGCTCATCACCAGTTGCGATCGCATGGGACGCCGCGTTCGCGGCTGCGGCTGACCCCTCGGGCCGTTCCGTGGCCGGAGTTCACCGCGCCGCACTGGCGGACGCGGATGCAACGCTGCAACCGGCAGCTGCGTTGCTCTGATCGCAGTCGAGTCGGGTCGCCGAAGTGAAAACGGCCTGGACAGTGGAGTGCTGTCCGGGCCGCGGTATGACGGCGGATCGGGGCGCCGCCGTGGTTACTCGACGGACAGCCCTTCGACCTTCTGCCAGCCACGTGGCAGCAAGCCACCGCGCGTTGCACGCGTGCCGATGTAGGGCTCGAGGTCGGCGAACTTCAATGTCATCGTGCGCGTGCCCGACTTGACACTCAGCGTGCCGCCCGGTGACACGGCGGCAACCGCGACGACGCGTTCGGTGCCGAGTTTTGCCTTCGGGATCTCGATGAGCTTGTTGCCCTTGCCCTTATCGAGCTCGGGCACGTCAGCGATCGGGAACGCGAGCATGTGGCCGGCATTCGTGACCGCAACGAGCAGGTCCTTGGACACATCGGCCGCGGCCGCGGGCGGCAGCACCTTCGCGCCCGGCGTCAGCGACAGCATCGCCTTGCCGGCCTTGTTGCGGCTGACGAGGTTCTCGAAGCGTGTCAGGAAGCCGTAGCCGTGGCTGGTCGCAAGTACGAAGCGGGTGTCGTTGTCGCCGCTGGCAAGTGCCTGGAACGATGCGCCCGGCGCCGGCGAAAAGCGCCCGGTCAACGGCTCGCCGTTTCCGCGTGCCGAGGGCAGGCCGTGGACGATCGCCGAGTACGCGCGGCCGGTCGAATCGAGGAACGCGACCTGCTGCGTGCTGCGGCTGCGCACCGCGGCCATGAGCCCGTCGCCTTCGCGGTAGTTCAGCGTCGACGGATCGATGTCGTGGCCCTTCGCCGCGCGCACCCAGCCCTTCTCGCTGATCACGACCGTCATCGGCTCGCTCGGCACCAGCTCGGTTTCGGAGAGCGCCTGCGCGGCGCCGCGCGCGACCAGCGGTGAGCGCCGTGCGTCGCCGTACTTCTTCGCATCGGCGATCAGTTCGTCCTTGACCAGCTTCTTGAGCTTGGCCTTGCTGCCGAGCGTCGCGATGATGCGTGCGCGTTCGTCGTCGAGCTCGGCCTGTTCGGTGCGGATCCGCATTTCCTCCAGACGGGCGAGCTGACGCAGCTTCGTCTCGAGGATGTAGTCGGTCTGCTCGGCGGTGAGCTTGAAGCGCTGCATCAGCACGGGCTTGGGCTCGTCCTCGGAGCGGATGATGCGGATCACCTCGTCGAGGTTGAGATACGCGATCAACAGGCCTTCGAGCATGTGCAGCCGGCGCTCGACCTTTTCGAGGCGGTGCTTGAGCCGGCGCGTAACCGTGTCGGTGCGGAACTCCAGCCATTCGGTCAGGAAGGCCTTGAGGCTCTTGACCTGCGGGCGGCCATCGAGGCCGATCACGTTGAAGTTGACTCGGTAGCTCTTTTCCAGGTCCGTCGTCGCAAACAGGTGGCCCATCAGCGGCTCGACGTCGACGCGGTTGCTGCGCAGCACCAGCACGATACGGGTCGGATTCGCGTGGTCGGATTCGTCGCGCAGGTCCTCCAGCCATGGCAACTTCTTCGCGCGCATCTGCGTCGCGATCTGCTCGATCACCTTGCCCGGCGATGCCTGGTGGGGCAGTGCCGTCACCACGATATTCGGACCGTCTTTCTCGTACACGGCGCGCGTGCGCACGCTGCCGCCGCCGGTCTCGTACATCTGCAGCAGGTCCGCCGCAGGCGTGATGATTTCGGCCGTGGTCGGGTAGTCGGGCCCGCGCACGTGCTCGCAGAGGTCGCGCGTGGTCGCGTCGGGATCATCGAGCAGCCGCACGCAGGCGCTCACGACCTCGCGCAGATTGTGCGGCGGCACGTCGGTCGCCATGCCGACCGCGATGCCGGTGGTGCCGTTGAGCAGCAGGTGCGGCAGGCGCGCCGGCATCCAGGTCGGCTCTTCCAGCGTGCCGTCGAAGTTCGGCGTCCAGTCCACCGTGCCGTGCGCGAGTTCACCGAGCAGCACTTCGGCGATCGGCGTGAGCTTCGACTCGGTGTAGCGCATTGCCGCGAACGACTTCGGATCATCGCTGGAGCCGAAGTTGCCCTGGCCCTCGATCAGCGGATAGCGGTACGAGAACGGCTGCGCCATCAGCACCATCGCCTCGTAGCAGGCACTGTCGCCGTGCGGGTGGTATTTGCCGATCACGTCACCGACCGTGCGCGCCGACTTCTTCGGCTTCGCGCCTGCGTTGAGCCCAAGCTCGCTCATCGAGTAGATGATGCGGCGCTGCACCGGCTTGAGCCCGTCGCCGAGGAACGGCAGTGCGCGGTCGAGCACCACGTACATCGAATAATCGAGATAGGCACGTTCCGCATATTCGTGCAGCGGGATCTGCTCGAAGCCGTGGAAAGTCGTGCGGACGGGGTCGGTCATGGAAGCCATCGTTCGTTGGGACGCGGCGATTCTACCGGCGCCCTGTCTTTGCGCCTGAGACCGTAGGCGCTTGAAGCCGTTCAGGCCGCGGACGGCCTCGCGACATCCATCGCCGCGCTTCGCCCGTATCTGAAGCATCGAAGCAGAAGGGGAATCCGATGCCGGAGCAGCTATCAGCACGAAATGTGACGGCGTCGGCATCGCAGTATGCGTCGGGCGGACGCGGTCTGCGCAGGGGTGTCACGCCCGCGCGCCAAGGCATCCGAGTAGGCGGTGTATCGCTGTGGCCGGCGGAAATGCTT
The DNA here is from genome assembly GCF_042434515.1 of Lysobacter korlensis. NCBI lineage: Bacteria > Pseudomonadati > Pseudomonadota > Gammaproteobacteria > Lysobacterales > Lysobacteraceae > Lysobacter > Lysobacter korlensis. Next base: position 288,134 of record NZ_JBHLTG010000003.1, read on the forward strand.
GCGCTGCGCCTACAATCGACGCCTCCCAGGGCCGCCAACGGGGCGGAAATGACCGATTCCATGGATTCAACCGCAGCAGCGGATCGGCTGGCTGCATGCCTGCAGTCGGTGGCCGCCGGCGATCGGGCCGCATTCGAACAGCTTTACCGGGCCACGTCGTCGAAGCTGCTCGGCGTATGCATGCGTGTGCTGCCGGACCGCGACGAGGCCGAGGACGTATTGCAGGAGGTCTATGTCACGGTGTGGCGCAAAGCGGCGCAGTTCGACGCCTCGCGCGCAAGCCCGATCACATGGCTTGCGATGATCGCGCGCAACCGGGCGATCGATCGCCTGCGTGCCGCGCCGTCGGGCGTGCGCAGCGCCCCGATCGAACTGGCCGAGGAATTGGCCGATCCGGGCGCTTCCCCACAGGACGGCGCCGAATCGTCGGCCGAGAACGCACGCCTCGGGCAGTGCCTTGACCGTCTCGACAGCCAGCGTCGTTCGCTGATCAGGACCGCCTTCTTCGAAGGCGTGACGTACGAGGAACTCGCGTCGCGCATCGGTTCCCCGCTGGGCACGGTGAAGAGCTGGATCCGCCGCAGCCTGCTGCAACTCAGGGCCTGCCTCGAACAATGAATACCGTCGACCTCGGTTTTGAACACGACCCGCCGGGCGACGACCTGCTGGCGGCCGAATACGTACTCGGTGTGCTCGATCGCGGCGCGCGGGCGCAGGCCCAGGCACGCGCCGAACGCGAGCGTGCATTCGCACAGCTCGTCGAGGACTGGGAGCAGCGGCTCGCTCCGCTGCTTGCGGAGATTCCGCCAGTCGAGGTGTCGGAGCACGTCTGGCCGCGACTGCGCACGCGCCTGGGCTGGGCGTCGGTCGAGCGCCGGCCGGGCCTGTGGAACAGCGTGCCGTTCTGGCGCGGGGCGTCGGGCGCCGCGCTCGCGGTGGCCGCCGCGCTTGCCGTCGTCGCGATCCGCCAGCCGGGCGAACCGCCGGGACCTGTGCAGACACCAGCGCCGATCGCAACCGCGCCTACCCCGGCCGCACCTCCTGCCGAGGAGCGTGCGAAGCCGGTCGTGGTCCTGGCGCGCGACGATGGCGGCGCTGGCTGGCTGGCCGCGATCGATACCGCGCGCAAGGCGATCACGATGACGCCGGTGCCAACGCCGACGTCGCCCGATGGCCGGGTCGGAGAGCTCTGGCTGATCCCGGCCGGCGGATCGCCGCGCTCGCTCGGGTTCGTATCGCATGAACTTGCGCATACCGTCGAGGTGCCGGACGACCTCGCGGACGCGCTCGCCGCAGGTGCGGTGCTTGCCGTCACGCTGGAGCCCGAGCAGGGCATCCCGCATGCGGCACCGACCGGGCCGATCGTGGCGAAGGGTGAGATCGGAACGATCTGATCGGATGGCCGGAAGGGTTTCCTTCCGGCCGCGTTGTGTTCGCAAGGCCGCTCGGGTGCGCATTGCGCGGGCGGGCGACCGGATGCCAAGCGGCGCGATGCAAAGCCGGTCGAAACAGATCTCCACGAACTGTTGACAACCCCAACGCCGCGAAGCAACATACGCGCCCCACTGCCCAGGTGGCGGAATTGGTAGACGCACTAGTTTCAGGTACTAGCGGGTAAAACCGTGGAGGTTCGAGTCCTCTCCTGGGCACCAAACGCAAGTCCGGCGACATCGCACGATGTCCCGGACGACGAAGAACCCGCCGCAAGGCGGGTTTTTTTATGCGCGCTCGGTCGCGGGACCCGTTTCTTACGGGCGATCGTTGGCGTTTCCCGCGTTGCGTTCGGCTCGATCCAATCCGAGCGCGCCACGAGCGCCTGCCGGATGCGTGCTTGATGCCGTGCGCTACTACCGCATGCTGGGCGCCGGCTCTTCCGAGAAATGACCGATAACGGGGCCCGCCACGCGTCCGGGCGCTTCCGCCAGCTTCTAAACCGACTCGCTCTGCGCCACCTGCGCACGCGGCCTTGTACGCCGCGGACCAACTGCAAGGTCGAGCGACTCGTCCAGACCCGCCTGCGCGAATCGGCCTGTGCCCGTTCGAGTACCAGCGGCAAACAGAGCGCATTGGCACTGCCTCGATGGCTCCAGCACTACAAGTGGCATCGGCCCCACCCCAGCCTCCGCTAGCAGCCACCGATCAGGCGCCTTCAGCTGTCAGTGAACAACATGGTGGGTCTACCGAAGTAGTCGCCGGACACACCAAGCGCGATCGCTTCTGCCGATCGAAGGTCCACACGCCGAACCGTGTACTGCGGGGCCGGACCAAGGCTGTGCTCCGCGCGATAGCGAGCGCTTCGTCCGTCTTGACGCAGCCTCCCATGTCGCTTGGGCACCGTGCCGCGATGGATCAGACTCAGAAATGGCCCGACCGCCTCTGGATCGTCCGGCACGGCGAGTCGGCGGGCAATGTCGCGCGCGATCGCGCCCAGCGGGTGCGCGCGCATTCGATCGACTATCCGACGCGCGATGCGGACGTCCCGCTGTCGCGCTTGGGTGAGAGCCAGTCCGATGCGCTCGGTCGCTGGTTTGCCGCGCTGCCCGAGGCTGAACGACCGGACGTGTTCCTCTGCTCGCCGTATGTGCGCGCCCGGCAGACGATGGAGCGCGTGCTGCAGCAGTGCGCGGTCGAGCGCGACCGCGTGGTCTACGACGAGCGGCTGCGCGAGCGCGAGTTCGGCATTTTCGATGGGCTGACCCGGCTCGGGGTCGAGCATCAATACCCGGAGCAGGCGCGGGCGTTGACGCTGATCGGCAAGTTCTACCACCGCCCGCCGGGCGGCGAGAGCTGGTGCGATGTCATCCTGCGGCTGCGCAGCGTGGTCGACACGATCACGCGCGAGTACCGCGGGGACCGCGTGCTGATCGTCGCGCACCAGGTCACGGTGCTGTGCTTTCGCTACCTGTTCGAGCAGATGGACGAAGCGCAGATCTTGGAGATCGATCGGCAGAAGGACGTGGCGAACTGCGCGATCACCGCGTACAGCTTCGATCCGTCGTGCGGCCATACCGGCCGGCTGGCGCTCGAGCGCTACAACTTCGTCGCGCCGCTGATTGCAGCGGGCGAACCCGTCACCACCGAGCCCGACGTTCCGGCCGGTCCGAGATAGCCATGCGCGATCCCGTCGAATTGACCCCGCAGTGGCTGCGACGCCACCCGCTTCCACAACCTTCGCAGGACGGTGACAAGGACGAACGCGGGCGCGTGCTGATCGTCGGCGGCGCAGGCGAAATGCCCGGCGCCGCGCTGCTGAGCGCGGTGGCGGCGCTCAGGGCCGGTGCCGGCAAGCTGCAGATCGCGACGCCGACCAGCGCTGCGCCGATGGTGGCCGGCGCGGTGCCCGAGGCGCGCGTCGTGTCGCTGCCAGAGACGCGTGCGGGGGCGCTGTCCTCATCCGCGCTCGATCGGCTTACGCAGATGAGCGAGCGCGCCGACGCGGTCGTTGTTGGGCCCGGGCTGCTGGACGGCATCGGCATGGCGCGCATGCTCGCGCAGTGGCTGACGACGCTGCCCGCGATTCCGGTCGTTATCGATGCTGCTGCACTGTCGGCGTTCGACCACAACCCTGACGCGATCGCTGCCGCGCCGGCGCTGCGCATCGTTACGCCGCATGCGGGCGAAGCGGCGCGACTGCTGGGCTGCGAACGCAGCGACGTGGTTGCGCGGCCAGTCGAGCTCGGCATCGAGCTGGCCAGGCGCTTCAACGCGGTCTGCGTGATGAAGGGCGGCACCGGTTACGTGATCGACGGACCGTCGCTGGACGGCGCCAAGGCTGAGCCGTTGCTCGTCAATCGCTATGGCAATGTCGGGCTTGCCACCTCAGGGTCGGGCGACATGCTCTCGGGCATCGTCGGCGGCCTGGCAGCCCGGGGTGCCAGTCCGTTTCTGGCGACCGCATGGGGCGTGTACCTGCATGCAGTCGCGGGCGATGCCTTGGCCGCGCGCTTCAAGGGCCCGCTCGGATTTCTTGCGCGCGAGTTGCTGGACGAAGTGCCGGCGCTGATGAATGCATTGGCGCCGCGTTCTTCGGGCTAGGTGTCGGGCGTCCCGTCTGTCGAATAGGGCAGGTGGCTGTGCCGCTAGTGGCAGCTCAACCTGACGGTGTGTTTTCTGTCTTCCAAGCCTGAAAACGCGGCCTGACTACGCGTGGCGCTTCGCCCAGCACGCTGCGGGCGAACGCCTGCCACCGGACGCGCGGGCGCCGATGCGCTGGAGCCACGCACGAGACGCTCGAAAGCGACACTGCGAAAGCCGTGCTGCCTTCGCAGTGTCGAAGCGGCTTACTCGGCCGGGGTGATGTTCGTGATCGTGTTGTTCGGGCCCGCGGAGCGGAACTCGAAGTTGACCTTCTGGCCCGCCTGCACGGCCTGGACCTGATCCGGCGTCGCGTCGAAGCCCATCGTCATCGACGGCCACTTCAGTGCCTCGACCGGGCCATGGGCGATCACGATCTTGTTGGCAGCGGCGTCAACGGATTCGACCGTGCCGGTGGCGGTTGCGACGGTGCCGGCGGCATCGCCGGCCATGCCCATCGATTGCGCGTCTGCGCCGGCTACGGGAGCTGCGGCGGGGTCGACGGCTGCAGGCGCTGCGGCCTCGGCGGTGGCGTCGGCCGGCGCGGCCGCGGTGTCGGCTTCTTCGCCGCAGCCGGCGAGAAGGGCGATCGAGAGCAGCGGGGCAATCAGAATCTTCATGGTGGAATCCTCAGGTGGTGGCGGGGGTGGAACGACTGCGGGCGATCCGGCGGCGACACAACAGCCGATAGGCCGCCGGGATGATCAACATGGATAGCAGCGGGGCCGTGACCATGCCGCCGATCATCGGGGCGGCAATGCGCTGCATGACCTCCGAGCCGGCGCCGCTGCCGATGAACAGCGGGATCAGGCCGGCCAGGATCACGGCCACGGTCATTGCCTTCGGACGCACGCGCAACACCGCGCCTTCGCGGATCGCGGTGTCGAGCTCGTCCGGGCCGGCGTGCGGGTTCCGCTCCAGTTCGCGATGCCATGCCTGCCGCAGGTACAGCAGCATGATCACGCCGAACTCGGCGGCCACGCCGGCCAGTGCGATGAAACCGATCAGTGTCGCGACCGAGATCGCGTGGCCGAGCATCCAGATCAGCCACAGACCGCCGACGAGTGCGAGCGGCAGGCTCAGCATGATGATTGAGGCCTCGATGACGTCGCGGAACACGAGGTAGATCAGCAGGAAGATGATCGCGAGCGCGGCGGGCACGACCCACTGCAGGCTTGCGAGCGCACGCTGCAGGTATTCGTACTGGCCCGACCAGCCCAGCGCATAGCCCGGCGGCAGTTTGACCTCGCGTGCGACCGCCGCCTGCAGGTCCTCGACCACCGAGCCCAGATCGCGCCCGGCCACGTCGACAAAGACGTACCCGGCAAGCCGGCCGTTCTCGCTCTTGAGCATCGGCGGGCCGGGGCTCAGCGACAGCGTGGCCACCTGGTCGAGCGTGAGCTGCACACCGCCGGGCGCGATGATCGGCAGTTGCGCGAGTGCGCCCAGCGAATCGCGATCGGCGCGCGGGTAGCGCACGACGATCGGGTAGCGCTCGCGGCCTTCGATCGTCTCGGCAATCGGATCGCCGCCCACGACGGTGCCGATCAGCCGCTGCAGGTCGCCCTGGCTCAGTCCATAGCGCGCTGCGGCTTCGGGGCGGATCCGCACATCGACATAGCGCCCGCCGCTGACGCGCTCGGCCAGCGCCGAGCTCACGCCGGGCACGGTCTTGGCGACCTGCTCGATGCGATCACTGAGTTTCTCGATCACCTTGGTGTCGGGGCCCAGCACCTTGATGCCGATCGGGCTCTTGATGCCGGTGGCGAGCATGTCGATGCGGTTGCGGATCGGAGGCACCCAGAGGTTCGTGAGGCCCGGCACCTTCACCGCTGCATCGAGCTCCTGCTGCAGCTTTTCCATCGTCATGCCGGGCCGCCACTGATCGCGCGGCTTGAACGTCACAGTGGTTTCGAACATCTCGATTGGCGCAGGATCGGTGGCGGTATCCGCGCGACCGGCCTTGCCGAATACATGCGCGACCTCGGGCACGGTCTTGATCATGCGATCGGTCTGCTGCAGCAACTGCGCGGCCTTGCCGGCGGACAGGCCGGGCAGTGCGGTGGGCATGTACAGCAGCGTGCCCTCGTTGAGCGGCGGCATGAACTCGCTGCCGATGCGCGACAGCGGGATCAACGTGATTGCGATCAGCACCACGCCGAGCGCCATCGTCAGCCGCGGGAAATGCAGCACCCATTCGAGCAGCGGGCGATAGCCGGCGATCAGCACGCGGTTCACCGGGTTCTTCGCTTCGGGCTTGATCTTGCCGCGGATCAGATAGCCCATCAGCACCGGGATCAGTGTGATCGACAGGCCCGCCGCGGCCGCCATCGCATAGGTCTTGGTGTAGGCGAGCGGTGCGAACAGCCGGCCTTCCTGCGCCTGCAATGCGAACACCGGGATGAAGGAGAGCGTGATCACCAGCAGGCTCGCGAACAGCGCCGGGCCGACCTCGGTCGCGGCCTCGCCCATCAGCTGCCAGCGCTCTTCGCCTTCGGCCTCGCGGCCGTGCGCTTCGTGGAAGTGTTCGAGGTGCTTATGTGCGTTTTCGATCATCACCACGGCCGCGTCGACCATCGCGCCGATCGCGATCGCGATGCCGCCGAGCGACAGCAGGTTCGCGCTGATGCCCTGCATGCGCATCACGATGAACGCGGCGAGGATGCCGAGCGGCAGCGTGATCACCGCCACCAGCGCCGAGCGCAGGTGCCAGAGGAACAACGCGCACACGAGCGCGACGACGATGAACTCCTCGATGAGCTTGTGGGTGAGGTTGCTCACCGCCTCGCGGATCAGCTCCGAGCGGTCGTACACCGGCACGATCTCGACGCCGGGCGGCAGGCTGCCCTTGAGTTCCTCCAGGCGCGCCTTCACCGCATCGATCGCGGCCAGCGCGTCCTTGCCGCTGCGCAGCACGATGATGCCGCCGGCCACTTCGCCTTCGCCGTCGAGTTCGGCGATGCCGCGGCGGAACGTCGGGCCGCGCTGCACGGTGGCCACTTCACCGAGCAGCACGGGCACGCCGTCGGTCGACGTGATCGGGATCTGTTCGAAGTCCTGCTGGCTGTCGAGGTAGCCCTCGCTGCGCACCATCAGTTCGGCTTCGCCCTGTTCGATGACCGAGCCGCCGGTCGCGCCGTTTGCCGCTTTGAGTGCATCGACCAGCTCCGAAACCGTCACCCCGCGCGCGGCGAGCGCCTGCGGGTCGGGCACGATCTGCCAGGCGCGCACCATGCCGCCGACGCTTGCGACTTCGGCGACGTCCGGGATCGTCTTGAGCTCGTAACGCAGGAACCAGTCCTGCAGCGCGCGCAGCTGGCCGAGATCGTTCTTGCCGGTGCGGTCGACCAGCGCGTACTCGTAGATCCAGCCCAGCCCGGTTGCATCGGGGCCGAGCGCGGGTGTCACGCCTTCGGGCAGGCGGTCACGCACCTGGCTGAGGTACTCGAGCACGCGCGAACGCGCCCAGTACAGGTCGGTATCGTCGTCAAACAGCACGTACACAAACGAATCGCCGAAGAACGAATAACCGCGCACCGCCTTGACGCCGGGCACCGACAGCATCGTCGTAGTCAGCGGGTAGGTGACCTGGTCTTCGATGATGCGCGGCGTCTGGCCTGGCCATTCGGTGCGGATGATCACCTGCGTGTCAGAGAGGTCCGGCAACGCATCGAGCGGCGTGCGCTGCACCGACCAGACGCCGGCGATCGCGAGCAGCACGGCGGCGACGAGCACCAGCGCGCGGTTCGCGATCGACGCCCGGATGATCGCGGCGATCATTGCCCGCCACCCTTGGCCGGCGCGGTGGGCTTGGGCGGTGGCATCGCCATGCCGTTGTGCTCGTTGGTGGGCACGGCGTCCCTAGCGGGCGCCGCGGGCTGGCCTCCATCGTCCGCAGGCGCTTCGAGCCGACCGAGCGCGCCCGAGAGGCTCGCTTCGGAATCGATCAGGAACTGGCCCGACGTGACGATGCGTTCGCCGCCCTTGAGGCCAGAGAGGATTTCCGTCCGCCCGCCGCTGGTCCGCCCCGTCGTCACCCGCACCGGCTGGAAATTCCCATCGGGGCCGACCACGATCACGCGGCTGTCCTCACCGGTCGCGATCAGCGCCTCGCTTGGAATCAGCGGCACGTCGCGGCCCTCCTCGGATTTGAGCGTGAGCTGGGCGAACATGCCCGGCACCAGCACGCCGTCCTCGTTTTTCAGAACGACACGCGCGCGCTGCGTCCGCGTGGTCGGATCGATATCGGGCAGCAGCGTCTCGACTTCGCCTTCGAACGTACGGCCCGGCGCGGCGCTGACGGTCGCGGTGACGGGCGTGCCCGGCCCGATGCCCTGCACGCCGGCCTGCGGAATCGCGGCTTCGAGCCACATCGTGTCGGTGCCGTTGATGCGGAACATCGGCATGCCCGGCATCGCGGTCTGCCCCTCGCGCACCATGATCTCGCTGACCACGCCGCCGCGCGGCGCGCGCAGGGTGACGCCGCCGCTTCCCGCGGTCGTGGCGTTCGACAGGCCCAGGTACCGCAGCCGCTGCTGTGCGGCGCCCCGCAGCTCTCGCGCGTACGGCGAATCCGCCTGCGCCAGCGCGCGGCTCTCGGCAAGTGCGCTGCCCCACGCGGAGGAGAGCACGGTCGCGAGCGGCTGACCGCGTCCCACCGACTCGAACGGCGCCTTGACGATCAGGCGCGAGATGATCGTTTCGACCGGTGCGCTGACGATCGCCTCCTTACGCAGGTCCCAGGTCAGCGTGCCGGGCACGCGAAGCTGCCCGGCCAGCGTGCCGGTCTGGACCGCTTCGGTGCGGATGCCGACGTTCTGCTGCACGCCGGGGTCGATGCGGACGCCGGTCGTGCCGCCGCCTTCGTCGGCGTACTTGGGCACGAGCTCCATGTCCATGAAAGGCGACTTGCCCGGCTTGTCGAAGTGCTGGTCCGGCACCATCGGGTCGTACCAGTACAGGACCTTGGGCTCACCGGCTTCAGCCGCTGCGGTTGTGGCGGCCGCTGCGCCGGCGGGCTCATCACCGTCGCGATTGGCCAGCCAGTAACCGCCGCCGAGGCCCGCCGCCAGCAACAGGGCGCCGGCGACGCTGGCGATCGTGGTCTGCTTACGGGACATGTTCATCGGGCGGTCTCCTCGCGCGGCAGCAGGTAGGCCAGCGCGGCCCAGACACGTCCCAGCTCGCCCAGATGGCGGGCATGCTCGACGTGGATCTCAAGCTCGTCGCGGCGTGCCTCCAGCCATGGCTGCAGCGGGCCGCCGCCGCCGAACACCGCCACTGCGGTTTCGGAACGGTCGCGCGCGAGTGGCAGGATCTGCGACTCCTTGCGTTCGACCTGCTGTTTCAAGCCACGCCACTCGGCCAACGCGCGCTCGATCGCTTCCTTCTGCGCGCGCCGGGCGTCCTCGCGCTCGGCGACCAGCGACGCGAGTTGCGCGCGGCGTGCGGCAATCGTGCGGTCCTGACGGTTGCCGGAAAACAGCGGTAGGCCGACGCGGAACTCGACCATCACCATGTCCGCACGCGAGCCGTCGCGCTGCCCGTAGGCCGCGGCAATGCTCCAGTCCGGGCGCTTGTCGGCCGAGGCCAGCGCGATTTCGGCCTCCGCGATCGCCTCGCGATAACGCCAGTCCAGCAGCTCGCGCTGCCGGTCGATCGTCGACAGCAGCACCTGTTCGGCAAACGGCAGTTCGGTGAGCGTCGGCGCTGCGCCGACCGCCGGCAGTTGCTCCGACGGCTGGCCGAGCCATCGCGCCAAGCTCGCGCGCGCGGCCTGAAGCCGCGCCTGGGCAGCATCGACACGGTTCTCGACCTCGAGCGCCGCGGCCTGCGCCGCCATCGCATCGACGGCCGAGCCCGTGCCCGCGCTGAGCCGCGCCTTCGCGACTTTGACCGCTACGGCCGCCTGTTCGCGCAACGCCGCGTACGACTCCATCTCGCGTTGCGCGGCCCAGGCCGCGAGCCAGGCCTGCGCGGCCTGCTCCTGCACTTCGAGTTGCTCGATCGCGCTAAGCGCTTGCGCGCGCTCGAGCTGCCGGTCGGCGATCAGCTGCCGCGCCTCCCGCTTGGCGCGCGCAGGAAACTCCTGCATCAGGCCGATCTTCTTCATCGTCATGTCGTCGCCATCCGGCCGGAACGCACCGGAGCCGGACACGGGCATGTTCTCGATGCCGACCATGAGTTGCGGATCGGGCAGTTCGGCGGCGCGCGCGGCTTCCTCGCGTGCGGCATCGATATCGGCGGATCGGGACTCGAGCGTCGGCGCGCCCCGCCCCGCAAGCGCCACGGCTTCTTCGAAGCTCAGCTGCGCCGCGGCACCCGGCGCCGCGTGAGCCGGCACGAATAACGAGAAGAACGAGAGGGCGAAGACGAGCCCTGCCCGGGTTGGTGCTGTGGCCACGCGCGCGCGGCGCATGGCAAAGGAAACACGCATAAAACCTCCTGACGCGCACAACGAAGCGTCGCCCTGGCGGGCAACGGCGAACGGCGTACGGGCAGAAGGCCTAGATCAGCAGACTACAGAAGCGAAGCGTGGGTGGCGGATCGGCCCGTAGGACCGGAACGCTCTCGTAGAGCTGCAGTGACGATGCGGAAGCAAGCATCCTTGCCAGCTCGAACCGGAGCGGCGGAAGCACCACAGGCGGGACCTGGGCCACTCGCAGATCCGGAGTCGTCGAGTTATCCGGGTTGCAGTGCTTTTCGCACAGCACCGGTGAATCCATCGTCTCCATGCCACCGCAATCGGTCATCACGACCTCGACCTTGGCAGGCGCCTCAACCAGTGGGCACGCGTATGCAGCGATCGCTGCGTGCTGGAAGAGGAAGGTCAACAGCACCGCGAGTGCGACGCGGAAGGCAGTGCGATGACGTCGGAAAGCGCCGAGCTTCATGCCATGCATCCCGCATGCGTCACCGTTTCCCGTTGCGCCGAAGCGGTGGGAAAACACGCAGAAAACGGCTTGTGGCCTTTGCGAAGCATCTGGGTACCGTACCGCAGGGGGCGGTATGCAACAACCTAGGCGCGCTACGCCTGGGGTTCGTGTTCATCGGCATCCAGCGCCGCCAACCGCAACGAACGAGCCCCAGGATCGAGTGCTGCGCGAGGCCGTCGTGCATGCGGCAGTCGATCTCTGCATGCGGCTTGATTGACGCCAACCGCTGCGCTTTCTTCGCGAGGGCAAGCATCAGCCACGCGCACGCGACACGTGTCGCGCGCGTCATTGCCACGGCGCGTTGACGATGGACCTGTACCATCACGCCGATGAAAAAGACACCGAAGAAGAACGCTGGCGGCCGAGGCAAGGGCGCGCGCGGCGAGACGGGCGAAGCGAAGGGCGGCCACAAGCGCGCCGGCGGTAACGCACGTGGCCCGAAGCGGCCGGGCTGGATGCCGGAACCGCCACCGCGTGGCTTCAAACCGTTGAAGCCGCCAGCGGCAGGTACCGCGCCTCCGGGCCAGGACCCGCATGCCGAGCGCGAAGCGTCGCGTTACGAGAACCCGATCGCGAGCCGCGAGCTGATCCTGCATCACCTGTCGGCCGCAGAAGGCCCGATGCAGGCGGAGGCACTCGCCGAAGCGCTCGAGCTGACCGAGCCTGAGCGTGTGGACGCGTTGAACAACCGTCTGCGCGCGATGGTGCGTGACGGCCAGTTGCTGCAGAACCGCAAGGGCGCGTTCGCCCCGGCGGCGCAGATGGATCTGGTCGCGGGCTCGGTCATCGCCAATCCCGATGGCTTCGGCTTCCTGCGCCCCGACGGCGCCGGCAGCGAGGACCTGTTCCTGCCGCCGTTCGAAATGCGCAAGGTCATGCACGGCGACCGCGTGCTGGCCAGCATCACCGGCCTGGACCGTCGCGGCCGCCCGCAGGGCAGCATCGTCGAAGTGCTCGAACGCCGCCTGACGCGACTGATCGGCCGCTACACGGTCGAGGCGGGCATCGGCTACGTCGTGCCCGACGACCAGCGCATCCAGCGCAACCTGCTGATCGCGTCCGACGCACATGCCGATGCGAAGGAAGGCCAGCTCGTCGTTGCCGAGATCGTCCATGCGCCGGACCCGAAGCGCCCGCCGATCGGTCGCGTGCTCACCGTGCTGGGCGAGCGCCTGACGGCATCGCTCGCGGTGCAGGCGGCGATTCACGGCCACGACATCCCGCACGAGTTCCCGCAGCCCGTGCTCGACCAGGCCGCGAACATCCCTGTCGAGGTCGAGGAATCGACCGCTGCGCAGCGCACCGACATCCGCCACCTGCCGCTGGTGACGATCGATGGCGAGGACGCGAAGGACTTCGACGACGCGGTCTACTGCGAACCGAACCGTGACGGCTTCCGCCTCGTGGTCGCGATTGCCGATGTCTCGCACTACGTGCGCCCCGGCACGCCGCTCGACGACGAGGCGCAGAAGCGTGCGACGAGCGTGTACTTCCCGGGCTTCGTCGTGCCCATGCTGCCGGAGACGCTGTCCAACGGCATCTGCTCGCTGAAGCCGAAGGTCGACCGACTCTGCTTCGTGTGCGACATGCAGGTCGACCGCAAGGGGCAGGTCACAAATTCGAGGTTCTACGAAGCGGTCATGCACTCCCATGCGCGCCTGACCTACACGCAGGTCTGGAACGCAATCGGCGAGGGCATCGCCGAGGACGCCCGCGAGGACGCGCTGCAACGCATCGGTGAGCTGCTGCCGCACGTCCAGCAGCTGCACCAGCTCTACCAGGTGCTGCGCAAGGCGCGCGAAAAACGCGGTGCGATCGAGTTTGAATCGAGTGAGGTGCGCTTCGTGCTTGGCCCGCAGGGCGAGGTCACGCAGGCGGGCATGATCGAGCGCAACGACGCGCACAAGCTCATCGAGGAATGCATGATCGCGGCGAACGTCGAGGCCGCGAAATGCCTGCTCGAACGCGAGATTCCCGCGCCGTTCCGCATCCACGAGCGGCCGCCGGAAGGCAAGTACGAGGACCTGCTCGAGTTCCTCAAGGAATTCAACCTCAAGATGCCGGCGTGGTCGAAGGTCGAGCCGCGCGATTTCACCGCGCTGATCCGCAAGATCCGTGACCGGCCCGATGCGGCGCTGCTCGAATCGGTGCTGCTGCGCAGCCAGTCGCTGGCGGTGTATTCGCCCGAGAACGTCGGCCACTTCGGTCTCGCGCTCGAGTACTACGCGCACTACACCTCGCCGATCCGCCGCTATCCCGACCTGCTGGTGCACCGCGCGATCAAGCATGCACTCAGCGGCGCGAAGCCCGAGAAGTTCAAGTATTCGCCGAGCGACATGGCGCAGCTCGCGCTGCAGTGCTCCGAGCGTTCGCGGCGTGCCGACGAGGCGCAGCGCGAGGTCGACGAGCGCTATCGCGCGGCGTGGATGGAGCAGCACGTCGGCGGCGAATTCGACGGCGTGATTAGTGGCGTGACGAGCTTCGGGTTGTTCATCGAGCTCGCCGAGTCGAAGGTCAACGGCCTCGTGCACGTGACCCAGTTGCCGAACGACTTCTACCACTTCGATCCGATCCGCAAGACCCTGACCGGCGAGCGCCGCGGCCGCGAGTTCCGGCTCGGCGACCGCGTGCGGATCGTCGTGCTCAAGGCGAGCGTCGAGGACCGTCGTATCGACTTCCGGCTGGTCGAGGAGCGCGACGACGTAAGCCCGCTACCGCCGCGCGGCAAGCCGGCGAAGCGGACCAAGCAGAAGTACTGAGCGCCACCGCGGCCGGGCCCATGCCCGGCCACGGCTTAGCTCGCAGTTCCGGTAGCCAGCTGCATCTGCCAGCAAAACCGTGGGCACTTCATTGCATCCGGGCATTGCCTTGACCGCGTCATAGCCGATCGCCTCGCGCTGCCCTGGATGCGACAATCCCGATCCTTTCACCGCGGCCGGTTGGCACTTGACCCCATGAGCCAGAAACAATGGATCGCCGGCATCAATGCCGTCTCCTCCGCGCTGGAGCACGACGCCGAGCACGTGCGCGAGGTACTGATCGAAGCCGGTGCGAAAAATCCGCGCTTGGGCGAAATTGAAAACCAGGCGCGCCGGCTCGACATCGACGTGCGACGCGTCGGCACGCAGGCGCTCGACGGCGTGGTCGGAAACCTGCGGCATCAGGGCGTGGTGGCGCGCTACGCCGCTGCCAAGACCTGGAGTGAGAACGAGCTTGAAGGGCTCATCGAAGCCGCTGAGGGTCGAGCGCTGGTGCTGATCCTCGACGGCGTGCAAGACCCGCACAATCTCGGCGCCTGCCTGCGCAGCGCGGCGGCCGCCGCCGTCACAGTCGTTGTGTTTCCGAAAGACAAGGCAGTGCAGGTCAATGCGACCGTGCGCAAGACCTCGGCCGGCGCGGCCGACACGATCCCGGTCATTCCGGTGACCAACCTCGCGCGCACGATGCGCGAGCTGCAGCAGCTGGGCGTGTGGATCTACGGGCTGGCCGGCGATGCGGGCGCGTCGCTGTACGGGCTGGACCTGCGCGGCAACGTCGCGCTGGCGCTCGGCGGCGAGGCGGACGGGCTGCGCAGGCTCACCCGCGAGAACTGCGACCAGCTGGTGAGCATCCCGATGCCGGGCGGTTCGAACGTGGAGAGCCTCAACGTGTCGGTCGCGGCCGGCGTGTGCCTGTTCGAGGCCGTGCGCCAGCGGGTGCCGGCATGAACCTCGCCTGGTACGACGTTGTTGGTCTGCTCGGCACGCTGCTGATCCTGATCGCGTACTTCCTGCTGCAGGCGCGTCGCCTGTCGGGCAATGGCGTCGCGTATCCAGTGCTCAACCTGTTCGGCGCAGCCGGCGTGCTCGTCTCGCTGCTCGGCACGTTCAATCTGTCGGTGTTCCTGCTCGAAACCGCCTGGATTCTCGTCAGCGCGTATGGGATCTGGACATCGATGCGCCAGCGCCGGATCGACGGCGAGTCGCACCAGAGCGGTGGGGGCAAGTGACTCACTGCAGGTGACTGCGGGCGGCCGCGCTGATCCGTCGATAGCAGCGCGCATGTATCAGGCGTGCGGCCGTTGCTCACGGTGGGCCTTCAGGTCGATCCCATCGCGCGCAACTGCCATCCCACGCTGCTAAAGCCGTTACAGACGCCAATTCACCCCGCCGGCGACGGCCACGCGTTGACGATCTTGCAGAACAGCTCCGCAGTGCGCTCGGCGTCGTAGACCGCAGAGTGCGCCTCTGCCGCGTTCCACGGCAGGCCGGCCGCTTGCAGGGCACGGCCGAGCACGGTCTGCCCATACGCGACGCCGCCGAGCGTGACCGTATCGAACACGCTGAAAGGGTGGAAGGGGTTGCGCTTGTGGCCGCAGCGCGCAATCGCCGCGTTGAGAAAGTTCAGATCGAAATGGGCGTTGTGGCCGACAAGGATCGCGCGCTGGCAGCCGTGTTTCTTCATCGACTCGCGCACCGGCGCGAACACCGTGTCCAGCGCAATGCGCTCGGGCTTCGCGTCGCGGAACGGATGGTCCAGGACGATGCCGGTAACCTCGAGCGATTTCGGGTCGATCTCCATGCCCGACGCCGGCACCACATGCGCATTGACCGCGGGGCACGGGAACAGAAGGCCGTCGGCATCGATGTCCAGCGGCACCACCGCAATCTCGAGCAGGGCATGGCGGTTCCAGTCGAAGCCGCCGGTCTCGACATCGACGACCACCGGCAGAAAGCCGCGGAACCGGGATGCGAGGCGCGGAGCCTGCGGAGACGGGGACTGGGCACCGCCGGCGGCGCAGACATCGGATTCGGACATGCCCGAAGCCTAGCAGACGCCCGTGGCGGCGGCCTCAGCGTCGTGTGCCGAGCAGCACGCCGTCGCGTCTGAACTGCTCGAGCATTGCACGGCCCTGTTCGACGAAGGCGTCGACATCGTCGGCGCCCGCTTCGGCCGCAAGCGCCTGCAGCTGCTCGAGGCCGCTGAGCTCGGGCGCTTCTTCGATGCGCTGCAGCAGCCGGAACGTCAGCGGTGACAGCTCCACGAAGCGGACGCTGCCGTCTGCGTCACGGCTCGGCATCAACAAGGTCGGCACGGCCGGCGGCGCGTCCGGCAGGTGACCGGGACCAAGACGGTGCACGGGCCATTCGTAGGCCAGCGGCCAGGCGAGCGGCGAAAGCGCCGGGCGGCCCTGCAAGAGATCGCCCGCCGGATCATGCGGCACGTCGTCGGGCCGCGCATCGGAGATCTGCAGCGCCAGTTCGATCCATTCGTAGTGCGCAAGCTCGCGCAACCACGGCGGATCGTCCATTCCTTCGTCGGCACGCGTGTCGAGATAACGCAGGAATTCGCGCGCGAGTTCGGTGAACAGCGGGGTATGGCTGGGATGGTCGCGGTAGAACGCGCGGATCAAGGCGGTCCAGCCCTCGTCGCCGAGGATGCGGCGGATGACCGGGAAGTTGCCGGCCAGTACGCCCTCGACATTGTTGAAGAACAGCTCGCGGTAGATGCGCAGGCGCCGCTCTTCGATGCTGCCGGGGGCAACACGCGCCGGGTCGCGGATGCAGGCGCTCAGCGCACGCTGCGAGGCGAACCCGTCGTCGGCATGCTCAGGCAGCATGGCGAGATTGCCGGGGCTGGCGGCCGAGCAGCGCACGTACGGTACCGAGCTCGGCGAGCAACTCGTCGAACGGCGGCAGGTTGAAGTCGCGCTCGAGCAACGTCGGTCGCGGGCCGAACAACCGGTACGCCTCGGAAAGCAGCGTCCAGACCGGGTCGCTCACCGCGGCGCCGTGCGTGTCGACCTTGAGGTCCTCGGCTTCGTCGTAATGGCCGGCGACATGGATGTACGCGATGCGCTCGCCGGGCAGCGCATGCAGGAATTCGAGCGGATCGTAGCCGTGGTTCGTCGCGTTTACGACGATGTTGTTCACGTCGAGCAGAAGGTCGCAGTCAGCACGATCGACCACCGCATTGATGAAGTCGATCTCGCGCATTGCGCCACGCGGGCCAGGATCGAGCGTCGTGTAGTACGAGATGTTCTCGACCGCGATGCGTCGGCCCAGCACGTCCTGGGTACGGCGGATCCGCGCGGCCACGTGCTGGACGGCCTGCTCGTTGAAAGGAAGTGGCAGCAGGTCGTAGAGGTGGCCCTGCTCGTCACTGCAGGCGCTCAGGTGCTCGCTGTAGATCGCGCAACCGTGTGCATCGAGAAACCGGCGCAGACGCACGAGGAAGGTTTCGTCCAGCGCGCCGGGGCCGCCGAGCGACAGTGACAGCCCGTGGCAGACCAGCGGATAGCGCGCCGCAAGCTCGGTAAACGCCTCGCCGAGCGAGCCGCCGACGCCGAGCCAGTTTTCAGGTGCAACCTCGATGAAGTCCACACTGCCGGGCGCCGCGGAAGTCAGCGGTCCGAGCAGTGCACGGCGCAGGCCGAGGCCGACTGCGTCGGGGGCGAGGGTGGAAGCGCTCATCGGAGGATGCCGGGTGGTGCGGGGTGGAACGCAACGCAACACCGGAGCCGGGATGCCCGGCTCCGGCAGTCACATCAGGCCTTGCTGCCGCACTTGCCTTCGCCGCACTTGCCCTCGGCTGCCTTCGCCTTGTCGGCGCCGCACTTGCCTTCGGCTGCCTTGCCAGCGCCACACGTGCCCTCGGCCGCCTTGGCCGGGCCCGGCTGCGCCTTCTCGGCGCCGCACTTGCCTTCACCACACTTGCCTTCGCCGCACTTGCCCTCGGCGGCCTTCGCGTGGCCTGCGCCGCACTTGGCTTCTGCAGCCTTCGTGCCCTTCGCGTCCTTGGCCGTGGCGGCCGTCGCGGTGTCGGCGCCGAGCATGTAGCCCTGGGCGAGCGGGGTGGCAGCAAACGCGGAAGCCGACAGCAGCAGCCCGCCGGTCAGAGCGGCGAGGGCGGGCTTGTTGATCGAACGGGACATGGATTACCTCGTCAGTTGAATGGCGCCGGCGATGGTAGCGCGGCAGGTGGAGTCCCGGCCCCCGTGCGGGTGAACCGGGTCAGGGTGTGGACAGTCCGCGGTGGCGTTCCGATCCCCATGCCTGCTCATACGCGGCCGTAAGGCGTTCGGATGCAGCCGAACCGTTCGGCGACCCGAACGAAAACGGGCGGACCCGAAGGCCCGCCCGTTTGCCGCCCAGCTCCGACGCAATTACGGGGCGGACGCGGTGTTCGTCTCGTCGCGCTTGTCACGCGGCGGCAGCGCTTCCTCACCCCGCACGAGGAACCACACGTTCTCGGCAATGTTGGTCGCGTGGTCGCCGATGCGTTCGATGTTCTTGGCCATGAACAGCAGGTGCGTGCACGGCGTGATCGCGCGCGCGTCCTCCATCATGTAGGTCAGCAGCTCGCGGAACAGCCCGGTGTAGGCCGCGTCGATGTCGGCATCGCGGTCGCGTACGCGCTGCGCGACCTCGACGTCGTTCGTGCGGTACGCCGACAGCACGTCACGCAGCTGCTTCACGGCCAGCGTGCCGATCGAGTGCAGGCCGCTCACGTGCGGCAGCGGCGGCGCCGTATTCAACGCGATCGAGCGCTTGGCGACGTTCGCGGCGTAATCGCCGATGCGTTCGATATCCGCGGCGATGCGGATCGCGGCGAGGATCTCACGCAGGTCGCGCGCCATCGGTCCGCGCAGCGCAAGCTTCATGACGTCATGGCTGACTTCGTGTTCGAGCGCGTCGATCGCCTCGTCGTTCGCGATGATCCGCTCGGCCGCCTTGTCGTCGCGACGCTGGACCACGTCGAGCGCGGCTTCGAGCTGCGCCGCGGCCATCTCGCCCATGCGGAGCATTTCGTCGAGCAGGCGCTGCTGCTCGGAATCGTGGCTCTTGAGGATGTGGTCGGGCATGTCTTGGGTCCTGGAGGTGGCGAGGCGGCTGGATCAGGGGACCGGGCTCGCGTCGTGCGCTTGCCGGATCACCGCGGTTACGGGCGGCTTGCCCGGGCGTGGTTCGACGCTGGACCTACCCTGAGGAGAGCAGGCGCGAGCGCGTCGAATCAGCCGAACCGGCCGGTGATGTAGTCCTCGGTCTGCTGCTTGGAAGGATTGGAGAAGATCGTTTCGGTCGGCCCGTGCTCGATGAGGTCGCCGAGGTACATGAACGCCGTGTAGTCCGAAACGCGCGCGGCCTGCTGCATGTTGTGGGTCACGATCGCGATCGTGTAGTTGCGCTTGAGCTCCTCGACGAGCTGTTCGATGCGGCTGGTCGAGATCGGGTCCAGCGCCGAGGTCGGTTCGTCGAGCAGCAGCACGTCCGGGCGCAGGGCAACCGCACGCGCGATGCACAGGCGCTGCTGCTGGCCGCCCGACAGGCCGAGCGCGCTCTGGCCCAGCTTGTCCTTGACCTCGTCCCAGAGCGCGCCCTGGCGCAGCGCGCTTTCCACGCGGTCGTTCATGTCCGACTTCGACAGGCGCTCGTGGTGGCGGATGCCGTACGCGACGTTCTCGTAGATCGTCATCGGGAACGGCACCGGCTTCTGGAACACCATGCCGACCTTGCTGCGCAGCCGGTTCATCGGGTACCTCGGGTCGAGGATGTTCTCGCCGTCGAGCAGCACCTGGCCACTGGCCTTGAGCTTCGGGTACAGCGCGTAGATGCGGTTGAACACGCGCAGCAGCGTCGACTTGCCGCAACCCGAGGGGCCGATCAGCGCGGTGACCTGCTTCTCGGGAATCTCGAGGTCGATGTTCTTCAGCGCGTGGAACTTGTCGTAGTGGAAGTCCAGCCCGCGCGCGGCGAGCTTGACCGGCGAGGCCTGCGCAGCGTGGTCCGCGGCAGTGATGTTGAGACGGGCGTCGTTCATGGCCAGGGTCAGGACTTCGGAATCGGCAAGGACGGGAGTGTGCGACAGATCAGTCATGGCTGACCCGGTTGCGCGCGATGACGATGCGCGCAATCAGAGCGGTGACGAGCACGAACATGGTCAGGACGAGTGCACCCGCCCAGGCCAGCACCTGCCAGCTTTCGAACGGGCTGCCGGCGAACTGGTTCATCACCACCGGCACGCTGGCCATCGGCTGCATCACGTCGGTGCTCCAGTAGAGGTTACCGAACGAGGTGAACAGCAGCGGGGCGGTCTCGCCGCTGATGCGCGCGAGCGCGAGCAGCACGCCGGTGACGATGCCGGACGAGGCGCTGCGGTACAGCACCTGCACCGTGACCTTCCACTGCGGCACGCCGAGCGACAGCGCCGCTTCGCGCATCTGCGAGGGCACGAGGCGCAGCATTTCGTCCGTGGTGCGCACGACGACCGGCAGCACGATGAACGCAAGCGCGATAGCGCCAGCCAGCGCCGAGAAGTTGCCGCCGGTCTGCATGACGATGAGCGTGTACACGAACAGGCCGAGCACGATCGACGGTGCCGACAGCAGGATGTCGTTGACGAAACGCACCACCAGGCCGATGCGACGTGCGTGGCCGTACTCGGCCAGCCAGGTGCCCGCGGCGATGCCGAGCGGCGTGCCGATCAGGATCGCCATCAGGCTCATCAGCGCGCTGCCGAAGAACGCATTGCGCAGGCCGCCTTCCTGCATCGGCGGCGGCGTGTCCTGGCTGAACAGTGCCCAGGTGATGCCCGGCAGGCCCTTGGCGAGCAGGGTCCAGAGGATCCAACCGAGGAAGAACAGGCCGAAAACGGCCGTCGCGCACGCGAAGACGATCGCGACGACGTTGGTGATGCGGCGACGACGATAGAGAGCGGTCGAGGTGGCCATCAGGTGCCCTGCCTGCGTGCGAGCTGGGCCAGCATGATGCGGGCGATCGCAAGCACGATGAACGTCACGATGAACAGCACGAAGCCCAGCAGCAGCAGGGCGGAGCGGTAGGTTTCAGTCGCTTCGCCGAAGTCGTTCGCGATCAGTGCGGCGATCGTCGTGCCCGGCTCGAGCAGCGAGGCGGTGAAGTTGACACTGTTGCCGACCACGAACGCGACCGCCATCGTCTCGCCGAGCGCGCGGCCCAGTCCGAGGAAGATGCCGCCGATCACGGCCGACCGCGTGTACGGCAGCACGATGTCCCAGCTGACTTCCCAGCGCGTCGAGCCGAGCGCGTAGGCGGACTCCTTGAGCCGCGTCGGAACGGTCAGGAAGACCTCACGCATGACGGCCGAGATGAAGGGGATGACCATGATCGACAGCACCACGCCGGCGGTCAGCAGGCCGATGCCGAGCGGCGGGCCCTGGAACACCGGACCGATGATCGGCAGCGTGCCGAGGTTGTCGTTGAGCCAGGGTGTGACGTACTCGGTCATCACCGGCACGAGCACGAATAGGCCCCACATGCCGTAGATGATCGACGGAATGCCCGCCAGCAGCTCGATCGCGGTGCCGATCGGCCCACGCGCCCAGCGCGGCGCGACTTCGGTCAGGAAGAACGCGATGCCGAAGCTCACCGGCACGGCGATCAGCATCGCGATGATCGCGGTGACGATCGTGCCGTAGATCGGCACGAGCGCGCCGTACTGGTCTTCGACCGGGTTCCACTCGGTCGTGGTGAAGAAGTCCAGCCCTTCCTTTTCGAGCACCAGGCGACCGCCCCAGAGCATCGACAGGGCGGCCGCGGCCAGTGCGATCAGCACGAACACGACCGTTGCCGTCAGCCCGTGGCGGAACAGTCGGTCGTTGCGCGCGTCGCGTACGTCGCGATCACGCGCGGAGGAAGCGACAGGAGCGGAGAGTGCACTCATGGGTACGGCGTCGGGTCTCGGTGGTGGCGCTCGCCGTCATCCGTGGCGTCGCGGGGATCGCACTCGCAGCACCGGGAAGGGCCGGGCCCCGGCCGTCCGGATTTCTCCCGGACGACCGTGCCCATGCCCTTCCCGGTCCGTGGGATGCGATTGCGTCAGGATTTGAACTCGGTCGCCCAGTAACCCTTGACCTGTTCGACCAGCTCCGGCGGCAGCGGTACGTAGTCCAGCGCCTGCGCCTGCGGCTGGCCGTTCTCCAGTGCCCACCCGAAGAACTCGCGGGCCTGCTTGGCGCGCTCGGGATTCTTCGGCTGCTTGTGCATCAGGATGAAGTTCGTCGCGGTGATCGGCCAGGCCTGCGCGCCCGGGGCGTTAGTGATCACCAGGTTGAAGTCCTGCGCGTTCTTCCAGTCGGCCGACGCAGCCGCCGCCTGGAACGCCTCCGCGCTCGGCGCCACCCAGTTGCCGGCAGCGTTCTGCAGCATGGTGTGCGCCATCTTGTTCTGCAGTGCATAGGCGAGTTCGACGTAGCCGATCGAGCCCTTGATCTGCTTCACGTACGACGCCACGCCTTCGTTGCCCTTGCCGCCGACGCCGCCGGGCCAGTTGACCGAGGTGCCCTCACCGATCTTCTGCTTCCAATCGGGGCTGACCTTGGACAGATAGTTCGAGAAGTTGAACGTGGTGCCCGAACCGTCGGAGCGGTGCACGACGTTGATCTTCGTCGCCGGCAGCTGCACGCCCGGGTTGAGCGCCGCGATCGCCGGGTCGTTCCACTGCTTGATCTTGCCCATGAAGATGTCGGCCAGCACCGGGCCGGACAGGCGCAGCTCACCCGGGTCGATGCCTTCGACGTTGACCACCGGCACCACGCCGCCGATCGCGGACGGGAACTGGGCCAGGCCGGCGGCATCGAGCTCCTCGCTCGACAGCGGCTTGTCGGACGAGCCGAAGTCCACGGTGCCAGCCTTGATCTGGGCGATGCCGCCACCCGAGCCGATCGACTGGTAGTTCACGCGCGCGCCGGTGGCCTGGTTGTAGTCCGAGGACCACTTCGAGATCAGCGGATAGATGAAGGTCGCACCCGCGCCCGTGATCTGGGCGTTGACCTTGTCCCCCGCGCCAGCGCCCGGCTGGCCTTCGGCGGCGCCGTTCCCGGCAGGGGCGGCGTCGTCGGACCCACCGCACGCGGCGACGGCGAAAACCAGGGCAATCGAGAGCGCGGCAGACCGCAGCGTCGTTTTCATGCGCATTCCTCCAGGCGGGACCGGCAGGTCAGGGATCGCGGTATGAAACGACAGTTTTGTTACAGCGCCATTACGCCCGTGTCTTCAGGCGGGACCGTATGGCGCTGCCTGGCCCCTCGCCGGGCGGCGGCCCGAAGCTCCGCATGGGCGCGAGGCAACCGGAAACGGGCCCGCAGGCCCGTCCCTGGATCGATCCCGGATGGGATCAGTACTTCATGTTGCCGTTCCAGTAGGTCTCGATCTGCTGGACCAGCGGGTCGGGCAGCGGCACGTAGTCGAGAGACTTCGCCTGCGCATCGCCGTTCGCGTAGACCCAGCGGAAGAACTCCTTCGCCTGCTTCGCATTCGCCGCACTCTTGGGCTTTTTATGCATGAGGATGAAGTTCGTCGCCGTGATCGGCCACGAGTTCGCACCCGGGGCGTTCGTCATCACCAGGTAGAAGTCCTTCGCCTCGCCCCACTTGGCGTTCGCGGCGGCCGCCTGGAACGTCTCGTCCGACGGCAGCACGTAGTTGCCGGCCGCGTTCTTCAGGCGCGAGTAGGGGATCTTGTTCTGCAGCGCGTACGACAGCTCGACGTAGCCGATGCCGCCGGGGATCTGCTTCACGTACGCCGCAACGCCCTCGTTGCCCTTGCCGCCGATGCCGACCGGCCAGTTCAGCGCCGTGCCTTCACCGACCTTCGCCTTCCACTCCGGGCTGACCTTCGAGAGGTAGTTCGCGAAGTTGAACGTCGTGCCGGAGCCGTCCGAGCGCCGCACCACGGTGATCTTCTTCGCCGGCAGGTTGACACCGCCGTTGAGCGCAACGATCGCCGGGTCATTCCACATCTTGATGTTGCCCAGGAAGATGTTCGCGAGCGTCGGGCCGTCGAGCTTCAGCGCGCCGGACGGCACGCCCGGCACGTTGATCACCGGCACCACGCCGCCGATCACCGACGGAAACTGCGCCAGGCCGTGCTTGGCAAGCTCTTCCGG
Source organism: Lysobacter korlensis (assembly GCF_042434515.1). Taxonomy (NCBI): domain Bacteria; kingdom Pseudomonadati; phylum Pseudomonadota; class Gammaproteobacteria; order Lysobacterales; family Lysobacteraceae; genus Lysobacter; species Lysobacter korlensis. The sequence continues at coordinate 312,046 of NZ_JBHLTG010000003.1, forward strand.
CGCGAGCGGGGCATCGGACGAGCCAAAGTCGACGGTCTTCGCCTTGATCTGGGCGATGCCGCCGCCGGAACCGATCGACTGGTAGTTGACGCGGTTGCCGGTGGCCTTCGCATAGTCGGCCGACCACTTGGTCATGACCGGGTATACGAACGACGCGCCCGCGCCGGTGATGTCGGCAGCCTGGACATTGCCACCGGCGACAGCGGCGGCGACGGCGATCACCGCCACGCGGAACTTCATGGACTTCAACACGTTCTGGCTCCTCGATAGGACCCGGGCGGCGCCCGGCGGCCAGCATTGCAGCGTCGGGCGATGACAGCCGGGTGTCGCGTGTGTTGCCGGCAGATGACAGCGGCCCTCGCACAGTCGGCTGCGAGCACTTTGGACAACGTCGCACACGCTCGCGCCAGCACTGTCGTGCCTCTGCATGTCGCGCCCCGTATGGGGTCGCCTGCCGTCGATTCAGCACTCGTGACTCGACCGGAGCCGGTTAAAGGCGCGTCAACGCCGACATAAAACTGCAATGGAAAATGCGTCAAATGCGCGTCGAACCACGAGCCGCGCAGCGCACCGCTGCCTTGCCGGCCGCCACCCACGCTCTTCTTCCTATGGAGTCATTCCCATGCGTTCTTCCATGTTGGCCGCTGCGATCGCGCTTGCCGTCGGCAGCAGTGTCAGCTTCTCCGCTTTCGCCCAGAGCGGCATCAGCGCCGAGGAAATCGCTGCGCTGAAGGCACAGATCGCCGCACTGCAGGCGCAGGTTGCCGAGCTCGAGACGCGCACGGAAGCCCAGTCCGATATCAACATCGGCACCCAGGAAGCGCTGGACAAGATGGCGGCCGAGAATCCGAAGGTCGAGACCAAGGGCGGCATCAAGGTCACCTCGCCGGACAAGAACTTCGAAGTGCAGATCGGCGGACGCATCCATTTCGATACGTACGCATTCGACAACGACCTCGTCGATCCGACCGGTACGACCGAGTTCCGCCGTGCGCGCCTGACGTTTGCAGGCAAGGCGTACGGATGGGCCTACAAGCTGGAGAACGACTTTGCAGCCGGCGGCGGGCTGGAAGGCTTTCGGGACGTTTTCATCGCGACCGAGGCGTTCGGCGGCAAGGTGACGATCGGCCAGTTCAAGCCATTCCGCGCGATGGAAGAGCTGACCAGCTCGAACGAGATCACGATGCTCGAGCGCCCCTTCATTACCGCCAGCGGCCTGTTCGCGGGACGTCAGTTCCGGCAGGGCGTGGGCTATCACCGCGGCAACGACAACTACACGTTCGGCGTGGCCGCGTTCAATACGCGCGATGCGGCCGGCCCGCGCAACGAAGGCGTTGGCGCATCGGCACGCCTGACGTATGCCCCGATCAACACCCCGGAGAGCACGCTTCACTTCGGCATCTCGGCGAGCACCGAGAACGCGAACCAGGGTTCGCCGGACGTCCGCGCAGCCGTGGCGTACGCGGGCCGCCGTGGTCCCTCGCAGACGATCGCGACGACGACCGGCGGCAGCGGTGACTCCGTCGATCACGTGGGCCTGGAGGCGGCTGGTGCGTTCGGGCCGCTGTACTTCCAGTCCGAGTACGCGATGGCGACCTTTGGCGCGCCGCTCGACGGCGACCAGGACATCAGGACGTTCTACGTGATGGGCAGCTGGATGCTGACCGGCGAGCACAAGCCGTACAAGGCCGCAGCTGGTGTGTTCGGCTCGCCGAAGGTCGGCGAGAACGGCGCTTGGGAGCTCACCGCTCGTTACGACACGATCGAGAACGAGGACGTTGCGGGACTCGAAGTGGCATCGACGACGCTCGGCGTGAACTACTACGTCAATCCGAACGTGCGCTTCATGTTCAACTACATTCGGGGTGACAACGACTTCACCGGCGACAACACCAGCCAGTACGCACTGCGCGCGCAGCTCGCGTTCTGACCGCGCGGCCATCTCTCTTTGCGTGACATTGGCGCCCCGGGTTTCCGGGGCGTTTTTTTTGCGCTATTTGGTGACTGCCGACTCGGGCGTCTTGTCGGGATAGCGGCAGAGGTCGGAGATCGGGCAGTGCGGGCAGTCAGGCCGACGTGCCTTGCAGATGTAGCGGCCATGCAGGATCAGCCAGTGGTGCGCGTCGTGCAGGTACTCCGGTGGCACGGCTTTCAGCAGCCTGTCCTCGACCTCGCGCACGTTCGCGCCCGGCGCCAGACCAGTGCGATTCGAGACGCGGAAGATGTGCGTATCGACCGCCATCGCGAGCTCACCGAATGCAGTGTTCAGCACGACGTTGGCCGTCTTGCGGCCCACGCCGGGCAACGCCTCGAGCGACTCCCGGTCGCGTGGCACCTCGCCACCGTGCAGTTCGATCAACTGCTTGGCCATTGCAACGACGTTCGCCGCCTTCGTGCGGTGGAAGTTGATCGTCGCGACGTATGGCGCCAGCCCTTCCACGCCGAGCGCAGCGATGGCCTGGGGCGTGTTCGCAACCGGAAACAGGCGGCGCGTGGCCTTGTTGACGCCGACATCCGTCGCCTGCGCCGATAGCGTCACCGCAACCAGCAGCTCGTACGGCGTACTGAACTCGAGTTCGGTGGTGGGCTTCGGGTTCAGCGCCTTGAAGCGGGCGAACATCTCCGCCACCTCGGCTTTCGTCAGCCGCGGGCCGCGCCGACGCGGGCGCTTGGATGCAGGCGAGCTCATGTGTCGCTCCGGCCAGCAGCGCGTGCCTTGGCCCGGACGAGTGCTGCGGCCGCGGCCGCAGGCAGCGCAGGTGCGGGCCGCGGAGCCGATACGGCCGTTTGTGCGGCGGACACCTGCACATCGGCCGACGAGGCGCGAGCCTGCTCCCTGTCGCGCGCGCGCCGCGCCAGCCGGCGTTCGCGCGCGCGGAAGCGCTCACGCGCCGCGAGCGCGGCCACGCGCGAATCACGCGCGGCCGCTACTGCCTCGCTGCATGCAGGAGCGCAGCCCATGCAGGCCTGTGTGTCGAGCAGGCCGCGCTCGATCGCACGATCGACGTCGCCATCGGCGAGCGCCGCAGCGACTTCGTGCACGGCATCGCCCGAAGGGGCGACGCAGCCGCAGGCGGGGCAGGGCGGAGCCATCGATCAGGTGCCGTTGAACCCGGGCTTGCGCCGCTCCAGGAACGCGGTGGTGCCTTCGCGCATGTCGTCGGTCGCGAACATCAGGCCGAACTGCGCAGCTTCGTATTCGAGTCCTTCCTCGATGCCGCACTCGCCACCGACGTTGATGCAATCGAGGGCGCCGCGCAGTGCGAGCGGTGCGGCATTCGCGAGCTGTTCTGCGATCTTCATCGTTTCAGCTTCGAGGTCGGCCGCCGGAACCACACGATTGACGATGCCAAGCTCGTGCGCACGTGCCGCGTCGATCGGCGTGCCGATCAGGCACAGCTCCAGCGTCGTCGCGCGGCCGGCTAGGCGCAGCAGACGCTGCGTACCACCGAAGCCGGGGATCAGCCCGAGGTTGATCTCAGGCTGGCCGACCTTGGCCGTATCGGCTGCAATGCGCAGGTGGCAGCACATCGCAAGTTCCAGCCCGCCGCCGAGCGCGAATCCGTTGACCATCGCGATCACCGGCTTGGGCAGTTTCTCGACCGAGCGCATCATGCGCTGTCCGCGCAACGAGAAGTCGCGGCCCTGCACGGGGCTAAGGGTGTTCATTTCCGCAATGTCCGCGCCGGCGACGAACGCCTTCGCGCCCGCGCCCGTGAGCACGACCGCACGCACGGTTGCATCGGCGGCGGCGTCGGCAAACGCCGTCTGCAGCGCATCGATCGTAGCCGCGTTGAGCGCGTTGAGCTTGTCGGGACGGTTGACCGTGATGACGCGGACGGCGCCGCGGTTCTCGACAAGGACTGGGCTGCCGGTGGCAGAAGAAGGCGTCGCTTCGGACATGGAAATCCTCGGATTTGTGAATGAAAAGGACCGCGTTTTGGACGGTGCGGAACTCCGCCATGGCCGCGCTGTCTGAGCGCTGGACGTCAGTAGCAGTTAAGTTGTGCCGCCGTTATCCTAGCGCGCTGCCCGGGGCTACGGCCCGAAGCGCATCCTTTGCGGACGGTCCTGCCGTTCCGCCACTCCAGTGGAGATTCCATCGTATGAAGTTGCGTCTGATTGCCGTCGCCGTGGCGGCTCTGGTCTTCACCTCCGGCCAGGTCGCCGCGCAGGACACCTCGTCGGAAAAGGGCAAGCTGAGCTATGCGCTGGGCTATGACCTGGGCCGCAATGCTGCCGAGAGCGGCGAGGCCATTGACATCAATACGATGATCAAGGGCCTGCAGGAAGGCTATGGCAAGAAGGAGCCTTCCGTCCCCGTCGACCAGCTGCGTACCGCCCTGCAGAACATGCAGAAGCGCCAGCAGGAAAAGGCCAAGGCCGAGTGGGAAAAGGCCGCGGCACAGAACAAGACCAAGAGCGACGCGTTCGTCGCTGCGAACAAGGCGAAGGCAGGCATCAAGACGCTGCCGAGCGGCGTTCAGTACCGCGTGATCGATGCCGGCCAGGGCGCGAAGCCGACGCAGGCCAGCACCGTGCAGCTTCAGGTGGCAGGTCCGTACGCGTGGGGCGAGCGCCCGGCGCAGGCGCGTCCGGCGCAGGAGATCCCGGCAGTCAAGGTCAGCGAGATCGAGATGCCCGCCATGCGCGAAGCGATCCTGCAGATGCCGGCGGGTGCGAAGTGGGAAATCACGCTCCCGGCCGACAAGGCATACGGCGCCGACCCGCGCACCGGCTTCCCGCCGAACGTGGCGGTGCAGTTCGAGGTCAAGCTGGTCGCGATCAAGTAACGACCGGCTTCACCCTCTCGTCGTACCCTGTTGCGCCGGCCCTGCCGGCGCAACTTTTTTCCGGCCTCCGAAGCATTCCGTACTGCAATGACCACGTTCCAGCCCGCTGTCCTCACCCCCTGCACCGGCGTCTGCCAGCTCGGTCCCGATGGGCTTTGTGACGGCTGCTTCCGCACCGGCAACGAGATCGCCGCCTGGTCGCAGATGAGCAACGAGCAGCGGCTGCGGATCATGGATGAAGTGCTGCCGGAGCGCGAAGCGCGACGCGCATGAGTGCGAGCCGGCTCGCGGTGGATCCGCTCGACTTCGACCGGCTCACCGCTGCGCTGCACCCGCTGGCGTCACCGCCCGACGAGCCGGGATGGAACCACGATGAACTACTGGGCCTGCTGCAGCCAGCACACGCATGGCGCGACGCGGCAGTGCTGGTGGGCCTGGTGCCGCGCGCGGCTGGGCTGCAGGTACTGCTGACACGCAGAACGGACGAGCTGCGGCACCACGCGGGCCAGGTGAGCTTCCCCGGCGGCGGCGTCGAACCCGATGACCACGACGCGGTTGCGGCCGCTGTCCGCGAGACAGGGGAGGAGCTCGGCATCGATGCATCGCTGATCGAACCGCTCGGCTTTCTAGACCCGCTGCTGACGATCACCGGCTTCCGCGTGCTGCCGGTCGTCGCCCGCGTCAGCCCGGCCTACGTCGCCGTGCCGGATCCGGGCGAAGTCGCGGACGTGTTCGAAGTGCCACTCGCGTTCCTGCTCGATCCCGCGAACCTGGCATCGCAGACGCTCGAGCTGCAGGGCAAGCCGCGGCGTGTGTGGGAGTACCGCTATCCTGCCCAGCGCATCTGGGGCGCGACGGCCTCGATGCTGCTGAACTTCCGCAATCGACTGGAGGCCGTGCGATGAGCGAATGGACCACGCTGGTAGACGCCGAGCAACTGCATGCAGCGCTCGGGCGGGACGACGTCATCGTACTCGATGCTCGAGCATCGCTGGGCAGTGCGGGCGCCGCCGAAGCCGCGTATCGCGAAGCCCACGTGCCGGGTGCACGTTTCGTCGACCTGGAATGTGATCTTTCGGACCACGCGCGCGGCGAGGGCGGTCGCCATCCGTGGCCTTCGTCGGAGCGCTTCTGCGAAGTCCTGCAGCGCTGGGGCGTGCGTCCAAGCGATCAGGTCGTCGCGTATGACGCTGGCGACGGTGCGCTCGCGGCCGCGCGCGTGTGGTTCATGCTGCGCGCGCTCGGGCACCGGCGCGTCGCGGTGCTTGATGGCGGCATGGCGCGCTGGGCGGCACTCGGTTTACCGCTCGATCAGCAGGTGCCGCGGCCCCAGCGCAGCGAGTACGAAGCCGGGTTCGACGATGCACGACTGCTGGACGCCGAAGCGGTGCAGCAGCACCTTGCAGGCGGCGGCACGCTCGTGGATGCACGTGCAGCCGAGCGCTTCCGCGGCGAGGTCGAGCCCTTGGACCGCGTGGCCGGTCATGTACCGGGCGCGATCAACCGCCCCTATGCGCGGAACCTGCGCGATGGGCGCTTCAAGCCTGCACAGGAGCTAGCCGACGAGTTCGGTGGCGCGCTCGGCGATGCGCGCCCTCGCGACGTCGTGGTGATGTGCGGCTCGGGCGTGACGGCGTGCCACCACCTGCTCGCGATGGAGCACGCAGGGTTCCAGGGGGCGAAGCTGTTCACCGGCTCGTGGAGTGGTTGGCTCGAAGAGCCGCAGCGACCGGTCGCGCGCGGCGACTAGACGCCATGCCTGCCACGCGCGTGCATGCGCGTGGCGAAGCCAGCCCTTTCCGACGCGTTGGTAACGAGCGCGGGTATTGGTGCACCTGCGCGACTGTCACATCAGTTCGCATGGAGCGTCGTTTCGAGGTCATTCGGCCTTCCAAAGATGCGCGCGCTCGCATCCAGGGGAAATTCGACACGATCACACTGCGCGTGTTGCTCGCAGTTCTGCTTGGACTGTTCGCCCAGGCCTCCAATGCACGGGCCGACGAGGTCGAACGCCTGCGCGTTCGCGGCTCCGACACGATGGCGGTGAATCTCGTGCCCGCCGTCGTTGAGTCGTGGCTCCACGACATCGGCTACAACGACATTCGGCGCCAGTCACGTAACCGCGCTGTTCTCGAGGTGCACGCCACGCGCGATGGCCTTCCGGTGGTTGTCGAGATCACGGGCAAGGGACCGCGTCGGGCATCGATGCGTTGATCGAAGGCGAGGCCGAACTCGCGATGACGGCGCGCGCTCCGACGACACGGGAGATCGATGCGGTCTGGTAGCTGGGCGATCTGCGCTCACCGGGCAGGAATTCGTATTGGCCGTCGATGGCATTGCGGTACCGGTGCATGCATCCAGCACCGTCCGCCAGCTATCGGCCGATCAGTTGCGTTCGGTGTATTCGAAGCGCATGACCAACTGGCGCCAGCTCGGCGGCCCCGACCGGCCGCTCCGCGCGGTGCTCGGATCTGCGCGTTCTGCTGCGGGCGAGTTCTTCGTCGACGCCGTCCTCGATGGCGCACCGCCGGCCGCACGAGTGCTCAGGTGCGGCGAGGTGGCCTCCGAAGTCGCGCGTGCTGCATCGGCGATCGGCATCATTTCGCTGCGCTCGCGCGTGCCGCGCGGCGTGCGTTCGCTGGCAGTCAGCGACGGCGTCGTCGCAGTGCTCCCGACGCGCGTGGACGTCCTCAGCGAGGACCACCCGTTGTTGCGCCGCTACAACCCGCTCGGCGGACAGGTGATGTCGGCGCTCGGCCGCAGCCTAGCGCTGTACTCGTCAATACGCGCCGCGCAGTCGGCGGTCGAGCGGGCCGGTCATTTCGCAGTGATGCTGCGCCCTGCGCCAACCTCGCCGCCGATCGTCGCGAGCGATGCTTGCAGGCGCCTGATCAACGGAGCCGAGCGGCTGCCGCTGAGCCTGCGCTTCAACCACGACGCGACTGGTTCGCTGTTCGAAAGCCTGGCCGAGCACGACCTGGACCGCGTGGTCGCACTGATGCGCTGATGCGCTCGCCGCGCTACCACGAGCGCCGCGTGGTCGTGATCGCGTTCGGCCACCGCGATGGCGCCGGCGACCTGGTGCCGACGCTGATCAGCAACGACCGCGCCGACGTCCTCACCGGCTATCTGCAGGGGCGCGGCGTGCGCGTGCGTGCCGCGCACGGGCTGGGCGCCGAGCGGCCGCTCGCCCCACCGGACCGGCGCAGCGCGCGTTTCCGCAACGAGCGTGTCGAAATCTGGGTGATCTGAGCCCGCTACTTGCGCAGGCGGGCAACCAGCGCATGCAGCGCCTGCTGCGTCGCCGGTGCGTACCACGCGTCGAGGAAGGATTCGAGCGCGATGTGCTCCGGCTGCATCGCCTCGAAAACGTCTGCCCGCGCGATCGCACGCGTTCGCAACATTGCCGGCTGCGGCAGCGCGAGCAGCCGGCCCAGCCAGGCGGCTGCATGGCCGGTCACGTCGTCCGCAGGCACCAGCGCATCCACAAGGCCAATCGCCTGCGCATGCGCGCCGTCGACCATTTCGCCCGCGACCAGCAGCCGTTCCGCGCGATATGCACCCACCACGCGGCGTAGAAGGCGCTGCACGCCTTCCGGCACGGCCAGGCCGACCTGTGTCTCGTTGAGCCCGATGCGCAGCGGCTTGTCCGGGTCGGCGCTGGTCGCCATCACCCGGTAGTCGCAGCACAGCGCAAGCACGCAGCCACCGGCGGGCGCGTGCCCACCGATCGCGGCCACCACGGGCACCGGGCAGCTCGCGAGCGCGCGTGCCGCATCGAAGAACGATTCCCAGGCGGCGCGCAGTCGCTCGCGGTCGTCGCCCAGCGACAACAGGAGCGGCACGTCGAGGCCTGCGGAAAACACGGTCGGGCCGTCAGGTCGGCGGTCGGCCGACAGCACGATGGCGCGCGCGCCGTTCGCGACCGACGAGTCGACCGCCTCGCGCAACGCGGTACACAGCTCCGGGTCGAGCGCGTTCACCGGTGCTCGCGCAAGCCTCAGTTCGGCGATGCCGGCGGCGTCGTCGAGCCACGAGGTCTGGACCAGGCTCATCGGCTCGACCCAGAGCAGGAAGAAAAAGCGGCGACGCCGCGGCGGGCGAGGGCAGAGGCGTGCATCGGAAGCTCCATTCAAGGGCAGCCGGTATCATAGGGGCATGTCGACGACACGCTTGCTGGCTGCTTCCCTGCTCACTGCCGTGGCAGTCGCATCGTCCGCCTGCGCGCGCGAATGCGCGCCGCAAATCGAAGATGGCTGGCTGCGACTGCCGCCGGGCTCGATGCCGATGCTGGCGGGCTTCGCGCGCATCGAGAACAGTTGCTCGGCGCCGATCGTCGTGGTCGCTGCACGCAGCCCGTCGTTCGCCGACGTGTCGCTGCACGAGACGCGGCTGGATGGCGGCATCAGCCGCATGCGGGCGGTGCCCGAGCTGCCGATCGCGGCCGGAGCGCAGGCCGAACTGGAACCCGGCGGCCTGCACCTGATGCTGATGGACCCGCGAGCGCCGGTGAAGGCGGGCGACACCGTCACGGTCGAACTCGATCTGAAAGACGGCCGTACGCTGCGAGGAAACTTCCCGGTGCGTGCGATCGGCGGCTGAAGCAGGCCCGCACGCGCGGGCCCGTCCGGCTCAGTCGTCCAGCTTGCAGGCGGACCGGACGAAGTCGGGAAGAGGCGCCGCGCGGCCGTCTTCCCGGTCGATCCACACCATCACCACATTGCCGTCGCAATACAGCGCGCCGCTGTCGCCCGCATCAACGATGCGATGGCCGAGCGTCACGCTCGTGTTACCGAGCCGTTCGACGAACAGTTCGACCATGATCTCGCCCGGCCAGCCGATTGGCCGCCGGTAGTTGAGGTTGGACGCCGCAACCACCGGCGCGATGTGATCCTCGAGCCCCATGCCGGGCATCGTGATCATCCAGCGCAGCCGTGCCTCCTCGAGGTAGCTCAGGTACTTCGAGTTGTTGACGTGGTTGAACGCGTCCAGGTCGCGCCAGCGCACCGTCAGCGGGACGCGTATCAGCGGCTCCGCTACGACGGTCGGGGCCGCATCCGCTGCGGGCGCGGACGCGGCCGCCTTGTCCGGCTTGGGCTTCTCAGCCGCGGGCTTGCGCTTGCGCGGTGCAGGTCGGCGCTTCTTGGTTGCCGGGGCGGGCGTGGGGTCGCTCATGCGGTCGTGTTCTTCCTCTTCGCGCTCTTGCGCACCGGCTTAGCTTCAACCGGAGCGAGCAAAGGCGCAAGGAAGCGGCCGGTATACGAGTGCGGAGTCGCCGCGATCTGCTCCGGCGTTCCGGTCGCGAGGATGGTGCCGCCGCGGTGCCCGCCCTCGGGGCCGAGGTCGATGATCCAGTCGGCTGTCTTGATGACATCGAGGTTGTGTTCGATCACCACCACGGTATTGCCGTCATCGCGAAGCCGGTGCAGCACTGCGAGTAGATGCTCGATGTCGTGGAAGTGCAGGCCGGTCGTGGGCTCATCGAGGATGTACAGCGTGCGCCCGGTGTCACGGCGCGAGAGTTCCTTCGACAGTTTCACGCGCTGGGCTTCACCGCCGGACAGCGTGGTCGCGCTCTGACCGAGCTTGATGTAGCTCAGGCCGACATCCATCAATGTCTCGAGCTTGCGCGAAATCGTCGGGATCGCCTCGAACAGCGTCAGCGCGTCCTCGACGGTCATTTCGAGCACGTCGTTGATGTTGTAGCCCTTGTAGAGGATCTCCAGCGTTTCACGGTTGTATCGCTTGCCGCCGCAGACATCGCAGGGCACGTACACGTCCGGCAGGAAGTGCATCTCGACCTTGATCAGGCCGTCGCCCTGGCAGGCCTCGCAGCGGCCGCCGCGCACGTTGAAGCTGAAACGCCCGGCCGCATAACCACGCGAACGGGACTCCGGCACCTGCGCGAACAACTCGCGCAGCGGCGTGAACAGGCCGGTGTACGTCGCCGGGTTCGAGCGCGGCGTACGCCCGATCGGCGACTGGTCGATGTCGACGACCTTGTCCCACAGCTCGATGTTCTCGTACGAATCATGCGGCGCGACGGGTTGCGCCGCACCGTTGAGTTCGTTCGCGGTGATCGGATACAGCGTGTCGTTGATCAGTGTCGACTTGCCCGAGCCCGACACGCCGGTCACGCAGGTCAGCAGGCCGGCCGGAATCGCCAGGTCGACATTCTTCAGGTTGTTGCCGCGCGCACCGCGCAGGTGGAATGTGGTTTTCGGATCGGGCTTGTGGCGCTTGGCCGGCACCTCGATCCTGCGTGCGCCGCTGAGGTACTGGCCCGTCAGCGAACGCGGCGCGCCAATGATGTCCGCGTACTGCCCCTGCGCGATGACTTCGCCGCCATGCACGCCGGCGCCGGGGCCGATGTCGACGATGTGGTCTGCAAGCCGGATTGCGTCCTCGTCGTGCTCGACGACGATGACGGTGTTGCCCAGGTCGCGCAGCCTCGTCAGCGTGCCGAGCAGGCGCTCGTTGTCGCGCTGGTGCAGGCCTATCGACGGCTCGTCCAGCACGTACATGACGCCGACCAGGCCTGCACCGATTTGCGACGCAAGGCGGATGCGCTGCGCTTCACCGCCCGACAGCGAGTCGGCCTTGCGCTCGAGCGTCAGGTAATCCAGACCCACGTCAACGAGGAAACGCAGGCGGTCGCCGATTTCCTTGACGATCTTGAGCGCGATCTCGCCGCGCCAACCGGGCAGTTCGAGCTGCAGGAAGAACGTCAGTGCTTCGTCGACCGGCAGCACCACGATGTCAGACAGCGGACGCTCGGCGACGAACACGTTGCGCGCGGCGCGGTTCAGGCGGGCGCCACCGCACTCCGTGCAGGCGCGTTCGCTGATGTACTTGCTGAGCTCCTCGCGCACCGCTGACGATTCGGTCTCGCGGTAGCGACGTTCGAGGTTCGGCACGATGCCCTCGAAGCGATGCTTGCGCTGGTGCTTGGTGCCACCTTCGCTCATGTACGAGAACGCGATGACTTCGTTGCCACTGCCGAACAGCACCGCTTCGCGCACCTTCTCGGAGAGCGAGCTCCACGGCGCATCGACCTTGAAGTCGTAGTGCTTGGCCAGCGACTGGATCAGCTGGAAGTAGTACGCATTGCGACGGTCCCAGCCGCGCACCGCGCCGGCCGCGAGCGAGGCCTCGGGATTGACCACCACGCGCGCCGGGTCGAAGAACTGCGCGACACCGAGGCCATCGCAGGTCGGGCATGCGCCGACTGGCGAGTTGAACGAGAACAGGCGTGGCTCGAGTTCGGGCAGCGAGTAATCGCAGACCGGGCAGCTGTATCGCGCCGAGAACAGCAGCGGCGGCAACGCCGGATCGTCGAGTGACATCACCGATGCCATGCCGTCGCCGAGCTTGAGCGCGGTTTCCAGCGACTCCGCCAGCCGCTGCTTCATGTCCTCGCGCGGGCGGAAACGGTCGATCACCGCCTCGATCGTGTGTTTCACGCGCAGTGCGAGCGGGGGCACGGCATCGATTTCGTGGACCACGCCATCGACACGGACGCGCACGAAGCCCTGCGCACGCAGCTGTTCGAACACCTGCACATGCTCGCCCTTGCGCTCGCGCACCACGGGGGCAAGCAGCATGAAACGCTGTTCCTGCGTTTCCGCCTTCGAGGCCAAGGCGACGATCTGGTCGACCATCTGGCTGACCGTCTGCGCCTCGAGCGGGTAGGCGTGCAGCGGGCAGCGCGGCGTGCCGACGCGCGCATACAGCAGGCGCAGGTAGTCGTAGATTTCGGTGATCGTGCCGACCGTCGATCGCGGATTATGCGAGGTCGACTTCTGTTCGATCGAGATCGCCGGCGACAGGCCTTCGATATGGTCGAGGTCGGGCTTTTCCATCACCGACAGGAACTGCCGGGCGTACGCGGACAACGACTCGACGTAGCGACGCTGGCCCTCGGCGTAGATCGTGTCGAACGCGAGCGACGACTTGCCCGAACCGGACAGCCCGGTGATCACGATCAGCTTGTCGCGCGGCAGGTCGAGGTCGATGTTCTTGAGGTTGTGCGTCCGCGCACCGCGGATGCGGATCATGTCCATGCTTGAACCGGAGATCTCGTAGGGGATGCGGCGGTCGCGGCACGCAGGCAGCGCGATGGCCGAACAGGGGAGCGTAGCGAGGCGTCGATATGGGGGCAAACCACGCGAACGGAACCCTTCACGAGCATTGGCTCACCCGGTGAGATCGTGCGTCTCCGGGGCTGACTGCATGCCGAGGGTGGTCCCGGGCTCGGCAGTCCGGCTGCAGCCGCGGAAGATGGCGAAGCCGACCAGCAGCACGACGATCAGCAGCAGCCAGATGGCCATCGGCCGGGCTGGACCCGCGCGCGTTGGAGTCGGTGTGGAGCCCTGGGGCGGATCGACCGGGGGCGGAAGCGGTTCAGGGGCTGCGGCCGGACTGGCGTCGTCGATGACTTTCGCTGCTGCCGCCATGTGCGCATCGCCGACCACACCGACGCTGCCGCCGAGCGCGACCGCGCCGGCTTCGAGCGCGGCCGCGCCGATGTGGCCGAGGTCGTTGCGCAGATGCTCCTGAGTGCCGCCGAACCAGCCGTGGAAGCGGTCGGGGATCGCGGCGACGCTATCGGGCAGGTCGCCGTGCTCGCTCAGTTCATGGATGACGTCGGGAAGCATCGCGGCGGCCGCGGCGCGCACGTTCGCGGTTGGCATTCCGAGGCGGTCCGCCATCCGCGCGATTGTCTCGGTTCCGAGCACACGCTCGAGGCGTTCGCCGTCCAGCGGATGATTAGAGCCCGCGCCGAGCCACGAGTCGACGGCATCGCCCAAGCCCTGGTCGCGAAACGCCTGGACGAAGCCGGCCGCGCCGCCGCGGTCGGGGTTGAACACCTGCGCAACCAGCATGCCGAGCAGGCGTCGGGCATGCGGCTCGTCCAGTCCCAGCAGGCGGGTGTGCTCGAGGATGCGGTCGAACATGGTCGGTCTCCATGGCGGCGCCAAGCATCTGGCTGTCCCGACTAGAGCACTGCCGACGTCAACGCGGTGGAAACCCGGCTCGAGCGCCGTGACGTGTGTCGCGAACAGCCGACTTGCCCGCAAGGACCGGGTCGCCTAAAATCCCGCGTCTGTTTGCCCGCTGGGCGACAGGACCACAATAACTACAGAGGAAGTCTGGTCATGTACGCAGTACTGGTCACCGGCGGTAAGCAATACCGCGTGATGGAAGGCGAGAAGCTCCGCGTCGAACTGCTCGACGTCGAAGCCGGCAGCGAAGTCACGTTCGACAACGTTCTCATGCTTGGCGGCAGCGACGGCGTGAAGGTGGGCAACGACGTCAACGGCGCTACGGTCCGCGCAACGGTCGTCGGCCACGGCCGCGCCGACAAGGTGAAGATCGTCAAGTTCCGTCGCCGCAAGCACCACCGCAAGCAGATGGGTCACCGTCAGCACTACACCGAAATCCAGATCACCGGCATCGCCGGTGGCGCGAAGTAAGGAGCAGCCGTCATGGCACATAAAAAGGGCGTAGGTTCCACCCGCAACGGCCGCGACTCCAACCCGAAGTACCTCGGCGTGAAGATCTACGGTGGCCAGGCGATCGAAGCCGGTAACATCATCGTGCGTCAGCGCGGCACCCAGTTCCATCCGGGCTCGGGCGTCGGCCTCGGCCGCGACCACACGCTGTTCGCGCTGGTCGACGGCAAGGTCGAGTTCTCGACCAAGGGCGCCAACAAGCGCCGCACCGTCAGCGTCGTCGCCGCCGAATAAGCGCGCACGCCGTTGTATCGGGAAGCCCCGCTTCGGCGGGGCTTTTCGTTTGTGGTGCCCGAATGCCTGCCGCTCATGCACAAAGCGGAGCCGGCCTGTCCACGGCCGCTGCACTGTTCATCGTTAAACTGCGCAAGCAATCCGCAAAGCCGGCCCGGCTTCGCGACCACCGATCCACCACCAGCCGGAATTCCATGAAACTCGTCGACGAAGCCGAAATCCAGGTCATTGCAGGCAACGGCGGCAACGGCTGCGTCGGTTTCCGTCGCGAGAAGTTCATTCCGCTGGGCGGGCCGGACGGCGGCGATGGCGGTGACGGTGGCAGCGTCTGGCTGCAGGCCGATGAAAACCTCAACACGCTGGTCGATTTCCGCCACCAGAAGCAGTTCCGCGCACAGCGCGGCGAGAACGGCATGGGCCGACAGATGTACGGCAAGGCGGGCGAGGACCTGACGATCACGGTGCCGGTCGGCACGGTCGTCATGAACGTCGAGACCGACGAAGTGATCGGCGACCTGACGCGCCACGGCGAGCGCCTGCTCGTCGCGCGCGGCGGCAAGGGCGGCCTCGGCAACATGCACTTCAAGAGCTCGACTAACCGCTCGCCGCGCAAGGCCTTGCCGGGTCTGCCAGGCGAGGAGCGCGAGCTGCGCCTCGAGTTGAAGCTGCTCGCCGACGTCGGCCTGCTGGGCTTCCCGAATGCCGGCAAGAGCACGCTGATCCGCGCGGTATCGGCAGCGACGCCGAAGGTCGCCGATTATCCGTTCACCACGCTCTACCCGAACCTCGGCGTCGTCAGTGTCGAGGCGCACCGCAGCTTCGTGATTGCCGATATTCCGGGCCTGATCGAGGGCGCGGCCGACGGCGCAGGTCTGGGTGCGCAGTTCCTGCGCCACCTCCAGCGCACCCGGCTGCTGCTGCACCTCGTCGATATCGCCCCGATGGAAGGTGGCGTGGAAGGCGTGACGCCGGCCGAGCAGGTGCGCGCGATCGAACGCGAGCTCGAAAAGCACGACCCGGAGTTGCTGAAGAAGCCGCGTTGGCTCGTGCTCAACAAGGCCGATCTGTTGCTCGAAGAGGAGCAACAGGACGCGGCGCGCGCCGTCATCGAGGAGCTCGGCTGGAGTGATCGCTGGTATCTCGTGTCGGCCATCGGGCGCGAGGGCACCTGGCCGATCATGCTCGACGTCATGGCGTTCTTCGATCGCCAGCGTCAGGATGCGCTCGACGAGGCGAATGCGGCCGGCGACGGCGTCTGAGTCGCGACGGGTAGACGCAAGGCCATGCAGGCAGTCGTGTCTGGGGCGCCGTATTGCGCCGCCCGTATGTGGACGAGTGCGAGCGGGCGCCGCGCCGCTACCACTGTCGCTACAGGCAGGGTGTTGCTGTCGTCCCCGCGGAGCTGGCGGCGCCATGCGCCAAGCCTTGAGAGCACTGCGGGGCGTGCGCGTTATACACGTCGGGTACAGGCGGGCGGGTCGGGTGGATGCCCGCCTCGTTGCCTGCGGCTCGCAATGCCCCCGGTGGCGTCCTATGGCCGATCCCGAAACCGTGACGCCGGCAGCGCGTATGCCGCGACCTTGGATCTGTCTAGCGCGTCGTGGCGCCCCGAATTCACTGTCGGCCTGAGCCCGGCCACAAAAAAACCCGGCCGGGGCCGGGTTTCTTCGAGCGTCTGCCAGCCTGGATCAGGCGGCGGTCTGAAGCGCGCGGATGCGGGCGTTCAGGCGGCTCTTGTGACGTGCAGCCTTGTTCTTGTGGATCAGGCCACGCGAGCTGAAGCGATCGAGGATCGGCTGCGCGGTCGCGAAAGCGGCCTGGGCACCGGCGGCGTCATTTTCGTTGATCGCCTTCAGCACCTTCTTGACGGCGGTGCGCAGCATCGAACGCTGACTGGCGTTACGGGCGTTGCGCACGACTGCCTGCTTGGCGCGCTTCTTGGCGGACTTGATGTTTGCCACGGTGGGTTCCTGAAAATTGGTTGAAACTGGTAAGGAATGCGGGTGCGGAAAATCAGACCCAAAAGTATGGCTAGCTCAATGGCTTGCGTCAACTCCAAGCAAATAGGGAAGTGTTCATGAAACAGGGGCCGGGCCGCAGGAGAGCGGCCGGAATGCTGCGCTCGACCGTCGTGTTCAGCGCAATGACGTTCCTCTCGCGCATCGCGGGCTACGCACGGGACTCGCTGCAGGCCTATGTATTCGGCACCAGCGCGGCGGTGAGCGCGTTCGTGGTGGCCTACCGCATCCCGAACTACCTGCGGCGCATCTTCGCCGAGGGCTCGTTCTCGTCGGCGTTCGTGCCGGTGCTCTCCGAGCTCAAGCAGAAGGGCGACGACGAGGCGCTGCGCGATGTGCTCGACCACGTCGCCGGGGCGCTGCTGGCGGCGGTCATCGTCGTCACCGCGCTTGGCATGCTGCTGGCACCGTGGATCGCGCGGTTGTTCCTGCTGTTCGCCGACGCCGGGGACGACGGCATCGTCGCGATCACGGCGGACATGCTGCGGATCACGTTCCCGTACCTCGTCTTCATCTCGATGACGGCGCTCGCCGGTGGCGTGCTCAACACGTTCCGCCATTTCGGCGTGCCGGCGCTGACCCCGGTGCTGCACAACATCGCGATCATCGCCGCGATGCTGGTGCTGCCGCGCTTTCTCGACATGCCCGAGAAGGCGCTGGCCTGGGGTGTGCTGGCCGCGGGCGTGCTGCAGATGCTGGTGCTGTGGCCGACGCTCGCCCGGCTCGGTGTGCGGCCGCGCTTTCGCTTCAACTTCGGCCACGAGGGCGTGCGGCGCGTACGCACCCTGATGCTGCCGACGATCTTCTCGTCCTCGGTGGCGCAGGTGAACCTGCTCGTCGGCACGATGTTCGCGTCGATGCTGGTGGTCGAGGCGCAGGCGTGGCTGTACTACTCGGACCGACTCACCGAACTGCCGCTGGGCCTGTTCGGCGTTGCGGTCGGCACGGTGATCCTGCCGCAGTTGTCGCGCCACTTCGCAGGCGCCGACGAGGCAGGCTACTCGCGCTCGCTGGACTGGGGCCTGCGCGTGGTGCTGCTGCTCGGGCTGCCCGCTGCGCTAGGCCTCGCGCTGCTGGCGGTGCCACTGACCGCGGCGCTGTTCGGTCGTGGTGAGTTCACCGCGGAGGACACTCGCATGGTCGGTTATGCGCTCACCGCGATGAGCCTGGGCATTCCCACATTCATGCTTAGCAAGGTGCTGCTGCCGGCTTTCTACGCGCGTCAGGACACGCGCAAGCCGATGCGCGCCGCGGTAATCACGGTGGCCGTCAATGTCGCGCTGACGGTCGCGTTCGTGCTTCCGCTCGACTACCTCGACGTCCGTGCCGCCCACGTCGGCATCGCTGCGGCCACCGCGCTGGCCGGCGTGGTCAACGCCGCGCTGCTCTGGCGCTACCTGCGACGCGACGGCATCTACCGCCCCGAGCCGGGCTGGACGCCGTGGCTGACGCGCATCGCGGCGGGCCTTGCGGCGATGGCGGCCGTCGTGATCCCGTTCGAGTGCTGGGTCAGGACCACCCAAGGACCGTGGATGACGCTGCCCGACCTGTGGCGCGTGGCCTGGGTGCTGCTGATCATCGCCGCTGGTGCGGGCGCCTACGGCGCGGTGCTGCTCGCACTCGGACTGCGGCCGCGTCACCTTCGCCATTGAGCGCCGGACGGACGGGACCGGGCACGCGGCTATACTTCCGCGGATGAGCAGGCTGTTTCGAGACGTCGAGGGCGGGCCGCGGTGCCCGCACGGCAGTGTGGTCTGCATCGGCGCATTCGATGGCCTGCACCTCGGGCACCAGGCGCTGGTGCGCCACACGGTTTCGCGTGCGCGCCTGCTCGACCTGCCCGCCATCGCGCTGAGCTTCGAGCCGCTGCCTCGCGAATTCTTCGCACGGGGCGAGCCACCGGCACGGCTGTCGCTCGCACGAGCCAAAGCGTGCGGTCTGTTCGACCTCGGCGTCGACCAGGTCGGGCTGCTTCGGTTCCACCACGGGCTGAGTCAGCTCACCGCCGAGCAGTTCGTCGACGCGGCGCTGGTCGACCGGCTTCGAGCGCGTGAGGTCTGGGTTGGCCCCGACTTCGTGTTCGGCCACCGCCGCGGTGGCGATCTGGCAACGCTGCAGGTGCTCGGGCAGTCGCGCGGTTTCACGGCCGGGGCGATCGAGCCTGTGCAGCTGGACGGTGAGCGCATATCCAGCACGGCGATCCGTGCGGCGCTGCGCGACTCCAACTTCGATGCGGCGGCCCGCATGCTCGGGCGCCCGTATGCGATTGCCGGGCGCGTCGTGCGGGGGCAGCAGCTCGGCCGCACGCTCGGCTACCCGACCGCGAACCTGCGGTTTGCCGGCCGCGCACCTGCACTGTCGGGCATCTTCGCGTGCCGGGTGCGTGGCATCGCCGAGCGGCCATTGCCGGCCGTGGTGAGCCTGGGCACGCGCCCGACCGTGGATGGGGTTGAGCCGCTGCTCGAGGCCCACATCTTCGACTTCGACGGCGATCTTTACGGACGGCGGATCGAAGTGGAGTTTGTTGCCAAGCTGCGCGACGAGGCCCGCTTTCCCGACCTCGAAACACTCACCGCACAAATGCACCGCGATGCCGACCAGGCGCGCGCCCTTCTCATGCACGATCAACGCCGCGCGTTCGGCTGAGACCTCGCTGTGAACGATTCCAACAAGTCCGGCACCGATTCCAAAGACAATCCGTACAAGGCGACGCTGCACCTGCCGGCGACGGACTTCCCGATGCGTGGCGACCTGCCCAAGCGCGAGCCGCAGACGCTCGCGCGCTGGGAAAGCGAAGGGCTGTACGCGCGCGTCCGCGAACAGGTTGGCAAGCGCGAGAAATCGTTCGTGCTGCACGACGGCCCGCCGTACGCGAACGGCACGATCCACATCGGCCATGCGGTCAACAAGGTGCTCAAGGACATCGTGGTGAAGTCCAAGCTGCTCGCCGGCTTCGACGCACCGTACGTGCCGGGCTGGGACTGCCACGGCCTGCCGATCGAAGTCGCGGTCGAGAAAAAGCACGGCAAGGTCGGCGACAAGCTCGACGCAGCCGCGTTCCGCCAGAAGTGCCGCGAGTACGCAGCCGAGCAGATCGAACTGCAGCGCCGCGATTTCAAGCGCCTCGGCGGTCTTGCGGACTGGGACAACCCCTACCGCACGATGGATTTCCGCTTCGAAGCCGACATGCTGCGCTCGCTCGCGAAGATCGTCGAGCGCGGCCACATCGTGCGCGGCGCGAAGCCGGTGCACTGGTGTTTCGATTGCGGCTCGGCGCTGGCCGAGGCCGAGATCGAATACGCCGACAAGAAGTCGCCGGCGGTCGACGTCGCGTATCACGCGCGTGATCCGCAGGCGCTGGCGCAGGCGTTCGGTGTCGACATTGAATCGGGCACCGAAGTCGCCGTGCCGATCTGGACGACGACGCCGTGGACGCTGCCGGCAAGCCTCGCGGTTTCGATTGGAGCCGACCTCGAGTACTCGCTGGTCGAAGGGCTGGCCGGCCCGAACGGCCGGCGCCTGCTGGTACTCGCGAGCGCGCTGGTGGAACGGACACTCGCGCGCTACGGCGTCGAGGACGTGCGCGTGCTCGGCACCGCCGCGGGCGCGGCGATGGAGAACCTGGTGCTTGCGCATCCTTTCTACGAGCGCGACATCCCGCTGCTGCTCGGCGAGCACGTCTCGGCGGAAGAGGGCACTGGCGCCGTGCACACCGCGCCCGGCCATGGCCAGGAAGACTTCGCGGTCAGCCAGCAGTACGGTCTGATCGAGCGCTACAGCGCCGCACAGATGAACCCGGTCGATTCGCGCGGTCGCTACCTGCCGGGCACGCCCGATGCGAACGGTGCCGAGATCGCCGGCCTGCACATCTGGAAGGCGAACGATGTGCTCGTCGAAGCCGTGCGCGGCCTCGGCCTGCTGCTCGCAGCCTCGCCGCTCGAGCACAGCTACCCGCACTGCTGGCGCCACAAGACGCCGGTGGCATTCCGGGCGACGCCGCAGTGGTTCATCTCGATGGAGCAGGCCGGGCTGCGTCGCGATGCGCTCAACGCGATCCGGCAGGTCGGCTGGTTCCCGGAGTGGGGCGAGGCGCGCATCGCCGGCATGGTCGAAGGCCGTCCGGACTGGTGCATCAGCCGCCAGCGCACCTGGGGCGTGCCGATCGCGCTGTTCGTCCACCGGCACACCTTCGAGCCGCATCCGCGCTCGGCCGAGCTGATGCGCGAGGTCGCCAGGCGCGTGGAGCAGGCCGGCGTCGACGCGTGGTACGAGCTCGACGCGAGCGAACTGCTTGGCGACGAGGCCGGCGATTACGACAAGGTCACCGACATCCTCGATGTCTGGTTCGATTCGGGCGTCACCCACGAATGCGTGCTTGCGCAGCGGCCGGACGACGGGCTGCACAAGCCGGCCGACCTGTACCTCGAAGGCTCCGACCAGCACCGCGGCTGGTTCCAGTCCTCGCTGCTGACCGGCGTCGCGATGGACGGCGTCGCGCCGTACCGGCAGGTGCTGACGCACGGCTTCACGGTCGATGCGCAGGGCAAGAAGATGTCGAAGTCGATCGGCAACGTGGTCGAGCCGCAGAAGGTCATCGACCAGATGGGTGCCGATGTGCTGCGCCTGTGGATCGCCTCGACCGATTACCGCAACGAGATGTCGGTCTCCGACGAGATCCTCAAGCGCAGCGGCGATGCGTACCGCCGCATCCGCAACACCGCGCGCTTCCTGCTCGGCAACCTGCACGGCTTCGAGCCGGCGCGCGACCTGCGTCCGCTCGAGGACATGGTCGCGCTCGACCGCTGGATCGTGCATCGCGCGCACGAGCTGCAACAGCGCATCACCGCCGCGTACGAGCGCTATGACTTCGCCGAGATCGTGCAGGCGCTGTCGAACTTCTGCAGCGTCGACCTGGGCTCGGTGTACCTGGACATCACCAAGGACCGGCTCTACACCATGCGCGAAGATTCGCGCGGGCGCCGTTCGGCGCAGAGCGCGATGTACCGCATCGCCGAAGCGTTCGTGCGCTGGATCGCACCGGTGCTGAGCTTCACCGCCGACGAGATGTGGCAGCACCTCCCGGCGCCCGCCGAAGGCGAGCGCGCGGGCAATGTGCTGTTCGCGACCTGGTATGACGGGCTTGCCGCGCTTCCGGCTGATGCCGCGCTGTCGGCCGCCGACTTCGACCGGCTGCTCGGCCTGCGCGAGCAGGTCAGCCGCGTGCTCGAGCCGATGCGCGCGGCGGGCGAGATCGGCGCCGCGCTCGAGGCCGAGATCGCACTCCGTGCGTCCGCTGCCGACCAGGACTGGCTCGCGTCGTTCGCAGACGAACTGCGTTTCCTGTTCATCAGTGGAGACGTCACGGTTCAGCCCGATACGACGCCGCAGACGATCGCGGTTTCCGCGTCGCCGACCGGAAAGGCCAAGTGCGCCCGCTGCTGGCACTACCAGTCGAGCATCGGGCTGGCGCCGAACCATCCGGCGCTCTGCGCGCGCTGCGTCGAGAACGTCGACGGTGCGGGCGAGGACCGACGCTGGTTCTGACCGGCGTCACTCCGAAGCGCTGAATTCCGTCAGCGCAAGCGATACAGGCGCCCTGTTCCGGCGCCCTGATCAATGCGACCTTTTGGCCCGCTGCTTCGGGCCTCCGGCTACGGCCGACTTTGCAGGCACATGCACATGACCCATCCCAAACCCAACGCACTGATCTGGCTGCTGGTCTCGGCCGTCGTCATCATCCTCGACCAGCTCACCAAGGCGTGGGTGCTCACTTCGCTGCCCGAGTACACCGCAATCCCGGTGATCGAGGGCATCTGGAACTGGTACCGCACCTACAACACCGGCGCCGCGTTCAGCTTTCTCAGCGAGGCGGGCGGCTGGCAGAAGTACTTCTTCGTGATCCTGGCGGCGATCATCAGCGGGCTGCTCGCCTGGTGGCTGTCGCGCACGCCCCGCAACGACTGGCGCGTAGCGCTGCCGTACGCGCTGGTGATCGGCGGTGCGATCGGCAACGTGATCGACCGCGTCGTCCACGGCCACGTGGTGGACTTCATCCAGTGGCACTGGCGCGACTGGTACTGGCCGGCGTTCAACATCGCCGACATGGCGATCGTCGGTGGCGCGATCGGCATCGCGGTGCTCGGGCTGTTTGGCGGGCAGAAAGGCCCGGCGCGCGCGGAGGGGTAGAATCGCCCGATGGACGTCCTGCTTGCCAACCCCCGCGGCTTCTGTGCCGGTGTCGATCGCGCGATCGAGATCGTCAAGCGCGCGATCGAAACGCTCGGCGCGCCGATCTACGTGCGCCACGAAGTCGTGCACAACCGCTTCGTGGTCGACGACCTCAAGCAACGCGGTGCGATCTTCGTGGAGGAGCTCGACGAGGTGCCCGACGACGCGACCGTGATCTTCAGTGCGCACGGCGTCTCGCAGGCCGTACGCGCTGAAGCCGACCGTCGTAGGCTCAAGGTCTTCGACGCGACCTGTCCGCTGGTGACGAAGGTGCACCTCGAGGTCGCGCGTCACTGCCGCGCCGGCCGCGACGTGGTGCTGATCGGTCACGAGGGGCATCCCGAGGTCGAAGGCACGATGGGCCAGTGGCAGCGCGAATGCGGGGAAGGGCGCATCTATCTGGTCGAAGACACCGACGACGTGGTCGAGCTCGAGGTCGCCCAGCCCGAGAACCTCGCGTACACCACGCAGACGACGCTGTCGGTCGACGACACGCGCATCGTCATTGCCGCCTTGCGCGAGAAGTACCCCGCGATCCAGGGGCCAAAGAACGACGACATCTGCTACGCCACGCAGAACCGTCAGGACGCGGTGCGAGAACTGGCTTCGCGCTGCGATCTGGTGCTGGTGGTCGGCTCGATCAACAGCTCGAACTCGAACCGCCTGCGCGAGCTGGCCGAGCGCGACGGCGTGGAGGCATACCTGATCGATGGCGCCGACGAGATCAATCCCGCTTGGGTGGCCGGGCGCGTCCGGGTCGGCGTAACGGCGGGCGCGTCGGCGCCGGAGGTGCTGGTGCGCGGAGTGATCGACCGGCTGCGCGAACTTGGCGCGACTCAAGTGGGTGAGCTGGAAGGCGAGCCGGAGAACATGGTGTTCGCGCTTCCGCGCGAGCTTCGCTTGCAGCTGGTTGATTGACCCTTTTGGGAACGGCCCCTACAATGGCCGGCCTTGCGGTCCACCGCAATGTGTTACGCCGGAATAGCTCAGTCGGTAGAGCGGCGCATTCGTAATGCGTAGGTCGTAGGTTCGATTCCTATTTCCGGCACCAATCAAAAGCCCGCGACGGAAACGTCGTGGGCTTTTGTCTTTCTGGCTGGCCGTCCGGGTTCGCACTTGGGCATCGCGGCGGATGGGCAGCCAACAGGCTCGGCAGATCACGCTGCTGAGCCGCAACCTGCCGCCCATCGGCAGAAGGCCACGCGCACACCCCTTTCAGCGAATTGTGCGGCCCGGGCCGAAGGCCCCGGCCCGCGTTTCGTCAGGCCGCCCGGGCGCTTGGCGCCGGCGGCGCGTTCGCGGCTTCCGGCATCAGGGATGCCACGTGCGTGAAATACCGGCCCAGTGCGTCATCGAGCGATGGCATGCCGAACGCCCGATGGCTGCTCATCGCGCTGAAACGCGGACGACGTGCAAGCAGGCGGCGACGGTGGTCGTGGCAGATCTGGATGCCGCTCGGGTCGACCTCGGCGAGTTGCGCCGCACGCATTGCGAGGTCGGCCCACGTGATCGCGTCGCCATTCGTCAGGTGCCAGATGCCGGCTTCGCGATCGATCAACAGATCGAGGCAATGGTCGACGAGGTCGGGCACATAGGTCGGCGAAATCGTGAGGTCCTGCGAGGCCACGAACGGCTGTTGCTCGCGAAGGGCACGGAGGGCGACCGAGATGAAGTTGTGCTCGTCCCAGGGCCCGAAGAACGAGCTGGTGCGGATCACAAGCGCGTCGGGGTGACGGTCCAGCACGAGTTTTTCGGCCCGGGCCTTGCTTTCACCGTAGACGTTCAGCGGCTCGATCGTGTCGGTCTCGACATAAGGCGCGCCCTGTTCGCCGTTGAACACGAGGTCCGTCGAGAACGTGACCAGACCGACGCCGTGCCGGGCGCAGACCGCGGCCAGGGTCGCCGGGCCGTGGGTGTTCTCGCGGAAGCAGCGCTCGGCGTCCTTCTCGGCCTCGTCGACACGGACGTAGCCGGCCGTGTTGATGACGGCCCACGGCTGGTATTTCTCGAACGCGCGCTCCACCGAGTCGGCATCGGCGATGTCCATGTCAGCACGCGAGAGCAGGCGGAAGTTGAGCTCGCGCTGGGTGCAGATGCGCGCGAATGCGCGCCCCAGCGTGCCGGTTGCGCCTGTGATCAGGATCGGTGCGGTGTTGCCCCCGATTCGCGGCCGCGGCGGGAATGTCAGCTGGGGCAGCGACACCGGCTGCTGGACCTCGAAGCGCTCCGGACGCAACCACCAGCCCGAGCCCGACAGCACTGGATCGTCCGGCAACGAGCCGCGGGCGAGTTGCTTCATCAACCCGGCGACCGCGGTGGGGCGGGGCACGCCACCCCGCACGTCGAACGCGCCCGATTCGTAGTAATCACGGCATTCGGTCAGCAGGCAGTTCCAGTCGTACAGACCCAGCAGGCCCCACACCGTCACCGCCCGGATGTCCGCACCTTGGGCGCGCGCCTGCTCGGCACCGGCCCAGATCTCGGCGAGCCAGCGCAGCTGGTCCTCGCGCTTTGCATCGATGTGGGCTTCGGTGATCGCGATCGGCAGGCCGTACCGCTGCCATGCTTCCAGCAGCAGTGGGCCGATGCCGCCCGTAGGCTCGGCGAGCGCCAGCGCCGCGTGGATGTCGGCATAGCGGTGCCGCCGGTTGCCGCCGCGGTAGGGCAGCGGATAGTTCTCGAGGTTCTCGTCGAGGAAGCGCTCGCTGGTGACGTAGTAATTGACGCCGATGATGTCCGGCGGGCACGGGTTGTCCCGGAACCAGAGGATTTCCTCCGCCGTCGCGCCGCACTTCCTGATCAGCCACGACCACAGCGGATGGGCCTCGTCGACCCGTCCGCAGATGAGGTCCCAGCCGAGCCAGCGCAGTTCATTGCTGAGCTTGGCCTGGTAGGCGAGCAGCGGAGTGCTGTAGATCTTGCCGAGATCGTCGGTCTGGACCAGCTTCGCGTTCGGGTTGACCTCGCGGATCGCGCGCATCGCCAGAACGGTGCCACGGCACTCGTTGAACAGCGCGTCCTTGAACGTGCGCTCGTCGCGGCCGTGCGGGTACCACACGCCGTACAGGCCGCTGAAGCGCGCGGTCGTCAGCGGCTCATTGACCGGCGTGTAGTGCTCCACCCACGGGTAGCGGGCCGCCACGGCGCCGGCATAGCTCGCCAGCTTCTGCGGAAACTCCGGGTCAACCAGGCTGGTGTGGATCGGGCCGCTGCCGTGGTGGACGAGCCCGACGATCGGCTCGACGCCGAGCTCGCGCAGGCGGCCAAGCCGCTCGTCGGGCCACGACCAGTCCGCGGACTCCGGACCGTCCGGCGCGATCTGTTCCCACAGCACCGGATACCGGATCGCACGAATTCCCAGTTCCGCGAAGCGGTCGATGTCGTCGACCCGGTTGATATGCGCACTCCGCGCGAGCTGGTAGGTGTACTGATCACCCACCCGGCTGATCGTGCACTCCACACCGCCCCACAGTTCCAGGTTTTCGTTCGGGCCCGTCATAGCGTGCTGGTACTCCCGGGTTAGCGCTTGGAGCTGATCAGTGGGGCCGAGGCCGCCTGCGAGGCGCTGCTGCCCGACCGCACTGCGACCAGGTCGGCGGGCGCTGCTTCGGCATCGCTGTCGCTGTCGCTGTCGCCGAGCTTCTCGAGCACGTACTCCGAGGCCTTGAGCGCGGCGCCGACACACTGGTCCATGTTGTAGTAGCGGTACTGCGCAAGACGGCCGACGAAGGTGACGCCCTTTTCCTGCTGGGCGAGTGCTTCGTACCGCTTGAACAGCACTTCGTTTTCGGGGCGCGGCACCGGGTAGTACGGGTCGCCTTCGGCCTGCGGGAACTCGCGCACCAGCGACGTGCCGGAGTGCTTCTGGCCGGTGAGGTGCTTGAACTCGGTGACGCGGGTGAAGTCGTAGTCGTTTGGGAAGTTCACCGTGCCGACCGACTGGTACTGCTCCGTGTCCGGCAGATGCTGGTGCTCAAACCGCAGCGAGCGGTAGGGCAGGCGGCCATAGCAGTACGCGTAGAACGCATCGACCGGACCGGTGTAGACGATGTGGTCGGACTGCACCTTCTCGCGCATCTCGAAGAAATCGACGCCGGTTTCGACACGGATGTTCGGATGGTCGAGCATGCGCTCGAACATCTTCGTGTAGCCCTCGGCCGGCATCTTCTGGAAGGTGTCGGTGAAGTAGCGATCGTCGCGGTTCGTGCGCGTGGGGATGCGCGCGGCCACCGAAGACGCCAGCTGCGACGGATCCAGGCCCCACTGCTTGCGGGTGTAGCCGCGGAAGAATTTCTCGTAGAGGTCCTGGCCGACGGCGTTGACGACCACGTCCTCGCTGGTGCGGATGTTCTCGCGCGGCTCGCGGACGGAGTCGTAGAACGCCTGGATCGTGTCCTCGTTGAGGTCGAGGCCGTAGAGCTCGTTGACGGTGTCGATGTTGATCGGGATCGGCACCAGCTTCTCGCCGACCTTCGCGAGCACACGGTGCTCGTAGTCGCGCCACTCGGTGAACTGCGACAGGTACTCGGCGATGCGGGCACCATTGGTGTGGAAAATATGCGGGCCGTACGGGTGGATCAGTACGCCGTGCGCATCCGTGCGGTCATAGGCGTTGCCGCCGATGTGGTCGCGCTTGTCGATCACGAGCACGTCGTAGCCGCGCTCGGCCAACTGGCGGGCCACGACGGACCCGGAGAAACCGGCGCCTACGATCAATACATCAGTCTTCATCGGGTCTTCCTGTCAGTGCGCGATAGCGGAGGCGGGAGCGGTGTCGAACACGGCTTCCTGGATGTTGCGGCGCATGGAGGCGACGGTCGCGTCCCACGTCGCCGCCGACGCGCGCTCGATGCCTTCGGCAATGAGGCCAGCGTCAGGCGAGCGCCACGCACGTTCGACGGCGTCGACGAACTCCTCCGGCGAGCGCGCAACCTGCACGATCGGGGTGAAGTTGCGCACGACATCGGCGATCGCGGTCGAGACGACCGGCTTGCCGCCGGCCATGTACTCGAGCGTCTTGGTCGGGTTGATGTACTTCGTCGCCTCGTTGAGCGCGAACGGCATCAGGCAGACGTCGAACCCCTTCACGAGCGCCGGCAGGTCGCTGTACTTCTGCTGGCCCAGCCAGTGGATGTTCGGGCGGTCCGGCAGCTCGGCGCGGTCGACCTTTGCGAACGGGCCGGCCATCACCACCGAGGCTTCGGGGAAGCGATCGGCGAGCGCGGCGACCAATTCATAGTCCAGTCGCTCGTCGATGACGCCGAAGTAGCCGAACACCGGCTTCGGCAGCGAGGCGACGGAGGCCGGAACCTCGGTTTCCTCGAGGCGGGCCTTGCCGTAATGCTCGACGTCCACGCCGCAACCGTAGAAGTGCACGTTGCTGTGGTGCTTGGACTTCGATTCGAACAGCTGGAAGCCGCCCGTAAAGACCACGTCGGCCTTCGACATCACGAAGCGCTCCCGGTCGGCGATGTCCGGCGGGGCGAAGCGGAAGCTCGCCAGTTCGTCCATGCAGTCGTAGACCAGGCCGTGGCCGCCGAACTGGCCCAGATAGCCCGGGGCACTCATCGGCGAGTAGAACCACTGCACCGGATCGTCAAAGTGGCCGGCCAACAGCGGGTGCTCGCGCAGCGCCTTGCGGATCAGCGGCAGGAAGATCTCTGCATCCTTGTCGGCGTTGATCGCGAGCGCCTGCGGCACCTTCGGGATCAGGCGCACGATGTTCGGCTGCACTTCGTCGATTGCCAGGTGCGGCTCGCCGTCGGCGATCTCCGGATCCTCGATGAACAGGATCCGATGGTTGTCGGCCAGGCGCGAGAAGATCTGCTGCGGGCGCTGCCACACGAAGTCCCAGCGCAGGTGGCAGTGAACGATGATCGGGAAGTCGGAGCGACCGCTCGATGTGCGATTGCGCGTCTGGTTACGGATGACTGACGTGCCATCCACCACCGTAGGATCGAAATTCGTGGAGGACGAGGCCGAAGACGTGACCTCAGTGGCGGTCAGCTCATCCGTTTCCTTTGACATGGTGCTCTCGCTGGGTTGGTTAAACCTAAGTCTTGAGTGAATGCCTTCTTTTCCGTGTGAAGCCGACCATATGAGCCGACCGTATGACGAGTAATGTGCCCGCCGCACACACGCCCACGGGCGCCTATCCGCGCCCGCTGATGCAACGCGCCCACTGGGTTTCGCTCGACGGAGCCTGGCAGTTCCGCTTCGACGACGAGAAGGAGTTTTCGCACCCGCGCGAGATCGATGACTGGCCGTTGCAGATCAACGTGCCGTTCCCGGTCGAGTCCGAAGCCAGCGGAATCGGCGATCGCGGATTCCACCAGGGCTTCTGGTATCAACGTGAATTCGAAGCTGATCCGGCCGGTGGACGCATCCTGCTCCACTTCGGTGCCGTGGATTACCGCGCCAAGGTCTGGGTCAACGGCACCTATGTGGTGAGCCACGAGGGCGGTCACACGCCGTTCACGGCCGACATCACGCATGCGCTGAACCCGGACGGCCCGCAGGTGGTGACGGTGTTCGTCGAGGACGACCCGCATGACCTGACCAAGCCACGCGGCAAGCAGGACTGGCAGCTCGAGCCGCATTCGATCTGGTACCCGCGCACGTCCGGCATCTGGCAGACCGTCTGGCTGGAACGTGTCTCGTGCACGTATCTGCAGAAGATCCGCTGGACGCCGCACGTCGAGGGTTTCGCGCTGACGTTCGAGGCCCGCGTGGTCGGCGATCCCGCGGATGACCTGTCGGTCGAGGTGGTGATCAGTCATCGGGACCGGGTGCTGGCGCACGATCGCTACCGGGTCATCGACTCCGAGGCGGACCGGCGCATCATCCTGTCCGACCCCGGCATCGACGATTACCGCAACGAGCTGCTCTGGAGCCCGGAACGGCCGCAGCTTCTGGACGCCACGGTGCGGCTGTTGCGCGGCAACGAGGTGATCGACGAGTTCAAGTCGTACACGGCGCTGCGGTCGATCAGCGTGCTGCGCGACCGCGTGATGCTCAACGGCCGGCCGTACGTGCTCAAGATGGTGCTCGACCAGGGCTACTGGCCGGACACGATGCTGGCGGCCCCCGACGACGACGCGCTGCGGCGCGATGTCGAGCTGGCCAAGGCCATGGGCTTCAATGGCGTGCGCAAGCACCAGAAGATCGAAAACCCGCGCTATCTGTACTGGGCGGACAAGCTGGGCCTGCTGGTCTGGGAAGAGATGCCGTCCGCCTACCGCTTCACCCGCACCGCGATCAAGCGATTGATCAAGGAGTGGAGCGAGGTGATCGAGCGCGACTACAGCCACCCCTGCGTGATCATGTGGGTGCCGTTCAACG
This sequence comes from Lysobacter korlensis, assembly GCF_042434515.1. Taxonomy (NCBI): domain Bacteria; kingdom Pseudomonadati; phylum Pseudomonadota; class Gammaproteobacteria; order Lysobacterales; family Lysobacteraceae; genus Lysobacter; species Lysobacter korlensis. Next base: position 342,175 of record NZ_JBHLTG010000003.1, read on the forward strand.
AGTCCTGGGGCGTGCCCGAGTTGCCCAACATCGGCGCCCAGCAGCATGCCGTGGCCGCGTTGTACCACCTGACGAAGACGCTGGACCCGACCCGCCCGGTGATCGGCAACGACGGCTGGGAAAGCAGTGCGACCGACGTCATCGGCATCCACGACTACGACGCCGACTCCGATCACCTGCGCCAGCGCTACGGGCCCGAGGTCAGCCCGCAGCAGCTATTCGATCGGCGTCGTCCGGGCGGCCGCATCCTCACGCTCGATGGCTACCCGCACCGCGGCCAGCCGATCGTGCTGACCGAGTTCGGTGGCATCGCGTACGAGAAGATCCCCCAGGAGGGCGTGCCTGAGGTCTGGGGCTACTCGACGGCCGAGGCCGAAGAAGAGTTCCTGACGAAGTTCCAGATCCTGATCGAGGTCGTCACGCATACCGCATTGTTCAGCGGCTACTGCTACACGCAGTTCGCGGACACTTTCCAGGAGGCGAACGGCCTGCTCACCGCAGATCGCGTGCCGAAGATTCCGCTCGAGGAGATCTCGCGCTGCGTTTCGGCGTCGCGCATGTATATCCCGGGGGCTGCCTGATGGATCGGCTCGAGCTCACCAAGCCGGACGGCCGTGCACTGACGTTGTACGCGCTGCAGGCGCTGGAGGGCATCGGGCCGGCGCCCAGCCCGTTCCTCGACCCGCTAGGCCACACGCCGCATCTGCGGCGCAACCCGCTGCGGGACGAGTGGGTGACGTACGCGGCGTACCGGCAGAACCGCACGTTCCTGCCGCCGCCGGAATACAACCCGCTTGCGGTCACGACCGATCCGGCCAATCCGACCGAGCTGCCGGTCGGCAACTGGGACGTCGCGGTGTTCGACAACCGCTTTCCGTCGCTGAGCCTCGCCGAGGGCGAGGCGCCGGCGCTGGCCGTCGACACCGCACCCGGCATCGGCAAGTGCGAGGTCGTGGTGTTCACCCAGGACCGCGAATCTTCGCTCGGTGCACTCTCGCTCGCGCATATCGAGTTGCTGCTGCGGGTCTGGGCCGACCGCACGGCGCGCCTGGCCGAGAACGACAGAATCCGTTACGTGCTGCCGTTCGAGAACCGCGGCGCCGAGGTGGGCGTCACGTTGCACCATCCACATGGCCAGCTCTATGCGTATCCCGAAGTGCCGCCGGTGCCTGCACGCATGCAGCAGGTGGCGACCGAGTACCACCGCAAGCATGGCCGCGGCGTGCTGCAGGACCACATCCGCAAGGAAATGGAATCCGGCGAGCGCATGCTCTACACCGGCGAGCATGCAGTGGCGTTCGTGCCGGCCTGCGCGCGCTACCCGTACGAGGTGTGGGTCGGGCCGATCGAGCCGGTGGCGACATTCTGCAACCTGACCGATGCGCAACGCGCTGACCTCGCGCGTGCGTTGAAGACCGTGCTGATGAAGTACGACCGCCTCTGGGATCGGCCCTTCCCGTATCTGATGGCGTGGTACCAGGCACCCACGGACGGCCAGCCGCACCCCGAATCGCACCTGCACGCCGAGTTCTATCCGCCGTACCGCACGCGCGAGCGACTGAAGTACCTCGCGGGCACCGAGCTCGCGGCCGGCTGGTTCGCGATGGACGCGCTGCCTGAGGACAAGGCGCGCGAACTGCAGCAGATCGACGTGGACATCGATACCCCATGAGCCAATTCGAAGCGCTGTTTGGCGCAGCCCCGGCAGTGACCGCCGATGCCCCGGGCCGGGTGAACCTGCTCGGCGAGCACACCGACTACAACGACGGCTTCGTGCTGCCCACCGCGATTCCACAGCGCACGACGGTGGCAATCCGGCCCAACGGCACGGATACCTTCGTCGTCCGCGCGGAAACGCTGGACTGCGAGGCGCGCTTCACGCTGGACCAGGGTCCGTCCGAGCATTTCGCGTCCTATCTCTACGGCTGCATCCGCGGCGTGGCAGAGCAGGGCGCGGACGTGCCGGGGCTCGACATCCATGTGGACTCGAAAGTGCCGATGGGCGTCGGGCTGTCGTCCAGCGCCGCGCTCGAGGTCGCGATGCTGCGCGCGCTGCGTGAGCTGCTCGGCCTGTCGATTGACGACGTGCGCATCGCCCAGCTCGCGCAGCGGGCCGAAATCGATTACGCGGGCGTCAACTGCGGAATCATGGACCAGATGGCGTCCAGCCTCGCCGATCAGCGTCACATGCTGTTTCTCGACACGCGCAGCCTGGAGCGGCGCGTGCTGTCGATGCCGCCTGCAACCGAGCTGCTCGTCGTCGACTCGGGCCTGAGCCGCTCGCTGGCCGCCAGCGCGTACAACCAGCGCAGGGACGAATGCGAGCGTGCCGCGCAGCAGCTCGGCGTTGCATCGCTGCGCGACGTCGAGGACGTGGCAGCGGTCGAGTCCCTGCCCGAGCCGCTGCGCCAACGGACCCGGCACGTGGTGAGCGAAAACGCGCGCGTGCTGCGGGCAATTGAAGGAATCGAGGCCGAGGAGTTCGGCCGCCTCATGAATGCCTCGCACGCGAGCCTGCGTGATGACTACGAGGTCTCGGTGCCGCCGCTCGACATGCTGGTGGACCTGCTGCAGCAGCACCCGGCGGTTCACGGGGCGCGGCTTACCGGCGCCGGATTCGGTGGCGCCTGCGTGGCGCTGTGCCGTGACGGCGAGGCCGAGCGCGTCGGACGCGAAGTAGTGGAGCGCTATGGACAGGCCGGGCAGAACGGGCGCGTGCTCGTACCGGCGCAGGAGGCGGAATGATCGACGAACGTGCGCACACCATGTCGGCGGGCGACTTTGCCGCGACGTTCCTGCCCGAGCGCGGAATGCTCGGTGTTTCGCTGACGCACCGGGGCGAGGAGATCCTCAGGCTCGTCGACGAGTTCGAAGCCGCGACCACGACCGGCAAGTCGATCGGCATACCGTTGAACCATCCATGGGCCAACCGGTTGAGCGGTTCGGAATATCGCGCAGCCGGTCGCAAGGTCGATCTCGATCCGGAATCGCCGCTGCTCCAGCGTGACTGGAACGACATCATCATCCACGGCGTGCCGTGGGCGCGACTGACGTGGCAGCAACTCGACGCCAGCGAAACAAGCCTCGCCAGTCGCTTGGACTGGAACCGCCCGGAACTGCTCGAGGTGTTTCCGTACGAGCATCAGGTCGAGATCACGGCCTCGCTGGACGGGCAGGGGCTGACGGTCACCACGGCGGTCATCGCGTCCGGTAAAGACTCGGTCCCGGTGAGCTTCGGCTTCCATCCATACATCGCCGTGCCCGGCCTGTCGCGCCGCGACTGGCACCTCGTGCTACCGCAGATGCAGGTGATCGTGCTCGACGAGCGTCTGCTGCCGGTTGGCGATCGCAAGCCGTTTGCCGGCCATGACGGCCCGCTGGGTGATTTGGAGTTCGACCACGGGTTCGCATTCGAATCCGAGCCGGCCACGATGTCGATCGCTGGCAATGGCCGCCGCGTCAGCGTCGACTTCCTCCGTGGCTTTCCATATGCGCAGATCTACGCGCCCTCAAGCCACGACCATATTTCGCTCGAGCCGATGACGGCGCCCGCCAATGCGCTGATCAGTGGTGAAGGCCTGCGCGTGCTTGCGCCTGGTGAGCGCTTCGAAGCGGTTTTCCGCATTCGTGTTGATGACATGCCGGAGTGATGGGCCGGCACCGGGCTTTAGCTGAAGCGTGCTCGTCGCGCCGGCACGGTCTTGGTTGCAAGTACGTCTTGAGGGCACGTCCATCATCAACGTTGAAGCACACGAACCACGCTTGTGGTGGTGAGCGCCATCGAATGCTTGCGCCGGTCATGGCGCCGAACTCAGAAAAATTCCTACAAACTGGAATCTCAAGCTTCGAAAGGTTTCGCTAAATCGGCCGCAAAACACGCGTTGCGCTCGAGATCAAAGTCCTGATCGCGAAAATAATGACGAAATATTCGTTACGGTCGCGTCTTTCATCGCATCCGCGCAACGGCTTAGCACGTAGCTTCTTGTTGAACGGGCGCCAGGTGACCGCTTTTATCGAAGCGGTTGTGCTTGTTTTTCCTCTGGGTCTGTTCCCCCACCGGATGCCCCCGCATTCGAAAAAACAAGGAGTATTACCCATGAAACGCACTGCCATAGCCGTTGCGCTTGCCGGTCTTGTAATCGGCGGCGCCGCAATCGGTTCGAGCCATCGTGAAGCTCCGAAGATCAGCGAAATGCCGACCGTGGATAACACGGACCTTTATATGTTCCGCAGCTACGAGGCGGGTCGCGAAAACTATGTCACGCTGATCGCGAACTTCCGGCCGTTCCAGGAGCCGTGGGGCGGCCCGATCTACTATCCGTTGAACGAGGAGGGGCTGTACAGCATCCACGTCGACAGCAACGGCGACGCCTATTCGGATACGTCGTTCCATTTCCGTTTCTCGAACAACTACCGCGGCCTCACGGTGCCGGTGGGCGGCAAGGACATTGCCGTACCGATCATCAACATCGGCCAGTTCGGCGGCGACGCCGAGCCGGAGCCGACCCAGAACCGCGTCGAGTCCTACGCATTCGCGAGTGTGCACAAGGGCAAGGTCACCCTCGCCAGGAACCTGGCGAACGGCAAGAACTTCTTCTACAAGCCGATCGATAACATTGGCCAGAAGTCCATCGTCCCCGACTACGAGACCTACGCGAGAAACCACATCTACCCGGTGGCGATCGAAGGCTGCGCGGGCGAGTCGCGCGTGTTTGTCGGTCAGCGCAAGGAAAGCTTCGTTGTCAATGTCGGCGAGATCTTCGACCTGATCAATTACGATCCGGTGCAGCCGCGTGATGGCGAGCGCAATGTGCTCGACGACTCGAACATCACCACGATTGCACTGGAAGTGCCGATCGCCTGCCTCACCACGAGTGGCAGCCCGATCATCGGTGCGTGGACGACGGCCAGCCTGAAGAAGAACGAGGGCAAGGGCGTGAGCTACAAGCAGGTGTCGCGCCTGGGCAACCCGCTGGTCAACGAAGTCGTGATCGGCATGCCTGACAAGGACAAGTTCAACTCGGTCAGCCCGCGCCGCGATGCGAGCCTCTTCGCGAAGTACGTGCAGTTCCCGACCCTGCCGAAGCTGATCGAAACGCTGTTCCCGGTGAAGGCCCCGAATGTGTTCCCGCGTACGGACCTCGTGGCCGTGTTCCTGACCGGTATTCCGGGCCTCAACAAGCCCGAATCCGTGGTGCCGGCCGAGATGATGCGCCTCAACACCTCGATCGCTCCGGTTCCGGCCAGCCAGCAGGATTCGCTGGGCGTGATCGCAGGTGACACCGCAGGCTTCCCGAACGGCCGTCGTCCGGGCGATGACGTGGTGGACATCGAGCTGCGCGTCCTGATGGGCGCATTGCTGACCGATGAGCAGGCTCCGTCCCGGACCCTGCCGTACACCGACGGTGCGCTCGTAACTGCAACCCAGTTCCAGGACAAGTTCCCGTACCTCAACACGCCGCTTCCGGGTTCGCCGAACGAGGCACGCGATGAGGATGACATCGACAACAACCCCGCCGGCGGCTGATCAACGCGCCGATAGCAGCGGCAGCGGCCCGTTTTCCGGACCGCTACCGTTGTAACTCACAGGGCTGGCTTGAAAAGGGCCCTGGCGTTTGAAGTAGTAGATGAAATGACCCGGCGACGTCCTGTCGCCGGGTTTCCTACGAGAGGCGTGCGCGATGACGCGATGGTCCATCGCATTACTGCTGTTACTGTTTCCGCTGTGTGGGCTGGCCCAGCGCCCACCCGCCGTGGTGCCGACCGATCGCGCTGCGGTGGTCGAGACGCTCCCCAAGGGCTACGCGGCGCTGATGCCGCGGGGCGGGCAACCCCCTTCCGCGGCCGCTGCGCAAGAGTTGCTTGAGACCGCGGCGCGCTCGGGCGATGCGCGTCTGGTCGCACGCGCCGACGCGATGCTGGCCCGGATTCCCGAGGCGCGTCGCACTCCCGCGTCGCTACGCGCCCAAGCGTACGCCGCCCAATACCGACACGACTTCGCGAGCGCGCTTGCGCTGCTCGACCGCGCGATCGAGCTGGACTCGCGCGATGCGGATGCGCGCCTTTCGCGCGCGCAGATCCGACTGGTGCAGGGCGATCTCAAGGGCGCGCGCCGTGACTGCACCTCACTTGCGATCGGCATCGACTCGGATGCCGGGCTGCTCTGTGTTGCCGCACTCGGGCTGCGCCGCGGCGATTACGCCGGCGCAGCAAAGCTGCTCGATCATTGGTTTTCCCGAGCGCCTGCCGACGCCGACACGCGGCGGCACGCCCTGGTAATGCGCGCCGAAGTTGCATCGCGTAGCGGCGGAGCTGAGGCTGACGCATGGTTCCGCCGCGCGCTGGCGCTCGATCCGCGCGACGTACGCACGCTCGCCGCGATGTCGCGCCACCTGAGGAGTACCGGGCGCCCCGCCGAGGCCTACGCGCTGCTTGCCGACGCGCCGGTCAGTGATCACCTGCTGCTGGAGCGCGCGCTCGCGGCCCATGCCAGTGACAAGCCCGATGCTGCCCGGCTTGCAAGCGCTCTAGAACGCCGCTTCGCGCTGACGCGCAGGCTCGGCGCAGAGCCGGACCTGCGCGACGAGGCCGAGTACCTGCTTGTGGTGCGTAACGATGCAGCCGCAGCGCTGCCGCTCGCGCAGCACAACTTCGCCGAGCAGCGTGACCACGAGGACGTGGACCTGCTGCGCCGCGCCGCACATGCGGCCGGGCAGCCGCAGGCACTGCGCACGGTCGAAGCATGGGCGGGCGAGCAGGGGCTGGAACTGTCGCCGCTGCAGGTGGCGTCGCGATGATGCGCATATTCCGATCCATCGCCGCTAGCCTGCTGCTGCTCGCACTCGTGCCCATGGCACACGCGCACAACGTGTCCGTGTCGCATCTGGACATCGAAGCCCCCGCGGGCGACGGCCCGGTCCGCGTCGAGCTCGACGTCGCCGTCCGCGACCTCGCGCTCACGCTGCCGGTGGACCGCGACCGCGACGAACGCGTGACCTGGGGCGAGCTGCTCGATGCCCGCGAGGCGATCGAGCGTCTTGTGCAGGGCGGGGTAGTGCTGTCGAGCGGAGGCAAGGTCTGCGACCTTTCACCGACGGGCCTGGCGACCCGCCAGTACGACGACGGGGCGTACGCGACGGTGCAACTCGAAGCGCACTGCCCGGGGGGCGGTGCCCTGCAGCTGGATTACAACCTGCTGCGCGATCGCGACCCGCAGCACCGTGCGCTGGTCACGCTGCGTCGTGGTGACCGCGCCACCGCGGCGATCGCGCGTGGCAAGCCCGTGGTATTCGACGTCAACCTCGAGCGCAGCAGCGGTTGGGTCGACTACCTGCGCGAGGGCGTGCACCACATCCTGATCGGCTACGACCACCTGGCGTTCCTGCTGTCGCTGCTGCTGCCGGCCGCGCTGCTGCGCGAGCGCGGGGACTGGCAGCCGGTGCGCGACTGGCGCCGCAGCGTCGGGCATGTGCTCGGCATCGTCACGGCATTCACAGCGGCGCACTCGATCACATTGAGCCTGGCCGCGCTGGGCTGGGTTACGCCGGCATCGAAGTGGGTCGAAGCCGCGATCGCCGCAAGCGTGGTGCTCGCCGCGCTCAACAACGTGCGCCCACTGATCACGCGCCGGCTGTGGCTGGTGGGCTTCGCATTCGGCCTGATCCACGGCTTCGGTTTCGCAGGCGCGCTTGGCGAGCTGGGGCTGCCCGACGGCGCACGGCTGTCGGCGCTGCTCGGGTTCAACGTCGGCGTAGAACTGGGGCAGATCGCGGTTGTGGCCGCCGCACTGCCGGTGCTCGTGGCCGTACGCGACAAGCGCTGGTATGCGAAAGCGGTGATGCCGTTGCTGTCGCTTGCGATCGCCGCGCTGGCCGCATTCTGGCTCTGGGAGCGACTCGCAGGCTGATGCGCCTGTGACGCGAACGCGGCAGGCACGGTCGAGCGCGACGGCGCCCGCCGAACGCGACCGCAGCGCCCGCCGCTGGAGGTCTTAGCGCTTGCGATGCGGGCCGTCTACAGTGACGGCCCGCCCTGTTGTCGCTGCCCATGGCCACCGCAAGCAAGTCCGCCTCCAAAGCCCGCACCGCATACGTCTGCTCCGAATGCGGCGCTGACCACAACAAGTGGCAGGGCCAGTGTGCCGAGTGCACCGCCTGGAACACGCTCAGCGAGTTCGTCATCGAGCCCGCCTCGTCCGCCGGCGGCAAGAGCAGCGTCGCGGCCACGCGTCGCAGCGGTTGGGCCGGCAAGGCCGATGCGCCAACCGTCACCGCGCTCAAGGATGTGCAACACGCCGACGAGGCGCGCGTCAGCACCGGCATCGGCGAGTTCGACCGCGTGCTGGGCGGCGGCCTCGTGCACGGCTCGGTCGTGCTGGTCGGCGGCGACCCCGGCATCGGCAAGTCCACGCTGCTGTTGCAGGCGGTCACGAAGATGGCGTCGACGATGCCGGGGCTCTACGTCACCGGTGAGGAATCGCTCGCGCAGGTCGCGGGTCGCGGCCTTCGGCTCGGTCTGCCGCTCGATGGCGTGCATGCGTTGGCCGAGACCGGCATCGAGCGCATCCTCGAACATGCATCGCGCATGCGCCCCGGCCTGATCGTGGCCGACTCGGTACAGACGCTCTGGACCGAGCAGCTCAGCGCCGCGCCAGGCTCGGTAAGCCAGGTGCGCGAGAGCGCCGCCCGGCTCGTTCGCTATGCCAAGGAGACCGGCACCGCAGTGTTCCTGGTCGGGCACGTAACCAAGGAAGGCGGTATCGCCGGCCCGCGCGTGCTCGAACACATGGTCGATGCGGTGCTGTATTTCGAAGGCGAGTCCGGCAGCCGCTTCCGCGTGCTGCGCGCGTTCAAGAACCGCTTCGGCGCGGTCAACGAGCTCGGCGTGTTCGCGATGAGCGACAAGGGGCTCAAGGAAGTCCCGAATCCCTCGGCGATCTTTCTGTCCGGCAGTCGCGAGCCGCAGCCGGGCAGCTGCGTGATGGTCACGCGCGAAGGCACGCGTCCGCTGCTGGTCGAAGTGCAGGCGCTGGTCGACGTTTCGCCGCTGTCCAACCCGCGCCGCGTCGCGGTCGGCATGGAGGGCAACCGCCTCGCGATGCTGCTCGCCGTGCTGCATCGGCACGGCGGCGTGGGCGTCGGCGACCAGGACGTGTTCGTCAACGTGGTCGGCGGCATCCGCGTGCAGGAGACCGCCGTCGACCTGCCGCTGCTGCTCGCCGTGCTGTCGTCGCTGCGCGACCGGCCGCTCGCCGAGCAGACCGTTGCGTTCGGCGAAGTCGGCCTGTCCGGCGAAATCCGCCCGGTGCCGAATGGCGAGGAGCGGCTCAAGGAAGCCGCGACACACGGCTTCAAGCGCGCCATCGTGCCCAAAGGCAATGCGCCTAAAACGAAGCGGATCGGGGAGATGGAGGTCGTCGCGGTCGAGCGGCTGTCCGAGGCGCTCGAAGTCGCCACCTGAGCCCCGCGGCCCTGCCGTACGGGTCAGTGTGTTTCAACATCGCGACACTCGGCCTTGCTTTTCGCGGGTTCGCTGAACATTCTGTCCGTTCATCACGCGGCCGAGTGGGGAGCGGAGCCGGACGATGCAGCGTTTACCCGAGGCCGCGGCCCTGCCGTGTGGCAACCAGTCTGCCCCCGAACCCCGTTATCGCCTGCGCCTGCGGGTCGATGGCCACGGTCGGGTGCTCGGCGTGTCCGGTGATGGCTCGCCGCCGGCCTCGCTCGCCGCACTCGTCCCCGCTCTGGACGAAGTCGCGCTGCAGCGGTTGCTTGCGGCCGCACGCAGCGTGCCGGGCGGCCGCCTGCGCATCGACGCCAGCTCCGTCGAAGGACAGCCCCTGGCGGTATGGATCGAAGCACGCCCGTCCGATGCTGCAGGCCACCGTGTCGATCTCGCCGACATCGACTTCGAGCCCCATTACCGCGAGCGCCTCGAGCAGCGTCTGGTCTTCGAGCGCCTCATCGCGTCGCTGTCGACCGAGCTGATCCACGCGTCGCCCGCGCAGATCGACGCGCTGATCGAACAGGCGCTCGGGCGGATCGGCCAGCTGTTCGCGGTCGATCGCGCCTACCTGTTTCGCTTCAATGTCGAACGCACCACCCATTCCAATACACATGAGTGGGTCGAGGAAGGCGTCAGCCGCGAAGCCTCGAACCTGCAGGACATCCCGGTCACGCACTTTCCCTGGCTGATGCAGGAACTGCTCGCGGGGCGCGAAGTGCATGTGCCGGTCGTCGAGCAGCTGCCCGATGAGGCGGCCACCGAGCGCGCCGAGTTCACCCGCGAAGGCATCCGCTCGGTGGTATTGGTGCCGTTCGGCGACGCGGCGCTGCCCGACGGCTTTATCGGGTTCGACTCGGTCCGCCGGCAACGCCATTGGCCGTCTGACATCCTGCTCGGCCTGCGGCTGGTCGGCCAGATGTTCGCCAACGCCTTCCGATCGCGTGAGATGGCCGACCGGCTCACGCGGCTCGCGTTCCACGACCCGCTGACCGGGCTCGGAAACCGGCGCTTTCTGCATGAGCGCCTCGCGCTTTCGCTCGCCCGCGTGCAGCGCGAAGACCGGCGGCTGGCGGTCATCCTGATCGACCTCGACGACTTCAAACTGGTCAACGACAGTTACGGACATTCGGTTGGTGACGAAATCCTGACCGCACTCGCCGCACGGCTGACGACGACGATGAGGGCGGGCGACATCGTTGCGCGCCTCGGCGGCGACGAGTTCGTCGTCGTCGTCGATGTCGATGATTTCGCGATGCTGTCGCAGCTCATCGAGCGCCTGTTCGCGGCGATGGCTGAGCCGGTCGAACTGCGCGGGCTCACGTTCGCACTGCGGCTCAGCGTCGGTGTGGCGATCTACCCCGACGATGCGATCGATGCCGAAAGCCTGCTGCGCCAGGCCGACGCGGCGATGTATTCGGCCAAGAGCGAGGGCCGGAACCGCTTTGCTTTCTTTACTCCGTCGATGACTCACGCCAGCCGCGAATCGCTGCGTCTACGTCACGAGCTGCGGCTTGCGCTCGAGCGCGACGAGATTCGGCCGCACTACCAGCCGCGCGTGTCATTACCGTCGATGAAGGTCATCGGCTTCGAGGCGCTGGCGCGCTGGAACCACCCCAAGCGCGGCCTGCTGCTGCCAGGGCAGTTCCTCGGCCTGGCCCAGCACGGCGGCGTGATCGGGCAGATCGACCTGGGTGGGCTGCGCCACGCGCTGGCCAACCTGCGCCAGTGGCGGATGACGCACCCGGACTGCCGGGTGTCAGTGAACCTCGACGCCCAGGCGCTGCAGAGCGGAAAGATGATTTCGCAGCTCGAGGACATCCTGCATGAGGCCCGCGACCTCGCCGACGGGATCGAAATCGAGATCACCGAAAGCTCGCTGATGCGCGACATCGAGCAGGCCTCGCAGGCGCTCGACCGTCTGATTGCGGCCGCACCGGGGTTGCATATCGCCATCGATGACTTCGGCATCGGCTACTCGTCGCTGGCCTACCTCGGCCGGCTACCGGTCACGACGCTCAAGATCGATCGCAGTTTCATTGCCGACCTCGGCGGTGCGAACGACGACAGCGCCCGCGCGATCATCCAGTCGATCATTGGGCTCGGGCACAGCCTCGGCCTGCACATCGTGGCTGAAGGCGTGGAGACCCGAGAGCAGGCCGACGAGCTCTGCGAACTCGGCTGTCGCGAGGCGCAGGGTTTTCTTTTCTCCGCCGCACTGCCGGACGACGCGGCTGCCCGTTGTCTCGACCGGTTGCCGGCAAGCGGCAACGATAAGTAGAACGGCAGACTGCGCAGCTCGGGGTCAGACGCGGCCCAGCACGAGTTCGAGCACGAACTTGCTGCCGAAATACGCGAGGACGAGCAGCGCGGTCGCCGACAGCGTCCAGCGCACGGCGATCGCCCCGCGCCATCCGTAACGCGCGCGGCCCAGCAGCAGCGCGCCGAACGCAAGCCACGACAGCACGCTGAGCACGGTCTTGTGGATCAGGTGCTGGGCGAACAGGTTTTCGACGAACACCGCGCCAGTCAGCAGCGTCGCGGTCAGCAGCACGAAGCCCGTCCCGATCGTGCGGAACAGCAGCGATTCCAGATCCACCAGAGGCGGAAGTGCACGCAGCCAGCGGTGGAACTCGCGCCGGCGCATCGCGCGCTCCTGCGCCCAGAGCATCAGCGCGATCAGCGCGGCGATCGCCAGCGTCGCGTAGGCGAGCAATGCCAGCCACGCATGCAGCTGCAACGGCCAGTCCAGTACCGCCGCCGTGCGCGGGCCGTACGCGAGATAGCCGGCCAGCGTGGCCGCCGCGATGGGGAACACGACGACGCCGAGCGCCGCCATCCGGCCGAACCGCCCGACCAGCGCCGTCAGCAGGGCCATGCCGAACCCGACCAGCGACAACGCCGAGAAAAAGTGCATGTCCGGCAGTCCGGTCCGGTGCCAGGCCAGCACGTGGACCAGGCCGTGTATCGCCGTAGCCGACAGGCCCAGGACGAGCCAGCCCCAGGACGCGACCGGCCGGCCGTGGGCGAGGGCACGCACGAGCAGGGCGGTCGACACGAGGTACAGCGCGACGGCGATGAGAACGATTGTCATCGGCGAAGTGTCGCATAGCGCCTGCGCGCCGAGGCAGTGGTTCAGGCCGGGCGCGGAACCCGCCAAGCTATAATCGCCGACCGCTTTTTGGCTTCCCGGCAGGTTGCATCCGCATGTTCGAATCCCTGACCCAGCGCCTTTCCGGCACGATCGAGCGTCTGCGCGGTCGCGGCCGCCTGAGCGAGGACAACATCCGCGAGTCGCTGCGTGAGGTGCGAATCGCGCTGCTCGAGGCCGACGTCGCGCTGCCGGTGGTCCAGGCGCTGATCGAGCGCATCAAGGTGCGCGCGGTCGGCCAGGAAGTGCTGAAGTCGCTCACGCCCGGCCAGGCGCTGATCAAGATCGTCCGCGACGAGCTCACGACCGTCATGGGCGCGCAGACGAGCGATCTGAACCTCAATGTGCCCGCGCCGGCCGTGATCCTCATGGCTGGCCTGCAGGGCGCGGGCAAGACGACGACGGTCGCCAAGCTCGCCAAGCACCTGCGCGAGCGTCGCAAGAAGAAGGTCATGGTGGTCTCGGCCGACGTCTACCGCCCGGCCGCGATCGAGCAGCTGCGCACGCTCGCGCAGCAGGTCGACGTCATCTACTTCCCGTCCGACGCCTCGCAGGAGCCCGAGGCGATCGTGCGCGCCGCGATTGCCGATGCGCGCAAGTCGTTCGTCGACGTGCTGATCGTCGACACCGCCGGCCGCACCAGCATCGACGAAGCGATGATGGCCGAGATCAAGGCGCTGCACGGCGCGGTGAATCCGGTCGAGACGCTGTTCGTCGTCGACTCGATGACCGGCCAGGACGCCGCGGTCACCGCCAAGCACTTCAGCGAGGCACTGCCGCTGACCGGTGTGGTGCTGACCAAGACCGACGGCGATGCCCGGGGCGGCGCCGCGCTGAGCGTGCGCTATATCACCGGCCGGCCGATCAAGTTCATCGGCACCGGCGAGAAGCCCGACGGCCTCGACGTATTCCACCCGGATCGCATCGCGAGCCGCATCCTCGACATGGGTGACGTGCTGTCGCTGGTTGAGCAGGTCGAGCAGCAGGTCGACAAGGACAAGGCCCAGAAGCTCGCCGAGAAGGTCGCGAAGGGCAAGAAGTTCGACCTCAACGACATGAAGGACCAGCTCGAGCAGATGCAGAACATGGGCGGCCTGCACGGGCTCATGGACAAGCTGCCCGGCATCGGCCAGGTGCCGGAGCACCTCAAGCAGCAGATCACCGGCAAGGAAATCCCCCGGCTGGTCGCGATCATCAACTCGATGACCAAGAAGGAGCGCCGCAACCCGGCGCTGCTGAACGGCTCGCGCCGCGCCCGCATCGCGCGTGGCTCCGGCATGACCCCGGCCGACGTCAACAAGCTGATGAAGCAGTACCAGCAGATGGAAAAGATGATGTCCAAGCTGTCCGGCGGAGGCATGAAGGGCCTGATGCGCGGGATGCGCGGGATGATGGGCGGCAAGGGCATGCCGTTCCGCTGACGCCGCGAGCTCTCCCGATCGGCTAATCTTGGCGCGACCGGCGGACTGGGGAGTCCTGCGGCGGACCAATGGTCAAGGACCGATCTGCCGCCTCCGTGGCGGCTTCAAGGGGGAATTCATGCTCGACCTCATTCCGACCGCTCCGGCGGGCGACTTCAATTCGTACGCCTACAGCGAGCCGCAAACCGTGCGCCACCGTCCCGAGTTCCACGGGCGTGCGGGCGAGTTCTTCGGCATCTGGTTCGTCAACCTGCTGCTGAGCATCGTCACGCTCGGCATCTATTCGGCGTGGGCGAAGGTGCGCACCGAGCGCTACTTCTACGGCAATACCCGGCTCGCGGGCAGCAGCTTCGAGTACCTGGCTTCGCCGATCGCCATCCTCAAGGGACGGCTGATCGCATACGCGGTCGTGATCGCGATCGGCCTGAGCGCGCAGTTCGCCATCGGGCTCTACGCGGTCCTGATCCTCACCGTCGGCGTGCTGATGCCCGCCCTGTTGGTCTGGAGCATGCGCTTCCGGGCTCGCAACTCGGCTTGGCGCGGTTTGAGCTTCCGCTTCGACAACGGTGCAGGCGAGGCGTACGGCCCGTTCCTGCTGTGGACCTGGCTCAGCGGCCTGACGTTGTCGCTGCTGTACCCGGCAATGAAGCGGCGGCAGCACGAGTTCGTCGTCGAAGGCCACCGCTACGGCGTCAAGCGCTTCAGCTTCAAGGGCGAGACCGGCAAGTACTACGGGCCGTATGTGATTGCTGCAGGCACGATCGTCGGCGCGTTCGTCGTATTCGGCGTCGGTTTCGGCATGCTGTCCGCGAGCGGCGCGCTCGGTAAGGAAGCGCTGAGCGCCAGCATGGCGGCGGGGCTCCTGGCGGTCTACGGCGTGATGTTCATGCTGCTCGTATACCTGCGCGTCCGCTATACGAACCTGATGTGGAACAACAGCCGCCTGATCGCGCACCGCTTCGAATCGACGCTCCGGGTGCGCGACCTGCTGTGGATCTACGCGACCAATCTGGTCGCGGTCATCTGCACGCTGGGGCTTGCGGTGCCGTGGGCGATGGTGCGCCTGGCGCGCTACCGCGCCGAACACTTCTGCCTCGTCGCGCACGGCGACCTCGACGACTTCGTCGCGGCGTCCGAGTCCCGAACCGGCGCAACCGGCGCTGAACTCGTGGACGCGCTCGACACCGGCATGGACATCGGCCTTTGAGCGAGCTGCACGGCCAATGGTTCGACGGGCGTGCCAGCCGGCCGCAGAGCGTGCGGCTGGCGTGTCCGTCGCCCGGCACGCTGCAGCTGTTGACCGCCGACGGAGCCCGGCACGAGTGGCCGGTGTCGGAGATCGAGCTCAATGCGCGCCTTGGCTCGACGCCACGGCTGCTGCGCCGCCCAGGCCATGGCCACGTCGAGTGCCCGGACTCGCCATTGCTCGATGCATGGCTGCCAGGCCGGTCGAGCCGGGTCGAGGACCTCGCCGATTGGTTTGAGCGAAGGCGCGCTGCCATCGTCGCGGCCGCAGCGGCCACGGTGGTGGCGACAGTCGCGTTCGTGCAATTCGGCTTGCCTGCCACCGCGCGGTTCGCTGCCGAGCGGATGCCGCGGACGGTCGAGGTCCACGCGAGCAGTCAGGTTGTCGAACTGCTCGAGCGGACCGAGTTCGCGCCCAGCCGCCTGTCTGCCGAGCGGCGCGAGCGGCTGCACAAGCGCTTCCGGGCGCTCGTGGCAGGCGAGCCGCGGGCTCCGGAACTGACGCTTTCGTTTGTCGATGCGCCCGCCATGGGGCCCAACGCGTTCGCACTGCCCGACGGCCGCATCTTCATGACCGACGAGCTTGTCGCGCTCGCCGAATCGGATGAGGAGGTGCTTGCCGTCCTCGCTCACGAGGCTGGTCACCATGTGCACCACCACGGCATGCGGCAGGCCCTCGAGAGTTCCGGCGTGTTTGTTCTGGCCGGCCTGCTGCTGGGAGATGCATCGGGCTCGTCGCTCGCGGTTTCGATCCCGGCGACGCTGCTCAGCAACGGGTTTTCGCGGGGGCACGAACGCGAAGCCGATGCCTACGCGTTTGCTCTGCTGGACCGGCGCGGGCTGTCGCCGCGGTCGTTCGCGACCGTGATGGGACGGCTTGCCAAGGCGTCGCCCGCGGGCTCGGACGAGGTGATCGGCTATCTGTCGACGCATCCGCCGACACCAGAGCGCATTGCGGCCGCCGAGTCGGCCGCTCGCCGCAGGGCCGCGAAGGACTGAGCCGGGCAGGGCGCGACCCAGCGTCGGCGGACAGGCGGGCGCAATCGGCGCCCGCGACCAGCGCGGACGGGTTTTCGGCGGCAACGAAACCCTTTAGACTTGCCGGCTTACCTCGCCATTCCGGCGACTGGGCAACACAGGAAAGCAGCAATGGTCAAGATTCGCCTGACCCGTGGCGGCGCCAAGAAGCGTCCCTTCTACCACATCATCGTCACCGACAGCCGCAGCGCGCGTGACGGCCGCAACATCGAGCGTCTGGGTTATTACAACCCGGTTGCCTCGGGCAACGACAAGCGCGTCGAACTGGACGTCGAGCGGGTCAAGCACTGGGTCGAGCGCGGCGCGCAGATGACCGAGAAGGTGGCCGATCTCTACAAGCAGGCCCAGAAGTCGGGCGAGCAGGCCGAAGCGGCCTGAGCCGCCAGTGGCTGCACGCGTTATCCGGTTGATCGGCGGGTGCAGCCATGAGTTCGAGTGACAATGCGGGGCGCCGCATCCTGCTTGGCAGGGTGCTCGGCGCCTTCGGCATTCGTGGCGAGGCGAAACTCGAGTCCTGGACCGAGCCCAGGCTCACGATCTTCCGCTACCAGCCGTGGGTCCTGCGTACGCCGCAAGGCACCGAGCGGGAGATCCACGGCATTCGCGGCCGCGAAACCGGCAAGTACCTGATCGCGAATTTTCCGGGCGTCGAGGATCGTGATGCGATCGAGGCGATGCGCGGCACCGAGATTTTCGTGCCTCGTTCGGCATTGCCGCCGCCGAAACCAGGTGAGTACTACTGGGTCGACCTGGAAGGCATGCGGGTCGTCAACCTCGAGGGAGTCGGGCTCGGCACCGTGTCGCACCTGTTCTCGACCGGCGCGAACGACGTGCTCGTAGCGCGAGATGATGAACGCGAACGCATGATCCCGTTCGTCGAGCCGCAATACGTCTCGTCGGTCGACTTCGATGCCGGCCTGATCACGGTGGATTGGGATCCGGAGTTCTAGCAGGCCTGCGGTCTTTCGGGACCACCAGCCCAGCGACCCGTCCATGCGCATCGACGTCATCAGTCTGTTCCCCGAGTTCGTCGAGCACTGTGCCGGTTTCGGCGTGGTCGGGCGCGCGCACGAGCGCGGCCTGCTGTCGGTGCACGGCTGGAACCCGCGCGACTACGCGACCGGTAACTACCGTCGCGTCGACGACCGTCCGTTCGGCGGCGGGCCGGGCATGGTCATGCTGATCGAGCCGCTGCGAGCCAGCCTGCGCGCGGCGCGCGACGCGGACGCGCGGCCGGCTCGTGTGGTCTACATGAGTCCGCAGGGCCGCCCGCTGACCCAGGCCAAAGTGCGCGAACTGGCCGGGCTCGAGAGGCTTGTGCTGCTGTGCGGCCGCTACGAGGGCGTCGACGAGCGTTTGATCGCCGCGGAGGTCGACGAGGAGATTTCGATCGGCGATTACGTGCTCTCGGGCGGAGAGCTTGCGGCGGCGGTCGTCGTCGATGCCGTGGCGCGGCTGCTCGATGGCGTGCTCAACGATGCCGAATCAGCGGTGCAGGACAGCTTCGAAAGTGGGTTACTGGACTGCCCGCATTACACGCGCCCGGTGGAGCACGAGTACGGCGCCGTACCGGCGGTCCTGCTTTCGGGCAACCACGCCGAAATCGCGCGCTGGCGGCGGATGCAGTCGCTGGGACGCACCTGGGCGCGACGACCCGACCTGCTCGATGTGAACTCGCTCTCCAGCAAGGATCGGAAGCTGCTCGACTTGTGGCGCGCCGAACACGCTGAGGCTGGGCCGGCCGACGACGCCATCGCGGGCGCCGGGTCCGACGTTTCCGGCCGGTAGCGCACCCACGAAAAAGCTCGCTATAATGCGCGGCTTAGCTGTACCCATGCCAGACGCGGGTCCACGTGCACTCGCGCTACAACGACTCCAACAGGCAGCCACTCAAGTGGCGATCCAACAGGCCAAACCCATGAACAAGCCCTCGCTCAACACGCTGCTCCAGAACTTCGAAGCCGACCAGGTGCAGCGCCAGCTGCCCGACTTCAGCCCGGGCGACACTGTCGTCGTCAACGTCAAGGTCAAGGAAGGCAACCGCGAGCGCGTGCAGGCCTACGAGGGCGTGGTCATCGCCAAGAAGAACGCCGGCCTGAACTCGTCGTTCACTGTCCGCAAGATCTCGCACGGCTTCGGCGTCGAGCGCGTGTTCCAGACCCACAGCGCCGTAATCGACTCGGTCGACGTCAAGCGCCGCGGTAAGGTCCGCGCCGGCAAGCTGTACTACCTGCGTGGTCTGGAAGGCAAGAAGGCGCGCATCAAGGAAGATCTCGCCGCTTACGCGAAGGTCAAGGCCGCTGCCGCTGCCGCGAAGTAATCGCGCAGCTGTATCGTCCGCGACGGCCGCCTCAGGGCGGCCGTTTGCGTTTGGCGCCGCCGGGCCGAGCTGGATTCATCCTGGCGTGCAACAGTGCCGCTACGCTCAGGACTGGTTCCCGACCCGCTCGTTCCAACGAGGACATGCCCGACCAGCGCCAGACCTGCGAGTTCCGGTTCCACGGCCGGCTCGAATCGTTCATCGCACCGCGGCGTCGCGGAGTCCGTTTCACGCATGCGTTCGACGGCAGTCCTGCCCTCAAGGACCCGGTCGAGGCGTTGGGAGTGCCACACACCGAGGTCGGTGAGGTGCTTCTGGATGGCACCGCTGCCGCACTGGATCGCCGCCTGCAGGGCGGCGAGCGCGTCGAAGTCTTTCCCGTCACGACTGCGCCCGCGGGCGACCAGCCGCGGTTCGTGCTCGACGTGCATCTCGGACGACTCGCCGGCTACCTGCGTCTGATCGGCATCGACACGTGGTACCGCAATGACACCGGCGATGATGAGCTTGCCACCGTGTCCGCTGTGCAGGTCCGTACGCTGTTGTCGCGTGATATCGGCCTGCTCAAGCGCTCGCAGATCACCAGCGGAGCATTCGTCTATTCGACCGATCCGCGCGCCCAGCTGCGCGAAGTGATCGACCGGTTCGGCCTGCAGCAGCACCTTGCGCCCTTCACCCGCTGCGTGCGTTGCAACGGCCGGGTCGACCCGATCGCGGCTGCTGATGCCGAGGGCATCGTCCCGCCGAAGGCGCTGCGCGAACGAAGCGGGTTCGGTCGCTGTGCGGATTGCGAGCAGGTCTACTGGCGCGGCACCCATGAAGCGAGGCTCCGGCATCGCCTGCAGGAAGTCGGGGTGCATCTTTGACAGCAGCACTCACCAGGCCCAACCACTCGTCCATTTCTTTCGGATCTGAATGATGATCCAGCCCGAATCCCTTACCGACGTCCGCCTGGACCTGTGGCTCTGGGCGGCGCGGTTCTACAAGACCCGCAGCCTCGCCAAGCAGGCCATCGATACCGGCAAGGTTGAAATCGGTGGCCAGCGCGCGAAGCCCTCGCGCGCGGTCCGTCCCGGCGATGCGCTGCGCGTCGTGCGTGGCGATGAGACGTTCGACGTCGAAGTGCTTGGGCTCAGCGATACGCGTGGCCCAGCGAGTGTGGCCCAGCAGCTGTACGCCGAATCCGAGGAGTCGCGCGCGCGGCGCGAACAGGCGCGGGCGCAGCGCGCTGCCGAGCGCACGGGCTACCGCGCGCCCGAGGGCAAGCCGGACAAGCGCGCACGTCGCCTGATTCGCGCGCTGGGCGATCTCGACGCGCTGTAGATCGGGCCGCGCACGAAGGTGGCGGATGCAGAGCATCCTGATCGGTGTCCTACGAGCAGGGGCACGGGCGAGAAGTGCCGCGCACGGGCGGGGCCGATAGCGCAATCGTGACCAGACACGCTCGTGAAGCAGCCTCTACAGCAAGGTCCTCGGCCCTGAGTCACCTCAGCGACCACGAGCGCTTCAGCGGCGCCACGCGGCTCAGGCGCTCAAGCCATCAACGCCTCAAGCGAGGGACTTGAGCCGGTACAGCGCCTCCAACGCCTGCTTCGGCGTCAGCTCGTCAGGGTCGATCGCGTCCAGTGCGTCCAGTGCTGCCGACGGCGCCGGCTGCGGCGGGAACAGCCCGAACTGCTGCGGCTGATCGAGCGCGGCGGTCGAGAGGTCGGGCCGCACGCCTTCGGAGCGGCTTCGTTCGAGTTCGGCCAGCCGTCGCCTTGCATCCTCGACGACGCGGCGCGGCAGGCCTGCGAGCGCCGCCACCTGCAGCCCGAAACTGCGATCGGCCGGCCCGTCCTTGACCGCGTGCATGAACACCAGCCGCTCGCCGTGCTCGACGGCGTCGAGATGCACGTTCGCGATCCCGCTGCCCGGTGCGGCGAGCGACGTCAGCTCGAAGTAATGCGTCGCGAACAGCGTGTAAGCGCGGTTGTGATGGGCGAGCTGGCGCGCGCAGGCTTCGGCGAGCGCGAGGCCGTCGTAGGTCGACGTGCCGCGGCCGATCTCGTCCATCAGGACCAGCGAGCAGTCGGTCGCGTGGTGCAGGATGTAGCTGGTTTCGCTCATTTCGACCATGAAGGTCGACTGCCCGCGCGCGAGGTCGTCGCCTGCGCCGATGCGCGTGAGGATGCGATCGATCGGGCCGATCACTGCGCGCGTCGCCGGCACGAAGCTGCCGATGTGCGCGAGCAGCACGATCAGCGCGTTCTGCCGCATGTAGGTGGACTTGCCGCCCATGTTCGGGCCGGTGATCACCAGCATGCGTCGGCCGCCGTCTTCGGGTCGTCCTTCGAGCACGAGGTCGTTCGGCTCGAACGGTTCGCTGCGCACCGCTTCGACAACCGGGTGGCGCCCGCGCTCGATGCGGATGCCGGGGCTGTCAGACAGTTCCGGCCGCGCCCAGTCCAGCGTCAGCGCGCGCTCGGCGAACGCGGCGAGTACGTCGAGCTCGGCAAGCGCGCTGGCGCAGCACCGCAGCGTCGCCAGGTCGGCATTGAGCCGGTCGAGCAGGTCCTCGTACAGCAGCCGCTCGCGCGCAAGGGCTCGCTCACGCGCGGACAGCACCCTGTCCTCGAACTGCTTGAGCTCCTCGGTGATGTAGCGCTCGGCATTGCTGAGCGTCTGGCGCCGCGTGTAGTGCGTTGGCACGCGGTCGGCGTGCACCTTGCCGACCTCGAGGTAGTAGCCGTGGACGCGGTTGTAGCCGACCTTGAGCGTGGAAATTCCACTCGCCGCGCGCTCGCGGGCCTCGAGCTCGACGAGGAACTGGTCGGCATGGGTCGACAGCCGCCGCAGTTCATCGAGTTCAGCGTCGTAGCCCTCGGCGAAGACGCCGCCGTCCCTCGCGAGCACCGGCGGCTGCTCGATAATCGCGCCCGCAAGCAGATGCGCGTTCTCGCCGTGCTCGCCTAGTTCGTCGGCAAGCGACTGCAGGCGCGGTGAATCCACCGCGGCTAGGCAGGTGCGGACCGCCGGCAGCAGGCCCAGGCCATCGCGCAGGGTCGACAGGTCGCGGGGGCGTGCGCTGCGTAGGGCAATGCGCGAAAGGATGCGTTCGAGGTCGCCGACCGCGCGGAAGCATTCGCGCAGCGAATCACCGGCGCCGGTGTCGATCATCGCTGCGACCGCCTGGTGTCGCAGACGCAGCGCGGACCGGTCCCGCAGCGGTCGGTGCAGCCAGCGACGCAGCAGGCGGCCGCCCATCGGCGTCACCGTGCTGTCGAGCACGCCGAGCAGCGTGTGGCGCGCATCGCCGTCCACCCGGCTGTCGAGCTCGAGATGCCGGCGCGTCGCGGCGTTCATTGCGACCGCGCCATCCCCAGCTTCGTACGCGATCGACGTCAGATGGGGCAGGCGCTGCTTTTGGGTTTCCTCGACGTAGCCGAGCAGGGCCGCTGCCGCGGCGACCGCGAACGGGCGGTCCTCGATGCCGAAGCCGGTCAGATCGTGCACATCGAAAAAGCGCTGCAGCTGGCGGCGCCCGCTGTCGACCTCGAACAGCCAGGGCGCCCGCCGTCGCAGGCCAGTGCGGGCAGTGACGCACGGCGGCCAGCCGTCCTCGTCGGCGCAGAGCAGCTCGGCCGGCTCGAGCCGCGCCAGTTCAGCCTCGAGCGTGGATTCGTCAGTAACTTCGCTGACCAGGAAGCGGCCGGCCGCAAGGTCCGCCCAAGCCAGCCCGAAGCCGTTCTTCCCGCGCGAAACCGCCAGCAGCAGCGTGTCGCGCCGCTCGTTCAGCAGCGCCTCGTCGGTCACGGTGCCGGGTGTAACGACGCGGACGACCTTGCGCTCGACGATGCCCTTTGACGTCGCCGGGTCGCCGATCTGTTCGCAGATCGCCACCGACTCGCCAAGCGCGACGAGCCGCGCGAGGTAGCCCTCGGCCGAGTGGTGGGGCACGCCGGCCATTGGAATCGGCTGGCCCGCCGACTGCCCGCGCTGGGTCAGCGTGATGTCGAGCAGCCGCGCCGCCTTGCGGGCGTCGTCGTAGAACAGCTCGTAGAAATCGCCCATGCGGAAGAACAGCAGCACGTCCGGGTGCTCCGCCTTGGCAGCGAAGAACTGGCGCATGAGCGGCGTGTGGGCGTCGGCGTTCGGCGGAACGTCGCGGCGGGCAGTTGAGGTGGGGGTGGCGTCGGGCACGGTCAGATCAGACAAGAGCGGAGCCCGTCGGACGGGCGCGGCCGGAGCGGCGCGACAGTGTATGCCAGCGCCGCACGGACCCATGACCTTCGGCCCGCTCGCGTTGTGAAAGCCGTGCTAGGTTGTCCGGCATCCACCGCCGCGGGATGCAGCGTCTCCGTCAGCGGCTCGTCTTTGGGGGCAAAGCGATGATCGTCAGAAAGCCACACCGTAGTGCACTCGCGCTGGCGGTCCTCGCCGCGGTTGCTGTCTGGAACCCGGTACTCGCGCAGAAAGAGCCGGCGGCCGCCGCGTCCGCGCCCGATCCGGTCGCGGAAGAGGAGGACGACGTTACCAATCTGGCGTCCCTCAAGGTCAGCGCGCAGAAGCGCGAAGAGGCGTTGCAGGACGTGCCGATCTCGCTCACCGCACTGCCCGAGCAGATCCTGCGCGATACCGGCGTGCGCGACATCAAGGATCTCCAGATCCTGGTGCCCGGCCTGACTGTGACCAGCACGCAGAGTGAAGCGCAGACGACCGCGCGCATCCGCGGCGTCGGGACGGTGGGCGACAACGCGGGCCTCGAGTCGTCGGTCGGCGTCGTAATCGATGGCGTCTACCGGCCTCGCAACGGCGTCGGCTTTGGCGACCTCGGTGAAGTCGAGCGCATCGAAGTGCTCAAGGGGCCGCAGGGCACGGTCTTCGGCAAGAACACCTCGGCTGGCGTCATCAACGTGATCACGCGTCGGCCCGACTACGACACCCGGGTGGAAGGCGAACTGACCGTCGGCAACTACGACGCGATCGGCGCTGCCGGCTCGTTCAACACCGCACTGGGCGAGAACGCCGCGATGCGCGTGTATGCCGCCAAGCGCAAGCGGGACGGGTTCACTGAGGTGCGCACCGGCGCCGGCCCCCGCACTGAAACCCGCGACGGCGACCAGAACATGCACACGGTCCGCGCGCAGCTGCTGCTGGAGCCGACCGCGGACCTCGACATCAACTTCATCGCCGACTACACGAGCCGCGAGGAGAACTGCTGCGTCGGGCTGACCACGGTGCGCGGCCGGACTGCGCCGATCGTCGATGCGCTTTCGCCCGACGCGGGTGTCGCGCCGGTGGCCGATCCGTTCGCCCGCATCGCCTACAGCAACCGCAGCACGGAGCAGGACATCAAGGACCAGGGCGTCTCCGCCGAGGTCAACTGGATCACGCCCTGGTTCGGTAACGCGACGCTGACGTCGATCACCGCGGTCCGCGAGTGGCAGTCGATCAACGGCCTGGACTTCGATTTCTCGAGCGCCGACCTGCTGTATCGCAATGCGGACGAGGACGAGTCGCTGACGCGGTTCGAAACCGCGACGCAGGAGCTGCGGCTGACCGGTTCGACCGACCGTATCGACTGGATGGTCGGCGCGTTCTATTCCGACGAGGACCTGCGCCGCAACGAGACCTACCGCATCGGCAGCGGCTACGAGCCGTACTTCTCGACCGCGTTGCTCGCGCTGATCGACCCGGCGCTCGCCGCTTCGCCGACCGCCGCCACATTTCTTTCGCAGACCACCGGTCGGCCGTTCGGCACGGCGTTCGTCGGCTTCGGTGCGAACGATCGCTATCTGCAGAACTCGAAGACGAGCGCGCTGTTCACGAACAACACCTGGCGCGCCACCGATGCGCTCGACGTCACGCTGGGGCTGCGTTACACGATCGAGGACAAGCGCCTTGATTCGGTCTACAGCAACCCGAACGGAGGGATCGGCTGCGCCTCTTACTTCGGCCCGAACGGCCAGGTTAGCCCGGCGGCGATCGGGCGGATCGCGACAGCCCTGACCGGCCGCGGTGTGCCGTTCGCTTCGCTTCCCGCGGCGCGGCAGCAGGCGATCGTGAGCAACATCGTCGGCTTCAGCTGTCTGCCCTGGGCGAACCCGCTTCACAACGGACGTGCGACCCGCCAGCAGCGCGAGGAGACGGAGTGGTCGGGCACGCTCAAGGCCGCGTACCGCTGGAATGAGCACCTGATGACGTACGCCTCGGCCGCGCGCGGATACAAGGCCGGCGGCTTCAACCTCGACCGCGTGCAGTCCAGCAACGGCCTGTCCAGCGGCGGGCAGGGCATCGTGCCGGTGAACGACACCTCGTTCCCGGGTGAGTTTGTCGACAGTTACGAGCTCGGCGCGAAGACGACCTGGGCCGACGGTGACCTGCTGCTCAACGCGACGCTGTTCCACCAGACCTATTCGGGCTTCCAGCTCAACAGCTTTCTCGGCACCAGCTTCGTCGTGCGCTCGATCCCCGAGGTGGTTTCAAAGGGAATCGACACCGATCTGTTGTGGCAGCCGATGCGGGGCCTGCTTCTGCAGGGCGGCGTGACGTACGCGGACACCCGTTACGGTGACGAAGTGCCCGGCGCCGATTTCGTTGCGCCGACGGGCAACCTCTACAAGCTGCCCGGCAGCCAGGTCAGCTTCGCGCCGTACTGGTCCAGCTCGGCCTCGGTGACCTACGAATACGGTATCGGCTCCGAACTGCTGGCGCGCTTCAACCTCGGTGCCAAGTACATGTCCGAGCACAACACGGGCTCGGATCTGGATGTGGAGAAGCAGCAGGGAGCGTACACCCTGGTCAATGCACGCATCGGCCTGGGCGCGCGCGATCGCAGCTGGGCAGTGGAACTCTGGGCCCAGAACCTGTTCGACACCGAATACGTGCAGGTCGGCTTCGACGCGCCGCTGCAGAACGTCTCACCCGCGCCCGGCAACCCGTTCAACTCCTACAACGCTTTCCTCGGCGCGCCGCGTACCTACGGGGTCACGCTGCGGGTGAGCTACTGAGCCAAAGGGGGGGCGGCGGCACCGTCTATAGTGTCGCGATGACATTGCCCTCCGACGCCGACCTCCAAGGGCTCGCCGAACGACTCGGCGAGCTCGCGCTCGCCCAGCACCACAGCATAGTGACCGCCGAAAGCTGCACCGGCGGCTGGATCGGCAAGGCACTGACTGACATTGTGGGTAGTTCAGGCTGGTTCGACTGCAGTCTTGTCGCCTACAGCTATGAGGCCAAGCAGGCGCTGCTTGGGGTCAACCCGCATACGCTCGAGCAGCACGGGGCCGTGAGTCGCGAGACAGTGGTCGAAATGGTCTCCGGGGCGCTCGTGCATTCGGGCGCGACGCTCGCGGTGGCGGTCACCGGTATCGCCGGCCCGGGCGGAGGCACGTCGGACAAACCGGTCGGTACCGTCTGGATCGCATGGAAGCGCCGTGGCGGCTACCCGAACGCCGAGGTGTTCCAGTTCGAGGGCGACCGCGACGCCGTCCGCCGCAGGACAGTAGCAACCGCGCTTGAGGGTCTACTCACGCTTGCGCGCTGAGCGCGACGCTTGCGTGGGTGGCAGTTAGTAGTAATACTACTAACATGGCATTGACCGACACCCAGCGCGCAATTCTCGACATGATCGCCGAGCGGATCGAAACCGACGGCGCCCCGCCATCGCAAACCGAGATCGCAGAGGCGTTTGGATTCAGTGGGGTGCGTGCGGCCCAGTACCATCTGCAGGCGTTGGAGCAGGCCGGTGCGATCCGGCGTATACCGGGCCAGGCTCGCGGCATCCGCCTCTGCCAGTCGCCGCGCGCGGCCGCCACCGACGACGCGCTGCGCCTGCCCGTGCTCGGACGGGTTGCGGCGGGTCTGCCGATCGGCGCTGGAGCGGACGGCATCGATCCCGACGATTACGTCCTGCTGGACAAGAACTTCTTCGCTCCGGCGCCGGACTACCTGCTCAAGGTCAAGGGCGACTCGATGCGCGACGAGGGTATCTTCGACGGCGACCTGATCGGTGTTCACCGCACGCGTGACGCGCGGTCGGGGCAGATCGTCGTCGCTCGCATCGATGAAGAAGTCACCGTCAAGCTGTTGAAGATCGGACGCGATCGGATCCGCTTGCTGCCGCGCAACCCCGATTTCGCGCCGATCGAAGTACTGCCGGGCCAGGACTTCGAAATCGAAGGGCTGTACTGCGGACTCGTGCGGCCCAGCCGCTGACCGTCCGCTTTGCCCGACTGTGGCAGGGGGGATTTTCCGACAGCGGCTAGCTCTGCAGGCCGGCTGTCGATGAACGGAAAGACCGGTAGTTTTGATCCGATCCCGGGTGTCTCAGGCTTTGCGATACCTGCCCGATAAAGTTCACCCGCTCACCCGACGACCTAAGGAACACCACGATGGACGAGAACAAGAAGCGCGCCTTGCAGGCCGCCCTGGGCCAGATCGAAAAGCAGTTCGGCAAGGGCTCCGTCATGCGCATGGGCGACCGCGCGGTCGAGGCTGCCGAGGTCATCGGCACCGGCTCGCTGATGCTAGATATCGCGCTCGGAATTGGCGGGCTGCCGAAGGGTCGTGTGGTCGAGATCTACGGCCCGGAATCCTCCGGTAAGACGACGCTGACGCTGCAGGCTATCGCCCAGTGCCAGAAGAACGGCGGCACGGCTGCATTCATCGATGCCGAGCACGCGCTCGACCCGATCTATGCCGCCAAGCTCGGTGTCAATGTCGACGACCTGCTGCTATCGCAGCCCGATACCGGCGAGCAGGCGCTCGAGATCGCCGACATGCTCGTGCGTTCGGCAGCGGTGGACATGGTCGTGGTCGACTCCGTCGCCGCGCTCACGCCAAAGGCTGAAATCGAAGGCGAGATGGGCGACCAGCTGCCGGGCCTCCAAGCCCGCCTGATGAGTCAGGCCCTGCGCAAGCTGACCGGCAACATCAAGCGTTCGAACACGCTGGTGATCTTCATCAATCAGCTGCGCATGAAGATCGGCATCATGATGCCGGGCCAGAGCCCGGAGGTCACCACGGGTGGTAATGCGCTGAAGTTCTATGCCTCGGTTCGGCTGGATATCCGCCGCATCGGCGCGATCAAGAAGGGCGATGAGATCATCGGCAACCAGACCCGCATCAAGGTCGTCAAGAACAAGCTCGCACCCCCGTTCAAACAGGTCATCACCGAGATCCTGTACGGCGAGGGCATCTCCCGCGAGGGCGAGCTGATCGACATGGGTGTGGATGCCAAGCTCGTCGAGAAGTCGGGTGCCTGGTACAGCGCGTATGACGAGCGCATCGGGCAGGGCAAGGAGAACGCCCGCCAGT
Source organism: Lysobacter korlensis (assembly GCF_042434515.1). Lineage (NCBI taxonomy): Bacteria > Pseudomonadati > Pseudomonadota > Gammaproteobacteria > Lysobacterales > Lysobacteraceae > Lysobacter > Lysobacter korlensis. Next base: position 370,151 of record NZ_JBHLTG010000003.1, read on the forward strand.
ACCTCAAGGACAATCCGGAGATCGCCAAGCGGCTCGAGGTGGCGCTTCGCGAGAAGTTCGTGCCGGCAGAGGCCTCGCGTGACGAGGCCGCGGCCGACTAAGTTCGGCTGCGCGCTTGCGTTGACAATGTCTGATGAGAAGACCAGCAGCGACGGCCGGGAAACCCCCGGCCGTCGTCGTGTCCGGCCTGAGCCGACGGCGACCCAGCGGGCGCTGACGCTGCTGACAAGGCGCGAGCACTCCCGCAAGGAGCTGGCCCGCAAGCTCAGCGCTCGCGGGGTTGACGCCGCCGAAGCCGAAGCGGCCATCGAGCGGCTTGCCGGCGAGGGCTGGCAGGACGACGCGCGCTTTGCGGAAAGCCTGGTGCGGTCCCGCGTCAGCAACGGCTATGGCCCGATGCGCATCCGGGCGGAGCTGGCAACCCATGGGCTGGATCGAGAGGCGATCGCAGCTGCGCTCGACACCTTCGAAGGTGATTGGTCCGAACTCGCCCGTGACCAGGTGCTGCGACGTTACGGCGGCTCCGTGGCCGAGGATCGAACGCTCCAGCGTAAGGCAGCCGATTTTCTGATCCGGCGCGGCTTCGACGCGGCCTGCGTCCGTAGCGCCAGTCGGCTCGATTTCGACGACTGATCGTTGCAATGCGGCCGGTTAAGCGCCGGCCCCCTCGCTGCACCGTCCTGTTAGGCTAATGGGCCGACCAAGCCATTCTTTCTGGCCATCCCCATGGATCTGCCAGAGCCACGGCTGCCCTTCGTCCCAGACCCGACGCCTGCATGAAAACCACTTCCGAGATCCGTCGCGAGTTCCTCGAATTCTTCCGCGACAAGGGCCACACGATTGTGCCTTCCGCGCCGCTGATCCCGGCGAACGACCCGACGCTGCTGTTCACCAACTCGGGCATGGTGCAGTTCAAAAACGTGTTCCTTGGGTCGGAGAAGCCGGGCTACGTCCGCGCTGCCGACGTGCAGCGCTGCCTGCGCGCCGGTGGCAAGCACAACGACCTCGACCAGGTGGGCTACACCGCTCGCCACCACACGTTCTTCGAGATGCTGGGCAACTGGTCGTTCGGTGACTATTTCAAGAAGGAGGCTATCGCCTGGGCGTGGGAATTGCTCACCCAGGTCTGGAAGCTGCCGCCCGAGCGCCTGCTCGTGACGATCTACCAGACCGATGACGAGGCATTCGAAATCTGGCATCGGGATATCGGTTTGCCGGTCGAGCGCATCGTGCGCATCGGTGATAACAAGGGTGCGCCGTTCGCGTCGGACAACTTCTGGCAGATGGCCGACACCGGGCCGTGCGGCCCGTGCACCGAGATCTTCTACGACCACGGCGAGCACATCGCCGGCGGCCCCCCGGGCTCCCCCGATGAGGACGGCGACCGCTACATCGAGATCTGGAACAACGTCTTCATGCAGTTCGATCGCCAGCCCGACGGCACGCTGGTGCCGCTGCCGGCCCCGTGTGTCGATACCGGCATGGGTCTCGAACGCCTGGCGGCTGTCCTGCAGGGCGTGCACGGTAATTACGACATCGACCTGTTCCGTCACCTGATCGGCAAGGCCGCGGAGTTCACGTCGACTGCTGACCTCGACAACAAGTCGCTGCGCGTCATCGCCGACCACATCCGTGCTTGTAGCTTCCTGATCGTCGACGGCGTGCTGCCGAGCAACGAAGGCCGTGGATACGTCCTGCGCCGCATCATCCGCCGCGCGCTGCGCCACGGGTGGATGCTTGGCCAGAAGCAGCCGTTCTTCCACCGCATGGTGGCGCCGCTGGTCGAGGTGATGGGCGACGCGTATCCGGAACTTACCGCGAAGCGCGAGTTCGTCGAGCGCGCGCTACTCGCCGAGGAAGAGCGCTTTGCCGAGACGCTGGACTCGGGCATGCGCATCTTCGATGAGGTCGCCTCGCGGGCTACCGACGTGATTCCGGGCGGGGATGCGTTCCGCCTTTATGACACCTACGGTTTTCCGGTCGACCTCACCGCCGACATCGCGCGCGAGCGGGGCCTCGTCGTGGACATGGCCGGTTTCGACACCGCGATGGCTCAGCAGCGCGAGACGGCACGGGCGTCCGGCAAGTTCGCGAACGCGACCACGATGCCGGCCGAAGTCGCCGCGCAACTGCCGCCGACCGAGTTCCTCGGCTACGAGCGTGTCGACGAAGGCGGGCTGGAAGTCGTCGCGATCCTGCAGGAAGGCCGATCGGTGGACCGCATCGAAGCCGGTCAGGAGGCCGTAATCCTCCTCGACCGCACGCCGTTCTATGCCGAAAGCGGCGGCCAGGTTGGCGATGCGGGCGAGCTTGACGGTGTCGACTCGCGTTTCAACGTCCGCGACACGCTGAAGTTCGCGGGCCAGTTCCACGGCCACATCGGCCGTCTGGAGTCCGGTGCCCTGCAGCGCGGCGACCGCGTACACGGCGCCATCGACCGCGCGCGTCGTGCCGCGATCGTCCTCAACCATTCGGCGACCCACCTGCTGCACGCAGCTCTTCGTAGCGTGCTCGGCACACACGTCGTGCAGAAGGGCTCGCTCGTTGCGCCGGAGCGCCTGCGCTTCGACTTCGCGCATTTTCAGCCGGTGACGGCGGACGAGCTGGCGGAGATCGAGCGGCGCGTCAACGAGGAGATCCGCGCGAACCATGGCGCCCAGATCCACCACATGGACATGCAGGAGGCACTCGATTTCGGTGCGCTTGCGCTGTTCGGCGAGAAGTACGGCGATCGCGTGCGCGTACTGCGTCTCGGCGACGGTTCGACCGAGCTGTGCGGCGGCACGCATGTGTCCCGCACCGGTGACATCGGCCTGTTCAAGATCGTCTCCGAAGGCGGTGTTTCCGCCGGCGTCCGGCGTATTGAAGCCGTCACGGGGCAGGCCGCACTCGACCATGTGGCCAGCGCGGAGAACCGTTTGAAGGAAGCCGCGCACATCGTCGGCAGCAACCCATCCGACATCGCGGAGAAACTGCGCAGCGTGCTCGAGCGCCAGAAGAAGCTCGAGCGCGAACTGGAAGCGCTGAAGGCGAAAGCAGCCTCAGGTGCGACCTCGAACCTCGCTGACTCGGCAGTCGAAGTGGCCGGTGTGCGCGTCCTCGCGCGGCGGCTGGAGGGCTTCGATGCGAAGGCGCTGCGCGACACTGTTGACCGCCTGAAGCAGCAGCTCGGCGACGCGGTAGTGGTGCTCGCCGGGACCAATGACGGCAAAGCTTCACTCGTGGCCGGCGTCAGCGGCGCGGCGAGCGGCAAGGTCAAGGCCGGGGAACTGCTTGCCCACGTTGCAGGTCAGATCAATGGCAAGGGCGGCGGCCGACCTGACATGGCACAGGGCGGGGGCGAGGACAGCCCTGCGCTCGTCGGCGCGCTGGACGCGGTTGCGCGCTGGGTACAGGAACGCATGACATAAACCCAACGGTCGTTTGACACGACCGTGAAGCGTGATGGTTTTCCTTGCGACGCCGGATGTCCGGTCGTTAAGATGCCCGGCGTTCTTTTACCAATCAGGAGACGTCGTCGCAATGCGACGATGTCGTCGTCGGCATTCTGTTTGCCGACATTAGGAGGTCTTCATGTTGATCTTGACCCGACGCGTCGGTGAGACCCTCATGATCGGCGACTCGGTGACCGTCACCGTGCTCGGCGTCAAGGGTAACCAGGTGCGTATCGGCATTACCGCACCCAAGGACGTGGCCGTGCACCGCGAGGAGATCTACCAGCGCATCCAGCGTGCGGGCGAAGGCTCCGCAGGCGATAACGCGGAAAATTCCGGCGGCTGAAGGAAACGTTTGCCGCGAGTGGACTGAGCCGTTATGCTTCCCGCCCGCACTGCTTCGTGCGGAGAGTTGCCCGAGAGGCTGAAGGGGCTCCCCTGCTAAGGGAGTATAGGGTCAAAAGCTCTATCGAGGGTTCGAATCCCTCACTCTCCGCCAGTTGTACCATCCGTGTAACAGCGGCTACTGCATGTTCGAAAGACGTGACTAATAGCGGGTCATTTCGAGAATGCAGAACGAAAAGATATTGACGAGCTTTAAAGAGTTCTTCATAATTTTTCGACTACGCGCCCGTAGCTCAGCTGGATAGAGCACCAGGCTACGAACTTGGGGGTCGGAGGTTCGAATCCTTCCGGGCGCGCCATTGCAAGATGCAGAAAAGCCGACGTTAGCGCGTCGGCTTTTTTGTTTTCTTCGTTCGCGGGAACGCTGCTCCAGTTCTCTTGGACGCCGATATTTGCGGGTAGCCCGAAGTCACGAGGTGCAACGGCGAAGCGACAGTGCTCGCCGTGGGTGCCCCCTACGCCGAGGCGGCGCACGCCTTGGGTATCAGTACGGTCGGCGTTGCTTCTTAGGTCGAGGTAAGCGCGAACGCGCGAGACCTACGCCCACGCTTCACGCCGATGAATGTATTCATAGCGCCGGGCCATCGGCATCTTCAGTGGATATGGGCAAACGCGACGACAGGAATTCAGGCGCGCAGCAGGGGCGCGGCGGATCGGGCTCCGGAGGCGCTTCGCTGCTGGACCGGTTGGATCCGACCAAAGACACCGACTCCGGAAACCACCGCGCCAAGCCAGCGATCAAGCACATCGTCCGGCGGGCCGAGGGTGGCTTGCCTGCGGCGCTGATGCGGCGCTTTTCCGATGCCAACTTGCTGACGCAGTCGGCGGCGCTTGCGTATTACTCGCTGCTGTCGATCGCACCGCTGTTGTTGTTGCTGATCTGGCTGACCGCGTCACTGATGCCGAGTGCGCAGGAGCAGCTCATGCAGCAGATCGGGCAGCTCATCGGCGGCGAAGCTGAGGCCCTTGCGCGCACGATCATCGAAAACGCCGAGCAGAAGCCGGGCACCGGGTCGCTTGCGGGTATCTGGAGCACTATCCTGCTGTTCTTCGGCGCGACCGTCGTGTTCGGGCAGCTACAGGACGCGCTGAACCGTATCTTCCGCACCGAAGCGTCGGAGTTGGGCGGGCTGATGGCGCTGCTCCGCAAGCGTGTGTTCTCGCTCGGGCTGGTATTCGCGATCGGTTTCCTGCTGCTGGTGTCGATGACGATGAACACGGTCTTGCAGGTTGCGTTCTCGCACATGAAATGGCTGATGCCGCTCGTTGCGGGGCTCGCGACCTGGCTGGTCTACGCGTTCGGATTTGCGTTGATGTATCACTACTTACCCGACCGCCGGGTCGGTTGGCGCCATGCGCTCGGGGGCGGCGCGGTGACGGCGCTGCTCTTTGTCATCGGCCGCGCCCTGATCGGCTGGTACCTGCAGCGCTCCGACCCGGGTTCGGCATATGGGTCGATGGGTACGGTCGTCATCACGATCGTCTGGGTGTACTACGCCGGGCTCATCGTGTTCATCGGCGCGTTGCTGACAGCCGTCGTTGATGAGCGGCTGGAAGCCCGCGACGAACATCGGCCGGCGTCCTGACGCCGGCGAGTCAGGGTCGGCCCAGGGCTGGCGCAGCGCGACAGCTACCGCCGAGGACGCTTGAGACGCACCGCGTGAGCATGCGGGCGGCCGAGCCTCGGATGATCAGCCGGGCGGGTGCAGCCGCTCCCGCGTCTGCGTGCCGCTCGCGACGGCGAGTGGACTTCCAACGCACCAGAGCCAGGAAACGCGTACGCACATGCCCAATGGTTCTGCACACGCGCCTGTAGCGGGAGCTTTCCGTGAGGTCGATGCGAGCGGGGCAGGGCCATCAGCCGAGGTCCGCGTCGCCATCGTGCGTCTGGATGACTGGGCCGGCCGCTTGCCGTGGGCCGAGTCGATCCTTCGGCCGGACGAACACGCGCGAATTGCGCGGCAGCGCATGCAGGCCGATCGCGAAATGCTGATGCTGGCGTATGCGTTGCACCGGGCGTTCCTTGCCGAAGTACTCGGAAGTCAGCCTGCTTCAGTGCCGCTGCGCCGTGACGAGGCCGGTCGGCCGCGCATCGAAGGCGATGCGGTATGGACGAGTCTGAGCCACACCCGGGGCTGGGTCGCGCTGGCGGCCTGCAGGTCGCACCCGGTTGGTGTCGATATCGAGCCGATCGAGAGGGCCGACGTGATGGACGAGATCGCGCACGTGGTCTGCGATCCGGACGAGCTGGAACGCCTGCGTTCGCTCGACCTCGCCGCGCGCCGCGACCGGCTGCTTTCGCTCTGGGTGCGCAAGGAGGCCGTGCTGAAGGCGGTCGGTGTCGGGCTGCAGACCCCGATGGATTCGTTCTGCGCGCTGGACGATCGCCCCGTGCTGATCCCCGGCGTGGGCGGTCGCTGGTACATCAGTTCGATCGAAGCCCCTACGGATATAAGGGCCGCAGTCGCCGCGTCCGCGGTGCTGCAGGTCGAGGGCGGATTGTTGAATACGTCCGCGCTTTTTTCACGGTATCGCGACAACGACGTCGCTGCCGACGACAGCTGAATGAATCGCGCGGACGCAGGCCGAATTTGGCCTCGATTTGCGTTGCTAGGTAGTGCGGACGAAAGCGATTCCAAACCATTGGATGCGCGTCTGTGCATAGCACGTGAATCACGGAGCCGTTGATGAAATCGCAGGTCGCAAGTCGCAAGGTCCATCTCGTTCGAACACTGTGGGTTTCCGAGTTCGTGTTGCTTGTCATCGCGGCGATGCTCGCTGCGTCGCTGCGCTTCCTGAACGACCCGGACGGGTATGCGGTGTTCTACAACAACACGCCCTGGCGCCTGTTGATCCCCGCAGTCTTCATTACGGTCGCGATGGCGGCGTTCGGCCTATACCAGGCACACGACCGCCACAACCGGATCGACTTCTCGCTGCGACTGTTGCTGTCGTTCGCGTTCGGCACGATCGGCCTGCTGGTGCTGTACTACCTGGTGCCGCCGGTCTACATCGGGCGCATGGTGCTCGCGCTGCTGCTCGCTATCGGTCTGGGCGGAATCATCACGCTGCGCTGGATCTCGCACCACTTCCTGCGTAGCGACGCGTTCAAGCGCCGCGTCCTCGTTTACGGCGCCGGCAGGAACGCCGACCTGATCAACAGCCGCCTGCGTCGCCGCGCCGATCGCCAGTCGTTCGTCGTGGTCGGCTTCGTACCCGTCGCCGGGCAGGAAGTCTGCGTGCCTGCGCACTTGCGCACGAACATGACCGACAGCCTGTCGACGCTGACGCGCACGCTGCAGATCGATGAGGTGGTCGTGGCGCCGGACGAGCGCCGCGGCGGCCTGCCGATGGACGAGATGCTCGACTGCGCGCAGCACGGAATCTCGATATGCGACCTTTCGACGTTCTTCGAGCGCGAGGCCGGCATGGTCACGCTGAGCGTGGCCGATCCCTCGTGGCTGGCGTTCTCCGGTGGTTTTGAACAGTCGATCGTGCGCCGGCTCAACAAGCGCTTCTTCGACCTGCTGGCTGCAGGCTCGCTGCTGCTCATGGCGTGGCCGGCGATGCTGTTGGTCGCGCTGGCAGTCAAGCTGGAGTCGAAGGGGCCGGTGTTCTACAAGCAGGTGCGCGTCGGCGAAAAGGGTCGCCACTTCGAGGTGATCAAGTTCCGCAGCATGCGCGTGGATGCCGAGAAGAACGGTGTCGCGCAGTGGGCGACCAAGAACGATGACCGCACCACGCGCGTGGGCCGCATCATCCGCGCGACGCGCCTTGACGAGCTTCCCCAGCTGTTCAACGTGCTGCGCGGCGACATGAGCTTCGTCGGCCCGCGTCCGGAGCGCCCGCAGTTTGTCGAGATGCTGAGCAAGGAAGTGCGGTACTACAACGTCCGCCATTGCGTGAAGCCGGGTCTCACCGGCTGGGCGCAGCTGCGCTACCCGTATGGCGCCTCGGTGCGTGACGCCGAGGAGAAGCTCACGTTCGACCTGTTCTACATCAAGAACCGCGGCCTGATCTTCGACCTGATGATCCTGTTGCAGACCGTCGAAGTCGTCCTGTTCCGCCGCGGCGCGCGCTGAGCGTCGTCATCCGCGGCCGCTGCACTGCAGCGGCCGCGTGTTCGTTTTGAAATTCCTGGTCTTTGGAAGGGCGCCGCGATCAACGCGGCCCTTCGGCGTGTCAACTCCTCAGCGCGTCGCGAGCAACCGCGTGATTTCCCAGAACGCGAGAAGCAGGCCGAGCACCACGATGATCACGACGAGGCGTGCGGTCGCCTTGGAGGGCTTCTCTGTCGTTTCGTTCGAGCTCGCGACAGGTATCTGAAGCGCGGGCCGCATCGCGGTCATCATTGGATTGAACGCGTGGTTGCCGGACGAGCGCGGCGACGCACCCGGCATGCGCCCGTAGCGCCGATGGAACCGGGTGACCGCGACATAGGTCGACACCAGTTCTCGCAGTGTGGCCTGCGCTTCGGCGGACGCCGGCTCGGAGCCGCGGCGGTCGGGATGGAGCTCGGCAATTCGGCGCATGTACGCGCTGCGGAACTCTTCCAGGCTGCAGTCGGGCGGGAGGTCCAGCTGCGAATACACGAGCGAAAAATCAGGTGTCATCAATCGTCCTCGAGCGCCATGGTAACCGGCGCCGGTAGGGGGCCGTCACATGATGTACATGGCCGGCGCCGCGAAACCGCGACGTTAGTTAGAACGCAGTCATGAGGCGACACAGGCATTAGCCGTTCAGCGACGAATGAAGATGGTGGCAGCGATCAGCTCTGAAGCGACACTCCAAACGCGCGGCGCAGCCCCGCTGTCCAGTTCCCTCCGCCGCCGTCGCGACGCCGGTGACGCGCTCGCCATTGCGCGGGTAAGCCGCAACGGCGATTCGGGCCCCCGCTTGGCCACTTGCATCGATTCGCACAGGTCAGTCTTGGCCCAGTCTTCCATTCGCAGGCATTCACGCTCATGAACACGTACGCATCGATCTACCGGCCGGATGCAGCGGCCGGCCGAACCAACGATGTCGTTACCCTGTTCGAGGACTGCGCGCGGCGCCGGCCGGATGCGCGCGCGGTGAGCTGCGGCGCGGACTCGATCACCTATGCCGAGCTCGACCGGCGTGCGAACCAGCTCGCGCACTACCTGCATGACGTTGGTGCGGGCCCCGGCAGCGTCGTTGCGCTGTGCATGTCGCGCACGATCGAGCTCATCGTCGGCATGCTCGGTATCGTCAAGGCAGGCGCTGCGTACCAACCGCAGGATCTTGTCTATCCGCGCGACCGCCTCGCGTTCATGCTCGAGGACGCAGAGGTGTCGGCCGTCCTGACGCTCAGCGGTGACCGCGACGCGGTCCCCGAAACCGACGTGCCGGTGATCTGCCTCGATACCGACCGCGAGCGAATCGAAGCCGCAAGTGACCGGCGCCCCGAGGTAACCCGCGATCCGGAATCGCTTGCCTACGTCATCTACACCTCGGGTTCGACCGGCAAGCCCAAGGGCTGCCAGATCACGCACGCGAACCTCATCAGCTTTTTCCTCGCGGTCGACCTTGCCTATGACCTGCGGCAGGACGATGTGTGGACGTTCTTCCAGTCGCACGCGTTCGACGTATCGGGTCTGGAGATATGGGGCGCGCTGACGCACGGCGCGCGTTTGATCGTGGTGCCGCATGCGATCACGCGTTCGCCCGAGGAATACCGGCGACTGCTGATCGACGAGCAGGTGACGATCGCCGCGCAGACGCCAACCGCGTTCGGCCAGTTGATGCGCACCGACGAGGATGCGGGTGCGCCCGCGGGCTACGCGCTGCGCTACGTATTTCTCGGTGGCGAGGCGGTGGAGCTGCAGGCGCTGCGCCCGTGGTTCGAGCGCTACGGCGACGAGCAGCCGAAGCTCGTTAACATGTACGGCCCGACCGAGGCCACGATCTACGTGACGCATCGCGTGATCACGCGCGCGGATGTCGAGGCCGGCGCGGGCAGCGTCATCGGCAAGGCGCTCGACAATACATTCCTGCGCGTGCTCGACGACAAGCTGCAGCCGGTCCCGGTGGGCAGCGAGGGCGAACTGTTCATCGGCGGCGCCGGCGTAACGCGCGGTTACCTCAAACGGCCCGAACTCAACGTCGAGCGCTTCATCCACTGGCGCAATCCTGCTCAGCCGGATGCGGCGCCGGAGTTTCTGTACCGCTCCGGCGACCTCGTTCGCGAGCTGCCGGATGGCGACCTCGAGTACCTCGGTCGCATCGATTTCCAGGTCAAGATCCGTGGCTTCCGCATCGAGCTTGGCGAAATCGAGGCGACGCTGACGCGGCATCCCTCGGTGCGCAGCTGCGTGGTGATCGCGCGTGAGGACCGCCCCGGCGACAAGCGGCTGGTGGCCTACGTGGTGCCGAATGGCGAACTGCCCGTGACTGGCGAGTTGCGCAGTCATCTGGGCAAGTCGCTGCCGGAATACATGGTGCCGTCGGCGTTCGTAGCGATGGATGTGATGCCGCTGACGCCGAACGGAAAGCTGGACCGCAAGGCACTGCCGGCGCCAAGCCGCGACCGGCCTGAACTGTCGACGCCATTCGAGCCGCCAGCCGATCAGCTGGAACAGCGCCTTGCCGATGCGGCCGGCGAACTGCTTGGCATCGACCGCGTCGGGCGCCACGACAACTTCTTCGAACTCGGCGGTGATTCGGTGCTGGCGACGCGTCTCGCCGAGCGCATCCGCGCGATGCAGGCGGCCGATGCGACGCGGGTGCCGGTGACGCTGGTGTTCCAGAACCCGTCGCCCGCAGCGCTCGCGCAGGTGCTGCGCGCCGGCACGGTCGACACCGTGCAGCGTGCGCGCCTGCCACGTGGCCACCGGGCCGGGCCGGAGCAGGCGGCGGACGACCACGCGATCGCCATCATCGCGATGAGCGGGCGCTTCCCGGGCGCGGCCGATATCGAAACGTTCTGGCAGAACCTCTGCGAGGGCCGCGAGTCGATCACGGTGTTCGGTCCGGACGGCCTCGATCCGGCGGTGCGTGGTTACGAACGCAACCATCCCGGCTACGTGCCGGCGCGTGGCGTGATTGATGGAGTCGAGGAATTCGACGCGGCGTTCTTCGGCTTCAGCCCGAAAGAGGCCGAGCTGATGGACCCGCAGCAGCGCATCCTGCTGGAGCTGTGCTGGGAGTGCCTTGAGCGCGCAGGCCACGTGCCGGACTCGGCCGAGGTGCCGATCGGCGTGTACGTCGGTATGCACCATGGCACCTACTTCCAGAAGCACATCGCGCCGCGCGCGGACCTTCTGGAAAAGGTCGGTGAGTTCCCGATCACGCTGCTCAACGAGAAGGACTACATCGCGACGCAGGTCGCGCACAAACTCAACCTGACCGGCCCCGCGCTCAACGTGCAGACGGCCTGCTCGACCTCCCTGGTCGCGATCTGCCAGGCCGTGGACAGCCTGCGGGCCGGACAGTGCGACATGGCGCTCGCGGGCGGCGTTTCGGTGACATGCCCACCGCGCAGCGGCTACATCTATCAGGAAGGCGCGATGTTCGCGCCGGATGGCCACACGCGCACCTTCGACGCGAACGCGAAGGGCACGGTATTCAGCGACGGCGCGGCGATCGTGCTGCTCAAGCGGCTTGCCGATGCGCGTCGCGATGGCGACCCTGTGATTGCGCTCATCCGCGGTGGCGCGGTCAATAACGACGGCCGCGCGAAGGGCAGCTTCACCGGGCCGAGCAGCGACGGGCAGGCGGCCGTGATCGCGATGGCGCACCGCAATGCGCGGGTCGACGCACGCAGCATCAGCTATGTCGAAGCGCACGGCACCGCAACGCCGCTCGGCGATCCGATCGAGATCGAAGGCCTGACCAAGGCATTCCGCCGCAGCACCGACGACACCGGTTTCTGCCGGATCGGCTCGGTCAAGAGCAACGTCGGGCATCTGGTCGTTGCGGCGGGTTCGGCCGGACTGGCGAAAGTCGCGCTCGCGCTCGCCGAGAAGAAGATCCCGGCGAGCCTGCACTTCGGCAGCCCGAACCCGGTGATCGATTTCGCTTCGTCGCCGTTTGTCGTCAACGACCGGCTGGTTGAATGGACTACGACCGACGGCGCGCCGCGACGCGCGGGCGTGAGTTCGTTCGGCGTCGGCGGCACGAATGCGCATGCCGTGCTTGAGGAGGCGCCCGCGCCCGCGCCGTCCGAGCCCGCGCATGGCCCGCAACTGCTCGTACTCTCGGCGCGCACTCCGACGGCGCTGGCGCAGTCCTGCACGCGGCTTGCCGATCACCTGGTCAACCACACGGACGCCAACCTCGCGGACGTCGCCTGGACGCTGGCCGCTGGCCGCCGGGCGCAAGGCCTTCCCGCACCGGGTGTCCGTGGTCGCCGAAAGTGTCGCCGATGCGATCGATCAGCTGCGCAGTGACGCCACGCTCGACGCCGCCGCGCGAAGCCGTCCCGCGCGGCAGTCAGGCGTGGTCTTCATGTTCCCCGGGCAGGGCGCGACCTACGCAGGCATGGGGCGGGGCCTCTACGAAACCGAGCCCGCATTCCGCGATGCCGTGGACGATTGCGCCGGGCATCTGGAAGAGGTGCTCGGCTTCGACATTCGCGAGCTGATGTTCGGTGACGATGCCGAAGCCCTGCTGCCGACCTCGGTCATGCAGCCGGCCACGTTCGTCATCGAGTACGCGCTGGCCCGTCTGTGGATGTCGAACGGCGTCGCGCCGGCGGCGATGATCGGCCACAGCGTCGGCGAGTTCGTGGCCGCCACGCTGGCAGGCGTGTTCGCGCTGCCCGATGCGCTGCGCCTGGTCGCGCGACGCGGTGCACTGATGCAGGCGCAACCTGCAGGCGGGATGCTGTCGGTGCGCATGGCCTGCGAGCCGCTGCTGCAGCGCCTGCCCGACGGCATCACGCTGGCTGCTGAGAACGCGCCCGGTCTGTGCGTCGTTGCAGGGCCGCTGGACGCGCTGGCGTCGTTCGAAGCCGCGCTGGGGCGCGACGATATCGCCTGCCGGATGCTGCGCACCTCGCACGCGTTCCACTCGTCGATGATGGACCCGGTGGTGGAGCCGTTCCGCCAGGAAGTCGCGTCCGTCGCGCTATCCGAACCGCAACTGCCGATGGTTTCGACCGCAACCGGAGAGTGGCTCGACACCGCGACTGCGACCAGCCCCGACTACTGGGCGCGCCACCTGCGCGAGCCGGTGCGGTTTGCGGCGGCGCTGGGCCGGTTGGCCGATGTGCCTGCGCGCGTTCTGCTCGAAGTCGGGCCGCGCACCACGCTGAGCATGCTGGCGCGGCAACACCCGGCCGTGCAGAAGCAGCAGATCGCCGCGATCGCGACGCTGACCGACACGCCCGAGGCGGAGCCGACTCTGTTGCGCGCCGCCGCGGGCGCGCTGTGGAGCCGCGGCGCCGCCATCGATCCGGCGCAGTTCGATCGACGCACTCGGCGCCAGCGGATGCGCTTGCCGACCTATCCGTTCGAGCGAAAGCGTTACTGGATAGACGCGGTCGTCGAAAAGACGGCCGACACCCCCCGAATCACGACCGAGCCTGCCGCAGTCCCGATGACGTCTTCAACACCCCAGATGCCCGCGAACGCCCCCGCCGAAGCCAGTGCCGCAGCGGATCGCCGCCCGCGTCTGATCGAACAGCTCAGGTCGTTGTTCCAGGAAACCACCGGCTTCGAGTTTGCCGAGGTCGCGCCGCAGGACGCGTTCCTCGAGCTCGGACTCGACAGCCTGATGCTGACGCAGGTCACGCAGCAGCTGCAGAAGGCCTTCCCGGTCAAGCTCACGTTCCGCCAGTTGATGGGCGATGCGTACTCGCTGGAGCGGCTTGCGGCACTGCTCGATGCTCAACTGCCGCCCGACGAGGCCGCGCCGGTCGCTGCCGCGCCGGCGCCCGTCGCCCAGTCGGTTGCTCCGGCCGCGGCGGCTGCCGTGCAGCCGCCGCCCGCCCAGGCCCAAGTGCTGGCGCCACGTGACGCCGGGGCCGCCGGTGGCGACTGGCGTCATCACGTCATCGCACAGCAGCTGGAGCTGATGCGTCGGCAGCTCGACTGGCTGGGGCAGAGGCAGGACGTCGCTGACGCGCCTGCAACTGCCGGTGCATCTTCGCCACGCGTCGGAGCAGCCACCTCGGCCGCGCCGCCGGCAGCGCCTGCTGGGTCCGCAAGCGCGCCGGCAGCAAACTCCGAAGCGGGCGCAGCTGCCGCACGCCCGCAGGCATTCGGCGCAATCGCGCGTATCCACTCCGATCGCGCCGAGCTTAGCCCGCACCAGCGCGCGCGACTGGACCGGTTCATCGCCCGGTACACGGCCCGGACGCGCCGCTCGAAGGAATACACGCAGGACCACCGCTCGCACCTCGCCGATCCGCGCGTGGTCAGCGGGTTCAGGCCGCTGACGAAGGAGATCACCTACCAGATTGTGGTGAGCCGCTCGAAGGGCTCGCGCATCTGGGATCTCGACGGCAACGAGTACGTCGATGCACTCAGCGGCTTTGGCATGAACCTGTTCGGCTGGCAGCCGGATTTCGTGCTCGACGCAGTGCGCCACCAGCTCGAACTCGGGTACGAGATCGGCCCGCAGCATCCGCTGGCCGGTGACGTGGCGCGGTTGGTGTGTGACCTGACCGGGTTCGACCGGGCAGGGCTGTGCAACACCGGTTCGGAAGCCGTCATGGGCGCGATCCGCATTGCGCGCACCGTAACCGGCCGCGGCACGCTGGTCATCTTCAGCGGGTCGTACCACGGCATCTTCGACGAAGTTATCGTGCGCGGCTCGAAGTCGCTGCGGTCGATGCCCGCGGCGCCCGGCATTCCCGGCAATGCGGTGCAGGAAGTGCTGGTGCTCGATTACGGCACGCCTGAAAGCCTGGCCGTGCTGCGCGAGCGCGCGCAGGACATCGCGGCGGTGCTGGTCGAACCCGTGCAGAGCCGCCGGCCCGACTTCCAGCCGCGCGAGTTCCTGCACGAGCTGCGCGCGATCACGCGCGAGTCCGGGTCGCTGCTGATCTTCGACGAGGTGATCACCGGTTTCCGTTCCGACCCGCGCGGCGCGCAGGGCATGTTCGACGTCGATGCGGACGTGGCGTCGTACGGCAAGGTCATCGGCGGCGGCTTCCCGATTGGCGTCATCGCCGGCCGGCGCGAGTACATGGATGCGCTCGACGGCGGCCACTGGCAGTTCGGCGACGAGTCCGGCCCGACGGTCGGCGTGACGTATTTCGCCGGCACGTTCGTGCGCCATCCGCTGGCTTTGGCGGCAGCGAAGGCCGTGCTCGAGCACCTCAAGGCCGCCGGGCCGGCGATGCAGCACCTGCTCAATTCGCGCACGGCGGCGATGGTGGGCGAGCTCAACGGCTTCTGCGAAGAAGTCGGCGCGCCGATCCGCGTCGACCACTTCGCGTCGCTGTGGCGAGTCGCGTTCAACCAGGAGCACCCGTTGCAGGAGCTGCTGTTCCCGATGATGCGCAGCCGCGGCGTACACATCCTCGAGCACTTCCCGTGCTTCCTGACCACTGCGCACACCGAGGCGGACATCGCGTCGATCGTCGAGGCGTTCAAGCAGTCGGTGATCGAGCTGCAGGAAGCCGAGTTCCTCCCGCGGCGCCGCCGCAGTACGCAGATCGAGTTCGACCCCAAGCGGCCGCCGAGGCCCGATGCGCGCCTCGGGCGCGATGCGTCGGGCAGCCCCGCATGGTTCATTCCGAATCCCGACGCGCCCGGCAAATACATCAAGGTAGGTGCATGAACAACGTCCTGGAGTCACACGAGCTATCGGAGGTCGACTACGACCCGTTCGCCCAGGGGGCGCTCGCGCAGGTGGTGCCTGTCACCCGGCCGCAGCGCGAGATCTGGCTCGCTGACCGGCTCGGCGACGAGAACTCGCTTGCGTACAACCTGTCGATGTCCGTCCGCCTTCGCGGTCCACTCGACCGCGATGCGCTGTGCGCGGCGGTGCGCGAGCTTCCCGGTCGGCATGAATCGCTGCGCGCCACGATCGGGCCGGAAGGCGACGTGCTGTGCATCGGCGACAGCCTCGAGCTGGACACCACGTTCGAGGACCTGTCGAATCTGGACGTGGCCGAGCGCGCAGCCGCGGTCGCGGCGCGACGCAAGCGCGCGGTCGAGACCACGTTCGACCTCGAACATGGGCCGCTGATCCGCGCCGAACTGCTGCGCGTGACCGGCAACGAGCATCTGCTGCTGCTGACGGTGCATCACATCATCTGCGACGGCTGGTCCTGCGGTGTCATCGTGCAGGAGCTGGGCATGCTGTACGCGCGCGAGCGCGGCGACGCCAGTGCCGAGCTGCCGCAGATCGAAGGGTTCGCGGATTTCGCGCTGACCGAAGCTTCGCGCGAGGACAGCGACCAGTACCACGATGACGAGGCCTGGTGGCTGTCGCAGTTCCCCGGCGAAGTGCCGGTGCTCGACCTGCCCACCGACCGCCCGCGGCCCTCGCAGCGGCAGACCGCTTCGGCGCGTATCGACCACGAGCTCGACGCCGCGCTGGTCTCGGCGCTGCGCAGTCTTGGCGCGCGTCATGGCGCCACGCTGTTCTCGACGATGCTCGCGGGCTTTTCGACGCTGATTTCGCGGCTGTCCGGGCAGTCGACGGTCGTGATCGGCGTGCCAGCGGCGGGGCAGGCGGCACACCGCCACCTGCACCTGGTCGGCCATTGCGTGAACCTGCTTCCGCTGCGCTTCGACCTGGATCCGGCACTGCCGTTCGAGGCTGCGATCGACGCATCGAAGACCACAATGCTCGATGCGATGGAGCACCAGCGCTACACGTTCGGCACCCTGCTCAGCAAGCTGCGCTTCCATCGCGACCCGTCGCGCATGCCGCTGGTCAGCGTGATGTTCAACCTCGATCGCGCGATTGATGACCACGTGCAGTTCCCCGGACTCGAGGTCGAACTCGGCACCAACCCACGCAGCTATGAGACGTTCGAGCTCTCGGTCAATGCCGTGCAGACGCGCAACGGCTTGCGGCTGGAGTGCCAGTACAACCGGTCGCTGTTCGATGGCGAAACGGTCGATCGCTGGCTGCACGGATTCGAGGCGCTGCTGCGCGCGGCGGTCGAGGCCCCGTCGACCGAAGTCGGGCGGCTTCCGCTGCTCGGCCCCGCGCAACGCGCCGAGCTGGACGCACTGCAGCCGGCGCCCGTCGCGTTCGATCGCGATCGCCGCATGCACGAGCATTTCGAACTCCAGTGCGATCGCAACCCAAGCCGCACCGCGCTGCGTTTCGGCGACGAGACCTGCACGTACGCGCAGCTCGACGCGCGCGCCAACCGCATTGCGCGCTTGCTGCGCTCGCAAGGCGTGCAACGCGGCGCATTGGTCGGCCTGGCGCTCGAGCGCGGCATGGACATGGTCGCTGCACTGCTCGGCGTGCTGAAGGCCGGTGCGGGCTACGTGCCGCTCGACCCGCAGTTCCCGCGCGAACGGCTGGATTACATGGCCTCCGACAGCGGGCTGGCGACACTGCTGACCAGCAGCTCGGTCGTCGGTTCTTTCGCGCTGCCGGGCCGCCCGGTGCTCGCACTGGACCAGCTCGACGCGCAGCTCGCCTCGGGCGGCGATTCGCGCATCGGCCGCGATGAAGGTGCAGCGTCGCCGGACGACATCGCGTACGTGATCTACACCTCCGGTTCCACCGGGCGCCCGAAGGGCGTCATGGTGCCGCACCGCGCGGTGGCGAATTTCATTGCCGGTATGCAGGTCGAGCCGGGCCTCGACGCCCACGATCGTCTGCTTGCGGTCACCACGCTGTCGTTCGACATCGCCGTGCTCGAACTGATGTTGCCGCTCTCGGTCGGCGCGGAAGTCGTGCTGGCCGGCCGCGAGGCGGCGGGCGAGGGGCGTGCGCTGGCCGAACTGCTTTCGAGCAGCGGCGCGACGGCGATGCAGGCCACGCCCTCGACCTGGCGCATGCTTCTGGATGCAGGCTGGACCGGCGGCGCAGGCTTCAAGTCCATGTGTGGCGGCGAGGCGTTGCCGGCGGATCTCGCCGCGCAGCTGCTGCCGCGTTGCGGCTCGTTGTGGAATCTCTACGGGCCCACCGAAACCACGGTCTGGTCCACCTGTGCCCGCATCGCACCGGCGCCGGATCAGGCGCTGCCCGACGTGCATATCGGCCGGCCGATCGCGAACACGCAGGTGTGGGTGCTCGATGCGGGTGGCGAGCTGTGCCCGCGCGGCGTGCCGGGCGAGCTCTACATCGGCGGCGAAGGCGTGACGCTGGGCTATCTCGATCGGCCGGAGCTGACCGCCCAGCGCTTCGTGCCCGACCGCTTCGGCCCGCAGTCCGCTTCGCAGGCCGGCGCAGAGCCGCGCCTGTACCGCACCGGCGATCGCGGCCGCTGGCGCGCCGATGGTGCGCTGGAACACCTCGGGCGGCTGGATCACCAGGTCAAGGTGCGCGGTTTCCGCATCGAGCTCGGCGAAATCGAAGCAAACCTCGCCGAACGCAGCGATGTCGCGCGCGCGGTCGTGATCGTGCGCGAGGACCAGCCCAACGATCAGCGCCTCGTCGCCTACATCGTGCCCCGCGAGGGCACGCGGATCGACGAAACCGAGCTGCGCACGCAGCTGCGGTCGACGCTGCCCACGTACATGGTGCCGCAGCACTTCGTCGTGCTTGCCGCGCTGCCGCTGCTGCCGAACGGCAAGCTCGATCGGAACGCGCTGCCGCGGCCGGTGGCCGAGCCTGCATCGGCGAAGGCGCAGCCCGGTTCGCCGCAGTTGCCTGCCGATCCTCGCGTGCGGTATCTCGCCGGCATCTGGAGCGAGCTGCTCGGCGTCGAGCCCGGCGCCGACGACAACTTCTTCGACCTTGGCGGGCATTCGATGCTGGCTGTGCAGATGGTCAATCGCGTCTCGCGCGAAACCGGCGTCAGCTTCAAGCTGATTCGTCTGGGTGCCGAAACGCTGGGCCAGCTTGCCGCGGACCTGCCGGCCGATCCGACCTCGGGCGCTGCCCCGCAGCAGGGCACCGGCAGTCGCATCGGCCAGGGCCTTCGCAGGTTGTTCGGCCTGTCCGCACAGGAGCCGCGCTGATGCCCGTTATCAGTGCGCTCCGTCGGGCACGCCGCCGCGGAGGTCTTGCATGAGCATCGGCACGTTCGAACCGTTCTGGATCGGGGAAGGCTCGCGCAGCCTGTATGCAGCGCTGCACATGCCAGACACCCGGCCCTTCGGCGCAACCGGCGTGCTGTGCGTGCCGCCGTTGCTGCACGAGCAGCCCCGCAGCAGGCGCTTCATTACCGAGACCGCAAGCGCGTTCGCAGCGCTCGGCCTGCCGTGCCTGCGCTTCGACTTCCGCGGGACCGGTGATTCCTTCGGGCGCGGAGACGACGTGGACTTTGCTGCGATGCACGCCGATCTCACCCGCGCGGTCGCCGCGCTGAAGAGCCGCGCCGCAGTGGAGCGCGTCGCACTGATGGCCTGGCGCGGCGCAGCTTTGCCGGCGCTGACCTGGCTGCAGGGCGCCGCACATGTCGACCGGCTCGTGCTGTGGGAGCCGATCACCGATGGCATGGGCTGGCTGTCCGAGTTGGAGCGGCAGGATGCCGGCGAACGCGCAGCGCGTCCGCGGCCACGCCCGGGCGTACCGCGCACGGCCGATGCCGACGACGGTCAGCTCATGGGCTTCGCCGCATCCCGCGCGCTACGACGCGAGTTGTCGGCGACGTCGCTGCAGGGACCGGTTCCGCACGGCATCGAGGCTTGGGCAGTGACGCGCGAGGCCACCACGCTGCCGATCGAAGTCGCGCGCAACTGGGCACTGCCGGCCGGCGCGCCGACGTTCGCAGGCGGTGCCAGCATGGAGGCCGCGCTGTTCCTGTCGCCGACGCTCGAGGGCGTGGTCAACGAGATCGGCCACGCGCTGCGTGACTCCGAGCGGGTGGCCGCATGAGCCCGAACGATATGTCCCCGGGGGGCGCGAGGTTGGTTGACACCGGGCAGGCCGGTCCGCAGGGTGCCGCCCCGACGGCAGCGTCGCGCGTGAGCGCTGCGGCCGGTGCGACCAGCGACGCACTCGTTGCCGGCGCCGCAATCGCCACCCGGCGCATCCTGCGCTTCGGGCCGGACGAACGCTTCGTCGGCATCCTCACCGGGTCGCCCGCGGCTTCCAACGCGCCGGTTCTGCTGCTGCCGAGTGCAGGGCTGCAGCCGCGCTCGGGTCCGTTCCGGCTGCACGTCGAACTCGGCGAACGGCTGGCCGCAGCCGGGCTGCGCACGTTCCGGTTCGATGCGCCGGGCGTCGGCGAGGCGCCGCGCGTCACCGGCTTCGATGCGCGCGCCGCGACGATCGCCGCGATGGATCTGCTGCAGAAGCAGCATGGTGTTTCGAAGTTCGCTGTCGGCGGCATCTGCAGCGCTGCCGACATCGGCTGGAACACCGCGATGGCGGACGAGCGCGTCTCGGCGCTTCTGCTGCTGGACGGCATCGCCTTCACCGGGCCGTGGTTCTCGTACGCGCGCTGGCTGGATCGCCTCCGCCGGGTCCCGACCGAGTGGCGACGCATGCTGCGTGACGCGCGGCCACCGGGCCGGGGCGGTGACGGTAACGGCATGGGGTCGGCGGACTTCCGCGACTGGCCGACCCACGAAGAGGCGAAAGCCCAGTTCGCGAAACTGGTCGCACGCCGCACGCGGATGCTGTGGATCTACACCGGCGGTTACACCGACCGCTTCCTGCACCTTCGCCAGTTCCGTTGGGCGTTCGGCACGCCCGCATCGGACCCCTGCGTCGAGGCGCTGTACTGGCCCGACTGCGACCACACGTTCTACGCACGAGCCCATCGCGACCGCTTGATCGACCAGGTGAAAGCCTGGTTGCTCGGGCTTGGCAGCGGGGCCGGAGGATGAACATGAGCCTGGAGTGCTCCGTGACCCGACGTTCCACTTCCCGTTCGACCGCTTCGACGATTGCGTCGCCGCTGTACGCGATGCCCCCCAATCTCACGCGGCCGCTGCGCGTCGTGCTGGTCACCCCGGGCCACATCCCGGTATGGCTTTCGAGGTTTCTCCAGCTGGCGGCCGACACCAGCTGGCTTGCGGTTTCGATCCTGCCTGTCTCCGGCGCGTCGCTGCCCAAGGCCGCGCCGCCGGCACCGGACGTGCGGATGTTTCTCGCGTTCGACCGTGCGCGGCGCCGCGGAGCGAACGCGATGCTGCGGCCGGTGCCGCTGCGCGCGCGCGATTGCCTGACGCTGGCAACCCCGGTGGCCGGCGACGCTGCGACCGCGGAGCTCAAGGAACGCGTACGCGAACTGCAGCCCAGCCTCGTGCTGTCGCTCGGACCGAGGTCGTGGTCGCAGGCGCTGGCCGATTGCGCAAGCCTGGGATGCTGGGACATCGATGCAGGCCTGGTCGATGCCGACTGGGCCGGTGTCTCGCTGCTGCGGCCGCTGGTCGAAGGCAGCACCTCCACGGAGTTCGCGGTGGAGCTCGATGGCGCTCCGCTTGCGCCCTGGGGCCAGGCGCGCACCATCGGAGCGACGCGTCACGGATCGTTCGGAGCGCAGCGCGACACGGTGTTCCGCAGGCTGCCGCTGCTGCTGATGAGGATGATGCACCGGCTCGCGGCCGACGAGTTCGTACCGCCGAACCGCACCGCGCTGCTGAGGCAGGCCACCGCCCGGCCGCTGCCGGTAGGCGCAAGTGCAGTGGCCTTCGCGAGCACGATGAGTACGGCGGTGCAGTGGCAGTTCCAGAAGGGACGCAAGGTCGTGCCCTGGCACCTGGTGCTGTGCGGTTCGAAACAGTCGATCGATCCATCGGCGCCACGCGTCGTACCGGACGCGATCGTTCAGTCGCGCGAGGCGAACTACTGGGCCGACCCCTGCGCGGTCGAGACCGACGGCCGGCAGCTCATCTTCGTCGAGGAAATGTGGCCCGACCACAAGGGCGTGATCGCCTGCGTGGAGCTGATCGACGGCACCGCCAAACGCCTGGGCATCGCGCTGGAGGAATCCGCCCACGTGTCCTACCCGCAGGTCTTCGAGTCCGACGGGCAGTGGTACATGACGGTGGAATCGTCCCAGTTGCGCCGCGTCAGCCTGTACCGCGCAACCGACTTCCCGCTCGGGTGGGAGCGCGTCTGCGATCTGGTTACCGGCCGCGTCTGTGCGGACCCGACGCTGCATTTCCAGGACGGGCACTGGTATCTCTTCGCCACAGTGTCCGAGGACGGCAACGGCACCTGGGACGAATTGTTCGTGTTCGTTTCCAAATCGCTGACCGGGCCGTACCGGCCACATCCCGCGAATCCGGTCGTCAGCGACGTGCGCCGGGCCCGGCCGGGCGGGCGCCTGTTCAGGCGGGACGGCAAGCTCATCCGGCCTGCACAGGACTGCGCTGCAAACTATGGTTCCGCTTTGGTCTTCAACGAAGTCCTCTCCTTGAGCCCGACCCATTACGAAGAGCGTCCGCTCTCCCGCCTGTCACCCGACTGGGCCGCGAAACTCGTCGCCTGCCACACCTACAGCGCCAGCGAAACGCTGGAGGTCATCGACGCGCGCGGCTATCCCGATCCGGGTACCCCCAGCCTCGAGCCCATCGAGCCGCCGGCCGCGCTGCGTATCAGCGGTAACCCCGTCGCCGAGGCAATGGCAGGTAGCGCCAGCGCCGTGCCGGTACCCGTCGCGCCAGTCAGCCGCGCACCCAGCGCAACACCAGGGCGGGACTCGCCTCAGCAATGAACACCCATGAACGGGATGCTCTGGCCCCTGTAGAAGGCCAGGCCCCCCCGCCCGGAGCGCGGCCTGTGAAGGCGCGCCGCCCGGGCGTGGGCGCGCATTACCTGCGTTATTCGCTCGGCAGCCTGCTCGTGATGATCGCGGGCTTCGTGTCGTTCCCCATCCTGACCCGTCTGCTGGACAACACCCAGTACGGCATCATGGGGTACTTCAATACCTGGGTCCTGATCGCGATCGCGCTCGCCAAGCTGGGCGGCCAGCACGCGATCATGCGGTTCTATCCGCACGACCACGACGCGCAGTCGTACACGCACTTCAGCACCAACCTCGTCGTGCTGCCGATGGCGCTGTCGTTCACCCTGTGGGCGACGGTCGCACTCGGACTGCTGGCCTGGGAGTGGAGCGGGCAGGGCAGTTTCTCATCGGTGTTCTGGGCGGTCGTGCTGCTCACGCCCGTGCTGGTGATGGGCAGCTTCGTGCAGATGGTCGTGCGAGCGAGCGAACGCTCCGGCCTGGTGATGGTCACCCGCGTCGCCGGCCGCTACCTGGAACTGTCGCTGGTCATCGCGTTCGTGATTCTGATCGAACGCAGCGCGCTGGCGGTCTTCCAGGGCCGGATGGTCGCCGGCGCGGTGCTGCTCGCGTACTTCATCTACTGGTCGGTGCGGAACCTGAGGTTCTCGCGCAAGGCGATCGACCTGGCCGCGATGGCCACGGCGCTCGGCTACGGCCTGCCGCTGATGATCAACGAGTTCGCGGCGATGGCGCTGGTCGCGTCGGACCGCATCCTGATCAAGGAACTCACGGGTGACTTCGCCGCTGTCGGTATCTACACCGTCGGCTATGCGCTGGCCCAGCAGATCAACCTGTTCATGAACGCCGCGCTGTCCGAAGCATTCGTGCCGGTCGCCAACCGCGTCTACGGCACCGAGGGCGAGGACGCGGTGCGCGATCTGAAGGCGCGCATGTTGCTGCCGATCGTCTACGCCTCGATTGGCATTGCCGTCATGGTGCTCGCGATCGGCCAGGAGGCCATCGTCGCGCTCGCCGGCGCTGACAAGGCCGAGTCGGGACGCGTGTTCATGATCGTCGGCACGGTCATGGCGCTGTACCCGATGTTCGACATCGCCGGCTACGGGCTGCTGCTCAAGAAGCGCTCGAAGACCGTGCTGCTGATCACCGCCGGCGCAACCGCGATCAGCATCGGCACCAACCTGATCCTGATCCCGAAATACGGCTACATGGGCGCCGCCTACGCGACGGTCATCAGCTACGCCGCGCTGTGGTCGGCCAACTTCTTCTGGTGCCCGCGGGGCCTGCTGCGTCTGCCGGACGCGCGCACGGTCACGATCGCGCTCGGCTCGGCCGCGGTGCTGCTGGCGGTCATCGAGGGCACCGACCTGTTCGGCATCGGGAACGCCTGGGCCCGCGTGTTTGCTGGCGGCGGGCTGTTCCTGCTGCTGTACGCGTTGCCCGTTTGGCTGCTGGACGCCCGCCTGCGCGCGGTGCTGCCCAAGTTCAGGCGCGGCGGTGTGTGACCGCCAGCCCCTCGTTATTGCGTCAATTCAGGTGCCGGGGCAAGCGTACGGTCTGCACGCCGCCATGAGCCCCTGACTCTCATCCTCTTTAGATCGCTGCAGAGCTGGACACTTCCGACAATGCCACTTCCCCGCCCGGTACATCTGGTCTACGTACGCGCCCAGTTCGTCATGCGCAAGCTGATCGGTGTGCCGATCGTCGAGAAAACCCGTTACCTGCTCAAGCACGGGCGTTGGCCGCGGCTGCATGCGCCGCGCACGCTCACCGAGAAGATCTTCGCCCGCAAGCTCGTCCACGGGCACGACCCGAGGTTTCCGGTCATCGCCGACAAGGTCGCCGTGCGTGACTGGGTCGCGCAGCGCATCGGCGAGCAGTACCTGGTGCCGGCGCTGGGCGTGTACGACTACCAGGAGCTGGATAACCTGGTGATCCAGCCCGGCCAGGTCATCAAGTGCGCGAACCGCAGCGGCGGCGTGTACTTCCCGTCCGAGGCCCACATCCGCGACCGCGAGGCGTTCATCCGGCGCATCCGTCGCGACCTCGACTTCGACTTCGCGCGCTGGACCGGCGAGCCTTGGTACGGGCTGATCCCCAAGCGCGTGCTGGTCGAGAAGTCCCTTGTGGACGACCAGGGCAACGTGCCGGCCGACTACAAGTTCTTCGTGTACGACGGCAAGGTCAGAACCATCCAGATGCATATCGACCGCTTCGGCAACCACAAGCGCGCGATGTTCGACCGCAACTGGCAGCTGATCCCGCTCGGCAATGCGATCCCCGAGCACATCCCGCCACCGCCGAAGCGGCTGGCCGAGATGATCGAGATCTCCGAAACGCTGGGGCGCGAGTTCGATTTCATCCGCGTCGACCTGTTCGAGATTGACGGCGAGCAGATCTATTTCGGCGAGCTGACGCTGGCTCCGGGCTCGGGCCTGACCACGTTCGACCCGGTGGATTACGACGAGATCTTCGGGCGCTACTGGCAGGTGGACCCGACGCCGCGCGAGGTCGCCGCAGAAGAAGAAAGGCGGCTTCAGGTCAGGGCCTGAAACCGCCTTCAAAAGTCCGGCCGGCATCGAAGTGAGTCGATGCCGGCCGGTAGGTACCGCTGGAGCAGGTCGGGGTACGCAGCCCCTTCCGTGATTACTTGACCGCGAACGTGGTGGCGGCGGTGGTCTTGAGCGTGCCGCTCGTGGCTTCGATGCTCAGCTTGTAGGTGCCGATCGAGCTCGGGCCGGTGCCGGTGGCAAACGAGGACTTCGCGTAGCCGGTGCTGTTCGTGTAAGCGGTGGTGATGATCGTGTTGATACCGTTCGGCTTGAGCGCGGTGAACTGCACCCGTGCATTCGAGACCGCGACACCGTTCTTGAGCACTCGCGAGGTCATGTAGACCGTCGAACCCGCGGTGTACGTGCTCTGGCTGGTGCTGACCGAACCCGTCAGGCCGGTCGTGGTCTTCGTGGTCGGGCTGTTGACGGCGAACGAGGTGTTGGCGGTGGCCGTGAGCGTGCCGCTGGCGGCGTCGACGCGGAGCTTGTAGGTGCCGATCGAGCTGTCACCGGTGCCGGACTTGAACGAGGTCTTCGCGTAGCCGTAGATGTCGGTGGTCGCGTTGAGGATGATGTGGTTCACGCCATTCGGCTTGAGCGCATCGAACTTCACGCTCGCACCCTTGATCGGCTTGCCATCGACCAGGACCCGCGAGGTCATCGTCACCGTCTCGCCCGCCGTGTAGGTGGTCTTGTTGGTGGTGGCCGAGGTGGTCATCGTGGCGACGATCTTCTCGATCACCTTGACCGCGTACGTTGCCGATGCGCTGGCGGTGTGGACGCTGCCTTCCGCGCTGCTCATGCCGACGCCGATGCCGTAGTTGCCGGCCGTGGCGGTGCCCGCCGAAGTGACGGCCAGCGTGGCGCTCGTGCTCGCACCCGGGGCCAGCGTCACGTTGGTGGCGCTGAGCGTGCCGGTCCAGCCGGTCGGAACCGTACGGGCCAGGGCGAAGCCGGCGTTGGCGCACTCGGGGCTGTCGTTATTGGTCAGCGACAGGGTGTAGGTGTTGGTGGTGCCGGGAACGACTTCCACCGTCGGGCCGGCGACCGTCAGCGTCGGGGCTGCGCGGGTGCAGACCGGCGGCGGCGGGGGCGGCGGCAGGACGACCGGCTGCACTTCATATGCACCCACGTCGCTCTTGAGGCCTGCCGGACGCGGCTGCATCAGGAAGTCGGTGGCGAGGTCGAGCAGCTGGCCGACCTTGTCGACCACCGGGCTGTCGGTGAGCGGCGTCGCGTCGAACGCGGCGAGCGTCATGTTCGCAAGCTTCGGGTCCTGGCCGCAGATGCTGCCGGTCGGGCAGGTGTCGTTCTTGACCTTCCACAGAAGGTTGCCGGCCCAGCTGACCTGCGCCAGGGAGTTGTTCGCGTAGTACGCCGAGCTCTGCATCGCGGCGTTGTCCCAGCGCGGGAAGCCGATCAGCACGTTGTTCTCGATGCTGATCTTGTTGGTGCTGTCACCTTCGTTGGCGCCGATCAGCACGCCGCCTTCGCCGGTGATCGTGTTGTGACGCGCGACGATCGTGTCACCGGAGGTGGGCACGTACTGCAGCGTGTTGCCCGCGGCGCGGCAGTTGTCTTCTTCAACCATGTAGAACTTGCCGCGGAAGAACGCGCAGTTGCTGACCAGCACGGAGTTCTCGACCAGCGAGTTGCCGCGGATCTTGGCCTGGTTGCCGGCATTGCCGACCGCGTATAGGCGGCGCACCGTCACCGTCGTGGTGTCGGCGCCGTCCATGTAGCGCAGGTCCAGGCCGTCGGAGGTGTTGTGGTGGATGAAGCTGTCTTCGATCAGCCACTGGCCGCCGGTGTAGTACGTACCGATGCCGTCGCCGTAGCCGCCCGTCTGCTGCGCCCAGCAAGCCCAGGTCTCGCCGGTCTGCCAGCGCTCGCCGCAGCCGTTCCACGACACTTCGACGTTACGCAGCACCATCGAGCCGGAGTTCGAGCTCAGGTCGCCGCCGACGCTGCCGTCCCAGCCGGCGCGGCCGTTCTTGTTGATGCGCACGCGCTCGATCAGCCAGTTGCTGAGCGCGCCGGTATTCATGCCCATGTGCGCGAGGCCATGGATGTTCATGTCATGCAGCCAGACGTTGCTGGACTTGCTCGCGTAGACGCCGACGCGCGCATAGTTCATGCCGAGGCTGCAGTTCGCGACGGCCTGCGAGTGCGAATACACGCAGTCGCTGCGGTCGGTGATCTCCAGGTTGCCGACTTCGATGTTCGAGCGGTCCTGCAGATTGATGATGCGGCTGGTGTTGACTGCGCCCCACAGCACCGGCGTGGTGCCGGCCTGGCCGAGGATACGGGTCTTGCTCGTGGCCGACGGGCCCGAGGGGATCGGCGCCATGTAGCAGCTCGAGCCGCCGCAGCTGCCGGAACCCGGGGCGCCCTGGCCCATCATGTAGCTGCCGCCGCCGATGATCAGCGTGTCGCCGCCGGCGATGCGCGGGGTGCCGCCCGGCGGCAGCGCGAAGAACGGATGCTTCCACGCGCAGGCCTGGCCGGTGCCGCTGCCCGAGTACGGCGCGTCGCCGCGGCCGTTGCACTGGTTTGCATCACCGCCATCGGCGCGGACGTAGTAGGTGGTGGCAGCCTGGGCAGCGCCCGCGGCAGCAAGACCCAGCGGAATCAGCAGGAACGAGAGAAGGGTGTTGCGGTGCAGAAAGGACATCGAGAAGCTCCCCCAGGAGTGTTGGTCGCTGGGAGAGCGCTGGATTGCTGCCCTCCCGATGGGGCGAACTCTAGGGAGGCGATATGGGGGTCTTTTGTGTGTTGGCTCACATATGAAGGGCGCGTGATGATTACCCGCACCTAAAAGGCGGCACCCGTCAAAGAAAACGTAGGCACAACGGAAATCCCGTTTGATGCACGTCGCACGCGATGCGTGACGCAGCACTCGGAATTTTCGGGCCTGCGCGTTTGATGCGACGTAACATCGCCAAATCGCGGTTGCTTGCGGCGCTATCTGCCGCTTTTTGACACCCGCTGCGCGATGTCCGGCAGCGGAGACGTAAGGCCGTCAGCGTCCGCCAGCAGCAGGACGAGGTGATCGCAGCTTCTGCTGCAGGCTTCGCACGACGCGGCCAGGGGCGCCGGCCTTGTCGGCAAACGGGCTGTCGGCCCGCGGGGTCGCATCGAAGATCGACAGCGACGGGTTGGTCAGCTTCGGATCGCGATCGCAGATGCTGTTGCCCGGGCAGTCAATGCCCTTGACCTTCCAGACCACGTTGTCCGCCCAGCTGACGTCAGCAGGTGCCTTGTTTGCGTAGTACGCGGCGCTGGGAACACCCGGCTTGCGGAACGTCGGTGAGCCCACCAGCACGTTGTTCTGGAGGCGAATCCGGGCTGATTCGTCGCCTTCGTTCGCACCGATCAGCGCGCCGCCTTCGCCGGTGATCGTGCTGTTGCGCACCAGCACCATGTCCGACGGCGTGAGTACGAGTTGGAGCGTGTTTCCGCCGGCACGGCAGTGGTCGCCGTCGATCATGTGGTCACGCCGCTCCTTGAAGAAGCCGCAACGACCGACAAGCACCGAGTCCTCGACGGTCGCATTGCCGCGCACCTTGAGCTGGTTGCCTGCATTCGCGATGGCATAGAGGCGACGGATCGTTACGTTCGTCGAATCGGCGCCGTCCATGTAGCGCAGGTCCAGGCCATCGGACGTGTTGTGATGCACGAACACGTCCTCGAACAGCCACTGGCCGCCGGTGTACTGCGTGCCCAGCCCGTCGCCGTAGCCGCCGGTCTTCTGCGCCCAGCACGCCCAGGGCTCGCCGCTGCGCCAGCGTTCGCCGCAGCCGTTCCAGCCGATCTCGACATCGCGCAGCACGATGCGCCCGGCATTGGAACTCTTGTCCTTGCCGACGTTGCCATCCCAGCCTGCACGGCCGTTTGCATTGATGCGCACGCGCTCGACGGTCCAGTCGCGCAGGTCGCCGGCGTTGATGCCAGTATGCGCGAGCCCATGCACGTCCAGGTCATGCAAACGCACATTGCGCGAGCCGCGTGCGTAGATGCCGGTGCGCGCCCATTGCCCATGCGGCGCGTCGCCACGGCATGCCGCCTTGGGGTCGCCATGCGATGCCACACAGTCGCTGCGGTCGGTGATCTCCAGATGCCCGACTTCAACGTTCGAACTGCCATCGAGGTCGAGCACGCGACGCGTGCCTTCCGTGCCCCACAGCGTTGGCCGCGTACCGGCCTTGCCGGTGATGCGCGTGCGCTGCGATGCGGAAGGCCCGCTCGGAATCGGGGGCATGTGGCAGTTCGCACCGATGCACGCATCCGTACCCGGCGCGCCCTGGCCCATCATGTAGCTGCCGCCGCCGATGATCAGCGTGTCGCCACCATCGATACGTGGCTTTCCACCGGGCGGCAGCGCAACGAACGGATGGCTCCAGGCGCAGGCGTGGTCGCGTCCCCGTCCGGGGTAGGCCTTGTCGGCGCGGCCATCGCACTGCCCGGCGTCGCCGCCGTCGGTGCGCACGTAGTAGGTCGTTCCTATGGTCGCTCGGCTTGCGGCGCCGGCGCCGGTCTGTGCCACGAACGACGTCGCGGTGAGCATCGGCTCGGCCTGCGCGGCAAACGCCTGGGTCTGCTCCACTGCCGGTGCGGAGGTATCGACCGCATCCTGTGTCTCGCCGATCGGCATCAACTCCGCCGCGCACGCGCCCAGGCTGGCGAGCGCGATCAGCGCGCCCACCTCCCAGACCGGTGACGGCGAGCAGTCCACCCGCCGTGCGGACTGCCCGCCCCTGAGCGGGCGAAGCAGCGACCAGTGCCTGAAGCGCGAGCCGATCATGCGCAGCCTCAGCCCTGTGCCGAACGCGGGCCGCCGAGACGCGGCATCGAGCGTGCGACACCGAGGCCCGGCATCGTGCGTGCCGTCAGCGGGAAGCGGTCGGCGATGCGCGTCATCGGCCACAGCGGACCGGTCGGCGCGGGAGCACGCACGGCGGACCGGGCCGCCTTCAGCACGGCGTAGCGCTCCATCAGGCCGCAAAGCATCCAGAAGCTGGCCATGATCAGGCCTTCGAAGAACGCGCTTCCGTAGACGTTGCTGAGCGCGACGGCGAAGACGGTGATGCGGAAACCCAGCGCCAGCGAGTAGCCCTCGGCGTCGGCCGGCGGGCTGACGCTACGGACCATCCGCGAGATCTTCCACATCCGCCAGAACAGCCACAGCATCGCCATCAGGCCCAGCAGGCCGAGTTCGGCGAACACCAGCACGAATGCGTTATGCGCGTCGCGCCCCTCGTACTCGGAGTACTTGCCGATGTACGTCGGGAAGCGGCCAAGGCCCACGCCCGCAGGGTTGTCCTGCCACATCTTGTAGCCGCCTTCCCACAGCTCGAGACGGCTCGCGGTGCTGTTATCGACCGTAATCTCGCCGGTCGCATCCACCCGGCGCGTCTGTTCCACGCGTTCGAGCACGCTGGTCGGCAGGTAGCTCACCGTGGCCACGAGCAGCACCGAGGCGAGCACGGCGGCCGCCATGCTGCGATGCATGAGCAGGATCAGCAGGCCGAGCAGGGCAATCAGGTAGGACTGGCGGGAGTAGGTAAACAGGATCGCGGCCGCAAGCGCCACGCAGCCGATCACGGCGACGACTCGCACGATCTTGCGCTTGTCGAATACCGCCAGCGCCGCGAGCATCGGCAGGAACATCGCGAAGAAGACGCCGGCGCGGTTGGCCATGTTCGTGTCGCCGAACGGGCCGGTCGCGCGCTGCTCCTCCACGTACTCCCCAAGGCCGAACTGCACGCCCTGGTAGACCGCCTCGACAGCGGCCACCGAGGCGATGAACAGGGTGAGCAAAATCAGCTGGCGCGTGCGATCAAGGTCCTGCTTGCAGTGGCGGAACACGAAATACAGCAGCGGATAGAAGATTGCGTTCTTTACGCGCGTGATGTCGGTCATCGAGTCCGACAGCTCGCTGGGTCCGGCAATCAGGAAGCCGATCACCAGCATCACGAAGAACGCGATCAGCGGTCCGGTCAGCTGTGACTTCTGCCGCGGCACCTGTCCGCTGTTGCCGTTGCTGAACATCAGCACGACCAGCAGCACGATGAACAGCAGGTTGCTGAAGTTCAGGCCGGGAACGCCCGCGTCGAACGACACGTGCAGTGCGTTCGGCAGCAGGATGATCGAAAGTGCAAGCAGCAGGTAAAGCACGTCAGGCCCCTTCGCTTACGGCGGCGGCTGCGGTGCGGATCGGCAATGGCTTTCCGCGATACAGGGTGAGGATGCGGTCGAGCACGCTGTCGAGGCTTGCGTAGTTCTCGATCATCAGGCGCGCCTGTGCGCCGAGCTCGTGGCGCTGCTCGGGCGACATCTCGGCCGCCTCGCGCAGGCACTGCGCCAAGCCCTGGACGTCCTGCGGTTCGAACAGCCAGCCGTTGACGCCGGGGCGCACCAGGTCCTCGCTGCCGCTGATGCGGCTGGCGACCATCGGCAGGCCACTGGCCATGCACTCGAGCAGGGTGTTCGACAGGCCTTCGACCTCGGACGGCAGTACGCCGACGTCGGCTTCCGACAGCAGCGTCTCAACGTCGCTGCGGTGGCCGGTGAACTCGACACTCGAGCCCAGCGCCAGCTTCGCGGCGTGCTGCTTGAGTGCGGCCTCCTGCGGACCGCCGCCGACGATGCGCAGGTGCGCCTGTGGGTGCGTGCGCAGCAGCTCGGCAAACGCCTCGAGCAGGCGGAACAGGTTTTTCGCGCGGATCAGGCGACCGATGAACAGGAATCGCACCGGTCCCGGCGCCTGCTGCACCGCAGGCCGGAACCGACGAACGTCGACCGCGTTCGGAACCGCGGCGATGCGTTCACCCGGAATGCCGCGAGCCGCGATGCCGTGCGCGATGCGCTGGCTGATCGCCTGCCATGCGTTTGCGCGCTTAAGGCAGAAGTACTGGAAGCGGCCGATCCAGTTCGGCTTGGGCGACAGCGTGCCGGTCACCAGCTCGGTCGCGCTTGCCACCTTGACCACGACCTGGGGCTTGGGCAGCCGGCTGCCGAGCAGGGCGGCCACCGCGCCGAGCCGGCGCGGAGAGTGCACATGCCACACGTCGTAGCGATCGCGGCGCGAGTACAGGAACAGGAACAGCCGCACCATCAGCCATACGCCGCCGAGGAAGCGCCAGTTCGGAAACGGCAGCCGGAACGCGGGGACGCCATCCACGCGCGCGACCATGCGGTCGCCGGCGGGCGGAATGACGGGCGCGAATACGGTGACGCGGTGGCCACGGCGACGCAGCCCGCGTGCAAGCGTGCGCACCTGCATCTCCGTGCCGCCGCCCTGCAGCGGCGGGTAGCTGCTGTCGAGCAGCATCAGCACGTGCAAACGGCGATCGCCACTCATCGTGCATCCTCCATCGCTGCGCATTCGTGCCTGCGCGTCGTCATGAGCGGCTGTCCTCCGCGGTCTGCGACACCAGCCGCGCGGGGGAGCGGTCCGGGCGCGCGCCGTTGCGCTGCATGCAGCGCTCGTACACCGCAGTCGTCGCAGCAACCAGCGCCGGGATGCCGTAGGTGCGGCTGACGTAGTCGCGGGCCGCCTGCGACAGCTGGGCGCGGCGCTCGGCGCTGGCGCTCAGCTCGGCAATGCGTGCGGCCAGCGCCGGCGCGTCGTCGGACGGGAACAGCATGCCGGTCTTGCCGTGCTCGATCAGCTCCGGCGTGCCGCCAACGGCTGACGCGATCACCGGGCAACCGGCGGCCATCGATTCGAGCAGCGAGTTCGAAAGGCCTTCGAAGTGCGACGGAAGCACGAGGAAGTCGGCGGCCTGCATCAGACGCGTGGCGTCGCTGCGTTCACCGAGGAAGTGCACGTCGCCGGCTACGCCCAGCGAGCGGGCGAGGTTGGCCACGTGTTCGCGCAGCGGGCCGTCGCCGGCCAGTGCGACCCAGGGGCGGCGCGCCGGCTCGAGTTGCGCCAGTGCCGCAACCAGGCAGTCGAGGTTCTTCTGCGGCACCAGCCGCCCGACGAACAGGCACAGCATCCGGCCGTCCGGCACGCCCAGCTCGGCACGCACGCGCTCGCGCTCGGCGGGCACGGCTTCCGGCGGAATCTGCACGCCGTTCGGAATCGTGTCGAAGAACGCGCGCTCCAGACCCGTGTACTTCGCGGTCGTGTGCGCGCCCGCTTCGGAGTTCGCAATCACGCCGGCGCTGCGCGTCAGCACGAAGCGCTTGATCGGCCAGTACCACTTCGGCTTCTTGACCTGCTGGTTTCGTTCGGACGCGATCAGCGGGGCGTCGGTGCCGGCAATCATCTTCGCGACGACGGCCCACAGCTCCGCGGTCAGCGAGAACGCATGGATCAGGTCGTAGTCGCCGCGACGCAGGACGCCGGCGAAATCGCGGAGGAAGCGCCAGTCGAGGCGACCACGCTTGGGCACCAGGTGCACCGGAATACCGGCGTCCTTGAGGCGTTCGATCAGGAACGAGTGATTGCGGAAGTACAGCAGCTCGGGCTGCCAGCGCTCCCGGTCCAGCCCGGTGAGCAGGTGCACGATCTGGCGCTGGCTTCCGCCCACTTCCATTTCATCGATGATTACGAGCAGGCGTTTAGGCGACATCAGCGGCAACCTTCGTCATGAGTCGGTGGAGCTTGCGGGCCTCTTTGCGCGCATCGAACTGCTGTTCGACGCGCTGGCGGGCCGCGGTTGAAAAACGTGCGCGCAGGGCGCGATCGCCGAGCAGGCGCTGCAGTGCGGCTGCGAGCGCGGCGGGATCCCGCTCGGGGACCAGCAGGCCGCTTTCGCCGTTGGCGATCAGCTCGGGGATACCCGAGGTGACACAGCTCACCACCGCGCAGCCGGAAGCCATCGCTTCCATCAACGCGACCGGGATGCCATCGCGGCCGCCGTCTTCGGCAATCTGGCTCGGCAGCGCGAATACTGCCGCTTCGTCGAGCGAGGCACGCACCGATTCCTGCGGCTGTGCGCCGGCCAGCTCGACGTGATCCTGCAGGTCGAGCGAGCGGATCAGCGTTTCGAATTCCTCGCGCAGCGGGCCGTCACCGATGATCCGGCAGCGGAACGGCGTGCCGCTGCGCTTCACGATGTCGAGCGCGCGGATCAGCGTGTCGAAGCCCTTGATCGGGTGCAGGCGGCCGGTTGCCACGATGAGGTCGTCGCTGCGTCCGTCGGGCTTGAACTCGATGTGGTTCAGGTCGACGCCGCAGTGCACGACCTGCAGCTTGTCGTTCGCGCTCGGCGAGACGTGGCGATCGAACCACTCGACGTTGTGCTGCGAGATCGTGATCGCCAGCGCCGAGTCCTCGAGCTTGCGAAGCAGCATGTGGCGGTTGACGAAGATGTCGTGCGCGTGGGACGTGAACCCGAACGGCCGGCGGAGGATCCGGCCCAGCGCCCAGGCGACCGTCGACGGATACGTCGCCCAGTGCGCATGGATCAGCTCGGGATCGAACGTCCGCAGCCAGCTGACGTGCTCGAGGCCGCGTGCAAACGCCGCGAGCGACTTCAGCATCGCCACCGGCTCGCGCCAGGTGCCGCCGACGATCTTCGCGGCGCAGCCGAGCACCTGCAGCGGCTGGGCGAGGAACTCGGCCAGCACGCGCCGGCCCGCCACGGCCGCAGGCTGCGGCGAACGCACGCGGTCGAGCAGGGCGGCGGCATCGGTCTGCACCAGCCCTTCGGGCGGCCGCTTGAGCGACAGGATGCGCACATCGACGCCGTCTTCAATCAGCGTGCGGATCTCGCGCACGATGAACGTCTCGGACCAGCAGGGAAACGCCGAGACGATGTAGAGCACGCGACGGGGGGAGGGCTGCACGCCGCGCGCTACCGGCTTCAGTGGCGCTGCGTAAGGCGTGTCGGCGGAGGACAGCTTGACTCTGGCATTCATCGTGGTCATCAGGTAGGGACGCGTCCTTCGAAAGTTCTTGAACGCCCGTCTTCTGAAACGGCCAACGCATGGTTACGAGGCCACGCGCGATTCGGCACAAAAATGGCGGCGTTTGCGCGGATTCAGCTCACGATGACGCCGCGTTCACGACGCCGCCGGGCGATAGGCAGTGATGTTGCGATCAGGCTGATGCGAAGAGGCCCCGCGTGTGCGGGGCCTCTTCGGAGCGGAACCGATACGCCCAGGCGTGGCTCAGCGGATCGGCGTCCAGGTGACGACCTTCTCGCCGCGCAGGAAGCGGACGATGCTGATCGCCGACGCGAGGTTGGTCAGCAGGAAGTAATACGGCTGCGCAAGCAGGCGGGAGCTTCCGAGCATGCGCGGCTGAAGGAAGCCGAGCATGCCTGCGGTGATCGCGATCAGCTGCAGCGCAAGCAGCCATATGTAGCGACCCTGTGCCGCGAGTACGAGGTTCGAGACCAGCGCGGCCGTGCAGAAGATCGGCGACAGGTAGCGAAGCAGTTTGTGCGACCAGAGCTGCCACGCGAACGTGCCGAACCGCAGCGGGTTGAGGAAGCGCCGCTGCGTGGCAAGCGCCACGAGGCTTCGCAGCGTCACGCGCACACGCATCGACAGCTCCTGGTCCGGCCGGTCGAGCGTGTCTTCCCAGCAGATCGCCGCCGGTTCCAGCACGGTGCGCAGGCCCTGCTCGCGAATCACCATCGCGATCACGAAGTCGCTGATCAGATCCGGCGAGATCGGGCGATACGCGCTGCGGCGAACGCCGTACAGGCAGCCGCTGACGCCGATCAGCGAGCCGAGCTGGCTCTCTGCCATGCGCAGCGCGATTTCATAGCCCCAGTACGAGGTGCCGCCCTGGCCGGTCGCGTCTTCCTGCTTGGCGACATAGGTCAGGCGGCCTGCGACCGCGCCCACTTCGGGATCGTGGAAGTTGCGGGCAATCGCGCGCAGCGTGTTCGGGCCGATGATCGTCGTCGCGTCGGTGAAGACGAGGATGTCACCGGTCGCTGCAGCGGCCGCGGCGTTCTGGGTCCCGGTCTTGCCGACGCGGCCTTCGACCCGCAGAAGGCGTACGTTCGGCGCGGCGTACTCGCGCACGATGCGGTCGGTGTCGTCGCTCGACCCGTCGGACGCGACGATGACGTCGAGCTGGTCAGGCGGGTAGTCGAGTTCCAACACATTGCGGAGCTTGTCCGCGATCTGCTTTTCCTCGTTGTACGCCGTGATGATCAGGGTGATCGATGGCGTCCAGCCGCCCTGGTCCACCGGTCGCCCGAACAGCTTGCCGACCAGCAGGGCCAGCAGGGGATAGCCGACGTAGATATAGGCAAGAATCGCCAGTGAACCCCAGAGCACGCTCTCGAGCATCGGTGAAAAACCTCATTGCTTGCATGGATGCGGCGGCGAACAGGCGAAGGCGCCGTCACCCACTTCAAAACGGTGGCGGGGCGGCAAGACGGCCGCCCGCCGGTCAGCGGCGGTAACTCAGGCTCACCATCACTGCGTTCTCGTCGTAGCTGCGGCCGAGCTCGGTGCTTTCGCGGGTGCGATGCTCGAGGTCGACCCGTCCCGTCCACTTGCGGGTGAAGCGGTGGCTGACGCCCACGCCCGCCGTCCAGTCCTCGTCCATGCGGCGGCTGATCTGATACTCGCGACGCGAGTTCGCGCCGTAGACCGTCAGCGTCGTGCGCGGCTTGAGGCGGAAATCGAGGTCGGCGATCACGCCGCTGCGTTCCTGGTCCTCGACGAAGCCTTCGACGTATTGCATGCGGCGGCTGAACGGTGCGACGCGCAGGTCCAGCCGTTCGCCGTCGTACGCGTAGCGGCCGCGCACCAGGCGCTCGCGGAACACGTTCGGCTCGACGATCGAATCGCTCGCGCGGAAATCGTTGAACTCCCGCGCCCGCCGGTCGAGTCCGAAATCGAGGTCACGCGTGTTGATGAGGTAATCAGCAGCGTCGCTGAGCTGGTGGCGCACGGTGATGCCGAACACGCTGCGCGGCGTCGCCCGCCAGTCCAGCGTGATGCGGCCGAGCGGGTAGGACTCGTCGAACCCCGGCCCGCCCAGCATGTCGCGCTGCATTTCCAGCTTCGAATAACCCAGATCGAGCTGCACATCGAAGCGGCGCCGCTCGGCGGTCAGCGAGGCGTAGCCGTCATAGCGACGGTAGTCCGACGCACGGTTGGGCATGTCGAAATCGACGTCGAGCGCTTCGGCGTTCAACGACACGTTCGACCGCGGGCTCAGCTCGTGCAGCACGCGCACGGCACTGCTGTAGCGCTGGCTGTCGAACTCCGGCGTTTCCTCGGCGTAGCTGTCGATGAAACGCAGGTCGAGCTGGCCACGCGTCACCGGGGTGAACCGTGCATACAGCGTCGGACCGGCGACGAAGACGTTGACCTGCTGCTCGTTCGCCGGGGTGAATGCGGCGAACTGGTTGACCGGAAGCAGGCTCAGCGAGTCCTGGACAATGAAGTCCAGGCGCTGGGGAATCACGCTCCAGTCGAGTCGGCCGTTGAAGCGGCCCCGCAGCTGGTCGTCGAACGTATCGTCGATGTAGTGGCGGTACTCGACGTTACCCTGCGCGGCGAGGCGGACGCGGCTACCGGTCTGCACCGCGCTGAACCACAGGCGAGGCGCGACGACGGTGTCGCTGATCTCGCCCTGGTCGCGCCGGGCGATGTTGTCGCTGTGCTGTGCGGCGACCCCGGCTTCGTAGTCGATGTCGAACGCAATCGAGTTGCCAGGCACGACCGTGGCCAATGCGAGGCACAGCGTGGTTTTCGCCAGGCCGGCATAACGCTGCCGGCCTTGCGCGATCTCCTGCTTTTTCATTCGGTCACCTCAAACGTCTTCGTTGAAGACGACACCTGCGAACTTGTTCGGGTCGAAGTTCGCTGCGGCCCGGGCGATATCGTCGGCAGTGTCGCGGCCATAGCCGGCAACCAGCACGATCACGTCGGCGATCTCGGACAGGATGCGTGCGTCCGGAGCGCCGCGCACCGGCGGGCCGTCGAGGAACAGATAACGGTCCGGATAGCGGCTGCGCAGCGAGTCGATCAGCAGCCTCATCCGGAACGAGGAGAAGTACTCGCCGTGCCGGGACGGGGTGCCACCGGCCGGGATCAGCCGCAGGCGTGGCACGCCGGTTTCGTAGAGGATGTCCGAGACCAGCGTCGCGGGGTTTTCGAGGTAGCTGAGCAGGCCGCCGTTCTTGGCGTCCACGTGCATCGTCGTGTGCTGGCTGGGTTGGCGAAGGTCGCAGTCCACGAGCACGGCGCTCTTGGACTCGT
Source organism: Lysobacter korlensis (assembly GCF_042434515.1). Lineage (NCBI taxonomy): Bacteria > Pseudomonadati > Pseudomonadota > Gammaproteobacteria > Lysobacterales > Lysobacteraceae > Lysobacter > Lysobacter korlensis. The sequence goes on from NZ_JBHLTG010000003.1 coordinate 408,475, forward strand.
CGAACGCCACCGCCGCCGCCAGGTTGCGCGCCACGAAGCTGCCGCCGCTGCCGGGGCTGACCGGGACGACCAGCGTCACGATGTTCTGGTCGCCCGCAGCCGCGAGCAGGCGGGTGCGGATGTCGCGGAACGCGTCGACCATCGGCTGGCCCATCGCTTCGGGCGTGATGATCGAGTACTCGCGCATCTGCGCCGGCGTCAGCGCGGTGGTTTCCTGCACCTGCACGATCGGGCGATCAGCGGTGTAGTGCTCGACCAGGCGGTCTTCGGTTTTCGAAAGGGTATCGGGGCTGGTCATGTTCGCGGCCTATCGAAGAATCATGGCAAGGGCGTAGGCGATCGGCACCACGAGGACCAGCGCGAATGCCAACTTGGACTTCTGCCGGGAGCGGGCACCGCCGCCGTGACGCGGACCGGCAGCAGCAGCACCGGCCGGGATGGAGCCGAGAACGGGCAGGCCGGACAGCTGTTCAATCTGCGACGCGGAGCGGACGCGCGGGTCGAAGCGCACCCAGCCGAAGAGCAGAAGCGCCGGGATCAGTACCGCGAGCAGCAGGCCGCCCGAAGCGAACTGGGTCAGGCTCATGCCGCCGGCCTTCATTGGCAGGTTGGCCGGCTCCTGCACACGGAAGTTCAGGCCGCCGCGCTGCTCGTCCAGGTTCATCGCCAGGCGGGCGTTCTCACGGCGCTCCAGCAGGTCCTGGTACAGCGTGCGGTTGAGCTCGTAGTTGCGGGTCAGGTCGGCCAGCTCGCCGCCCAGTGCCGCGACCTTCTGCAGGCGCGCCAGTTCCTGGGCGATGAGGTTGCGACCGGCTGCGACGCGCGAAGCCGACGCCGTGCTCATGCTGCGGGCCTCGGCGGCCTGGTTGCGGACGCCGCTGAGCTCCGGGCTGGAGGCGATCGCGGCGGACGAACCCACCGGGGCGCTGCCGGCGCCGCTGCGCATCTGGCGCTGCAGGTCGTTGATCTGGTTCTGGACGCGAACCATGTCCGGGTGGCGGTCGGTCACCGTGCCGGCCAGCTTGTCACGCTCGGCCTGCAGTTCCATCAGGCGGCCGCGCAGCTGGTTCGGACGCGCCTGGGTCACCGCCATGCGGCTTTCCTGTGCCAGGTGCGAGTTCCAGACGCCGGCCCGCGAGCTCTGGTCGGCGAGGTCCATCGTGGCGCGGTCCATCTCCAACTGGAGCTGGCTGATGCGCTGCGTGACGTCTTCCTGGTCGCCCAGCATCACTTCCGGATGCTCCTTGCGGTACGCCGCAAGCTTGTTCTCGGCCGCGGTCAGGCGCTTGTGGTAGTCGGCTACCTGCGAATCGAGGAAGCGGAACGCGGACTGACTCTCACGTGCCTTGGCGCGATGGCTTTCCTGGATGATCAGGTCCGCGAACTTGTCGGTGATCAGCTGTGCCCGCTGCGGGTCGGTATCGCTGTAGCTGATCTTGACGAGCTTGAGGTTCTCACGCGGATTGCTGATCTCGGTGCTCGAGGTGATCTGCTCGATCAGCTGTGCCCGCTCCTTCGGATCCGGGTTGTCCTTGAGCCAGCCGCCGGCCTTGAGGATCTCGTTCATGACGCCGTTGCTGAACGCGACCTCGCGGGCCACCGCAGCACGGTCGACCATGTTGGTCGGCGTAGTGCGGCCCTTGAGCAGTGGTTCGATGATGTTCGCCTCCTCGACCAGCAGCGTGGTCGAGGAGGTGAACGTCTTGGGCGTGCTGAGGCCGATGGCCAGCACGATCAGAGCAATCGCAGCGAACACCGCGGCAAGCCAAACGGATCGACGCTTGGCCTCCTTGGCGGCTACGGGAAGCATCGCAACGGCAGCCGGCATGCGGCTCTCCGGTGCTCTCCATTCGACGAGTTGGGTATTCACGGTCATGCCTGCGCTCAGAGGGTGCGTTCGGGGACGACGATCACGTCGCCGGGTGCGACCTTGTAGTTCGAGACCAGGTCGCCCTGGTTGAGCACGCTGTCGAGACGGACCGAGTAGGTACCCGTGTCCTTGCCGTTCTTGCGGTGCAGGCTGGCGCGGTCAGCGGCAGCGAACTCGGTCGGGCCGCCGGCGGCGAGCACGGCGTCGAGCACGGTCATGCCCTGGCGGTACGGGATCGAAACCGGGGTGCGCACTGCACCGGTGACGCGAACGCGCGACAGGTACTCGTGGCTGTTGAGTTCGGTCAGGATCACGGCGACCTGCGGGTCGACGACGAAGGTGCCGAGCTTCTTTTCGATGTCGTCGGCGACTTCGGACGGCGAACGGCCGCCGGCCTGGACATCACCGACCAGCGGCACCGAGATCATGCCGTCCGGGCGGACCGGAGCGGTGGTGCTGAGGTCGGGGTTGCGCCACACCGAGACCTGGACTACGTCGTCGACGCCGATCTGGTAGGCCTCGGGCGAGATGGTCGCCGCCGGGGGCGGCGACATGTCACCGGAGGTGGTGGCGCATGCGGAAACGAGGAGCGAGAGCGAGAGAGCGAGAAGGCCGGAGCGTTTCATGGGGGAGGGTCCTATCCGACATTGGGGTGTCGGTACTACGAACGCGGACCCTGTTCACGGGCGGCCACCGGCCGAGCCTGCCGTTAACTCAAACGTTATAGAAATCGCGATACCACTCGACAAAGCGGCCAATACCGGTCTCGATCGGCGTCGACGGCGAGTAACCGGTGTCGCGTTGCAGGGCTACGACGTCCGCCGCGGTGTCCGGCACATCGCCCGGCTGCAGCGGCAGAAGATTGAGCTGCGCCTTGCGACCCAGCGCCTCTTCCAGCACCTCGATGTAGCGCAACAGCTCCACCGGCTGGTTGTTACCGATGTTGTAGACGCGGTACGGAGCGGCCGAGGTGGCGGGTGTAGGCGCCAATGGATCGAAGTCGGGGTCGGGACCCGGCACGCGGTCCAGCGTGCGGATCACGCCTTCGACGATGTCATCGACGTAGGTGAAGTCACGCGAGTGCCGGCCGTGGTTGAACACGTCGATCGGCTTGCCTTCCAGGATGTTGCGCGTAAACAGGAACAGCGCCATGTCCGGCCGCCCCCACGGTCCGTAGACCGTGAAAAAGCGCAGGCCGGTGGTCGGCAGACCGAACAGGTGGCTGTACGTATGCGCCATCAGCTCGTTCGACTTCTTGCTCGCGGCGTACAGGCTGACCGGATGGTCGACGCTGTCCTCCACCGCGAACGGAAGCTTGCGATTCGAGCCGTATACCGAACTCGACGACGCATACACCAGGTGCTCGATGCCGCCATGCCGGCAGGCTTCCAGGATGTTCAGAAAGCCCACGATGTTCGCGTCGATATACGCACGCGGGTTTTCCAGCGAATAGCGCACGCCCGCCTGTGCGGCGAGGTTGACTACCCGGTCCGGCTTGAAGTCCGCGAACGCCGCGTCCACGGCGTCGCGGTCTTCCAGCGAGGCGCGCACGAAGCGGAAGCCTTCGCGCGGCAGCAGGCGCGCCAGGCGCGCCTCCTTGAGCCGGGGATCGTAGTAGTCATTGACGTTGTCGAAGCCGAGCACTTCGTCGCCGCGTTCGAGCAGGCGTTCGCTGAGCTTGGATCCGATGAAGCCGGCCGCGCCGGTAACGAGAATGCGCATTGCGCGGGGAAACTCCTGTGTTGTGGTTTACAGACAGCCGTCGACGGATTCGCGCGCGAGTGCGTGCTTGACGTCGAACAGCACCGCACTCTCCGTGCCGAACTTGCGCACGCCTTCCGCGCCGAGCTCGATGAAGTTGCGATGCGGCACGGCGAGGATGATCGCGTCGTACACGCCCTGTTCGGGCTTGTCGATCAGGTCCAGGCCGTACTCGTGCTTGGCGAGCTTCGCGCTCACCCACGGGTCGTACACGTCGACGTCGACATTGAAGGTGTGCAGCTCGTCGATGATGTCGACCACCTTGGTGTTGCGCAGGTCCGGGCAGTTTTCCTTGAACGCCAGGCCCAGGATCAGCGCGCGTGCGCCGTTCGGGCGCTTCTGGCCGGCCATCAGGCGCACGACGCGGCGTGCGACGTGGCTGCCCATGCAGTCGTTGATGCGGCGGCCGGCAAGGATCATCTCCGGGTGGTGGCCGATCTGCTGCGCCTTGTGGGTCAGGTAGTACGGGTCCACGCCGATGCAGTGGCCGCCGACCAGGCCCGGACGGAACGGCAGGAAGTTCCACTTCGTGCCGGCGGCCTCGAGGACTTCATGCGTGTCCATGTCGAGCTTGTTGAAGATCAGCGCAAGCTCGTTGATCAGCGCGATGTTGACGTCACGCTGGATGTTCTCGATGACCTTGGCCGCTTCGGCGACGCGGATGCTCGAGGCCTTGTGCGTACCGGCCTGGATGATGCGTGCGTACAGATCATTGACGAACTCGGCCGCTTCCGGCGTCGAACCCGAGGTGACCTTCATGATCGTCTCGAGGCGGTGCTCGTGGTCGCCCGGGTTAATGCGCTCCGGGCTGTAGCCGGCGAAGAAGTCCTCGTTGAACGTCAGGCCCGACTCGCGCTCGAGGATCGGCACGCAGACCTCTTCGGTCGCACCCGGGTAAACGGTGGACTCATAGATCGCGATGCCGCCCTTGCCGAGCGCACGGCCGACCGTGCGGCTGGCCGATTCGAGCGGACGCAGGTCGGGGCGCTTGTATTCGTCGATCGGTGTCGGCACGGTGACGATGAAGACGTTGCACTGCTTCAGTGCCTCGGGATCGTGCGAGAACGTGAGCTGGCTGGCCTCACGGAGCGCATCCGGCGTCACCTCGAGGGTGTGGTCCTCGAAGCGCTGCAGTTCGGCGATCCGCTCGGCGTCGATATCGAAACCCAGCGTGGGCAGTTGGCGGCCGAACGCGGCCGCGAGGGGAAGGCCGACATAGCCGAGTCCGATGATGGCGATGCGGATCTGGTCTTGCGATGGCAGCTGGGCTGTCATGATTGCGGAAGTCTCCAACGGGGTTCGGTCGTGCGAAGGGGTGTATCCACGGCAGGCGTTACGGCTGCATGCGCCTGGGCGTCATGCGAGGGCCATCGCCCCTACAGGCTGTCGATACGTAGAATCCAACCCCGACCGGCAAGCCGGGCACGATAGCCGGAAATCCGGGGTTTCGACGTTAGCCCCGGGAATCACGAACCTGGAGTCCCAATGCGCATTCTGGTTACCGGCGGCGCCGGCTATATCGGCTGTCATACCTGCGTGGAGCTGATCGAGCGCGGTCACGACGTCGTCATCGTGGACAACTTCGCGAATAGCTCGCGCGGCGTGCTGGAGCGGCTGCAGCAGTTGACCGGGCGCGAGACGCGGGTGCACGAAGTCGATCTGCGTGATACGCAGGCGCTGCAGGGCATCCTGCAGGGCGAGAAGTTCGATGCGGTGATCCACTTCGCCGCGCTCAAGGCGGTCGGCGAGTCCTGCGCCAAGCCGCTGCTGTATTTCGACAACAACATCGGTGGCACGATCTCGCTGCTGCAGGCCATGCAGACAGCCGGTGTCAGACGGCTGGTGTTCAGCTCGTCGGCGACGGTGTATGGGGATCCGGCCGAAGTTCCGGTCCGTGAGGACGCCGACCTGCAGGTCACCAATCCCTATGGGCGCACCAAGTTGGTCATGGAGCAGATGCTCGGCGATCTGTGCGCGGCCGATCCCGAGTTCCGCGTTGCGAACCTGCGCTATTTCAATCCGGTGGGCGCGCATCCGTCCGGCCTGATCGGCGAAGACCCGAGCGGCATCCCGAACAACCTGATGCCATACATCTGCCAGGTTGCGGTGGGCCGGCGCGAGAGGCTGCAGGTGTTCGGAAACGACTATCCAACGCCCGATGGCACGGGCGTGCGCGACTACATCCACGTGGTCGACCTCGCACGCGCGCACGTCGATGCGCTGGAGTACCTCGAGCGCGAAGACGCGAGCGTGACGGTCAACCTCGGCACCGGTCGCGGCGTCAGCGTGCTCGAACTCGTGCAGGCCTTCGCCCGCGCCAGCAACCGCGAGATCCGCTACGACATCGTCGCGCGGCGCCCGGGTGATGTCGCAGCCGTCTACGCTGACCCCGCGCTGGCGGAGCGCCTGCTCGGCTGGAAGGCGCAGCTCGACGTCGATGCGATGTGCCGCGACGCATGGCGCTGGCAGTCGATGAACCCGAACGGCTACGCAAACGCGACCGAAGAGGCCGCCCAGGCCTGATCGACCCGGGTCGAGCCGGGGCCGTGTCTGTGGATGCAGGCGCGGCCGACCGGGCGCATCGCCCAAGGCGCCGCGCCTGGCCGGTGGAAACGCAAGGAAGGGGCGGGCGCGCTCCGCCGTGCGAGTTGTCAGGTGAGGCACTACCGCGCTGGTTAGCGTGGCGCTGCCGGCAGCGACTCGGCTAGCAGCCTGGCAACCGCGGACGGTTGCTTCATCCAACCGAAGTGGTCGCTGCGCGTCCCGAGCGCACGGTCGTCTATCCGCGCGATGCGCGCGTGCGCCGCGGGCATCTTTTCCAGCAGCGCTTGCAGCGACGAGGCCGGCGCCAGCCAGTCGTGCTCGAACACGATGCCGGTCACATCGGCTTCCACTCGGGCCAATGCGTGCTCCAGGTCGATGTCGAGCCCGGCCGCGGCATAACGCCCTTCAAGCGCACTGCGCGACCAGTCCCGCATGACGCCGCGTGCCTCGCGGCCCCCGAAGCCGATCCTGCGCCCGGGGAGGGCGCCGCAGCGATCCGCCAGCCAGGGCAGGGCGCGGTAGGCAAGCGGCAACAGCCGGCGTTGTGGCGGCGGAAATGCGCGCCAATAGGGCGAGCCACTCGCCACGAGCCACAGGGCCGATGCATCGCCCGGCGCCAGGGCCAGCCGGCACGCCGCGAGCTGCCCACCCAGGCTGTGTCCGCCGAGCACGACGGGAACCGAGGCCGGGACCGCCGAAGTAAGCGCGTCACGGCTGGAGGCCAGGTCAAGCGTGAGCAGTTCGTGGTAGGCCCAATTGCTTCGCCGCCCTGCGCGCAGGCTGCTCGATCCATGCCCGCGCCATTCGTGGACGAATACAGCAATCCCGTGCGCGGCGAGCGCGCTGGCCAATGCCGCGTAATGACGGGCCGCAACCCCGAGGGCAGGCAGCCAGAGCAGCGCGGCGCGTGGCTGGGATGGCACGCTCGACAACAGATCCCAGCGATGGCCGTCGCTTGCCTGCGCGGGCAGCGGCTGCTGCTCCGGCGCTTCAGGCATCCGGCGCCGCGCCGAAGTGGTCGAGCACGACCGTGGCCGATCGGCCCGGTCGATATCCGCGTCGCAGCGCTTCGTGGACGTAGTCGGTGGCTGCGCGGCAGCTGTCGGGCAGATCCAGCCCGAGGCATAGCCGCGCCGCGATTGCAGATGCCAGCGTGCAACCGGTCCCGTGTGCGGACACGTCCAGGCGCGGATGGCTCATCACGTGCACGGTCGTGCGGTCATCCAGCAGGTCCACGACGTCGTCGCTGCCCTCCAGATGCCCGCCCTTGAGCAGCACTGCCGCCGGCCCGAGTGCGCGCAGCGGCTCCAGTGCGGCACGCATCGCCATGTGGTCGGCGACGCGCCGGTCGAGCAGCAACTCGGCCTCAGGCAGGTTCGGCGTGAGCAGCGTCGCCAGCGGCAGCAGGTAGGTGCGCAACGCGTCGAGCGCATCAGCCTCGAGCAGGCGCGCGCCGGAGGTCGCCACCATCACCGGATCCAGCACGACGTGCGCCGGGCGGTGGTGCTCGATCGCCGCGGCCACGGCGCGGATCACGTCCGCGCTCGCCAGCATGCCAAGCTTGACCACGCCCACTTCGAAATCCTCGAAGCAGGCGTCGATCTGTGCGCGCAGGAATCCCGTGTCGGGTACGTGCACCGCGGTGACTCCGCGCGTGTGCTGCGCCGTCAGCGCCGCCAGCGCGCTGAGTCCGTGCACGCGATGCGCGGCGAACGTCTTCAGGTCGGCCTGGATCCCGGCGCCGCCGCCGGAATCCGAGCCGGCGATGGTGAGGGCGCAAGAGGTAGGGGGCGTCATCGATAGGTCCGGTTGAAGCGATGTGGTTCCGTCGCGGGCCCGGGACGGGCAAAGCACGGCGGGACACGCCGTAAATACGTCCATGTAGGCTCCTCGGCGGCATCCATGCCGCCGACGGTCCCGCCGCGCTTCACCCGTCCCGGGTTCTGCAGGTTATGCAGCGTGCGTCAAAGCACTTCAGAAGCAAAATCAGCCAGCCGCGAACGCTCACCACGACGCAGCGTGATGTGCGCGCTGTGTTCCCAGTTCTTGAAGCGGTCCACCGCGTAGGTCAGGCCGGAGGTCGTCTCGGTCAGGTACGGCGTGTCGATCTGCTCGACGTTGCCGAGACAGACGATCTTCGTGCCCGGGCCGGCGCGCGTGATCAGTGTCTTCATCTGCTTCGGCGTGAGGTTCTGCGCCTCGTCGAGGATCAGCCACCGGCTCAGGAACGTGCGGCCGCGCATGAAGTTCAGCGAGCGGATCTTGATGCGGCTTGCGAGCAGGTCGTTCGTCGCGGCACGCCCCCAGCTGCCGCCTTCCTGCGTGTGCGTCAGCACTTCGAGGTTGTCGGTCAATGCGCCCATCCACGGCGTCATCTTTTCTTCTTCGGTGCCGGGCAGGAAGCCGATGTCCTCACCGACGCTGACCGTCGCGCGCGTCATGATGATCTCGCGATACCGCTGCGCATCCATCGTCTGCGCGAGACCCGCCGCGAGTGCGAGCAGCGTCTTGCCGGTGCCTGCGGTGCCGAGCAGGGTGACGAAGTCGATGTCCGGGTCCATCAGCGCGTTCAACGCGAAGTTCTGCTCACGGTTGCGCGCATTGATGCCCCAGACCGCATGCTGCTTGTGCCGATAGTCTTCGATGATCTGCAGCGTCACTCGCGTTTCGCCGACCTTCGTGACGCGCAGCTCCGACTCTTCGTCGCCGGGCAGGTAGAGGAACTGGTTCGGATACCAGTCGTCATCCTCGGTACGCGCGATCTCGTAGAACGTGCGGCCCTTGTCGGTCCACGACCGCAGGCCCTCGCCATGACGCTGCCAGAAGTCCTCCGGCAGCTCGGTCACGCCGGTGTAGAGCAGGCTCAGGTCGTCGAGCGCGCGGTCGTTCTCGTAGTCCTCCGACACGATGCCCGCGATCGATGCCTTGATGCGCAGGTTGATGTCCTTGGAAACGAACACCACCGGCACGTCGGGCTGCTCGGCCTTCAGCGCGAGGATCGCGCCCAGGATGTGGTTGTCCGGGATCGCGGCGCCGAAGCGCTTGCCCGAATCGAAATCCTTCATCTGGAAGTACAAGCGCCCGGCGCTCGGCGCCCCGCGAAGCTGGATGCCCTGCGGCCGCTGCAGCGGCACGCCCTCGGCGATCGCACTGGTCCCGGCCTCCTGCACCAGTTCGTTGAGGAAGCGGCTCACCTGGCGCGCGTTGCGGCTGGCTTCCGAGGTACCTTTCTTGCCGTTGTCGAGCTCCTCGATCACCTGCATCGGCAGGTAGACGTCGTGTTCCTCGAACCGGAACAGCGCGGTCGGATCGTGCATCAGCACGTTGGTGTCGAGGACGTAGATGCGCTTGCTTCGGGTCATGCGGGATCCTTAGATGGACGCGCGAAAGGGCGGACACGGCGGTGCAGCCGCAGCCCGCGAGGCGGGACGGCGCATGTACCGGTAAACGCGGGGAGTCACTGCAGTCGGACGGCCTTGAGCGCGTCGAGCACGGCCTGGGCATGGCCAGGCACCTTCACGGGCCGCCACACGCGTGCGATGGCGCCGTCCGGATCGATCAGGAACGTGCTGCGCTCGATGCCGAACACCTTGCGCCCGTACATGTTCTTCTCGCGCATCACGTCGAACGCGCGGCACACCGCCTCGTCGCCGTCGCTGACGAGCGGAAAACGGAACCCCTGTTTGGCGCAGAAGTTCTGGTGTGATCGCAGCGAGTCACGCGAAACGCCGAGCACGGCGGCGTCGTGCGCTTCGAACCCGGGCAGGAGGGCATTGAAGTCCAGCCCCTCGGTAGTACAGCCCGGCGTGCTGTCCTTCGGATAGAAGTACAGCACGAGCCAGCGGCCGCGGTAGTCGGACAGCCGCGGCGTAGTGCCGTCGGAAAGTGCAAGCTCGAGGTCGGGGACCTGCTCGCCGACATCAGGCATCGTGGGCTCCAGCCGATCGTTACGGACGGCTGCAGCATGAACGCAGCCTTGTATCGGATGCAATCACGCACGCGCGATGCAGGCTGAAGGTGCCTGTGTTGCGTGGGCTCCCCGAGATGATGTGCCGGCGCGCATCGCGCAACCGGCCCGATCAGAACTTCATCGGATCCATGATCGCGTCGAGGTTCAGGTGATCGCAGAACTCGAGGAAGTCGTCGCGCAGCGCCGCGATGTGCATGCTCGACGGCACGCCGATCGTGATCTGGGCCGAGAACATGTCCGCGCCGGTCTGCATCGCGCGGTAGCGCGAGCAGTGCAGGCTTTCGATCGTGATGCCCTGGCGATCGAAGAAGTCCGCAAGCTGGAACAGGATGCCCGGCTTGTCGGCCGAGACGACCTCGACGATGTACGGCAGCAGGTCGGACTGCACCGTCTTCGCGGCGGTGCGATACCAGTTGAGTTTCAGGCCTTCTTCGCGCTCGAGACGCGAGAGCATCGACTCGAGCTTCGCGACCGCGTCCCACGACCCGACCGCGAGCGCGGTGACCGACACATCACGTCCCACCGTTGCAAGCCGTGCATCGACCAGATTGCAGCCGCTGTCGGTGATGCGGCGGCTGACCGAAAGCAGCGGAGACGCGGGGTGGGTCGTGTACGCGTTGATCAGCAGATGATTTTCATTCGGCGACGGCCGGGAAGCGGAATCAGTCAAGGCGGCGCCTGCATCGTAGAGCGGCCGGGCAGCATGCCAGAGCCAATGAACGGCAGCCTTTAGCAGGCTGCGACCGCATGCAGCATACTTGCCCGTGCTTTCGCGCCGCAAGTAACATCGGCCGCGCTTGCACGCCCGTCCGCGTGCCCCACGCGACCCACTACAGGGCTTACCCCTTGCGACTTTCCGGCAGCATTACCGCGCTGGCGACGCCATTCGACGCGTCCGGCGAAATCGACCTCGACGCCTGGCGCCGGCTGCTTTCAATGCAGCTCGAGCACGGTACCGAGGCGCTCGTGGTGGCCGGTTCGACCGGCGAAGCGGCTGCGCTGTTCGACGCCGAGTACGACACGCTGTTGCGCGTCGCAGTCGAGTTCGTCGCCGGCCGCGTGCCCGTGCTTGCGGGCACCGGCCTGTCGAGCACGATGAAGACGATCGAGCAGACCCGCCGCGCGGCTGCGCTCGGCGCGGATGCTGCGCTGGTCGTGGCGCCTCCGTACGTGCGGCCGACGCAGGCAGGGCTTGTCGCCCATTACCGTGCGGTTGCCGACGATGGTGCGTTGCCTGTCGTGCTCTACAACGTGCCCGGCCGTACCGGCACCGACATGCTGCCCGAAACAGTCGCCGAGCTTGCGCCGCATCCGCGCATCATCGGTATCAAGGAAGCGCGCGCCGATGCCGAGCGCATGGGCGCATTGCTCGCGTTCCGGAGCGACGACTTCGTCGTGCTCAGCGGTGACGACCCGACCGCGTGCCGCGCAATGCTCAGCGGTGCCGACGGTGTCATTTCCGTCGCGTCGAATGTATTGCCCGCTTCGTTCCGCCGGCTGTGCGACCTCGCGCGTCGCGGCCAGGCCGACGAGGCCCAGGCCTGGGACGCGCGTCTGGCGCCGGTGTGCGACTTCCTCGGCGTCGAACCCAATCCGATCCCGGTCAAGGCACTGCTCAGGCGGCAGGGCATCGGCCGCGACCTGCGCCTTCCGCTGACCGCGTTGTCGGAGCAGCACTCCGTCCGCGCGCAGCAGTGCGACGACCTCGTCCGCGAACTCGAGCGCGCGAGCGAAACGACCCCCGCGGCCTGACGGCCGAACCAGCAGGAGATTCCGATGTCCGTTTCCGTCCGTGTGTCCGCTCCACTGTCCCGCGTCGTCGCGGGCGTTCTCGTTGCCGGACTCGTCGCCACGAGCGGCTGCAGCTGGTTCCGCCGCGGTGACGCACTGTATGCGAACGACCCGGCCAACCGGCCGCTGGAAGTGCCGCCCGCCCTCGAGCTTCCGCGGGCGGATGCGACGACCGCATCCGCGGCCGCCGCCGGCGCGAGCGCAACGACTCCGGGTTCTGCGAATGCGGGCGCTGCGGTCGCAGCTTCGGCGGGCGGCTTCGTGGTGCCGGGCTCGCGCGATGCCGTCTTCGACCGCGTCGGCGAAGTGCTCGGCAACATCCCGGGTGTGGTCGTAGTCAGCCGCGCCCAGCTGCTCGGTGCGTACGACGTCACCTATGAAGGCAGCAGCTTCCTGGTCCGTATCGGTGCGGCCGAAACGGGGTCGACCGTGTCCGCCGTTGATCCGCGCGGCGTGCCGGCATCTGGCGCTGCGCCGGCGAAGCTCATGGCCCAGCTCAAGGCGACCCTCGGCGGCAACTGACGGGTCCCGTTCCGCCGCTTACGAAAACGGGCGCCATGCGCCCGTTTTCCGTTTCGCTACCTGCGCCGGCCTCAGCGCTCGAGCTGGTCCAGTTTGCCGGGCACGCCTTCCCATTCCTTCGCGTCGGGTAGGGGGTCCTTGCGTGTGGTGAGCACCGGCCACGCCTTGGCAAGCTCGGCGTTGAGCTGCACGAATGCTTCCTGCCCGGCCGGCACATCGTCCTCGGGATAGATCGCGTTGATCGGGCACTCGGGCTCGCAGAGCGTGCAGTCGATGCATTCGTCCGGGTCGATCACGAGGAAGTTCGGGCCCTCGTGGAAACAGTCCACCGGGCACACCTCGACGCAGTCGGTGTACTTGCACTTGATGCAGTTCTCGGTGACGACAAAAGGCATGGACGAATCCGGAAAAAGTAGGGCCCGCATAGTTTAGCCGGTGCCCGCATCCGCCCCAACCGGCGGGCGTCACGTTCGGAGCGTCCTCGGCTTGCTCAGCTTGTCGCCCAGGAGGCGCTGCAAACAAAAAGCCCGCACATCGCTGCGCGGGCTTTTTGGCGATTTCCATCGCGAATATGGCGCTCCCTACGGGATTCGAACCCGTGTTTTAGCCTTGAGAGGGCCACGTCCTAGGCCTCTAGACGAAGGGAGCAAGTACTGCGTAAAACCCGCGCCGGACTCTCAACGTTACGCGGCTTGCTAGTATAGGCAGCGCCCTTGCCGCCGGCAACGGCTTTTTCCGTTAAACCTTCACATAACGAGACTGCGGCAACGCCGCTACATGCAGCCCGATACCCACGCCCCCGACCAGCTCCGCGCGCCGCGCGTGATTCCGCGCGACTCCCATAACATTTCGCGCCGGGAGATAAGCCCGAACGCGCTCCGCGTGCTGTACCGGCTGCGCGAGGCGGGTTTCGGCGCTTTCCTCGTCGGCGGCGCCGTGCGCGACATCCTCGTCGGGGGGCATCCGAAGGATTTCGACGTCGCCACGGATGCGACACCCGAAGAGGTGCGCGCGCTGTTCCGGAACTGCCGCCTGATCGGCCGCCGCTTCCGCCTGGCGCACGTCGTGTTCGGCCGCGAGATCATCGAGGTCGCCACGTTCCGCGCCAACAGCGACGACGGCAGCGGCGACCGGGAGATGCACGAAGGCGGCCGCCTGCTGCGCGACAACGTCTACGGCACGATCGACGAGGACGCGGTGCGGCGCGACTTCACCGCGAACGCGCTGTATTACGCGATCGAGGATTTCTCGATCCGCGATTTCGTCGGTGGTTTCGAGGATGTGCAGAACCGTTTGATGCGGCTGATCGGCGATCCCGAGACGCGTTATCGCGAGGACCCGGTGCGCATGCTGCGCGCTGTCCGCCTGGCTGCGAAGTTGGGGTTCGAGATCGAATCCGCCACGGCCGAGCCGATCGCCCGGCTGGCCCCGCTGCTCGAGGAGAGCGCGCCGGCGCGCCTGTTCGAGGAATGCCTGAAGCTGTTCCTGTCGGGGCATGGCGTGCAGAGCTTCCTCGGGCTCGAACGTTTTGGCCTGCTCGGTGCGCTGTTCCCCGAAACCGCGGCCGCGCTCAAGTCCAACCGCAGCGGTGCGCTGCGCCGGATGCTGCTCGAGGGACTGCACAACACCGATCTGCGCGTCGCGAACGACGAGCCGGTATCGCCAGCCTTCCTGTTCGCGTTGCTGCTGTGGCCGGCGTATTGCCGCGCGCTGATGGCGCTGCAGGCAGGCGGCATGCAGCCGGTCGAAGCACAGCGCCGCGCAGCCGACCAGGTGACGCTGCACCAGTTGTCCACCGTCGCGCTGCCGCGTCGTTTTTCGCTCCCGATGCAGGAAATCTGGCTGTTGCAGCCGCGGTTCTCGCAGCGGCAGCGCAAGCGCGTGTTCCGTCTGCTGTCGCACCCGAAGTTCCGCGCGGCGTTCGATTTCCTGGTCCTTCGGCTCGCCGCGTCCGGCGAACACGCAGCCGACGTCGAGTTCTGGCGCGAGGCGCAGCAGCAGCCGAGCGAAGCGCTGGCGTCGCAGCTCGACGAGCAGGCGGTCACCGAGGACTCCACAGCTCCGCGCAAGCGACGCCGCCGTCGCCGCAGTAACGCGAAGCCCGCAGGGGAGTGAGCGAGGTCTGCTTCGTCGGGCTGGGCGCGAACCTCGGGGACGCGCCGGCCGCCGTGCGCGGCGGCATCGACGCACTGTCGCGCCTTGCCGGCACACGTCTGCTCCGAAGCTCCCGCCTGTACCGCACGGCCGCATGGGGCGTAACCGGGCAGCCCGACTTCATCAATGCCGTTGCGATGCTCGAGACCTCGCTGGCGCCGCTCGCGCTGCTCGACAGCCTGCTCGCGATCGAGCGCGACGCCGGCCGGGACCGCAGTGCCGGCACCCGCTGGGGCCCACGCACGCTCGACCTCGACCTGCTGCTTTATGGCGATCTGGCCGTCGACGAGCCAGGTCTGCGCGTGCCACATCCGCACCTGCACGAGCGCGCGTTCGTGCTCGTGCCGCTGCTCGAAATCGCCCCGGAAGCGCGCATACCCGGCGTAGGCGACGCGCATGAGCTGCTCGCAAGGATGGAAACCGCCGGCGTGCAGGCGCTAACGTATGGGGCTCCCTCCGCCTGAGCGCCAGCCCCTCGGGGCGGCTGACCGACATGTACGCCGGAACGACCCGAGACAAGCCCTGGACAGTGCCGGCACTCGCCGAGGCCAAGCGCGACGGCCGCAAGCTCGTGATGCTGACCTGCTATGACGCGGGCTTTGCGAGGGCGCTCGATGCCGGCGGGACCGATCTCGTACTGGTCGGCGATTCGCTCGGCATGGTCGTGCAGGGGCATGACAGCACGCTGCCGGTTACGGTCGACGACGTCGCCTACCACACCGCCTGCGTGGCACGCGGCCTGTCGCGGGCCCTGCTGATCGCCGACCTGCCGTTCCAGGCTGATGCATCCCCGCAGATCGCGCTCGAGGCGTCCACGCGGTTGCTGCGCGCGGGCGCGGCGATGGTCAAGCTCGAAGGCGCAGGCCACAAACTCGAGGTCATCCGCTACCTCGTCGAGCGGGAAATTCCCGTCTGTGCGCACCTGGGCCTGACCCCGCAGTCGGTGTTGAGGCTTGGCGGTTACAAGGTGCAGGGCCGTGACGAGGAGGCCGCGCGCCGGCTGCGTGAGGATGCGCTGGCGGTGGAACAGGCCGGTGCCACGCTGCTGGTCCTGGAATGCGTGCCCAGCCCGCTCGCCGCCGACATCACGGCCGCTGCGAACATCCCGACCATCGGCATTGGCGCAGGTCCGCGGTGCGACGGCCAGGTGCTCGTCCTGCATGACCTGCTCGGTGTCGACAGCGGCCATCGGCGACCGAAATTCGTCAAGGATTTCCTCGTTGAAGGCGGCTCGATCGCCGGTGCCGCTGCCGCCTTCGCTTCGGCCGTGCGAGAGGGGCGTTTCCCCGACGCGGGCCATTCTTACGCCTCGTGACCGGCGACCGCGCGCGATTTGATCCAACACACCACGGGGAACGCTGTCGATGATCGATGTCACGTCCGACCTGCAGGCGCTTCGCTCGCGTGTGTCGGAATGGAAACACAACGGGCTGCGGGTCGGGTTCGTGCCCACGATGGGCAACCTGCATGCCGGGCATTTCTCCCTGGTGCGGCTCGCGCGGCGCCACGCGGACCGCGTGGTCGCGAGCGTCTTCGTCAACCCCACCCAGTTCGGACCGAACGAGGACTTCGCCCGCTATCCGCGTACTCCCGAGGCCGATGCTGACGGGCTGTCGCAGGCCGGTTGCGACCTGCTGTGGCTGCCGACGGTGGACGCCATGTACCCGTTCGGTGCGCAGCAGGCGGTGCAGGTGAGGGTGCCGGGCGTGACGGAGGTGCTGGAGGGCGCGCATCGCCCCGGACACTTCGACGGCGTCGCGACGGTCGTGGCGCGCCTGTTCAACCAGGTGCAACCGGACGTGGCGGTGTTCGGGCGCAAGGATTATCAGCAGCTCGCGGTAATCCGCTATCTCGCCCGAGACCTCGCGTTCCCGATCGAGATCCTTGCGGGGGAGACGCTGCGCGAGCCCGACGGCCTCGCCATGAGTTCGCGCAACCAGTACCTGTCGCCCGAACAGCGCCCGGTTGCCGCGGAAATCCACGCCTGCCTCCAGGCCATGAAGGCTGCGGTGCAGGCCGGCGAGCCGCTCTCCGACGCCGAGGCGGCCGCCCGGGAACGGCTGGCCGCTGCCGGGTTCGAGGTCGACTACGCCGCCGTGCGGCAGCCGGGCCTCGAGGAATTCGGCGGAGCCGCCCGGGGCGCCTGTGTCGCGCTGATAGCGGCCCGGATCGGGTCGACGCGGCTGATCGACAATCTAGAATTCGACGCCTGAATCAGTTTGCGAGGATCATGACGCCGTCGATGTTGCAGCGCGCCATGCGCTGCTAAACTCCGCCCGCGCGTCCGCATGCCGCGGACGGAGTCACCGGACATGCAACTGAATCTGCTCAAGGCCAAGATCCACCGCGCCACCGTCACCCATGCCGAGCTGCATTACGAAGGCTCGTGCGCAATCGACGGCCGCCTGCTCGACATCTCGGGCATCCGGGAGTACGAGCAGATCCACATCTGGAACGTGAACCAGGGCACGCGTTTCGTGACCTACGCCATCCGTGCCGACGAAGGCAGCGGCGTGATCTCGGTCAACGGCGCAGCTGCGCACCTCGCGAAGCCGGGCGACCTGGTGATCATCGCGGCCTACGGCCTGTGCGACGAGGCCGAGGCCGCGAAGTTCAAGCCGACCTGCGTGTACGTCGACCGCGACAACCGGCTGACGCACACGAACCACTCGATGCCGGCACAGGCCGCCTGAGGGGTGGGGATGGAGGCTGCGCAGCGCATCGAACACGTCCGTGCCGAGGCAGCCCGCCTCGGTGATTCCCGCATCGGTTCCCTGCTGCAGGCCGACCCCGCCCGCGCGTCGCAGTTCGCACTCCGCGTGGGGCCGCTGTACGCGAACTTCTCGCG
Organism: Lysobacter korlensis; assembly: GCF_042434515.1. Lineage (NCBI taxonomy): Bacteria > Pseudomonadati > Pseudomonadota > Gammaproteobacteria > Lysobacterales > Lysobacteraceae > Lysobacter > Lysobacter korlensis. The sequence goes on from NZ_JBHLTG010000003.1 coordinate 425,935, forward strand.
CCAGCGGTTTGATCGCAGCGCCATCGAGGCCGTGTTCGCCGCTCTGACGGCGGCGGGTGCCGAAGCGGCGCTGTCGGCGCTGTTTGACGGCGTCAGCGTCAACGTGACGGAGAGCCGTCCGGCGCTGCACAGCGCGCTGCGCAGCGACCTGTCGTCTTCGGAAATTGCCCGCGCCGCCCACGCGCAGGCGCAGGACGCGCGCAACTCGATGCGCCGCATCGTCGAGCAACTGCACGCAGGTGGCATCAGCGATGTCGTCAGCGTCGGTATCGGCGGCTCCGACCTCGGGCCGCGGCTCGCGGTGGATGCGCTGGCCGAAGCCGGCGCATCGCCCGTCCGGGTGCACTTCCTGTCGAACGTCGACGGCCACGCCGCGCAGCGCGTGCTCGCCGGCCTGGATCGCAGCCGCACGGCTGTTCTGCTGATCTCCAAGAGCTTCAGCACGCAGGAGACGCTGCTCAACGGCGCGATCCTGCGCGACTGGCTCGGCGACGACAGCCGCCTGTACGCGATCTCGGCAAACGTCGAGCGCGCCGCGCGCGAATTCTCCATTCCTGCCGATCGCATCCTGCCGATGTGGGACTGGGTCGGCGGCCGCTATTCGCTGTGGTCGGCGGTTGGCCTCCCTATCGCACTTGCCATTGGCATGGACGGCTTCGAGCAGTTGCTCGCCGGCGCCGCCGAGATGGACGCCCACGTGCTGCGTACGCCGCTGTCGCAGAACATGGCCGCCTGGCACGCGGCCACGGCCATCTGGAACCGTAACGGGCTCGGCTTCGGCGCCCATGCGGTGTTGCCGTACGACGAGCGCCTGAAGCTGCTGCCGAACTACCTGCAGCAGCTCGTGATGGAAAGTCTCGGCAAGTCGGTGCAGATCGACGGCCGGCCCGTTGCCGGCGATACGGTTCCGGTCTGGTGGGGCGGTGCGGGCACCGATACCCAGCACAGCTTCTTCCAGGCGCTGCATCAGGGTACGGACGTCGTGCCGTGCGACCTGATCGGCGTGGTCGGCCCCGCGCACCTGCACGCGAACAACCATCGCGCGCTGCTGTCGAACCTGTTTGCGCAGGCCGAGGCGTTCGCCAACGGGCAGGCGAGCGATGATCCGCACCGCTCCTACGCGGGTAACCGGCCGAGCACGATGATCCTGCTCGATTCGCTGACGCCCCATTCGCTCGGCGCACTGCTCGCGCTGTACGAGCACAGCGTCTACCTGCAGGCGGTGTTCTGGGGCATCAATCCGTTCGACCAGTTCGGTGTCGAACTCGGCAAACAGCTTGCGTCGACGTTGCTGCCGGTGCTTGAAGGTCGCGATGAAGCGAACGATGCCGTAACGCGCGAGCTGATCGCGCAGATTCGCCGCCAGGGCTGAGTGGCGTAGCGGTCCCTTCGTTGTAGCGCCCCGGGCGCTTGGCCGGGGCGCCGCGAAACCGTCGAGTCGGCGGCCCAGTTGCCCGAATCGGCGCGTCCGGTTTGCAGCACGCCGGTTACGCCCGGCCCTTTGCGGCCTCAATTCGCGCCTACGCTCCGCGCCGAGTGGCGCTCGAGCGCCCACTCGACGTGCTCGCGCACGATCGCGTTGGCGTCCTCGCGTCTGGTCGCGAGTGCAGCGCGTACCTCGGGCGTCGTCGGTGCATTGCCGAGCGCGATCGCGATGTTGCGCAGCCAGCGCTCGTGGCCGCTTCGCCGCAGCGCCGTGCCCTCGGTGCGCCGCAGGAATTCCTCCTCCGTCCATGCGAACAGCTCGACGAGCGTCGTCTGGTCCAGGTTGTTGCGCGCGCGGAAATCGGGCTCGTCGGTGCGCTTGGCGAATTTATTCCAAGGGCACACGAGCTGGCAGTCGTCGCAGCCGAAGATCCGGTTGCCGATCAGCGGCCGCAGTTCGGGGTCGATCGACCCCTCGTGTTCGATCGTGAGATAGGCGATGCACTTCCGGGCATCGAGCCGGTGCGGCGCGATGATCGCGGCGGTCGGGCAGACGTCGATGCAGCGCGTGCAAGTGCCGCAATGGGCCGTCGCGGGCGCATCCACCGGCAGCGGCACGTCGACGTAGATCTCGCCGAGGAAGAACCACGAGCCGCCGTTGCGGTCGATCAGGCAGGTGTGTTTGCCGATCCAGCCGAGCCCTGCATTGCGCGCCAGCGCGCGTTCGAGCACCGGCGCCGAATCGACGAAGACGCGGTGGCCGAATGGCCCAATCTCCTCCGCAATCCGGTCTGCAAGCCGCTGCAGTCGCTGCCGCATGAGCTTGTGGTAGTCGCGGCCGAGTGCGTAGCGCGCGACGTAGGCACGCGTCGGGTCATGCAGTGTTTGCCACGCCTCTTCGTCATCACGGCGGCCGTAATCGAGCCCGACCGAGATCACTCGCAACGTGCCCGGAAGCAGTTCGTTTGGTCGCGCGCGCATGGTGCCGTGCCGTGCCATCCAGTCCATCGAGCCGTAGAGCCCCTGCGCGAGCCAGTCCCGCAGGTGGGCTTCGTCCTCTTCGAGTTCGATGCCCGTGATGCCGCAGCGCTGGAAGCCGAACCCGCGCGCCAGGTCGCGGATACGATCGGCAAGCGCATGCGGATCGGCCGGCGCCGTGGGCAGCGCGGCCGCTGTCGGTTCGGAAAGTTTCACGATGGGCCAAGTATAAAATCGCGCCGATGACACGCGACGCGCTCATGGACGAAACCCCGCTGTTCGATTCAGCTGCGCTGCGCGAGGTCGAGCGGCGCGCGGCCGATGCCACCGGCGATGCGTTCGAGCTGATGCGCCGAGCAGGGCGCGCAGCCTGGCGCGAGCTTGTCGAGCACTGGCCGAAAGCGAAGCGGATCCTGGTCGTCTGCGGACCGGGCAACAACGGGGGCGACGGGTACGTCCTTGCGACGCACGCGCTGATGGCGGGCCGCGACGTCATGGTCGTGACGCTTGATTCCAAGCCGCCGGTGACCGAGCTCGCGCGCGACGCATGCCGTGCGTTCACCGCGGCAGGCGGGCGTGTCTATGCGTTCGCCGGCGATCTGCCTGCGGCCGACCTCGTCGTCGACGCACTGTTCGGCATCGGACTTTCGCGACCGGCCGAGCCCCATGCCGCGTCACTGATCCAGGCGATCAATGCGCACGACACCGAGGTGTTCTCGCTCGATGCCCCGAGCGGCGTCGACGCGGAGCGCGGCGGCGTACCGGGCGCGGCGGTTCGCGCGAAACGTACGCTCGAGTTCATTGCATGCAAGGTCGGGCTGCGCACCGCGGCCGCACTCGACCACGTCGGCGTCCTTGGGCTGGCGACGCTCGAGGTAGACGCATTTTTGACGGGCATCAAGCCGGTGGCGACGTCGATCGGTGCAGGCGCGCTGTCGCGTTGGCTGCATCCGCGCGACCGCGATTCCCACAAGGGCCGCCACGGCCGGGTGCTCTGCGTCGGGGGTGAGCTTGGAGGCGGCGGCGCGATCATGTTGTGTGCCGAAGCCGCACTGCGGTGCGGCGCGGGGCTCGTCGACGTCGCGACGCGGCCCGCGCACACGGTCGCCCTTCTCGCGCGCCTGCCTGAAGCGATGGTCCATGCTGCGGACGACGTCGAGTCGACCGCCGACTCTTTCGAACGCGCCGATTGCATTGCGGTCGGCCCTGGCCTCGGCCAGTCGGCCTGGGCAGCCGCTCTGCTGCAGCGGGCGCTGGGCTCGGGCCTGCCGCTGGTGCTCGACGCCGACGCGTTGAACCTGGTGGCTGTGCAGGCTGGGCAGACGCCTCGCGATGCGGTGCTCACGCCGCATCCGGGCGAGGCGGCTCGGCTGCTGGGCTGTTCGATTGCGGACATCCAGCGCGATCGCATCGGCGCCGCGCGAAACCTGGTGGATCGATTCGGCGGCACGGTCGTGCTGAAGGGTGCCGGCACGATCGTCGCCAACACCGACGGCCGCATGCATCTGATTGCAGCGGGCAACCCCGGCATGGCAACGGGCGGCATGGGCGACGTGCTGACGGGCGTGATTGCGTCGCTGATCGCGCAAGGGCTGGCGCCGCTCGACGCCGCGGCATGCGGTGCATTGCTGCACGCGGTCGCTGGTGATTGCGCAGCAACCGAGGGCGAACGTGGCCTGATGCCGAGCGACCTGATGCCATGGCTGCGACGCAACGCGAACCCCGGAGCTTCGGAATGAAGACGTTCCACTTGGCCGATCCGGACGCGACCGCGCGGCTGGGCGCGACGCTTGCCGCCAACCGACCGGCTCATGCTGTGGTGCACCTGCGCGGCGATCTCGGGGCCGGAAAGTCATCGCTCGCGCGTGCGCTGCTGCGCGCCCTGGGCGTGGTTGGTACCGTGCGCAGCCCGACCTACACGCTCGTGGAGCGTTACCCGCTTGCGACCGGAGGCGAGGCCTGGCACCTCGACCTGTACCGCATCGGTGACCCGGGCGAGCTCGACTATCTCGGCCTGGACAGCGACGAGGCGGTGCTGTGGCTCGTCGAATGGCCCGATCGTGGACGCGGCGCTTTGCCGGCGCCGGATCTTGAAGTGCGTCTGGCCGTAGAGGGCGAAGGCCGGCGAGCGGAGCTGATCGCGTGCTCGGACGCCGGCGCGCGGTGGATCGAAACATGTGAAGCGCTCGTCCTGACTCCTGAATGAATTTGTAGAAAAGTGCGCCAGGTTGCGGATTTATAAAGGGGAAAGTACTTGCATTCGGTTTCGGCCGGTGCTTGACTACGCCGCATGCGCGTTAAAGGGGTCACCATCCAGAAGTTCGTGCTCGGCGCGGCGTTGCTCGCCGGGCTTGCGTGGAACCTTGCGCACTCCAGCGAGATCCGCGGCGTCAGGATCGAGGAAGGTGCGACCGGCACGCGCGCTGATATCGCGCTCGATCGGCCGGGTGCCTTCAAGGTGATCCGCCTCAAGTCGCCGGAGCGCCTCGCGGTCGACCTGCCCGAATCCACGCTTGCCAGCGGGCTCAAGCTGTCCCCGCCCGCCGGCATCGTCCAGGCCGTGCGCAGCGGCAAGCCCGCGAACGGCACCGTGCGGATCGTGTTCGACCTGGCGCAGCCGGTTGCTGCGACAGGGCCTCGCATCGAGACGGATGCTACCGGTACGCGTCTGGTGATCGAGTGGCCGGGTGATCCAGTCAAGCCCGCGACCGCCACCACTGCGGCTTCGACGAGTTCGGCACCGGACACCAAGCCCCAAGTCGACCCGGCACGGGCGTCCGCTGAGGCGACCACCCGGCTGATCTCCGAGCTGGTCACCCGCGGTCAGACTGCACCGGCGGCTGGCGTTGCGGCTGCGACCCAAGCGCCGCAGCGTCCCGCCGAGCCTGCGGCTGCGCCTGCAAGCGTGACTGCCGCAGTTGCGGCCGCCGCCGGCACCGGCGGCTCTACCGCCCCCGAGTCGCCGAAAGCACCGGGCACGCCGCAGCCATCCTCGGTGCCGCCCACTACCGTCGCCGAAGCCAAGCCCGGCGCCGAGGTGACGAACGTCGACTCCGTCGCGACGCAGCAGCCGGTGCCGACCGCGCCGGTCGCCGGCCCCTCGCGCCCGCTGCGTCCGCTCGTGATTGCGATCGATCCCGGACACGGCGGGCAGGACCCGGGTGCCATCGGCCTCGAGGGCAGCCGCGAAAAAGACGTAACCCTGGCGATCGCGCGCGAGCTTGCGCGGCAGATCAATGCCACGCCCGGGCTCAAGGCTTACCTGACACGCGATAACGATGTGTTCCTGCCACTGCCGAGGCGCGCGCAGCTCGCGCGACAGGCGCGTGCGGACATGTTCATTTCGATCCACGCCGATGCCGCCGAGAACCGCGCCGCGCACGGCTCCTCGGTCTACGTGCTTTCAACGAAGGGCGCTTCCTCGCAGCGCGCGCGTTGGCTGGCCGACAAAGAAAACGCATCCGACCTGATCGGTGGCGTGCGCCTAGGGCAGGCCAGCGGCACGCTGGCGTCGGTGCTGCTCGACCTGACGCAGAGCGGGCACATGAAAGCGTCCGAAGACGCGGCGTCGCAGGTACTCGCCGGGCTTCGCCGCGTCGGGCGCAACCACAAGCCGAGCGTGGAGCGCGCGAACTTTGCGGTGCTGCGCACTTCGGACATGCCAGCGATGCTGGTCGAGACCGCCTTCATCTCCAATCCGGACGAAGAGCGGCGCCTCGTCAGTCCCACGCACCAGAAGGCGCTCGCGGCTGCGGTGCTCGACGGGATCAATGCGTATTTCACGCGCCAGCCGCCGCCCGGAACGATGTACGCGATGCGCGCCCAAGCGCAGGCGGGAGCTGCGGGCGGCAGCCCGTAACACGGACTGATCGTCAGCGCCGCGGCTCGTTGCTCCGCCGGCCGTTATCATCGCCTCCCTTTCTCGTGACGGCCGCCTCGCGGCGGCCGCATGCACCGTGCCGATTCGCCAGCTGCCCGATACCCTCATCAACCAGATCGCGGCCGGCGAGGTCGTGGAGCGGCCGGCGTCGGTGGTCAAGGAGCTGGTCGAGAACGCGCTCGATGCCGGAGCGCGGCGTGTCGACATCGACCTCGAGGAAGGCGGCGTCCGACTGATCCGCATCCGTGACGACGGCGGCGGCATTCCCGGTAATGAACTGCCGCTTGCGATCCAGCGGCATGCGACGAGCAAGATCGCCTCGCTCGACGATCTGGAAGGCGTGTCCACGCTGGGCTTCCGTGGCGAGGCGCTGCCATCGATCGCCTCGGTCAGCCGGTTTGCGATGACGTCGCGTTGCGAGGGCTCCGAACACGGCACGCGACTGGAAGTCGACGGTGGTCGCGTCGGTGAGTTGCGTCCGCACCCGCATCCGCGCGGTACCACCGTCGAGGTACGCGAGCTGTTCTTCAACGTGCCCGCGCGACGCAAGTTTCTGCGTGCCGAACGCACTGAACTCGGGCACATCGAGGAATGGCTGCGGCAACTGGCGCTCGCGCGGCCCGATGTCGAACTGCGCGTCGCGCACAACGGCCGGCCTTCGCGGCGGTGGAAAGGCGAGGGCGACCTGCTGACCGGGTTGCGCCTCAACGAGGCACTGGGCGAGGACTTCGCTCGCAATGCGCTGGCGGTGGATCATGCGGCTGCCGGGCTGCGTCTGCACGGCTGGATCGCGCGACCGACGTACAACCGCGCCAGCGCTGACCAGCAGTACCTCTACGTCAACGGGCGCTCGATCCGCGATCGCAGCGTGGCGCATGCGGTGAAGCAGGCGTACTCCGACGTGCTGTTCCACGGACGGCAGCCCGCGTACGTGCTGTTCCTTGAGACCGATCCGCGCCGCGTCGACGTGAATGTGCACCCGGCGAAGCACGAGGTTCGTTTCCGCGACGCCCGCCTGATCCACGACTTCGTGTTCCGCACGCTGCACGAGGCGCTGGCGGAAACGCGCGCCGGTGCAGTTGCGGGCGTGCCGCAAGGCTCCGAGCCCGAGGGCGTTATCGCGGCCGATGCGTCGCGCATGTCGCCTGCGGCAATGGCCGGCGGCTGGGGCGGGCCCCGGCCGCAGGCTCCGCTTGCGCTGCAGGTCGCTGAAGCCCGCGCCGGGTATGCAGCGCTTTATGGGCCGCCGTCCGGATCGCCGAGCGCGGCGACTGTATCGAGGATGCCCGACAGTGCAGAGGCGACGCTGCCTCCGCTCGGCTATGCGATCGCGCAGCTGCAAGGGGTCTACATTCTTGCCGAGTGCAACGACGGGCTGATCGTGGTCGACATGCACGCCGCGCACGAGCGGATCGGCTACGAGAAGCTCAAGGCGGCGCACGACGGGGAAGGCCTGAAGATGCAGCCCCTGCTCGTACCGGCGACGCTCGCGGTTGCCGAGCGCGATGCCGAGCTGGCCGAGCGAGAGGCCGCAACGCTCGCGTCGCTCGGGTTCGAGGCCACACGCAGCGGGCCGCAGTCGCTGACGCTGCGGGCGGTGCCCGCGCTGCTCGCGCACGGCGACGTCGAAGCGCTGCTGCGCGATGTACTGGCCGACCTGCGCGAACACGGCGAATCGCGCCGCGTGCGCGAGGCGCGTGACGGGCTGCTGGCGACGATGGCCTGCCATGGCGCGGTACGCGCGAACCGCCGACTGACGCTGCCGGAAATGAATGCGCTCCTGCGCGAGATGGAGGCGACCGAGCGGTCGGGGCAGTGCAACCACGGCCGCCCGACCTGGGCGCGCTTTTCGCTCGCCGAGATCGATCGCTGGTTCCTGCGCGGACGCTGAGGTTTCGGCTGCGAAGTCGAAGCTCATACGTAGCCATTGCGCTCCGCGGCACGTGGTGCGTCGACGGTCCAGGTATCGCCCTGCGTCGACGCGATTCGCGTGCCGAGCCCTGGCTCCGATCGACGCTAGAGGTTCGGCTCAAGCACGAACTCGACAGTGCGGCGCAAGTCAGCTCGGGCGAAACTCACCGGAATTGCGCCGGTGCGAGCGAGCCGCTCACCAGGCCGATGACGAGTCGGCCAAGCGGCATCTGCATGTGCTGACTCAATCGCGCACAATGCGCGCCACCGCCGCGGTTGTTAACGCCCGCGGGTCTGTTGCCTGCCCAGTCCGCGCGGCCGGTTCCTACTGCAGATGAGTCTGACGATGTCCGTCCTGAAGTCTTTGCTCGCCATCGCCCTGGCACTTGCCGTGACCGTGGTGCCTGTTTCCGCCGAGCCGACGGCTGCGGCGGCGAAGCGCACTGGCACCGTGCCACTGCTGTGGAAAGTGTCGGACGCCGACAGCACGGTCTACCTGCTGGGGTCGTTCCATCTACTGAAGGCCGACGATTACCCGCTGCCGCGTGAGGTCGAGGCCGCGTTTGCCGACGCCGAGCGGGTCGTGTTCGAGATTTCGCCTGCGGACCTCGCCGACCCGGCAATTGCGCAGCAGGCGGTGGCGGCGGCCCGGTATACCGATGGCCGCAGTCTCAGCGACGAGCTGCCGCCGCAGCTTCGCGAACAGTTCTCGCGGATGCTTGCGGCACGCGGGATGAGCGCAGCTCAGTTCGACGCGTTCGAGCCGTGGTTCGTCAACCTCACGTTGGTAATGGGGCTCGCGAATGCGATGGGCTTCAGCGCCGAGCACGGGCTGGACCAGCATGTGATGCGCAAGGCCGCGGAGGCGGGCAAGCCTGTGTCGGGCCTGGAAACCGTTACCGAGCAGATGCGGGCGCTCGACAGCACGCCGATGAACGAGCAGGTCGGCGCGCTTGCAGATTTCGTGGGAAAACCTGCCGAAACGCGCGTGATGCTCGGACAGTTGCACGATGCGTGGCGCCGCGGCGACGTGACGACGCTGGACCGGCTGACACGGGCGGAAATGCAGCGCGAAACGCCGCAGAGCTACCGCATCATCAATGTCGAGCGTAATCGCGCATGGCTGCCGCAGGTGCGTAAGATGCTCGCGCACCGGCAGGACGACGCGTTGGTTGTGGTCGGCGCGATGCACCTGCTCGGCCCGGATGGACTGGTTGAGCAGCTGCGCAAGCAGGGCCTTCGGGTCGAGCGCGTCTGCGACGCGTGCAAGAAGCCCACCCGACGCTGACCGTTACCCGCTCGCGATCGAGCGTCGCGGGCAACGCAGCCTCACCGGTCAGGCTGCCTCTGCGCCGTCCTGCGCGAGAGGTGGAACCAGCACGATGCAGTCGACCGGGCAGGCAGGCACGCAGAGTTCGCAGCCGGTGCACAGCGGCTCGACCACGGTGTGCATGTGTTTGGAGCCGCCGATGATCGCGTCGACCGGGCAGGCCCGGATGCACTTGGTGCATCCGATGCAGTCCGCCTCGACGACCAGCGCGACCTGCGGCGGCTTGTGTTCGCCGCGGCTGCGGTCGAACGGGACGGGCGCCACGCCCAGGGTCCGCGCCAGCGCGAGCGCACCGGCATCGCCACCGGGCGGGCATCGGTCGGTGCCTGCCTCGCCGTGCGCCATCGCCTCGGCGTACGGGCGGCAGCCCGCGTAGCCGCACTGCCCGCACTGTGTCTGCGGGAGCAGGCGGTCCAGGCGCTCGGTCAGATCGGCAGACACGTCAGGTCGCTGTGCCGGGTGCATCGGCACGCGGCGCAGGCTCAGCGGACCGGCATGCCCGGTTCGGCGCCGTTGTCGGCGTCGAGCAGGAACAGACCGCCGCCGTCGAAGCCGGCCGAGAGGATCATCCCTTCGCTGACGCCGAAACGCATCTTGCGCGGCGCAAGGTTGGCGATGAATACCACGCTGCGACCGACGAGCTTGTCCGGCTCGCCGTAGGACGCGCGAATTCCGGAGAAGATCTGCCGCTTGCCGAGTTCACCGGCATCGAGTTCGAAACGCAGCAGCTTGTCGGAGCCTTCGACAAGCTCGCACACGAGCACCTTGCCGATGCGCAGATCGAGCTTGGCGAAATCGTCGATGCCGATCGTCTTCGCGCCTTCCGCGGCCGTCGTTTCAGTCTTCGCAGCCGGTGCGGAAGCCTTTGCGGGCTGCGCGTCAGTGGCGGCGCCGGCGGGCGCTGCGGTAGCGGTCATGGTGTCCTTCGAAGCTTCAGTCATGGCGTCGATCTGTTTCGGGTCGATTCGGGTGAAAAGCGGCGCATAGGGCTGGATACGGTGCGCGACGATTGGGGTGTTGAGGTCGTCCCAACGCCGCACCGGCGCTGCGAGGAAATCCTCCGCCTGCGCGGCGACACGCGGCAGCACCGGCTTCAACGCGGCCGCGAGTACGCGGAACAGGTTGAGACCCTGCGTGCACACCGCATGCAGCTCGGCATCGGCGCCGTCCTGCTTCGCGAGCACCCATGGCTTGGTCTCGTCGATATAGCGGTTCGCCTCATCGGCAAGCGCCATCGTCAGGCGCAGCGCGGCGGCCGCTTCATTGCGCGCGTAGGCCTGAGCAATCGGTTCGAGCTGGGCCGCGAATCGTCCGTACATCGGCGCATCCGGCAGCGCGTCGGCGAGCATCCCGTCGAAGCGCTTGCCGATGAAGCCGGCGCAGCGGCTTGCGAGGTTGACGAACTTGCCGACGAGGTCGGAGTTCACGCGCGCGACGAAATCGGCGAGGTTTAAATCAACGTCATCGACTCCGCCCGAGGTTTTCGCGGCGAAGTAGTAGCGCAGCGCCTCGGGATCGAGCCCGGCATCGAGGTAGGTGCGGGCCATGATGAACGTGCCGCGTGACTTCGACATTTTCGCGCCATCGACCGTCAGGTAGCCGTTGACGTGCAGGCGGGTCGGCGCACGGAAGCCCGCGCCGTGCAGCACCGCCGGCCAGAAAAGCCCGTGGAAGTTGACGATGTCCTTGCCGATAAAGTGGTGCAGCTCCGCACCGCTGTCTGGCGTGAGGTAGCTGAAGAAGTCCAGCCCCTCGCGTTCGCACAGTGCCTGGAAGCTCGACAGGTAACCGATCGGCGCATCAAGCCAGACGTAGAGGTACTTGCCGGGGTGTCCCGGAATCTGGAAGCCGAAGTAGGGCGCGTCGCGCGAGATGTCCCACGCACGCAGGCCGCCTTCGGAGTCCAGCCACTCGAGCAGCTTGGCCTTGACACCCGGCACGGCCACGTCGCCCTCGAGCCAGGTGCGCAGGAAAGATTCGAAGCCGCCGACCTCGAAGAAGAAGTGCTCGGACTCGCGCAGCTCCGGCGTGGCACCGCTGAGTGCGGAGTGCGGCTGCTTGAGCTCGGTGGGCGAATACGTCGCGCCGCAGACCTCGCAGTTGTCGCCGTACTGGTCGGCGGCTGCGCAATTCGGGCAGATGCCCTTCACGTAACGGTCGGGCAGGAACATGCCCTTGACGGGATCGTAGAGCTGCGCGACCGAGCGGCGCTTGATGTGGCCGGCATTGTCGAGCCGGGCGTAGATCGCCTCGGTCAGCACGCGGTTGCACTCGGAATTCGTCGAGTCGTAGTGGTCGAACGCGACGCCGAACTCAGCGAAATCGCGCTCGTGGCTGGCCTGGATGCCCGCGATGAACGCCTCGGGCGTGGTGCCCGCCTTTTCCGCGGCAAGCATGATCGGCGTGCCGTGCGTGTCGTCCGCACACACGAAGTGGGCCCGGTGGCCCGACAGCCGCTGCGCGCGCGACCAGATGTCGCCCTGGATGTAGCCCACCAGATGGCCCAGATGGAGCGGGCCGTTCGCGTAGGGCAGGGCGCAGGTGACGACGAACTCGCGGGTCATGGCGGTGGCAGTGCGGAGGGGGCGCGATTATCGCATGCGCCGTCGGCGCGCCCCGCGCGAATCCCCGGCGTTTGGGACCGCCAGAAACGAAAAGGCCCGGTTTCCCGGGCCCGTCCGTACATGATCTTTCGAACGGGTCAGTTCACGCGCTGCCAAGTAGCCGTGCGGCACAGGAACGACATCTTGCAGCCGGTGATCTCAAGCTTCTGGCCGTTGTCGACCAGCTTCATGCTCTTGACCTTGAAGCTGTCGCCGGTCGAAGGCTTGAAGCCCTGGCCGTTGCCCCAGCTGTTGCCGGCCTGCTTGAGGTCCCAAAGCACCAGCATGCCGGTCGTCGGCTTGCCCTTCTTGGCGCCGCTGCACTCGGTGCAGGTTGCCGCCTTCGGGTCGATGGCCTCGACGATCTTTGCGGCCAGTGTGCCGTTCTTCGCCGAGTAGACCTCGGTGATCGTCATCGTCTTGCCGGTTTCGTCGTCGATCGTCTTCCAGCGCCCGACTGGCGAGGACTGCGCGGTCGCCGTGAACGTCACGGATAGCAGCGCCAGGGCGAACAGGGACTTGCGCATGGTTCCTCCAGTGGGTAACGGCCCGGCAATGCCAGGCGGTGCGGGCTCTTTATACCGCATCCGTTGGCGTACGGAAGGGGCGCCTGCCGCGTTTGCGCAGGCCGTTAAGGATCCTGCGGGCAAGCGCCGCTCGCGGGGCGCAGCAACAAGCGCAGCCGATAAAACGCCGCCCGCGGTGGGTGCGTCGGGCGGCTGCTTATGGTCGAAGCATCGGGAGTGAACAGACAGGCGCGATGGGCGCAGGCATCGACTGCGTACCGACACCTCAGCCGGCCACTGCGCCCGAGCCATCCTCCGCCGCAAGCGACAGGGGACCGCTGGCGGCGCGATACTTTGCCGCCCGATCACCGGAACATGCATGAACGCCCTGAAGCAAGAAATCGAGCAGATCGTCCTGCCTTCCGGCAATTCGCTGGCCTCCATCGCGGCCCGGGTGCGCGTCGCAGAAACGGCGGGCCGGGTCGCCGTGAGCATCGTAGTCGGCGTGCCCGTCGCTGCATTCCAGGATCAATTACACGCGCAGGTTGAGCAGCGTGTCGCGGCAGCGGCCCTGCAGCTCGGGCACTTCGAACTGACGCAGCGGATCGCGACGCACGCAGTCCAGCCCGGCGTGGAGCCGTTGGCGAACGTCCGCAACCTGATCGCCATCGCGTCGGGCAAGGGCGGCGTCGGCAAGTCCACCACGGCCGTGAACCTCGCGTTGGCGCTTGCGGAAGAGGGTGCGCGTGTCGGCGTGCTCGATGCGGACATCTACGGCCCCAGCGTGCCGATGATGCTCGGCCTCAGCGGTCGTCCCGATACGTCAGATGGCAAGACAATCGAGCCGATGCGCGCGCACGGCATCGAGGCGATGTCGATCGGGCTGCTCGTGGACCAAGACACCCCGATGATCTGGCGCGGGCCGATGGCGACCTCGGCGCTGACGCAGCTGCTCACCGAAACCCGCTGGGGCGACTTGGATTACCTCATCGTCGACCTGCCGCCGGGCACCGGTGACATCCAGCTCACCTTGGCGCAGAAAATTCCGGTGGCCGGCGCCGTGATCGTGACCACGCCGCAGGACGTCGCGACGCTCGACGCGCGCAAGGCGCTGAAGATGTTCGAGAAGGTCAACGTGCCGGTGCTCGGGCTGGTCGAAAACATGGCCGTGCACCGGTGCTCCAGCTGCGGCCACGCGGAACACGTTTTCGGTCAGGGCGGCGGGGAGCGGATGGCCGAACAGTACGGGGTGCCGCTGCTGGGTAGCCTGCCGCTGGAGATCGGCATTCGCGAACAGGGAGACGCGGGTTGCCCGACTGTGAAGAGCGCACCCGAATCGGCCGCCGCCCATGCCTATAGATCGACCGCTCGTCGCCTCGCAGCCGAACTTGCGAAGCGGCCGCACGTTGCAACTCCGCTTTCTGTCTCACTTTTAGGCGACTGACTCCACAAAAAGTTTGTTGCAGTGCCGAAACATTTCTCATCTGGCTGTGCGATAGATGTGCTTCGCGCCAGTCCCGGCGCGGATCAATCCAGGGGTTTTCCAGATGAAGCAACTGTTCCGTGGCGGTTTGCTGGCCGGTGCCGTGATCGCTGCATTGGGTATCTGCTCCACCGCGACCGCTGGGGGGCGGTCCGATCTCGTGCTGGCCGGGCTGAAGGCCGGCCGCGCGCACCAGGCAGGCGAGCTGCTGGTGAAATTCCGTGACGGATCGACCACGGCCGATCAGGCCGCCGTGCGCCAGGGACTGGGCGCCAGCAAGGTCGACACCGTGCGCCCCGGCAACGGTCGCGTCGGCGGGATGTCGTTGCTGAAGCTGCCGGCCGGCACCAGCGTCGCGGCCGCCGTGCATGCACTGTCGAAGGACCCAGCGGTCGAATACGCCGAGCCGAACTGGGTCTACCAGCACCGCGCGACGTCGAACGACACTTACGTCACCAACGGCTCGCTGTGGGGCATGTACGGCGATGCATCGACGCCTGCGAACCAGTACGGCTCGCAGGCGGCCGAGGCCTGGAGCCGCGGCCATACGGACTGCGGCAACGTCGTGGTCGGTGTGATCGACGAAGGCATCTACTTCAACCATGAAGACCTGACGGCGAACATCTGGATCAATCCTTACGACCCGGTCGACGGTCGTGACAACGACGGCAACGGCTATGTCGACGACGTCCGCGGCTGGGACTTCGACGGCAACTCGAACAACATCAATTCCGGTGGCGCGAATGACGACCACGGCACGCACGTGGCTGGGACGATCGCCGGCGTTGGCGGTAACGGCAAGGGCGTGGCGGGCGTCTGCTGGAGCGGCGTCAAGCTGATCAGCGGCAAGTTCCTGGGGCGCAACGGCGGTACGACGGCGAACGCGATCAAGGCGATCGACTACTTCACCGACCTCAAGACGCGTCATGGCTTAAACCTCGTCGCGACGAACAACTCGTGG
The DNA here is from genome assembly GCF_042434515.1 of Lysobacter korlensis. Lineage (NCBI taxonomy): Bacteria > Pseudomonadati > Pseudomonadota > Gammaproteobacteria > Lysobacterales > Lysobacteraceae > Lysobacter > Lysobacter korlensis. The sequence continues at coordinate 441,012 of NZ_JBHLTG010000003.1, forward strand.
GGCGGCGGCGGTTTCTCGCAGGCGCTGCAGGATTCGATCGAGCGCGCGAACCAGGCCGGCATTCTGTTCATCGCTGCCGCGGGCAACTCGGCATACGACAACGACACGCAGGACAGCTACCCGTCGAACTATCCGAACGCGAACATCATCGCGGTCGCATCGACCACCAACACCGGTGCGCTGTCGAGCTTCTCGCAGTGGGGCGCGACGACGGTCGACATCGGTGCGCCGGGCTCGGGCATCTTCTCGACGGTTCCGAAGAGCTCGAAGGGCAAGCTGGTCTCGGCCTACGCGAGCTACAACGGCACGTCGATGGCGACGCCGCACGTGACGGGCGCCGCGGCGCTGTACAAGTCGTCGCACCCGGGCGCGACCGCAGCGGACGTGAAGGCTGCGATCCTCGGTGCGGCGGTGCCGACGCCTTCGCTGCAGGGCAAGGTGCTGACGAACGGCCGTCTGGACGCGAGCGGGTTCTGATCGCACCCGCTGCGCAGTAATGGAGGCCCGGCAATGCCGGGCCTTCTTTTTTGACGCCGGGCTCTGGGTGGCGAGGGGCGCTCCCGCTAGAATCCGCGGTTCCGAACGCCTGGTAGCCCGTCCCAATGAGCATCAAGTCCGACCGCTGGATCCGTCGCATGGCCGAGCAGCACGGGATGATCGAGCCGTTCGAGCCGGGTCAGGTCAAGACGGCGGCCGACGGCCAGCGCATCGTCAGCTACGGCACCTCGAGCTACGGCTACGACGTGCGCTGCTCGCGCGAGTTCAAGGTGTTCACCAACATCAACTCGACGATCGTCGACCCGAAGCATTTCGACAGCGGCAGCTTCGTCGACATCGATTCGGACGTCTGCATCATTCCGCCGAACTCGTTCGCGCTCGCGCGCACGGTCGAGTATTTCCGTATTCCGCGCGACACGCTCGTCGTGTGCCTCGGCAAGAGCACGTATGCGCGCTGCGGCATCATCGTCAACGTGACGCCGCTCGAACCGGAGTGGGAAGGGCACGTGACGCTGGAGTTCTCGAACACCACGCCGCTGCCGGCGCGCATCTACGCGAACGAAGGCGTCGCGCAGATGCTGTTCTTCCAGTCCGACGAGGTCTGCGAGACCTCGTACAAGGACCGCGGCGGTAAGTACCAGGGCCAGACCGGCGTCACGCTGCCGCGGACCTGAGCCCGCTCTATCGCGACCAGCTCCGCTTCTGCCGGGGCCGGCGTGGTCATCCGGCCCCGACCACGCGACCCCTCAGGGCTTGCTGTAGGTGACGAAAAATCCCTGCAGGTCGCCGTTCTCGATGTACGGCTCGACCGCGAGTACCCGGTAGCCGCGTGCCGCGAACGCCTGATGCGTCCGGTTGAGCACGTTCGCGGCGCCCTGGGTGCGGAAACCCCAGCTGACGTCGACCCAGATCGACACGTCCTGCATGCCGGCGCGCTCGGCCTGCAGCACCGCTTCCTCGGGCTTCTTGTCGAACAGGCCCGCATGCGCGGGTGCGGCCGCTGCCGCGATGGAGACGAGGAGGGCGCAGGCGATCTTTCGCATCGTGGTTCTCCGGAAACGGGTCATTGGCTCAGTCGGCTTCGCATGCTGCACGCAGCGCCTGAAGTCGCGCCGAACGGGCCTCATCCGTGTACGGCTCGGCGACGCCGCGGCCCCAGACGGGGCCGGGCCAGGCGGGGTCGCCCTCGAAGCGGCCGAGCACATGTACATGCAGCTGGCGCACGACATTGCCAAGCGCGCCGATGTTGAGCTTGTCGGGTGTCGCGACCGCCCGCAGCGCGCGGCTGGCGCGCGCGGTCTCGCGTGCGAGCTGGAGCTGCAGGTCTTCGGACAGGTCGACGATCTCGACCGCGTCGGCGATGCGCGGCACCAGGATCAGCCACGGATAACGCGCGTCTTCCATCATCCGCACGTCGCAGACCGGCCACCGGACCACCGGGCGTGTGTCGGCTTCGAGCCGCGGATGCAGCTGCCAGCCGTCCGCAACGATCATGACAGGTGCTCCGTCAGGAACTCGACCGTGCGCTGCCACGCCAGCGCCGCGCTTGCGGGCTCGTGCACGTTCGGATCGACATCGCGGTTGAAGCCGTGCCGCGCTGGGTAGACATGTACGTCCGCGTCGGGTTGTGCCTCGCGGTGACGCGCGATGTCGGCGGGCGGAATGGTCGGGTCGAGTTCCCCGAAGTGGAACATCAGCGGCGCACGTGCCCGCTCGTCGATAAACGGCATGCTGCGCGCGCCGTAGTACGACACGGCTGGTAACCCGAGGCGGGTGTTGGCGAGAAAAGCGACGCTGCCGCCCCAGCAGAACCCGACCGCGCCCACATGCAAGCCGTCGTCCCCGACGATCTTGGCGGCGGCCGCGACGACGTCGACCGCGCGATCGAATCCGACAGACGCGGCCAGGCTGCGCCCGCGCTCGATCCCCGTCTCGTCATACTCGAGCTCGACTCCAGGCTCGACCGGATCGAACAGCGACGGTGCAATCGCGAGGAATCCCGCGTCGGCGAAGCGCTCGGTGACCGACCGGATGTGCGGGTTGACGCCGAAAATCTCCTGCAGGACGACCACCGCGCCGCGCGGGCGGCCGCTCGGCTTCGCGAGCCTGGCCCGCACGTGGCCGTGATGGGTATCGAGGTCGATCCACTCGCTCATGTGCGCTCCATCGATGTTCAGCGTGCCGTACGGCCGGGATTCTAGCCCGGCGTCTATAATCCGCCGCTTTCCCGCCCCAGCATCGCGCCCGTTCCACGGGTGCGGGTGCCGCCTGTCCCGACACGGTCGAACTGCACATGTCCCTCAACGACGCGCCGCCCCGCAGCGGCAAGATCGGTTTCGTCAGCCTCGGATGTCCGAAGGCGCTCGTCGATTCCGAACGCATCCTCACGCAGCTGCGCGTGGAGGGTTACGACATCGTGCCGAGCTACGACGATGCCGACGTCGTCGTCGTGAACACCTGCGGCTTCATCGACTCGGCCGTGGCCGAATCACTCGATGCCATCGGTGAGGCGATCGCCGAGAACGGCAAGGTCATCGTGACGGGCTGCCTCGGCAAGCGGCCAGAGCAGATCCGTGAAGCGCATCCCGATGTGCTGGCGATCAGCGGGCCGCAGGACTATGCGAGCGTGATGAGCGCGGTGTACGCCGCACTGCCGCCCAAGCACGACCCGTTTATCGATCTGGTGCCGCGCCGCGCGGCCGATGACAGTGCGCTCGATAACGGTATCGGCATCAAGCTCACGCCGAAGCACTACGCGTACCTGAAGATTTCCGAGGGCTGCAATCACCGCTGCAGCTTCTGCATCATCCCGTCGATGCGCGGCGACCTGGTCTCGCGCCCGGTCGACGAAGTGCTGCGCGAGGCCGAAAAGCTCGCGATGGGCGGGGTGAAGGAGCTGCTCGTCATCTCCCAGGACACCTCGGCTTACGGCGTCGACCTGCGCTATGCCGAGCGGACCTGGCACGGGCGGCAGTACCAGACCCGGATGAAAGCGTTGTGCGAGGGCCTGAGTGAGCTCGGCATCTGGACGCGACTGCACTACGTCTACCCGTATCCGCATGTCGACGAGATCATCCCGCTGATGGCCGACGGCAGGCTGCTGCCGTACCTCGACATTCCGTTCCAGCACGCGAGCCCGCGCATCCTCAAGCTGATGAAGCGTCCGGGTGCGGTCGACAAGACGCTCGAGCGCATCCAGCGCTGGCGCGAAATCTGCCCGGAGCTGACGATCCGTTCCACGTTCATTGTCGGCTTTCCGGGGGAGACCGAGGCCGAGTTCGAGCAGCTGCTGGACTTCCTCGACGAGGCGCAACTCGATCGCGTCGGCGCGTTCGCCTATTCGCCGGTCGAAGGCGCGACCGCGAATGCACTGCCCGATGCAGTGCCGGAAGAGGTGAAGCAGGAGCGGCTTGCCCGCTTCATGGAGCGGCAGGCCGAGATTTCCACCGCGCGGCTCGAGGCAAAGGTCGGTACCGTGCAGCGCTGCCTCGTGGACGCGCTCGATGGCGAGCTCGCCATTGCGCGCTCGATGGCGGACGCGCCGGAGATCGACGGTCTGGTGCAGATCCAGAACGGCTTCGAAGCCGGACTGCAGCCGGGCGAGTTCGTCGATGTCGAGATCATGGGCAGCGACGAGCACGACCTGTACGGCGAAGTCGCGTTCGACGACTGAGGCTGCCGGGGCAGGGACGCCGTGGGCCGAGTCGGCCGTGCGACGCGCTGGCTTCGCCGGTCCGCGGGAACGGCCGAACGGGGCGTCAGGCTTTGTAGTGCACGTCCACGATCGCGAAACGCTGCGCGCCTGCCGGCAGCTGCGCGTCGAACTCGTCATCGATGCGCTTCTTCAGCATCGCGCGCGCAAGCGGTGAGTCGATGCTGATCCAGCCGCGTTTCGCATCGGTCTCGTCCGGGCCGACGATGCGGTAGGTGTGGCATTCGCCGCTTGCCGTGTTCTCGACCTCGACAAACGCGCCGAAGAACACTGCTTCGGGATCCGACGGCGCCGTTTCGATGACGCGCAGGTCGGGCACCCGCTTGCTCAGGTACCGCACGCGCCGGTCGATCTCGCCGAGCTGCTTCTTGCGATACGTGTATTCGGCGTTTTCCGAGCGGTCGCCTTCGGCGGCGGCTGCTGCGAGTGCCTTCACCACTTCGGGCCGCTTGACGCGCCAAAGCTCGTCGAGTTCGGCCTTCAGCCGCTCATGGCCTTCGCGGGTGATCAGTGCGGTGCTTTTCTCGGCAGGCGGGCGCCAGCGGCTCATGGTGTGCACGGGGCGGAACGGGGCGGCCATCGTAGTCGCTGCAGCCCCGGGCCGGCCACGGCTTGCGTAGCCGTGCGGCAAGCGCGACGCTGGCGCGTCCCATCGGTATCCCTTCAATGCTGATCCTGCCGCTGCACCGTCCGCTCACGCGCGCGACGTTTCCCCTCGTGACTGCGCTCCTCGTGCTCGCGAACGCGTTCGTGTTCTTCGGGCTGCAGCTCGATGACGACGGGCGGATGGAAGCGGCGAGCCGGCACTACGTCGAGTCGGGGCTCGCCGCGATCGAAGTGCCCGCGTTCGAGCGCCACCTTGCGCAGACCGGCGAGGCGGATGGGCTGCGCGAATTGCGCGCGTTGGACGAGGACGAGCGCGGAGATTACGTCGCGCAGCGAACGGCGACCGACGTGCGGTTCGGTGAAGCACTGGCTGCCGGCGCGCTGTTCGACACGCCGCAGGCCCATGCCCACTGGAAGACGCTCCGCCCTGCCTACGACGCGTTGCAGCAGGAGGTGTTCACGCTGCGACGCCTGCTGCGCAGCAACGAGATCGACCCGGCGCGCATGCTGTCGTCTGCATTCCTGCACGCCGACGTGATGCATCTGCTCGGGAACATGGTGTTCCTGGTCGCGCTCGGCCTGCTGGTCGAAGGAGCGCTCGGCTCGGGCCGCTTCCTGGCGCTGTATCTGCTCGGCGCGCTGGGCGCGAGCGCCGCGTCACTGGCGTGGCGCTGGGGCGAGGCAGCCGGCGGGCTTGGTGCATCCGGCGCTGTCGCAGCGCTGATGGGCGCGTTCTGCGTGGTCTGGGGCCGGCAGCCGGTGCGGTTCTTCTACTGGTTCGGGGTGATCTTCGACTACGTGCGTGCGCCCGCGATCTGGCTGCTGCCTGCGTGGCTCGGGTGGGAAATCCTCAACCTCGTCGCGAACGCCGACGCCGACGCCGGCGTGGCGTTCGATGCGCACGCGGGCGGCATTGTCAGTGGGGCGCTCGTCGGTGCCGCGCTCGTAGCATCACGACAGGTGCGCAGCGACTTCATCGCCGATCCGCCGTCGACCGATGGGATCGATACACGCTGGGAGCGTGCGCAGTCCCACCTCGGCCGGATGCAACTGGAGCAGGCGGAGTCGTTGCTTTCCGAGCTTGCGGCCGACCAGCCGCAGCGTTTGGACGTGTCCCTGGCGCGGTACCGGGCCGCACGCCACGCCGGGCGCGACAAGCTGGCACATGAGTGTGCACTTGCGGTGCTGGCTCTGCCCGACAGCTCTGCGGACGCGGTCCGCACACAGTGCAGGATTCTGCAGGAGCTGCAGGACGCCGGAGCGACAGTGCCTGATGCATTGCGCATCAGCCTCGCGGGCCGCTGGCTGGCGATCGGTGCACTCGATGCCGCGGAAGCCGCGCTAGACACCGCGACGCACGAGCGCTGCGATGACACGCATGCACAGCTGTGGTTCCGCCTCGCGCTGGGCTACGGCGAGCAGCAGGCCAGCGAACGGCGGACCCGCGCGCTGCAGCGGGTGGTCGAGCATTTCGCCGACCACCCGCAGGCGCAGAAAGCGCGTTTCCTGCTCGAAAACAGCTGAGCCGGGTCAGGCCGGAAGCGCGCGAAGCAGCTGCAGGGTCGAGTCGATCTTCTGCTGCAGCCCGGCGTCCTCGCAGTTCGCGCGGGCCTGCTCGAGCACGGTACGCGCCTCGTCATCCCGGCCGAGCCGATCGGCCAGGATCAGTCCCAGGTCCAGCCCCCAACGCGAAGCGTCCGCATCGCGCGGGCGGCTGCGCAGCGCGCCGCGCAGGATGTCGACGGCGAGCTGGGTCTGGCCGAAATCACGCGCCCGGGCTGCCAGCTGCGTCGCGTGGATCGGTTGCAGCGGAATGAATGCCGGGTCGGCGTCGAGGACAGTGCGAATCAGCACCAGCGCGTTGCGCTCCTGCTTTTCGAGCATCAGCAGGTTGAGGTACTGGCCGGCGTGCTCACTCATCGCTGCCGTGTCGCCGCCCTGGCGGAGCAGACGGTGGTAGAGCTCGTGCGCTTCTACGCTCAGTGCGCGCGTGCGGGCCTCCGTTCGCAGGCGCTCGATCGCCGTGCCGGCGTGTCCGTTGCGCACCAGCTCTTCGACTTCCTCCAGCAGCCGCGCATCGGGCTTGTGCAGGTCGGGTAGGGCATCGCGCAGGCCTTCGGGCTCGTAGCCGAGTACCTCGTGGTACTGGAACACCAGGTAGCCCATCAGGTGGAACGTCGCGAACAGACCCCAGAACGAGAAGAACGTCAGCGCAAGATCACCGAGCACGGGCGGCATCACGTCGGCCAGCCAGTAACCGGCGCTGCCGGCGCTGGCCTGGATCACGAACAGCAGCGCGAACACCGCCAGGTACGGCCATCCAATACGGGAGACCACCGTCAGCGACACCGCCGGATTCATCGCCCGCCTCAGGCTGCCGTCCATCGCCAGCGACATGATCGCGCCCGGCTGCATCAGCGCGACGAAGAACATGACCACGGCCGCGGCCACGATGCCGACCGTCACCAGCGTGCCGATCACCGCGGCAGCGGCGATCACCTGCAGCGCGATGAGTCGCCACACCACGCCGTTATCGAAGCTGAGCGGGCCTTCCGGTGATTCGCTGCGGCCGTCGGCCGTCGCTCGCAGGATTTCGAAGCTGTACTTGTAGGCGGTGAGCCAAGTGAGGCCCAGCATCAACCGGCCGATGCCGGGCACGAGGCCGAGCAGGCTGAAGAGCGTGAGCGCGATCAGCGTGTACAACGCGGCGCCGTGCACCGGGTAGAGCATGATCGAACGAAGACGCTGCCAGAACGGCTCGGGCGTGCGCGCGGAACGGGATCGGCTACGGGTCATGGCGTGGCCGCCCCCTGCGGCCGATGCACAGAAAAGCGGCTGGCGAGAAGCAGAGTCGAGCGTGGGCGCCGCAGTGCGGCGCGGTGGCGATGGCATCCGTGCATCGTGTAGGTCCTGCCGTCCAGGCATGGAAAGCGGCCCATTGTGATGGGCCGCCCAGTTCTAAGCAAAAAAAGCGGCTGCGCGCGTTACTGCGCGGCGGCAGGGGTTTCGCGGGTGAGCGCCATCGCGTCGGCGCCGGCGGCCGGCTGCCCATCCGCGCCAACAGCCGAGAGCTGGTCACGTCCGGTCATCACGAATACGCGGTCCGGCTCGGTCTTGCTGTTGGGATCGAGGCGGATCCGGGTGTCGTTCTCTTCCGCGGTCCACGTGCCGTCCATGTTCGAGCCGTTCGCGGCCATCGCGTAGGTACCGTCGGGCTTGAGCTCCAGCCGGTTTGCGCCAGCAGTGAACACGCCGGCAAATGCCTTCTGGTCGAACGCGGCAGGTGCTTCGACGCTGGGCGTAGGCGTGGCAACCGCGTCGATCGCATCGGTCTGGGGCGCGGCGGCGGGAGCGGGCGTCTCGACGGCAGGTTCGGCGACGGGCGCTTCACGATTGCAGGCGGTGAGCACGAGCGCGCCCAGGCAGGCGAGGGTCAGCAGGGGACGGGTCATCAGCGAACTCCTATGGATTGCAGGAAAAGGATCAGCGGCGCCGACCGCCGAACAGGCCACCGAGCGCGCCGCGGAGGATCTGCCGGCCGATCTGGCTGCCAACCGTGCGGGCGGCCTGCTTGGCCATGGTCTCGACCAGGCCCTGACGGCGGCCGGTGCCGAACACCGCGTCGCGCATCGCGGAGGCGGCCCCGCGTGGCTCATCGTCGCCGGCGCCGCCGCGCGCAGGCGGCGCTCCGGCCTGTCGCGCCGCCTGGTCGGCTTTGCGTGCGAGTACTTCGGCAGCGGATTCGCGATCGATCGACTGGTCGTAGCGAACGCCCACCGGGCTGTCGGCTCGCACCTGCAGGCGCTCGGCGGCGGTGATCGCGCCCAGCCGGCTTTGCGGCGGGGCGACCAGCACTTGCTCGACCGGCATCGGAGAGCCGTCGGGCTTCAACGTTGAAACCAGCGCTTCGCCGGTGCCGAGTTCGGCGATCGTGCGGGCGACGTCGAGCGAGGGGTTCGGCACGAACGTTTCCGCCGCGGTGCGGACGGCTTTCTGGTCGCGCGGGGTGAAGGCCCGCAGAGCATGCTGCACGCGGTTGCCGAGCTGACCGAGCACCTCGTCGGGAACGTCGTCAGGAAACTGCGAGCAGAAGTAGACGCCGACGCCCTTTGACCGGATCAGCCGCACGACCTGCTCCACGCGTCGCAGCAGCTCGGCGGGTGCGTCGTCGAACAGCAGGTGCGCTTCGTCGAAGACGAATACGAGGCGCGGCTGGTCGAGATCGCCGACCTCGGGCAGCTGTTCGAACAGCTCCGACAGCAGCCATAGCAGCAGCGTGGAGTAGAGCCGCGGCCGCATCACCAGCCGCTCGGCCGCGAGAATGCCGATCACGCCGCGGCCGTCGGGCGTCGTGCGCATCAGGTCGGCAAGTTCAAGTGCCGGCTCGCCGAAAAAGCCTGCGCCACCTTCGCTCTCGAGCCGCAGCAGTGCACGTTGGATCGCGGCGACAGACTGGGAACTCACCAGCCCGTACTCGGTCGACACCTGTTTGCGCTCCTCGGCCACCAGGGCGAGCAGGGCACGCAGGTCGGCAAGATCGAGCAGCAGCAGGCCGCGGTCGTCGGCGAGCTTGAAGACGATTTCGAGCACGCCCGACTGCGTGTCGTTGAGCTCGAGCATGCGCGCGAGCAGCAACGGGCCGATCTCGCTGACCGTGGTGCGGACCGGATGGCCGTTCTGGCCGAACACATCCCAGAACACCACCGGGTTCGCAGCGGGCGCGTGCCCGGCCAGGTCGAGTTCGGCGATGCGGGCCTGCACGCGCTCGCCCGGCGTGCCGGCCATGGCCAGCCCGGCCACGTCGCCTTTCACGTCGGCGACGAACACCGGCACGCCAAGCCGAGAGAACCCTTCGATCATCGTCATCAGCGTGACGGTCTTGCCGGTTCCGGTGGCGCCGGCGACCAGTCCGTGCCGGTTGCCGAGGCGGGCGTGCAGATGCACGGGCTGCTTCGTCGCAGCCGTCTTGCCGAGAAGCACGTTGCCGGAAGCGCCGGTGTCCGGGGCCATGTGGGGACTCGCTCGGAAAGACCCGATTCTAGCCACGCACCGCGGCGCACCGTGAAGCCGGTCACGCAACATCACGCCGGTTCCGCACAACTGCGACGCCGTGCCGATGAACAGGGCGTGCATCCTTGCTGCTCCCGGACCCCCTCGTTAACCTCGCGCCTCCCCCTTGCGATGCTGCCGTCCATGTCCGCACTTGTCCGACTTCCGGGGCGTCTGGCCCCACTTGCATTCGCCACACTTGCCGCACTGTCGTTCGAGGCCGATGCGCTTTCGCGCCGCGACCAGGCGGCCGTCGACGCATTGAACCAGCGCATGCAGGCGGCGGAAGCGCGCTACCGCGAAGCGCTGGTGGACGCGGCCAATGCCGGGCCGGACGCGCGCAAGGCTGCCGACGCGGCGCTCGAGGACATGGAAGACGCGATCACCGCCTGCGGCAAGCAGCGCGGCTGCTCGATGCAGAACATGCTTGCGTCGTTCAAGCGCCTGCTGAAAGCGAATTCCGATGCGCCGCGCACGGACGAGGATATCGATACGACGCTGGTCGACGAGACTCCGGAATCGGGCAGCGTGCCCGATTCGGCCGCCGCAGCGGCACTGCTGACGCCCGACGGTGAGCGTTTCAAGCAGATGGTCCAGTACAACCCGGCCGTGCAGGCGGGCATCCGCCGCTGGCTAACGGACATGCGCGTGACGCTGATCCAGAGCCACGAGAACTACCAGCACATGCAGCACCTGATGTCGCCGGCGTTCAAGCGCAGCGGCCTGCCCGAGGCGCTGCTGTTCGGCATCATGGCGAAGGAATCCAACGGCAAGGTGCATGTGGGTTCGCGCGCTGGCGCCGTCGGGCCGTTGCAGTTCATGCCGGCGACCGGCAAGCGCTTCGGGCTCGGTCCGGACGGCACGGGGTTCGACACGCGCTACGACCCGCAAGCCGCGGCGAACGCGGCGGCGGCGTACCTCAACGAGCGTTTCCGCGAACTCGACAGCAACATCGAAATGTCGCTTGCCGCGTACAACGGCGGCGAAGGCCGAGCGCGTCGCGTGTACCGCGAGAGCGGCGGCCGCAGCTTCTGGGACGCCGACGTCTACAACCAGTTCCCGGCCGAGACCAAGGACTATGTCCCGATGGTGATCGCGGCGGCCTGGCTGTACCTGCACCCGAAGGAGTACGGCCTGACGTTCCCGAAGGTCGACACGCGCCCGGCTACCATCCGGCTCGCGCGCTCGGCTTCGATCTACGAGCTGACGATCTGCCTGGGTAACGGCGGTACCCGCGACGGCTACATGCGCGTGCTGCGCAACCTCAACCCGCGCTTCGAAGCCGACCAGATGATCCCGGCCGGGACGAGCATGAACGTGACCACGAAGATGGTCGGCCTCTACAACCGCTGGTGCACGCAGGGTCAGCGCGCTGACCTCGCGCGCACGCTGGTGACGAGCGATCCGAACACCGCGATCGTTCGCCGGGGCGCGGCCGTGCCGGTCCCGCCGATCGCGCCGCCGCCGAAGGTCGAGGCGCCCGCGCCGGACGCCAAGCCGGAGCCGACCGCGTCGGCCACCCGGCCGGCCCGCGACAAGAAGCCGGCCGCCCCGCGCGAGTACAAGGTGCAGCCGGGCGAGACGCTGACCTCGATCGCCAGCAAGTTCGAGTGCAAGATCGGCGCACTGGCCGACGCGAACAAGGTGCCGGCGCCGCGTTACATGATCCGCCCGGGTCAGCGCCTCAAGCTGGACGGCTGCGGCAGCTGATTCACTGCGTTACCGGACGGTCACCTGCGGGTGACCGTCCCGCGTGGCTCAGTCCTTGAGCCGCGCAAGCCGCTGTCCGAGGCGCACTGCCGACTCCGCGCACAGGCTTGGCGCGAGCTCGGCGACCCCGGCCGGCAGCAGCACGATGACCGTCGATCCGTAATTGAACCGCGCCATCTCGGCGAAGCGCTCGAGCGTGATGCCAGCGCCACGGTAATCCTTCACCGTGATCGTCTTGCCGTAGTGCGGGATCTCTTCGCCGCTCCAGACGGTTTCCACGCCCGAGACCAGCAGCGCGCCGACCATCACCACGGCCATCGGGCCGAAGTCGGTATCGAAGTGGCACACCAGCCGCTCGTTGCGCGCGAACAGGCCAGGCACGCGCTCGACCGCAGCGGGCCCCACACTGAACAGCCTGCCGGGCACGTGGACGGTCTCGCGCAGCGTCCCGGTCCACGGCATGTGCACCCGGTGGTAGTCCTTCGGTGACAGGTAGACCGTCGCGAACAGCCCGTGCATGAAGGGCTCGGCCGCTTCCAGGCTGCCCAGCAGTTCGGCCGCGGTGAATGACTGGCCCTTCGCCTGCAGGATGCGACCGGCTTCGATCGTGCCGCACTGGCTGATGCGGCCGTCGGCCGGCATCACCAGTGCACGCGGATCGGCGTCCGCCACGCGCGCGCCCGGCTTCAGTTCGCGGGTAAAGAAGCTGTTGAACGTCTTGTACGCGCTCGCATCGGGCTGCGCAGCCTCGGTGAGGTCGACGCCGAACTTGCGGGTGACGGTATCGATCAGCCAGCGGCTCAGGTGCGGATGGTCGGAATACGCGAGGCGCCGTGCGAGTGACGACAGCATCCGGTGCGGCAGGACGTAGGTCAGCTGCGTCATCAGGCTCATGGCGAGGGCTCCCGGGTCAGTGCGATGAAATCGGAGGCGATCGCGTTCGGATCGAACGGCGGCTGGATGACGCCGGCCATGCGGCCCTTGGGGTCCAGCACCACGATCGTTGCGCTGTGATCCATCGTGTACTCGTCAGCAGGACGGCCTTCCTCGGCCGGCATCTTCGCGAACACCAGGCTCAGCGAACGGGTGAACTGCTCCAGCGCCGGGATGTCGGCCGTCGCGGCGATCGTGTCGCGATGGAAGCCGTGCGCGTATTCGCCGATGCGATCGGGCGTGTCGCGCTCGGGGTCGACCGAGGCGAACAGCACGCGCGGACGGGTCGAATCGGGAATCGCGCTCCACTGCTTCTGCGCCTGCGACAGCTGCGCGAGCGTGGTGGGGCAGACGTCCGGGCAATGCGTGAAGCCGAGAAACACCAGCGTCCAGTGCCCCTTGAGCTCGCCGGGCACGAGTGCGGTGCCGTCGGACTGGCGCAGTGAGAACGCGGGCAGTTCCCGCGGTGGCTGGAACAGCCGCACCGCCTGGGTCGTAGGCCCCGAGGGCGTAACGGCCGGCGAGGTGAAGTAGCGCTGCGCCGCCCACAGACCCAGACCCGCGGCGAGCGCGGCGACGAGGACATACACGATCGTGCGGTTGAACATGACGGATCCGACTGGGGATGCGCGGTCATGATAGCCGGGGGGCGCCGCTATAATGCCCGCCCGCTTTTAACCGCGCTGCGCGCACCGAGCCGTGATGACCGCCGACGCCACCTTCGAACAGGTCTCCATCATCGACCTGATCCGCTACGGCGGCAGCCGCTTCGGTGAAGCGGGGCTGACGTTCGGCCACAGCTACGACAACGCGCTGGACGAGGCGACACAGCTGGTGCTGCACGCATTGCATCTGCCGCACGACCTGAGCCCCGTCTATGGCGCATCGCGCGTCACCGCAACGGAAAAGCAGAAGGTGCTCGCGCTGTTCCAGCGACGCATCGACGAGCGCGTGCCGGCGGCGTACCTGACCGGCGAGACCTGGTTCGCGGGCCTGAGCTTCAAGAGCGACTCGCGCGCGCTGGTGCCGCGCTCGCCGATCGCCGAGCTGATCCAGTCCGGCTTCGAGCCCTGGCTCGGCGGGCGCGAGGTGGAGCGCGTGCTCGACCTGTGCACCGGTTCCGGCTGCATCGCGATCGCAACCGCCCATTACCACCCGAACTGGGACGTCATCGGCGCCGACATCGACGACGACGCACTGGCGCTAGCCGAAGAGAACAAGGCCCGGCTGCACGCTGACAACGTGACCTTGCGCAAGTCTGACCTGTTCGCAGGTCTGCAGGGCGAGGTGTTCGACCTGATCGTGACCAACCCGCCGTACGTGACCGACGCCGAAACCGATGCGCTGCCGCGTGAGTACTCATACGAACCGGAACTCGGACTGCGCGCGGGCCACGACGGTCTGGACCTTGCGCTGAAGATCCTGCGCGACGCACCCGACCACCTGAGCGAGGAAGGCCTGCTGATCTGCGAGGTCGGCGAAGCCGAGCAGGCGCTCGTCAGCCTGCTGCCCGAACTGCCGCTGGCGTGGGTGGAGTTCAAAGTGGGTCAGATGGGCATCTTCGTCGTCGAGCGCGCGGATCTCGTCGAGCACCACGAGCGCATCAAAGAGCTCGCCGCCGCCCGCGGCTGAGGCGCGTCGCGCCTTCGTGCCTGCGCCGGCATCGATCGTCCCGGCGCGCTAGAGTGGCGCGCCTCCCGTCCCTCCCGTCCAGCGGGCCCATCGGAAAACCTGCGTGGCCAGCAATACGTTCGGCAAGCTGTTCGCAGTGACGACCTTTGGCGAGAGCCACGGGCCGGCGATCGGGTGCGTCGTCGACGGCTGCCCACCCGGCCTGCCGCTGGCGGCTGAGGACTTTCGCGCCGACCTCGATCGCCGCGCGACCGGGCGCAGCCGCCACACCTCTCAGCGCCGTGAAACCGACGAGGTCGAGATCCTCAGCGGCGTGTACGAGGGCCGCACGACCGGCACGCCGATCGCGCTCCTGATCCGCAATACCGATGCGCGCAGCAAGGATTACTCCGCGATTGCCGGGCAGTTCCGCCCGGGCCACGCGGACTACACGTACTGGCAGAAATACGGCATCCGTGACCCGCGCGGCGGTGGCCGTTCCAGCGCACGCGAGACGACGATGCGCGTCGCCGCCGGCGTGATCGCCAAGCGCTGGCTTGCCGAGCGCCACGGCGTGCGCGTGCGCGGCTACCTGTCTCAGCTCGGCGAGCTGCGACCGCAGGGCGTCGACCTGGACGTGGTCGAAGGCAACCCGTTCTTCTGGCCCTGCGAAGCGCAGGTGCCCCAGCTCGAGACGTACATGGATGCGCTGCGCAAGTCCGGTGATTCGGTTGGCGCGCGCGTGGACGTGGTCGCCGACGGCCTCCCGCCGGGCTGGGGTGAACCGATCTACGGCAAGCTCGACGGCGAACTCGCCGCCGCGCTGATGAGCATCAACGCGGTCAAGGGCGTGGAGATCGGCGACGGCTTTGCGTCGGTCACGCAGAAGGGCAGCGAGCATCGCGACCTGATGGGCGCCGCAGGCTTCGAATCGAACCACGCCGGCGGCATCCTTGGCGGCATCAGCACCGGCCAGCCGCTGCATTGTTCGGTGGCGTTCAAGCCGACTTCGAGCCTGCGGCTGCCGGCCGACACGCTCGATATCCACGGCAATGCGGTTGAAGTCATCACGACCGGCCGCCACGACCCGTGCGTCGGCATCCGCGCCACGCCGATCTGCGAGGCGATGGTCGCGCTCGTGCTGATGGACCAGGCGCTTCGCCACCGGGCGCAATGCGGTGACGTCGGCGAGATCACGCCGCGCGTGCCCGGCGGGAAACCGGATCCGAAACGATAGCGGCCAGCCGCTGCGCTCGCCCGTGGGCGATGACGCGCGACTGCGCCGCTGCGCTGTAGTCCCGATATGCGCCGGTCGCCCTCGGCCACCTCGAGCCCTCCTTCGAGATGCGGGTCAGGCCGCCTCCGGACTTCGATATCCCTCAGACTTTTCGGAACACTCCAAATGACACAGCAAGTCACTGTCGCAATCGTCGGCGCCACCGGCGCGGTTGGCGAAACGCTCCTGAGCATCCTGGCCGAGCGCAGCTTTCCGATCGGCCGCCTGCATGTACTGGCGAGCGAGCGCTCGGCGGGCAGCCAGGTCGAGTTCGATGGACGCAAGATCACCGTGGAGGATCTGGCGACGTTCGACCCGGCCGGCGTCGACATCGCGCTGTTCTCGGCCGGTGGCAGCGTTTCCAAGGAATATGCGCCGAAGTTCGCCGCGGCCGGTGCGGTGGTGATCGACAACTCCTCGGCATTCCGCTACGACGACGACATTCCGCTCGTGGTGGCTGAGGTCAATCCCGAGCAGGTGCGCAACCGGCCGCGCGGCATCATCGCCAACCCGAATTGCTCGACGATGCAGATGCTCGTCGCGCTCGCGCCGATCCATCGCGAGGCGGGCATCACACGGCTCAACGTCGCGACCTATCAGTCGGTGTCGGGCACCGGCCGGCGCGCGCTCGAGGAACTCGGCAAGCAGACGGCGCGGCTGCTGAGTTTCCAGGACCCCGAGCCGGACGTGTACCCCGTGCAGATCGCGTTCAACGTGATTCCGCACGGCGGGGACTTCACCGACAACGGCTATACCACCGAGGAGATGAAGCTGGTCTGGGAGACGCGCAAGATCCTCGGCGAGGATTCGATCGGCGTGAACGCGACGGTTGCACGCGTGCCGGTGTTCTACGGGCATTCCGAGGCGGTGCACATCGAAACGCGCGAGAAGGTCAGCGTCGAGCGTGCCCGCGAGCTGCTTTCGCAGGCGCCAGGGCTGGAGATCGTCGACGAGCGCGCGCCCGGTGGCTACCCGACTGCGGTCACGCATGCCTCGGGTCAGGACCCGGTGTATGTCGGCCGTATCCGCGAGGACATCTCGCATCCGCGCGGGCTTTCGATGTGGATCGTCGCCGACAACATCCGCAAGGGTGCAGCGCTGAATGCGGTGCAGCTCGCCGAGCTGGTGCTCGCCGAGCGTTAAGGCTCGCATTGCGCCCCGCAGGTGGCCGCGGCTAGAGTCGCGGCCATCGGCATTTCAGGAAGGCGCTGTGAAACATTGGCTGCGGCACCCGACGTTGACGCTCGCCATCTCGGCTGCGCTGGCCTTCGCCAGCGGCACCGCGGCCGCACTGGGGCTCGGCCAGATCGAAGTTCGTTCGCGCGCCGGCGAACCATTGCTGGCCGAGATTCCGGTCATCAGCACCACGCCGGGGGAGGTCGAGCAACTGCAGGCCCGGCTTGCGTCCCCGGAAACGTTCGCGCGCATCGGCCTGCAACCGCCGCAGGGCGTGGTGACCGATCTGCGGTTCGAAGTCGCCTACAACCGGTCCGGGCGTCCGATCATCCGGGTCACCACCGACCAGCCGATCGAGCAGCCGCTGCTGACCTTTTTGGTCGAAGTCGACTGGGGGCAGGGGCGCCTGGTGCGCGAGTACTCGGCGCTAGTCGATACGCCGCGTGCGGTCGCCGCACCGGTGCAGCCCCCGGTCCAGGCGCCGGTTGGCGCGCCGTCCAATACGATCCAGCGACCGGTGACGTCGCCCACCAAGCCCTTGCCGATTCCGGCACCCGCACCGCAGCGACCTTCCGCTGCGGCCGCGTCAGAGCCTTCGCCGGCGCAGGACGTACCCGGCGAATACGGCCCGGTCCGTAACGGCGAGACACTCTCTGCGATCACTGCAAGGCTTGGCCTCGGCGACGGCGCGACGCTCGATCAGGCAATGATCGCGATGCTGCGCGCGAACCCCGACGCGTTCATCGGCGGGGATATCAACCAGCTCAAGCGCGGCGCCGTACTGCGCGTGCCGCCGGCGGCTGAGGTCGCAGCCGTGGACGCGGCCCAGGCCGCGCAGATCGTGCGCGACCGGATGCGCCAGTGGCGCGAAGCGCGGCGGCAGGCCCTGATCGCATCCGAGCAGGCTGATGCCAGCCAGGCCGCGGCACGCTCCGGCCAGACTTCGCCCGCCGAGGGCCGTGCAGGCTCGGAGGCACCGAAGCCGGTCCGCCCGCAGCCCGCGGACGGCGCCCGGCTCGAAATCGTTCCGCCCGCAGCGAACCGAGCGACGCAGGCGGGCACACAATCCGGCACCCAGGCCGGCGGCGAGGGCCAGATGCTGCAACAGGAACTGCAACAGACGCGCGAAACGCTCGCCGTGCGCGATGCCGAACTGCAGGAGCTCAAGAGCCGGGTAGCCGAGCTCGAGAAGCTGCAGTCGGACCAGCAGCGGTTGATCGCGATGAAGAGCGCCGAGCTCGCAGCCGCGCAACAGCGGCTCGGGAGCCGAGGCGAAGCGACAGCTGCTACGCCCGCCGAACCAGCCGATGCATCGGGGGGCGGAACATGGCTGCCGTGGCTGCTGGGCGCTGCCGCGTTGATGGCATTGCTGTTTGCGTGGTGGCGCACGCGCCAACGGACCCCGGCCCCGTCGCCGTTCCGCGCGCCGACGGAGAGCAGCGCCTCTGCGCTGGCGGCCGCGTTTCCGCTTCGGCGCGACGCAGACGCCGACGAGGATCTGCTCGTGGTGCAGCCGGCGGTGACGGACGCCGGAGCGATCGCGCCGGTGGCTTCGTCGCGCGTGGATGCTCGTCCTTCGGAAGCGGATCAGGATGAGGTTGACGCTTCCGCAGAGCTACCAGTCGAAGACGAAGGCCTGGAAGACGCAGGCGTGTCGACCGCCGATCCTCATGTCGCTGTCTGGGACGGCCCCGACCTCGCTCACGAGGACGCTGAGCCTGTCGAGGAGATCGAGGTAACTCCTCTGGCATGGCAAACACCCGAGAGGCCTGCGGTCACACCGGCGGCCCCGGCCCCGCTGGAACAGCCGGACGAACAGCGTCCCGAAACGGTGCCCGAAGCGCCGATCGAGGAAGTCCGTACGCCCGCCAGGCCCTGGATCGCGCCAGTTGCCCCGGTGCCGATGATCGAGCCGGGTCAGCCGAACGAGGCCGACCGGCCGAAGGAGCCGGACCAGTTCGACCGGCCGAACGAGCCGAACGAGCCGGACCGTCCGAACGAGCCGGACCAGTTCGACCAGCCGAACGAGCCGCGCGTCCAGCCTGTTGCCGACGCGCAAATCAACGAGCGAATCGAGCTTGCGCAGGCGTACCTGGACCTCGGCGACAGCGAAAGTGCGCGCCAGTTGCTGGGCGAGGTCGCCATCAACGGCGACCACGCGTCGCGCCAGCGGGCCCTGCGCATGCTTCGCGAACTCGAGTAACCGGTGGACGAACTCGACCCGCCAGCGACGCCTCCTGCCCGTCACCGGTACGCGCTTGGCGTCGAATACGACGGCAGTGAATTCTCCGGTTGGCAGCGCCTGAGCAAGCCGGGCGAGCCGGACCTGCGCGGCGAGGCGACCGTGCAGGCAGCGGTCGAAGCGGCGGTATCGTTCGTTGCCGGCAGCCGGGTGGAGGTCGTCTGCGCCGGTCGTACGGACGCGGGCGTACACGCCTCCGGGCAGGTCGTGCACTTCGACAGCCCGGTGCAACGCGACCCGCGGGGTTGGGTACTCGGCGTTACGTCGCGTCTGCCGCCTTCGGTCTGCGTGCGCTGGTGCGTGCCCGTTGCGCCGGACTTCCACGCACGCTTCAGCGCGCGCTCGAGGCGATACAGCTACCGCATCCTAAATCGCGCAGTGCGCCCTGCATTGCAGCGCCAGTACCTGAGCTGGGAGCGTCGCCCGCTCGATGCCGCGGCGATGCATCGCGCAGCCCAGGCGCTGGTCGGCGAGAACGATTTCTCCGCATTCCGTACGGTGCATTGCCAAGCCGCGCATGCACGTCGCGACCTGCAGGAGATCGTTGTCCGGCGCGAAGGCGACATCGTCGAGGTGCAGGTGCAGGCCAATGCATTCCTCCATCACATGGTCCGCAATATCGTCGGAAGCCTGTTGATGGTAGGACGGGGCGAGCAGGGCGAACCGTGGATCGGTGAGCTGCTCGCCGGGCGCGATCGCACGGTGGCCGGCCCGACTGCACCCTCCGCGGGCCTGGTGTTCCTGGGGCCGCGCTATCCCGCCCAATGGCGACTTCCGGCCGAGGTGACCTTGTGAGTCGAACCCCGTTCCGTACCCGAATCAAATTCTGCGGCTTGACCCGCCCGGGCGATGTGCGCCTGGCCAGCGAGCTCGGAGTCGACGCTGTCGGCTTCGTGTTTGCGGAAAAGAGCTCGCGCCGCCTCAAGGCCGAGGAGGCACGCGCGATGCGGCATGCGCTCGCACCGCTCGTCGATGCGGTCGCGCTGTTCATGGACAACGCGCAGGAGGAAGTGCGCGAGGTCGTGCGCCAGGTGCGCCCGAGCCTGCTGCAGTTCCACGGCAGTGAGGATGACGCGTTCTGCCGCGGCTTCGGCGTGCCGTATCTCAAGGCTGTCCCGATGGGTGGCAACGGCTCGCTCGAGGATGGCATCGCGTTGCACCGGCGTTACCCGGGCGCGGCGGGCTTTCTCTTCGACAGCCATGGCAGCGGTGAGAGCGGCGGCAGTGGTCGCGCGTTCGACTGGTCGCGTCTGCCGAGCGGCATGCAGAAGCCGTTCGTGCTCGCAGGCGGACTGACGCCGGACAACGTGTTCCGTGCGATCCGCGACACGATGCCCTGGGGCGTGGACGTGTCCAGCGGCATCGAGGTCTCGCCAGGCATCAAGGACGGCGATCGCATGCGCAAGTTCGTCGAGGAAGTGCGGCGCGCCGACTGCAACGTCGACTGACCTGCGGACCGACCGAGTCGGCAGGGCGTGGCGCCCGGCCTTTGGCCTACACTGGCGGTTCCGCCGAGAGCGTCGGCGATTGGACCGGTTCCGCATCCGCCGATGACCCGCGAAACGCCTTCCGATTTCCACGCATTCCCCGACGCCAACGGCCATTTCGGCCGCTTCGGCGGCCGCTTCGTTGCCGAGACGCTGATTGGCCCGCTGCAGGAACTGGCAGCCGCCTACGATGCCGCTCGGGTCGACCCCGAATTCATTTCCGAGTTCGAACGCGACCTCGCGCATTACGTGGGCCGCCCGAGCCCGATCTATCACGCGCGTCGGCTCAGTGACGAGGTCGGTGGCGCGCAGATCCTGCTCAAGCGCGAAGACCTGAACCACACCGGCGCGCACAAGATCAACAACACGATCGGCCAGGCGCTGCTCGCTTCGCGCATGGGCAAGCCTCGCATCATTGCCGAGACCGGCGCGGGTCAGCATGGCGTTGCGTCTGCGACCGTCGCGGCGCGGCTCGGACTCGAGTGCGTCGTCTACATGGGCGCGACCGACATCGAGCGGCAGAAGATCAACGTCTATCGCATGAAGCTGCTCGGCGCGACCGTCGTGCCGGTGACCAGCGGCTCGGCGACGCTAAAGGACGCGCTCAACGAAGCGATGCGCGACTGGGTCACGAACGTGCGTGACACGTTCTACATCATCGGCACCGTGGCCGGGCCGGACCCGTATCCGCGGATGGTGCGCGACTTCAATGCCGTGGTCGGCCGCGAGGCACGCGCGCAGATGCTCGCCGAGTACGGCCGGCTGCCCGATGCGGTAACCGCATGCGTGGGCGGTGGCAGCAACGCGATCGGCATCTTCCATGCGTTCCTCAATGACGCGGGCGTGCGCATCGTTGGGGCGGAAGCGGCGGGCGAGGGGATCGCCTCGGGCCTGCACGCGGCGTCGCTTGCCGCTGGGCGCCCGGGTGTTCTGCACGGCAACCGCACCTACGTGCTGTGCGATGACGACGGCCAGATCATCGAGACCCATTCGGTGTCGGCCGGCCTCGACTATCCCGGCGTCGGTCCCGAACACGCATTCCTCAAGGACATGGGTCGCGCCGAATACGTCGGCGTCACCGACGAGGAAGCGCTGTTCGCGTTCCACCGGCTTGCGCGCACCGAAGGCATCCTGCCCGCGCTGGAATCCAGCCACGCGATCGCGCAGGCCGAAAAGCTTGCCCGCGAGCTGCCGAAGGATGCGCTCGTGTTGTGCAACCTGTCCGGTCGTGGCGACAAGGACGTGCACACCATCGCGTCGCGCGACGGCATCACGTTCTAACGCAGCCCCGACGGTGCATCGGGACGCCTGACCGTCGATCGGCAGGCGTGCCGGTCCGCGCCGGCAATTCGAGCCGCCCAGCCCATCCGCCTGCCGCCGCGCCTGCGGCGCACGAGACCCCGATGAACCGAATCGACGCCCGTTTCTCGCAGCTCCGCTCAACCGGCCGCAAGGCACTGGTGCCGTTCATCACCGCGGGCGACCCCTCGCTCGAAGCCACGGTCCCCGTGATGCATGCGCTGGCCGAAGCTGGCGCGGACGTGATCGAACTCGGCGTGCCGTTCTCCGACCCGATGGCCGATGGCCCGACGATCCAGCGCAGCTCCGAGCGCGCCATCGCGCGCGGTGCCGGTCTTGGCTACGTGCTCGACTGCGTGCGCCGCTTCCGTGAAGTGGACAACGACACGCCGGTCGTGCTGATGGGCTATCTCAACCCGATCGAAATCCGCGGCGCGGAGCGGTTCGCGCGCGAGGCCGTCGAGGCCGGCGTCGACGGCGTGCTCCTGGTCGACCTGCCGCCGGAAGAGGCCGCTGAGTTCCGCGAAGCATTCGCGCCGCAGGGTCTGACGCTGATCCTGCTCGCTGCGCCGACCACGTCCGACGCTCGCATCGCGCAGCTCTGCGCGCAGGCCGCGGGTTATCTCTACTACGTGAGCTTCGCCGGCGTCACCGGCGCCGACCGCCTCGACACGGGCGAGGCAGGCGCTCGTCTGAACACGATCCGCGCCGGCAGCAGCGTGCCGGTCGTGGCCGGGTTCGGCATCAAGGATGCGACGAGCGCGGCGGCGATGGCGCGCGAAGCTGACGGGGTCGTGGTCGGCAGTGCGCTGGTCGGGGTGCTGTCCGAGGCCAGCGATGCGCCGGCCTCGGCGCGCCGGTTCTTGGCACCGCTGCGCGCCGCGCTCGATGCCTGAGCCCGATGCCTGACTAGGCGCGGTGCTGGGATAAACTGGCGCGCTTGCCGGCCCTCGGGGCCGGTGGTCGTCAAGCCTGAACGAGGGTTACCGAACGCATGTCCTGGCTCAAGAAACTCATGCCGTCCGGCATCCGCACCGACGGCGCCAACGCCAAGCGGCGTAGCGTGCCGGAGGGGCTGTGGGAAAAATGCGACAAGTGCGCGGCCGTGCTCTACCGGCCCGAACTCGAGGAAAACCTCGAGGTCTGTCCGAAGTGCAGCCACCACATGCCGATTCGCGCCCGCGCGCGACTCGCGGCGCTGTTCGACGCCGGCACTACGCACGAGATCGCCGCCGAGCTCGGCCCGACCGACGTGCTGAAGTTCCGTGACCAGAAGCGCTACAGCGACCGCATCCGCGCCGCGCAGAAGGCCACGGGTGAACGCGACGCTCTCGTCGCGCTGCGCGGTGCGCTGCACGGCCGCCCGCTGGTCGCATGCTCGTTCGATTTCGCGTTCATGGGCGGATCGATGGGCTCGGTGGTCGGTGAGCGCTTCGCGCGCGGCGCTGAGGCGGCGCTCGAACTCGGCTGCCCGTTCGTGTGCTTCTCCGCGAGCGGTGGCGCGCGCATGCAGGAGAGCCTGTTCTCGCTGATGCAGATGGCGAAGACCTCGGCGGCGCTCGGCCGACTGCGCGCCGCCGGCCTGCCGTATATTTCGGTGCTCACCCATCCGACCACCGGCGGCGTGTCCGCCTCGTTCGCGATGCTTGGCGACATCAATATCGCCGAGCCCGGTGCCCTGATCGGCTTCGCCGGCCCGCGCGTGATCGAGCAGACCGTCCGCGAGACCCTCCCGGAGGGTTTCCAGCGCAGCGAATTCCTGCTCGAGCACGGTGCGATCGACCAGATCTGCGACCGCCGCGAAATGCGTAGCCGGCTTGCCCACCTGTTGGCGTTGTTGATGAAGCAACCGCAACCCAACGACGAGGTCGAAGCCGCAGCATGAGCCGCAAGTATTTTGGTACCGACGGGATCCGGGGGCGCGTCGGCGAGGGCGCGATCTCGGCCGATTTCGTTCTCCGCCTGGGCAACGCCTATGGCCACGCGCTGGCGCGCCGCGCCTGGCGCAAGCCGGTGGTCATCATCGGCAAGGACACCCGCATCTCGAACTACATGTTCGAGGCAGCGCTCGAGGCCGGCCTGGTCGCTGCCGGCGTCGACGTCCAGCTGATGGGGCCTATGCCGACACCTGCCGTCGCGCACCTGACCCACTCGATGCGCGCCGACGGCGGCATCGTGATCTCCGCATCGCACAACCCGCACCACGACAACGGCATCAAGTTCTTCTCGGCCGAGGGTGAGAAGCTCGACGACGCGACCGAGCTCGCGATCGAGGCCGCGCTCGACCAGCCGTTCCGCACGGTGTCGTCTGAAGAGCTCGGCAAGGCCGTACGCACGCGCGACGCGCTCGGCCGCTACGTCGAGGCCTGCAAGAACTCGGTCCCGAAGGGGTTCGACCTCGGCGGCATGCGCATCGCAATGGACTGCGCGAACGGCGCGACCTACGAGCTCGGCCCGCTGGTGCTGCGCGAGCTAGGCGCCCGCGTCGACGCGATCGGCGTCGAACCGAACGGCGTGAACATCAACGACGGCGTCGGCTCCACCCACCCGGAAAAACTCGCCGCCCGCGTGTTCGAAACCGGCGCCGACCTCGGCATCGCGTTCGACGGTGACGGCGACCGCGTGTTGTTTGTGGATGCCGACGGCATGGTCTGCGACGGCGACGACCTGCTGTACCTGCTTGCGAACGACTGGAGCCAGCACGGTCGCCTCAAGGGGCCCGTTGTCGGCACACTCATGACGAACTATGGCCTCGAGCGGGCGTTCCAGCAGCGCGGCATCGGGTTCATCCGTGCCAAGGTTGGCGACCGCTATGTCCACCAGCAGCTGATCGCCCACGGCGGCGTGCTCGGCGGCGAGACCTCGGGCCACCTGCTGTGCCTGGACCGAACCAGCACCGGCGACGGCATCGTCAGCGCGCTCCAGGCGCTCGAAGTGCTGTGCCGCCGCGGCATTTCGCTGCGCGAGGCGTTGTCCGGCTTCACCAAGGTGCCGCAGAAGACCATCAACGTGCGCTTCGGCAGTGGCCGCAAACCGACCGAGGCGACCTCCGTGCAGACGGCGCTCGCCGAGGCGCAGGCCGCCGTCGAAGGCCGGGGTCGCGCGTTCCTGCGTCCGTCGGGCACCGAGCCGGTGGTCCGCGTCACGGTCGAGGCCGACGACGCTTCGCTGGTCCAGTCGACAATCGCGCGCCTGGCGGACGCCGTCCGCGCTGCAGCCGCCTGACCGGCGATTGCCGACAC
The DNA here is from genome assembly GCF_042434515.1 of Lysobacter korlensis. Taxonomy (NCBI): domain Bacteria; kingdom Pseudomonadati; phylum Pseudomonadota; class Gammaproteobacteria; order Lysobacterales; family Lysobacteraceae; genus Lysobacter; species Lysobacter korlensis. The sequence continues at coordinate 465,853 of NZ_JBHLTG010000003.1, forward strand.
GTATCGGGTCCCGCGCCGGTCTGCACGCAGGCCGGCGCTTCACTTTCCAGTTTGAGCCCATGAGCCAGATCCCCACGCTAGACATCCGTCGCTTCACCGAGCCGACCAGCCAGGCCGACGCCGACGCGTTCGTCGCTGAGCTGGGAGCGGCATACCGGGAATGGGGATTTGCCGGAATCCGTAACCACGGCATCCCGCAGGCGCTGATCGATGACGCCTACCGGGTGTTTTCGCAGTTCTTCGCGCTGCCCGAAGAGACCAAGCGCCAGTACCACGTGCCCGGCGGTGGCGGCGCGCGCGGCTACACGCCGTTCGGGGTCGAGACCGCCAAGGGTGCGCAATACTCGGACCTCAAGGAGTTCTGGCACATCGGTCGGGAGATCCCCCGTGATGCGCGCAATGCGGACGTTATGGCGCCGAACCTGTGGCCGGAGGAACTCCCCGCGTTCCGCGAGGTTGGTTACGACCTGTACGAAGCGCTGGACCAGCTCGGCTCGAAGGTTCTGTCTGCGCTCGCGCTGCACATCGGCCTGCCGGGGGATTTTTTTGCTGATAAGACCGACCAGGGCAACTCGATCCTGCGCCCGATCCACTATCCGCCGATCACGACGCCGGACATCCCGAACGTTCGCGCCGGCGCACACGAGGACATCAACCTCATCACGCTGCTCGTCGGTGCCAGCGCCGAAGGGCTCGAGGTGCGCTCCCGCAAGGGCGAGTGGGTGCCGTTTACGGCTGATGCCGACACGATCGTCGTCAACATCGGCGACATGCTGCAGCGCCTGACGAACCATGTGTATCCGTCGACCACCCACCGCGTGGTGAATCCCCCGGGCGAGAAAGCGCGGCAGCCCCGGTATTCGACCCCGTTCTTCCTGCACCCGAACCCTGACGTCGTGATTGACGTGCTGCCCTCGTGCATCACCCCTGACAATCCGAGCCGTTACCCCGAGCCGATCACCGCTCAGGGCTATCTGGAAGAGCGGTTGCGCGAGATCAAGCTGAAATAAGCCGCACCCCGGCATAACGGAACGCCGATCGCCATGCGTCGAGCTTGGCGGTCTCGTCCTGCGACGCGTTCGCGGGGCTTGTCGACGGCAGTCTGCGCAGCTCAAGCGTGTCCGGCTCCAGCTGGGGCAGGGCGTAGCGCCGAAAGCTCTGCTCTGCCTTGGCGCCATTGAACAGCACGCTGCGGATCTGCGGATGTGTCTGCAGGAAGCTTCCGAAATCGTTCGCCGCCTCCGCGCGGATCGTGCTGTCGAGGCTGCCTTCGCGCTCGCATTCGGCCAGCACATCCCACAGCGCGACGCCGGCTTCGCGCATGATCTCGATTCGCCGCTCGTAGGGCAGCGAAGGCTCTGCCCCGACCAGTAACCCCATGAACCGCCAGAAACGGTTCTGCGGATGGGCGTAATAGCGGCCCAGCTTGAGGGACATTCCCCCGGGCATGCTGCCTAGGATGAGCGTCCGCGCTTGAGGATTTTCGATTGGCGGAAGGCCGGTGAGAACAGGCATTAGCGGGCTCCTTTTCGACAATCCTCGGTTCCTGCGCCAATGCGCTCGGTGAAGCTCGGGGTGGTCCACGCGCCGGGCCGACCCACACAGGGCTTCACACCATGGCTGCGTTAGACTGCCGGCCCTTCATGTACGGGAGTGGCTGATGCGTCGCAGGATCGTGGCCGGTAACTGGAAACTTCACGGCGATCGACAGTTCGCGAATGCGCTCGTGGATGCCGTCGCAGCAGGCGACGCGCCCGCCAACGTCGACCGGATCATCATTCCGCCGCTGCCCTACCTGGCCGAGCTGGCGGAACGCTACGGATCGGCGGGCCTGCAGTTCGGTGCGCAGGACGTCAGCGCGAACGAAAAGGGCGCCTATACCGGAGAGGTCTCCGCGGCGATGTTGCGCGACGTGGGTGCACGCTATGGCCTGGTCGGGCACTCCGAGCGGCGCGAGTACCACGCTGAAGCGAATGAGCTGGTCGCGCGCAAGTTCCTCGCAGCGAAGGCCGCCGGGCTGGTGCCAATCCTGTGCGTGGGCGAGTCGTTGAGCGAGCGCGAGCACGATCAGACGTGGTGGAAGCTCGAGCAACAGCTCGCTCCCGTCTTCGACCTCGGCGGCAAACAGGCCTTCGACGGCGCGATCATCGCGTACGAGCCTGTCTGGGCGATCGGGACTGGCCGGACGGCGTCCCCCGAGCAGGCGCAGGAAGTGCACGCATTCATCCGTAGCGAAGTCGCTGGGCGCGATGCTAGAATCGCTGACTCGCTGCCGATCCTGTACGGCGGCAGCGTCAAGGCCGATAATGCCGTCGCGCTGTTTGCCCAGCCGGACGTCGATGGCGGCCTGATCGGCGGCGCCTCGCTAGTTGCGGCCGATTTCCTCGCCATCGTCGCTGCTGCCGCGGCCTGACGCTGAACCACGCTACCGTTTCCGGACCCTGCCGATGCTGCTGCTGCTCAACATCGCCTACGTGCTGATCGCGATCGCGATGATCGTGCTGATCCTCATGCAGCGCGGCGCAGGCGCGCAGGCCGGTTCCGGCTTCGGTGGCGGCGCCTCGGCAACGGTGTTCGGCTCGCGCGGCGCGTCGAATTTCCTCTCGAAGGCAACGAAGTGGCTCGCGGTTACTTTCTTCGCGATCAGTCTCTTCATGGCCTGGCAGGCGACGCGTAACGCTGCGGGCGACACGGTTGATGCGCAGGACCTCGGCGTTATGTCGCAGGTTCCGGTGGCGCCGGTCCAGGCGCCTGCAGCGGACGCTGCCGTGCCTGCCGCCCCGGCGGCAACCGTGCCGCAGGCTCTCCCGGTCGCTCCGGTCGCAGCGCCTGCTGCCGAAGCGCCGACGACGTCAAATCAGACGCCTCAACCGGCTTCTGGTCAGTAACTTAAAGCTGTATAATTAGCGGCGTTTTCAGCCCGCGCGGAGCGCCGGGACAGGGGTCACGACACAGTCGAGCGACCCCAGCCTTCAACGCCGGACAGGCCGAGAAGACAGTCGGGAAGACAAGGTTTCAAGCCCAGGTGGCGGAATTGGTAGACGCACTACCTTGAGGTGGTAGCGACGTAAGTCGTGGGGGTTCGAGTCCCCCCTTGGGCACCATTACCTAGCAATAACCGCAATACGCACCTTCGGTCCGGGTGCAGCTCGCACGCGAGGCTGGAAGGCGCGCCGGGCGCATCCGGCCAGGTTGCACAGCCAAGGTCGCCACCGCGACCCTGTAGCCAATCAAGCCGAGAGAACAACCGCGTGCTGGCCGAATACCTGCCGACCCTGCTGTTCCTGATCGTCGCCAGCGGCATCGGCATCGCCCTGCTGGTCGTGGGCAACGTGCTCGGTCCGAAGACGCCGAGTGCGGCAAAGCTCTCCCCGTACGAGTCGGGGTTTGAAGCCTTCGGCGATGCGCGCATGCAGTTCGACGTGCGCTACTACCTCATCGCGATCCAGTTCATCGTCTTCGATCTGGAAATCATCTTCATCGTGCCGTGGACGCTCGTCTTCACGGAGATCGGCCCGCGTGCGCTCGTGACGATGGGCCTGTTCGTCGGCATGTTGTTCCTCGGCTTCATCTACGTGTGGAAGAAAGGCGCCCTCGAGTGGGAGTGATCTCATGAACGTGATGAAGAGCGTTTCCAATCTCATGCATAACCCGCTGCCCGAAGGGCGGCTGGATGACATCCTGCTTCCCGAGGCGGACAACCCCGTCATGCAGCAGGGGTTCGTCACGACGAATCTCGACACGCTCTGGAATTGGGCGCGCACGGGCTCGATGTGGCCGATGACGTTCGGTCTGGCGTGCTGCGCCGTCGAGATGATGCACGCCGGCGCGGCGCGTATCGACCTCGACCGCTACGGCGTCGTGTTCCGTCCATCGCCTCGCCAGTCCGACGTGATGATCGTCGCCGGCACGCTGGTCAACAAGATGGCGCCGGCGCTGCGCAAGGTCTACGACCAGATGCCCGACCCGAAGTGGGTCATCTCGATGGGCAGCTGCGCGAATGCGGGCGGCTACTACCATTACTCCTACTCGGTCGTGCGCGGCTGCGATCGGATCGTTCCGGTCGACATCTACGTGCCCGGCTGCCCGCCGTCCGCCGAAGCGCTGACGTACGGAATTCTTCAGCTGCAGAAGAAGATCCGCCGCGGGACGAATTTCGGTCCTGACATCCAGGGCGTCCGCTGATGGCCGAGTCCGTCCAAGAGTTTGCCGAGCGCCTGCGCGCGCGTTTCGGCAGCGCAAACATCACGATTGCGGAGCCGCGTGGCGAGCTGACCATGGAGGTCCCGCCGGGTCAGTGGCTGGAGACCGCGCAGGTGTTGCGCGACCAGTTCGACTTCGAGCAGTTGATCGACCTGTGCGGCGTCGACTTCATGAGCTACGGAAGCGACGAGTGGGACACGCAGGTGTCCTCCGAGGGCTATTCGCGCGGCGTTGAAGGCAAGGCAGTCGGTCGCGCGACCTGGGGCGAAGTGCCGAATGGTGCAGCCGCCACGGTCTCCGACCGTCGTTTCGCCGTCGTGATCCACCTGCTGTCCTACAAGCACAACCGCCGGGTCCGCGTCCGGACGTTCGCCGACAACGATGACCTGCCGGTTGTCCCGTCAGTGGTGTCGGTCTGGCGCGGCGTCAACTGGTTCGAGCGCGAAGCGTTCGACCTGTACGGCATCGTGTTCGATGGCCATCCGGACCTCCGACGCATCCTGACGGATTACGGTTTCGTGGGACATCCGTTCCGCAAGGACTTCCCGATGATCGGCAATGTCGAAGTGCGCTACGACGCCGAGCGCAAGCGCGTGGTCTACGAGCCCGTGTCGATCGAGCCGCGCGTACTCGTGCCGCGGGTCATCCGTGACGACGCGCGCTACGACACGTCGCGCGGCGAAGCTGCGCAGCGCGAGGAGGGCAAGCGATGAGCGTCGTTCCTCCCAGCCTTTCCGAGGACCTCGGACGCCCCGCGGGCACGACGGCCCCCGAGATCCGCAACTACTCGCTGAACTTTGGGCCCCAGCATCCGGCGGCCCACGGTGTGCTTCGCCTGATTCTGGAAATGGACGGCGAAGTCGTGCAGCGCGCCGACCCCCATATCGGCCTGCTGCATCGCGGTACCGAGAAGTTCGCCGAGACCAAGCCGTACATCCAGTCCGTGCCGTACATGGACCGGCTCGACTACGTGTCGATGATGTGCAACGAGCACGCCTACGTGCGTGCCGTCGAGACGCTGCTGGGCATCGAGGCTCCGGAGCGCGCGCAGTGGATCCGGACAATGTTCGACGAGATCACGCGCATCAAGAACCACCTGATGTGGCTCGGCTCGAACGCTCTCGATCTCGGCGCGATGGCGGTGTTCCTGTACGCGTTCCGCGAGCGCGAAGAGCTCATGGACGTCTACGAGGCCGTGTCCGGCGCGCGCATGCACGCGGCCTACTACCGCCCGGGCGGCGTCTACCGCGACCTCCCTGAGCGCATGCCGCGCTACAAGGAATCGCCTTGGCGCAAGGGCAAGGCGCTCAAGCGGTTCAACGAGGCGCGCGAAGGCACGATGCTCGATTACCTCGAGCACTTCACGAACTCGTTCCCGGATCGGGTGGACGAGTACGAAACGCTGCTGACCGATAACCGCATCTGGAAGCAGCGTACCGTCGATGTCGGCATCATCACGCCCGAGCAGGTCTACGCCTGGGGCATGACAGGCCCGATGATGCGTGGCTCGGGGATCGTATGGGACCTGCGCAAGCACCAGCCTTATGCACGCTATTCGGAAGTCGATTTCGACATCCCGATCGGCACGAACGGTGACTGCTACGACCGCTACCTGGTCCGCATGGCCGAGATGCGCGAGTCGAACAAGATCATCCAGCAGTGCGTGAAGTGGCTCAGGGCGAACCCGGGCCCGGTGATGGTCGACAACTTCAAGGTCGCGCCGCCGAAGCGCGAGGAAATGAAGGACGACATGGAAGCGTTGATCCATCACTTCAAACTCTTCACCGAGGGGTTCTGCGTACCGGCTGGCGAGACGTATGCCGCCATCGAACACCCGAAGGGTGAGTTCGGCTGCTACGTGATTTCCGACGGCGCGAACAAGCCATTCCGTCTGAAGATCCGTGCGCCGGGGTTTGCGCACCTGCAGTCGATGGACGAGATCGTGAAGGGCCACATGCTTGCAGACGTGGTCGCCATGATCGGTACCTACGACATCGTGTTCGGCGAGATCGACCGCTGAGCGCCGCACAGGCGCGCGACGATCGGCTGGGGAATAAACACTGAAATGAAAGCGACCGGAAATTTCGAGGCCTGCCAGCACGTCGACCCCATGGTCGCGCTGAGCGAGAGCACGCGCGCGGAAATCGACCACTGGCTGACCAAGTTCCCGCCCGACCGCCGGCGCTCGGCCGTGCTGCCGGGGCTGCACGCGGCGCAGGCGCAAAATGGCGGCTGGTTGTCGGACGAGATCATCGCCGCTGTTGCGAAGTACCTCGGAATCCCGCCGCTCTGGGCCTACGAGGTCGCGAGCTTCTACTCGATGTTCGAGACCGAGCAGGTCGGCCGTAACAACGTGGCGTTCTGCACGAACATCAGCTGCTGGCTCAACGGTGCTGAACAACTCGTCGAGCACGCCGAGAGAAAGCTCGGCTGCAAGCTCGGGCAGTCGACGGCCGACGGGCGCGTGTTCCTGAAGCGCGAAGAAGAGTGCCTGGCCGCCTGCTGCGGGGCGCCGGTCGTCGTCATCAATGGTCATTACCACGAGAAGCTCGACGCCGCGAAGGTCGACGAGCTGCTTGACGCACTGAAGTAGGGCGGACGCGATGGCGCATCACGACTATTCGAAGGGCTACGGTCCGGTAGGCCCGGCTCCGCAGGAGCACAGCGTCGTCTATACGACGCTGCACTTCGACACGCCCTGGTCCTACGAGAACTACCTCAAGACCGGCGGCTACAGCGCTTGGCGCAGGATTCTCGAGGAAAAGATCGAGCCGGCCGCAGTGATCGACATGGTCAAGCAGTCGGGTCTTCGTGGCCGCGGCGGCGCCGGCTTTCCGACCGGGCTCAAGTGGAGCTTCATGCCCAAAGGCTCGGGCACGCAGAAGTACATCCTGTGCAACTCGGACGAATCCGAACCCGGCACGGCGAAGGACCGCGACATCCTGCGGTTCAATCCGCATGCCGTCGTCGAGGGCATGGCGATCGCGTGTTACGCGACCGGTTCGACGGTGGCCTACAACTACCTCCGCGGTGAGTTCCACCACGAGCCGTTCGAGCATTTCGAACAGGCGCTCAAGGAAGCGTACGAGAACGGCTGGCTGGGCAAGAACGTGCTCGGCAGCGGGGTCGACGTCGACATCTACGGCGCGCTCGGCGCCGGCGCCTACATCTGCGGCGAAGAGACGGCGCTGATGGAGTCGCTGGAAGGCAAGAAGGGCCAGCCGCGTTACAAGCCGCCGTTCCCGGCGAACTTCGGCCTCTACGGCAAGCCGACGACGATCAACAACACCGAGACCTACGCCTCGGTGCCGGCGATCATCCGCAACGGCCCGGAGTGGTTCCTCAACCTCGGCAAGCCGAACAACGGCGGGGCTAAGGTCTTCTCGGTGTCGGGTCACGTCAACAAGCCCGGCAACTACGAAATCAGGCTGGGAACGCCGTTCTCCGAGCTGCTTGAAATGGCGGGCGGCGTGCGGGGCGGTCGCAGGCTTAAGGCAGTAATCCCAGGCGGCTCGTCGATGCCGGTCCTCCCGGGTGACACGATGCTCGGCCTGACCATGGACTACGACTCGATCCAGAAGGCAGGCTCGGGCCTCGGCTCGGGTGCAGTCATCGTCATGGACGAGACCACCTGCATGGTTCGCGCATGCCAGCGCATCTCGCGCTTCTACTTCAAGGAAAGCTGCGGCCAGTGCACGCCGTGCCGAGAAGGCACCGGTTGGATGTACCGGATGCTGACCCGCATCGTGCAGAAGCAGGCGACGCTGGAAGACCTGCAGATGCTGCGCGCAGCGGCCGGCCAGATCGAAGGCCACACCATTTGCGCGTTCGGCGAGGCCGCGGCCTGGCCGGTGCAGGGCTTCCTGCGCCACTACTGGAGCGAGTTCGAGTACGCGATCGTGAACAAGCGCTTCCTGGTCGACGACCAGGCGGCCGGCACGGTGAAGGAGGCCGCATGAGCGCCCAGCCAGCCAACCCGAACGTTCCGCCGGATCACGTCTCGATCGAGATCGACGGCGTGCCGATGACCGCGCCGAAAGGCTCGATGATCATCCAGGCCGCGGACAAGGCCGGGATCCCCATCCCGCGTTTCTGCTATCACGACAAGCTCAGCGTTGCGGCGAACTGCCGCATGTGTCTCGTCGAGATTGAGAAGATGCCGAAGCCGGCGCCCGCATGCGCGACGCCCGTGATGGACGGCATGAAGGTGGCGACGCGCAGTGACAAGGCGCTGAAATCGCAGCGCAACGTGATGGAGTTCCTGCTGATCAACCACCCGCTCGATTGCCCGGTCTGCGACCAGGGCGGCGAGTGCGAGTTGCAGGACCTGTCGATGGGCTACGGGCGTTCGATCAGCCGCTTTGCCGAGCGCAAGCGTGTCGTCCCTGACGAAGATATCGGCCCGCTGGTCGCAACCGAAATGACGCGTTGCATCCAGTGCACGCGCTGCGTCCGTTTTACCGGCGAAGTCGCCGGTACGTACGAGCTCGGCGGCATGTATCGCGGCGAGAACCTGCAGATCGGCACGTATGACGGCAAGCCGCTGACCACCGAGCTGTCGGGCAACGTCATCGACGTATGCCCGGTCGGCGCGCTCGTCGACAAGGTCTACCAGTTCCGCGCACGCCCGTGGGAGCTGATCGCACGCGAGTCCGTTAGCTTCCACGACGCGCTCGGCAGCAACCTGTACCACCACATCCGTCGTGGCCTCGTGATGCGCACGGTTCCGCGCACGAACGAAGCCGTCAACGAGTGCTGGCTTTCCGACCGCGATCGGTTCTCGCGCGACGGCCTGTACGCCGACGACCGCGCGACCGTGCCGATGGTGAAGGAAGCAGGGCAGTGGCGCGAAGCGAGCTGGGAAGAGGCGGTTGCCCGGTCCGCGCAAATCCTGCGCGAGAACGGCGCGGATCGGCTCGGCGTGCTCGTGCACCCGGCTACGTCGAACGAGGAGGGTGCCTTGCTCGCCCGCCTCGCCGAGGCCGCCGGGACCGGAAATCTCGACCACCGCATCGGACAGCTCGATCTTTCCGACGCGGCTGTAGCCGAGCCGTTCGAAATGCCGGTGTGCGAGTTCTCCACTGCTGACGTGGTGGTCATCATCGGCAGCAACCTTCGGCACGAGCTGCCGCTGCTTCATGCACGCGTACGCCGGGCCTGGATGTCGGGCGCGAAGGTGCACGTCGTCAATCCAGTCGATTTCGACTTCACCTTCGACGTTGCAAGCAAGCGCATCGTTGCTCCTTCGCGGATTGCGAACGAACTCGCCGGGCAAGCGCTGCGTGATGCCGCGAACGGTGGTTCGCGTGCCGTGGTTATTGTCGGGGCCCTTGCCGAGAACGGCCTGCACGCTGCGTCAATTCGCAAGGCCGCCCGCGAATTCGCCGACGCGATTGGCGCTCGCCTGTGCCGAGTTCCGCAAGGCGCGAACGCCGTCGGACTGACACGCCTCGGCGTGCTGCCCGCGTCGCGCGACGCTCAGGCGATGTTGTCTGACGCCCGAAGCGCGTATCTGCTGTACGGGATCGAGCCGGGCCTGGACTTCGGTGACATCCCGACCGCGCTGCGCGCGCTCGGTGGCGCGCAAGTGGTCGCGTTCAGCCATTACGCGTGCGCCTCTACGCGTGCCGTCGCGGACATCATCCTGCCGATCGGCCTGCTACCCGAGATCGACGCATCGATGACCAACCTCGAGGGCACGATTCAAGGCGCACGTGCGGGCGGCAAGCTGCCGGGCTACGCACGTCCCGGTTGGCGCGTGCTGCGTGCGCTCGGCGGCGAGATCAATGCTGACGGTTTCGATTTCACCGACCTGGACGGACTACGTGCGGGGATGCAGGAGCGCGACGTCGTCCCAGCCGCCGGCCGTGCGCCCGACGCGGATGGCGCCGGTCTGGAGGTGGCGGTCTCAACGGCGATCTATCGCAGCGACGCGACGGTTCGGCGCTCCCCCTCGCTGCAGGCGCACCCGCTGAACATCGCGCCGCGTGCGGTCGTGAACCCGGAAGATGCCGGACGTATCGGCATCAGCCAGGGCGATACCGCAAAGCTTGCGACGCGTGACGGCACGGCCACGCTGCCGCTCGAGGTAAGCGCCAAGGTTGCGGCTGGCACTGTCTGGATAGAACGCGGGCACGGCGCGACCGCGCCGCTGGGCGCAGGTCGTGTCGAACTCGGGAGGGCCTGAGCGCCATGTTCATGACGACTTTCGTTGATCCGGTACGTGAGGTCATGCACTCGTTCGGCTACGTCGGCGAGGCCGCGTGGATCGTCCTGAAGATCCTCGCCATTACGATGCCGGTGATCATCACCGTCGCGTTCTATGTGGTCTGGGAGCGCAAGCTGATCGGCTGGATGCACGTGCGTCACGGGCCCATGTACGTGGGCATGGGGCTGCTGCAGGCCTTCGCAGACGTCTTCAAGCTTCTGTTCAAGGAAGTCATCCAGCCGACGCGCGCCGAGAAGTATCTCTACGTCCTCGCGCCACTGCTCGCGCTGGCGCCTGCTTTCGCGGCGTGGGCGGTCGTCCCGTTCGACGCACGCGTAGTGCTTTCAAACGCGAACGCGGGCCTGCTGTACCTGCTCGCGATGACGTCGATGGGCGTCTACGGAATCATCCTTGCAGGCTGGGCCTCGAACTCGAAGTACGCATTCCTCGGAGCGATGCGCGCAGCGGCGCAGGTGGTTAGCTACGAGATCGCGATGGGCTTTGCGCTTGTGGGCGTCCTGATCGCCGCCCGCAGCCTCAATCTCAGCGAGATCGTCATGGCGCAGGCCGGCAACGCCGGTGCGTTCGAATGGTTCATGTGGCCGTTGCTGCCGATGTTCGTGATCTACTTCATCTCGGGCGTTGCCGAAACGAACCGCGCGCCGTTCGACGTCGTCGAGGGCGAGTCGGAGATCGTCGCCGGCCACATGGTCGAGTACTCGGGCTCAGCGTTTGCGCTGTTTTTCCTCGCCGAATACGCGAACATGATCCTGGTCAGCTTCCTGACCGCGATCTTCTTCGTCGGTGGATGGTTGAGCCCGTTCCAGGGGCTGGGCATTCCGCTGCTGTCCGTCGACGGCTGGTGGTGGTTGCTGATCAAGGTGTTCTTCTTCGCGAGCGCCTTCATCTGGTTCCGCGCCTCGTTCCCGCGTTACCGCTACGACCAGATCATGCGGCTGGGCTGGAAGGTCTTCATCCCGCTCAGCATCGCGTGGATCGGCGTTGCTGCACTGCTGGCGTTCTACGGCGTGCTCGAGCCCGGCCGCTGATGCGGCTGGCACAGAACAAGAGAAGGGTATGAATCGCATTTTTTCCTACATCAGGAGCCTGTTCCTGATCGAGCTGGCGCAGGGCCTCTGGCTTACGCTCCGCTACCTGTTCAAGCCGAAGTACACGCTGATGTACCCGGCAGAGCACATCCCGCAGTCGCCGCGTTATCGCGGCGCGCACGCCCTTCGTCGCTACCCCAACGGCGAGGAGCGCTGCATCGCGTGCAAGCTGTGCGAGGCCGTGTGCCCGGCGCTCGCGATCACGATCGACTCGGAAAAGCGCGCAGACGGCAGCCGCCGCACGACGCGCTACGACGTCGATATGTTCAAGTGCATCTACTGCGGCTACTGCGAAGAGTCGTGCCCCGTGGACTCGATCGTGCTGACGCATGTCAACGAGTACCACTTCGACCAGCGCGGGCAGCACATCGTTACCAAGCCCCAGCTGCTGGCTATTGGCGACCGCCTCGAGGCGGAGATCGCCGAGCGCCGCGCTGCCGACGCACCGTACCGCTGAGGGCTGATCGATGGATCTCGTTCAGATCGCGTTCTATTTATTCGCCGCGTTGGCGATCGGCTCCGCTATGGCGGTGATCAGCGTCCGGAACCCCGTACATGCGGCGCTGTTCCTCGTGCTGACGTTCTTCTCGATTGCGTGCACCTGGATCGTTGCAGGCGCGGAGTTCCTCGGTATCGCCCTGATCCTGGTCTACGTAGGCGCGGTCATGGTGCTGTTCCTCTTCGTCGTGATGATGCTCGACATCGACACCAAGCTGCTGCGGCAGGGGTTCGGCCGTTACCTGCCCGTCGGCGTGATCATCGCCGTGGTCATGCTGGTAGAGATCCTCACGCTGATCGGCGTTCGCGCGCAGATGACACCGTTCCCCATGAACGATGCGGTCGGTGATGTCCCCAACACTCTTTGGCTCGCCCGCGCACTGTTCACGAAGTTCACGCTGCCGTTCGAGATCGCGGCAGTGATTCTTACCGTCGCGGTGATCGCGGCGGTGATGCTGACCCTGCGCCGCCGTCCGGGCACGAAGCACCAGAACCCGGCGGAACAGGTGCTGGTCCGAGCCCAGGACCGCCTCCGTATGGTCAAGGTGGAACCGCTGAGGAGCGCGGCTCCGCCCGGCACGTCCTCCGAGGAGTCGAACCCGTGAGCGCGATGATGAGCGGCGTGGCCCTGGGCCACTACCTGACGCTGGGCGCTGCGCTGTTCTGCATCAGCGTGGCCGGAATCTTCCTCAATCGCCGGAACGTGATCATCCTGCTGATGTCGATCGAGCTGATGCTGCTTTCGGTCAACGTCAACTTTGTTGCGTTTTCACGCCATTTCGGTGATCCGGACGGCCAGATCTTCGTCTTTTTCATCCTCACGGTCGCAGCCGCTGAGGCCGCGATCGGCCTGGCAATTCTGGTGACCCTGTTCCGCAACCGGCGAACGATCAACGTCGCCGAAATCGATTCGATGAAGGGCTGATCCGATGCCGGGTGCCGACATGCTTCACACCAGCGTCGCGCTGAACAAATCCGTCCTGCTTGCGATCGTGCTTGCGCCGTTGCTGGGCTCGATCCTGGCCGGACTGTTCGGGCGCCGCATTGGTCGAGCCGGTGCGCACACGGCGACGATTCTCGGCGTCGCCGTTAGCTGTGCGCTGTCCGGATACGTGCTTTGGCAGTTGGTCGGGCAGGGCGCGCCGCCGTTCAACGAGAACCTGTACACCTGGTTCCAGGTCGGCCAGATCGAGGCCCATGTCGGCTTCATGGTCGACAAGCTCACCGCGATGATGATGGTGGTCGTGACCTTTGTCGCGCTCCTCGTTCACATCTACACGATCGGCTACATGGCCGACGACGACGGGTACCAGCGGTTCTTCAGCTACATCTCGCTGTTCACGTTCTCGATGTTGATGCTCGTGATGAGCAACAACTTCCTGCAGCTGTTCTTCGGCTGGGAGGCGGTGGGCCTAGTCTCGTACCTGCTCATCGGCTTCTGGTTCAAGAAGCCCACGGCGGTGTTCGCGAACCTCAAGGCGTTCCTGGTCAACCGCGTCGGCGATTTCGGCTTCCTGCTCGGCATTGCGGGCGTTCTGCTGATGTTCGGATCGCTCGATTACGCCACGGTGTTCGCGAACGCGTCGACGATCGCAGGCGTCACCATTACGGTTATCGACGGCTACGAGTGGTCGGTTGCGACGCTGATCTGCATCCTGTTGTTCATTGGCGCGATGGGCAAGTCTGCGCAGGTGCCGCTCCACGTCTGGTTGCCCGACTCGATGGAAGGCCCCACGCCAATCTCGGCGCTGATCCACGCAGCGACGATGGTGACCGCCGGCATCTTCATGGTCGCGCGCATGTCGCCGCTGTTCGAGCTCACCGAGACGGCTTTGCAGTTCGTGCTGTTCATTGGCGCCACGACGGCCCTGTTTACCGGCCTGATCGGCATCGTGCAGAACGACATCAAGCGGGTGGTCGCGTACTCGACGCTGTCGCAGCTGGGCTACATGACCGTCGCGCTCGGCGTCTCCGCGTACTCGGCCGCCGTGTACCACCTGATGACGCACGCGTTCTTCAAGGCGCTGCTGTTCCTCGCGGCGGGCTCGGTCATCATCGGCATGCACCATGAGCAGGACATGCGGCGCATGGGTGGCCTGCGCAAGTACATGCCCATCACCTACTGGACGAGCCTCATCGGCACGTTGGCTCTCGTCGGCACCCCGTTCTTCAGCGGCTTCTATTCGAAGGACACGATCATCGAAGCGGCCGGCCACCACGCCCATGTCGAGCCGAGCTGGATCGCGACCTACGCGTACTGGTCGGTTCTTGCCGGCGCGTTCGTGACGGCGTTCTACAGCTTCCGACTGCTCTACCTCACGTTCCACGGCGCGGAGCGGTTCCGCGAAATTGCGGACGTCGACGGCCATCACGCCGTGCAGCCGAACGAAGCGCATGCCGCGCAGGAGCACGCACCGGACGAGCACGGCCATGGCCAGCACGATCATGACGACCACCATGGGCCGGTCGAGCCGCATGAGTCGCCGTGGGTGGTCACTCTGCCGCTGATCCTGCTCGCGATTCCATCGATCTTCGTGGGCTTCTTCACTGTCGGCCCGATGCTGTTCTCGACCGACGTGACGGGGAGCGGGAAGCAGCTGCCGTTCTTCCTGGGAGCGATCGACCTGGTCGCTGCGCGGGACACCGTCGCGGCGCTGGCGGTGGAGTTCCACGGCCCGGTCGCGTTCGCTTTGCACGGCTTCACCACGCCGACGTTCTTCCTCGCGTTCGGTGGCTTCGCGCTCGCCACGGTCATGTACCTGTGGAAGCCGCACCTCGCAGCCAAGGCCCGCCGCATGTTTGACGTGCCGGCGCGCATCCTCGAGAACAAGTATGGCTTCGACCACCTGTGGATCGATGGCTTTGCAGGTGGCGGCGTGGCGCTCGGCAAGGCGTCGCGTGCAGTCGACACACACCTGATCGACGGGGCGGCCGTCAACGGCAGCGCGCACACCGTCGGCTTCATCGGTGGCATGGTCCGGCGCCTGCAGTCCGGCTACCTCTACCATTACGCCTTCGCGATGATCCTCGGTCTTATCGCGCTCCTCGCCGTGCTGATCAGGCACTGGCAGTAATCCGGCAAGGACCCTGACGTGAGCCCCGAGCCCTTGAATGGAATGTTTCCCTTGCTGAGCCTGCTCGTCTGGCTGCCGATCATCGGTGGCCTCCTGACCCTTGCCTTCGGCGACTCGCGCGCGAACGGAGCGCGATGGTTCGCGACCGGCGTCGCCGCCGCCACGCTTGCCGCGAGCCTGTTCCTGTTTACCGGGTTCGAGATGGCCAGTCCGGCGATGCAGTTCGTCGAGAACAGCGTCTGGATTGCGGCGTATGACATCCGCTACCACCTGGGCGTCGACGGCATTTCCGCCGCGCTGATCGGGTTGACGACGTTCACCTCGGTGCTGGTTCTGATCGGCGCATGGGGCTCGATCGACAAGCGCGTCAGCCAGTACTACGCCGCGTTCCTGATCCTCGAGGGCCTGATGGTCGGCGTGTTCGCGGCGCTCGACTCGATCCTGTTCTATGTCTTCTTCGAAGGCATGCTGATCCCGATGTTCATCATCATCGGTGTCTGGGGCGGGCCGCGCCGAGTCTACGCGTCGGTCAAGTTCTTCCTGTACACGTTCCTCGGCTCGCTGTTCATGCTGGTCGGGCTGATCTACCTGTACCTCAAGGGCGGCAGCTGGCAGCTCAGCGACCTATACGCGCTGCCGCTGACTGCCACCGAGCAGACCTGGCTGTTTTTTGCGTTCCTGCTCGCTTTCGCGGTCAAGGTGCCCATGTTCCCGGTGCACACGTGGCTGCCCGACGCGCACGTCGAGGCGCCGACCGCCGGTTCGGTCGTCCTGGCCGCAATCATGCTGAAGATTGGCGGCTATGGATTCCTGCGCTTCAACCTGCCGATCGTTCCCGATGCCAGCTACGAGTGGGCGTGGCTCGTGATCGCGCTGAGCCTGATCGCGATCATCTACGTAGGCCTGGTCGCCCTGGTTCAGGACGACATGAAGAAGCTGATCGCCTACTCGTCGATCTCGCACATGGGCTTTGTAACCCTCGGTACGTTCATTGCGATGTCGCTGGTGCGCGACTACAGCAATTACGACGCCGCGCGGCTCGGCCTGCAGGGCGCGATGGTGCAGATGATCAGCCACGGCTTCATCTCGGGCGCGATGTTCACCTGTGTCGGCGTGCTCTACGACCGCATGCACAGCCGCATGATCCGAGACTACGGCGGTGTTGCGAACGTGATGCCGTGGTTTGCAGCGTTCGTGGTCCTGTTCGCGATGGCTAACTCGGGCCTTCCGGGCACGTCGGGCTTCGTTGGCGAGTTCATGGTCATTCTGGCGAGTTTCCAGATGCATCCGCTGGTCGCGTTCGCTGCGGCATTTACCCTGATCATCGGCGCCGGCTACACGCTCTGGCTGGTCAAGCGGACGATCTGGGGCGAGATCGGCAACGCAGATGTCGCAGAGCTCAAGGAGATCAATGGGCGCGAGGCTTTCGTGCTTGGCGCCTTCGCGGTCGGTGTTCTTCTGCTCGGCGTCTGGCCGAAGCCTCTGACCGACCTGATGGAGCCATCGATCGCCAACCTCGTCGCGCAGATCGCAACCAGCAAGCTCTAACCCGACTTCAGTGCGCGGCGCCTGACGGCGTCGCGTTGCGATGACCGCCCGACGTCTTGCGGGCGGAACGATCAAGGATTCGCCATGGTGAATGTACCGACCGCCGCCGATCTGCTCCCGCTGCTGCCCGAGCTCGTGCTCGTGGGCGCGACGTTCGCGCTGCTGATGCTGGACCTTTTCCTCGACGAGCGTCGTCGTGTGGTTACGCATGCGCTTTCCGTCGCTTCGTTAGTGGTCGTCGTCGCCATGCTTGCGACAGGCGTCGGGGGCCACGGCGTGGTCTTCAACGGGATGTTCGTGCGCGACATCGCGGCCGACGTGCTGAAGATTTCGATCTGTGCGATCGGTGCGATCTCGCTCATCTACAACTGGCCGTTTCTACGCGACCGCAGCCTCTACAAGGGCGAGGTCCCCGTCCTGATGCTGTTCGCGATCACCGGCATGATGTTGCTGGTCTCGGCCGGCAACCTGGTCATGATCTACCTCGGCCTCGAGATGCTTGCGCTGTGCTCGTACGCGCTGGTCGCGCTTGATCGAGACAGCCCGCTCGCTTCGGAAGCGGCGATCAAGTACTTCGTGCTCGGCTCGCTGGCGTCGGGCCTGTTGCTCTTCGGGATGTCGCTCGTCTACGGCGCCACCGGCTCGCTCGACCTCGCCACGATCGGCGCGGCAACCGAGCTCACGCAGTTGACGCCGATGCTGGCGACCGGCGTGGTGTTCATGGTGGCCGGCATCGCTTTCAAGTTCGGCGGCGCGCCGTTCCACATGTGGTTGCCGGACGTCTACCACGGCGCTCCGACGTCGGTCACGCTGTTCATTGGCTCGGCGCCAAAGCTTGCGACGTTCGGCATGGCCTACCGCCTGCTGGAGGTGGGGGCGGGCGGCCTCGACGATCACTGGCGCATGATGCTCGCGGCCATCGCGGTCGCGTCGCTGGCGATCGGCAACCTGACGGCGATGGTGCAGGACAACCTCAAGCGCCTGTTGGCGTACTCCACGGTGTCGCACGTCGGCTTCCTGTTCGTGGGGCTTGCTGGGGGCGGTGCTCAGGGCTTCTCGGCCGCGATGTTCTACGCAATCAGCTACGCCCTTATGTCGACCGCCGCGTTCGGTGCGATCGTCGTGCTTGCGAACCGCGGTTTCGAATCGGATCGGGTCGACGACCTCAAGGGGCTGAACGCGCGAAACCCCTGGCTGGCCGGGCTGGTGCTGTGCGTGATGGCGTCGCTTGCAGGCTTGCCTCCGTTCCTCGGTTTCTGGGCCAAGCTCGCGGTCCTGCGCGCGGCGCTCGAAGGCGGAATGATGTGGCTCGCGATCGTGGGTATCGTCTTCGCAGTCGTAGGCGCGTTCTACTACCTGCGGGTGGTGAAGGCGATGTACTTCGACGCGCCCGAGGGTGAGCTGCACGCGCCGTCGTCGGACAGGCCGCTGCGGGTCACGTTCGGAGTCAACGCGCTCGCGCTGCTTGCGCTCGGCTTCGCGTGGAGCCCGATCATGGCGTGGTGCCAGCGGGCTTTTGCTGGCTGAGAATGAAAAAAAAGCGGGTTTGTCGCACGACAGGCTTGCAGATGTTTAAGTCGGCCGTTATGATGGTCGGCCTGATGCGGGGTGGAGCAGTCTGGCAGCTCGTCGGGCTCATAACCCGAAGGTCGCAGGTTCAAATCCTGCCCCCGCTACCAGCTTCGGTCACCGGTTGCAGATACTGCAGCTGGTTGGGAGTCTGAAAAGGCTCCCTTCGGACCAGGGCTCGGGCTTGGTATCAGCGCTCTGCTCGCGCCGATACACCGAAATCCAGCAGTACCGGACAAGGGGCCCTATGGGCCCCTTGTTGTTTCTGGACCTTTGATGCGCCTGCCGTTTTGCGTTTCAGGGCCGTGCTGTGTGTGAGCGCCCGTTCGGGCCTTGTTTGTGTTCGGCGGGCCGCGTGGGCCGCCACTGTCGCTGGAGGGAGTCCGTGACCGACAAGTCGACTGAAATAACCAGGCTGCTGGCCCCGACGGTCGAATCGCTGGGTGTCGAACTGCTGGGCGTCGAGTACCTGCCGGGCTCCGGCAATGCCGTGCTCCGCTTGTACATCGACGTGCCTGCGAATGAGACAGTCGGCGAATCGCCGCGTTCGGTGACGATCGAGGACTGCGAGGCCGTCAGCCGTGAGGTCTCCGCCCAGCTCGACGTCGAAGATCCGATCAGCAGTCACTACACGCTCGAGGTTTCGTCGCCCGGGCTCGACCGTCCGCTGTTCGGCGCCGCGCAGTTCGCGCGCTTCGTGGGCGAGTCGGTCAAGGTCACGCTCCGGCTGCCGCACGAGGGGCGTCGACGGCTCACCGGCGTGATCTCGCGCGTCGACGGTGAGACCGTAGTGTTCGTGGTCGACGGCGCCGAGATCGCGGTGCCGGTCGACAACATCGACAAGGCGCGGCTGGTGCCGGACTGGGCTGCGCTCGGACTGGCGCCGACCAAGCCGGGCGGGCCCAAGGGCAAGCCGGGCAAGAAGAAGTCCCCCAGGATTCCAACCAACAAGCCGGCGGCCGATGGGCCGAGCGCGGCGGAGTAACTAGATGAGCAAGGAACTGTTGCTGGTCGTTGACGCGGTCGCCAATGAAAAAGGCGTGCCGCGCGAAGTGATCTTCGAGGCGATCGAGGCCGCGCTGGCGTCCGCCGCCAAGAAGCGCTACCAGGACGAGGACGTGCTGGTGCGCGTCGCGATCGATCCGAAGGACGGCAGCTACGAGACGTTCCGTCGCATGGAGGTTGTCGCCGACGACGTCGTCATGGAGTCGCCCGACCGTCAGATCCGACTGATGGATGCAGTTGACGAGGTCGAAGGCGTCGAGGTTGGCGACTTCATCGAAGAGCAGATCGAAAACCCGGACTTCGGCCGTATCTCGGCGCAGGCAGCGAAGCAGGTCATCGTGCAGCGGGTACGCGAGGCCGAGCGCCAGCAGGTCGTGGACCAGTGGAAGGATCGCGTGGGCGAGCTCGTCACCGGCATCGTCAAGCGCGTCGAGCGCGGCAACATCTACGTCGACCTGGGTGGCAATGCCGAGGCGATCATTTCGAAGGACAAGGGCATTCCGCGCGACGTGTTGCGCACCGGCGACCGCGTGCGCGGTTACTTGTACGACGTACGTTCCGAGCCGCGTGGGCCGCAGCTGTTCATCAGTCGCGCCGCGCCGGAATTCATGATGGAGCTGTTCAAGCTCGAAGTGCCGGAGGTCGGCCAGGGCCTGGTGTCGATCAGGGCCTGCGCACGTGACCCGGGCGACCGCGCGAAGATCGCGGTGCTTGCGCACGACAACCGCACCGATCCGATCGGCGCGTGCATCGGCATGCGCGGCTCCCGCGTGCAGGCGGTCAGCAACGAACTCAATGGCGAGCGCGTCGACATCGTGCTGTGGTCGGATAACCCGGCGCAGTTCGTGATCAACGCGATGGCGCCGGCCGAGGTGCAGTCGATCGTCGTCGACGAAGACAAGCATTCGATGGACCTGGCGGTCGCCGAGGAGCGCCTTGCGCAGGCGATCGGCAAGGGCGGCCAGAACGTGCGCCTCGCCAGCCGCATGACGGGCTGGCAGCTCAACGTCATGACGCAGGACCAGGTGACCGCCAAGTCCGAGGCCGAACAGAACTCCGCGCGCCAGCTGTTCCAGGACAAGCTGGAGGTCGACGAGGAGATTGCCGGCATCCTGGTGTCGGAAGGCTTCAGCACGGTCGAAGAAATCGCCTACGTGCCGGTCGGCGAACTGCTGGCCGTCGAGGGCTTCGACGAAGACATCGTCGAGGAACTGCGTGCCCGCGCACGGGACGCGCTGCTCAACGAGGCACTGGCTGCCGAAGAGCAGCTCGAGGAGCACCAGCCCGCGGCCGACCTGCTCGAGCTCGAGGGCATGGACGAGGCAACGGCGTACGCACTCGCGTCGCGTGGCGTCGTCACCCGCGACGACCTGGCGGACCTTGCCACCGACGAGCTCACCGACATCGAAGGGGTCGACGAGGCACGTGCCGCCGCGTTGATCATGGAGGCACGCAAGCACTGGTTCGAGTGAGACAGTGAGCGGTCGGGCTGTGGCCCGACCGTAGTGCCCGCCGCAGGCCGGGCCTGCCTTCACCGCCTTCTCTCGTTAGAATCGCCCACTTCGGCAGCCGTCACCGACGGCAGCCAGACGATACGGAATCCGAATGTCGCAACAGACCACCATCCGCAAGCTGGCCGAACTGGTGAACACGCCGGTCGAGAAGTTGCTCGAACAGCTGGCCGAGGCCGGCATGAAGTTCAGCGGCCCCGACCAGGTCGTGACCAGCATTGAGAAAGTCAAGCTTCTCGGGTTCCTCAAGCGCGCACACGGCAAGGCCGACCAGGCCGACGTGATCGACGCCCCGAAGAAGATCACGCTCAACCGCAGCCGCAAGCAGGAAATCACCGTCGGTGGCGGCAAGAACCGCACGACGGTGGACGTGGTCGTACGCAAGAAGGTCACGCTGGTCAATCCGCACCACGGCGAGATCACCAGCGACGAGCGGACGGAGATCCTGCGCAAGCTCGAGGAATCGAAGCAGCGCAACCTGGCCGAGCAGCAGCGGCTGGCGGAGATGGACCGTCGCCGGGCCGAAGAGCTCGAGCGTGCGCGTCAGGAGGCCGAGGCGGCACGGGTTAGCGCCGAGGAGACCGCGAAAGCAGCGCAGGCAGACGCAAGCGCCGCTCCGGACGAAGCGGAAGTCGCGCGCAAGCCCGCTCACGGGCAGCCGCATGCGCCCAAGGCGGCGCCCGCGCGAGAAGCAGCGCGTCCGGCGGATCCGAAGCACAAGACCCGCGGCTCGCATGCGATGGTTGCCGGCGTCGAGGACGATGATCGTGCCAGCCGTTTCGCGGGACAGATGCATCTGAGCGCCTCCGACCGGGCCCGGCGCTCCACCGGTGCGCGCGGTAAGGCCAAGCCCCAGCGCCGCATGGCCGAGCCGTCGCGTGCTGGCGCAGGCCCGCACGGGTTCTCGCGCCCGACCGCACCGATTGTGCGTGATGTCGCGATCGGAGAGACGATCACAGTCGCCGACCTCGCGCAGAAGCTCGCGCTCAAGGGCGGCGACGTGGTCAAGGCACTGTTCAAGATGGGCGTCATGGCGACCATCAACCAGTCGATTGACCACGACACCGCGGTGCTCGTGACCGAAGAGCTGGGCCATCGCGCGGTCCGCGCGGACGCCGAGTCCGCCGAGGACGCGCTGCTCGCGCACGTCGAGGACGTGCAGGGCGAGAAGGCCGTGCGTCCGCCGGTCGTCACCATCATGGGTCACGTCGACCACGGCAAGACCTCGCTGCTCGATTACATCCGCCGCACGAAGGTTGCTTCGGGCGAGGCGGGTGGCATCACGCAGCACATCGGCGCATACCACGTCGAAACCGACCGCGGGGTCATCAGCTTCCTCGACACCCCGGGCCACGCCGCATTCAGCTCGATGCGTGCGCGCGGCGCCAAGCTCACCGATATCGTCGTGCTCGTCGTCGCGGCGGATGACGGCGTCAAGCCGCAGACGCGTGAAGCCATCCAGCATGCGAAGGCGGCGAACGTTCCGGTGATCGTCGCGATCAACAAGATCGACAAGTCCGACGCCGATCCTCAGCGCGTCAAGAACGAACTGCTCGGCGAAGAACTCGTCGCCGAGGAATTCGGTGGTGACGTGCAGATGGTCGAGCTTTCGGCAAAGACCGGCGACGGCGTCGACGACCTGCTCGACTCGATTTCGCTGCAGGCCGAAGTGCTTGAGCTGCGTGCGGTGCCGACCGGTCGCTCGACCGGCGTCGTCATCGAGTCCTCGCTCGACAAGGGCCGCGGGCCGGTGGCAACGGTGCTTGTCCAGCAGGGCGAGCTCGCGAAGGGCGATTACCTCGTGTGTGGCGTGCAGTACGGCCGCGTGCGCGCGCTGTTTGACGAGACGGGCAAGCAGGTGCAGTCCGCCGGTCCGTCGATCCCCGTGCAGGTGCTGGGCCTGTCCGGCGTGCCGGACGCGGGCGACGACTTCGTCGTCGTCGACGACGAGCGCCTGGCGAAGGACGTCGCGCAGCAGCGTGATTCCAAGCGCCGCGAGTCGCGCCTGGTCGCGCAGGCGGGCAACCGCATGGAAGACATCATGGCCCAGATGGGCGAGGGTGCCGGCCAGCAGACGCTCAACCTGGTGGTCAAGGCCGATGTGCAGGGTTCCGTGCAGGCACTGCGCGAGGCACTGACCGCGCTGTCGACCCCGGCGATCCGCATCAACGTGATCGGTGGCGGCGTGGGCGGCATCACCGAGTCCGACGCCACGCTGGCGGCGACCTCGAAGGCCACCATCATCGGCTTCAACGTCCGTGCCGACGCGTCGGCACGCCGCGTCATCGACTCGAACGGTGTCGACCTGCGCTACTTCTCGATCATCTATGACGTGATCGACCAGGTGAAGCAGGTGGCGTCGGGCATCCTCGGCGTCGAGATCCGCGAAGAGATCATCGGTATCGCCGAAGTCCGCGACGTGTTCCGCAGCTCGAAGTTCGGCGCGGTCGCCGGCTGCATGATCGTCGAGGGCGTGGTCAAGCGCAGCAAGCCGATCCGCGTGCTGCGCGAGAACACGGTCATCTTCGAAGGCGAGCTCGAGTCGCTGCGTCGCTTCAAGGAAAACGTGGACGAAGTGCGCATGGGCACGGAGTGCGGTATCGGCGTCAAGCAGTACAACGACGTCAAGCCGGGTGACCAGATCGAGTGCTTCGAGCGCATCGAAGTGCAGCGCACGCTGTAATCGGGCCGAGGCGGGTCGGAGCCGCGCCTCGGAGCGCCGCCCGACTCGCCTTCACGTTTTTTCATGCCGAAATCTGCGAGTTTTTGCCTGGTGCCTTCAAAATCATTCCACCGCAGTGACCGTGTGTCCGCCCAGCTCCGCCGCGAACTGGGCACTCTCGTGCACGAAGCCGTCCGCGAGACGGGGCTGCCTTCGGTCAGCGTCTCGGACGTGGAGATCACCCGGGATCTGGCGCACGCGAAGGTGTTCGTCACCGCGCTGATGCCGGAGCGGTCGAAGGAAGCGGTCAAGGCGCTCAATGGAATGTCGAAGGAAATCCGCTTCGAGCTGGGTCGAGCGATGAAGCTCCGGCACGTTCCGGAACTGCATTTCCACTACGACGATTCGGTCGACCGTGGCGAGCGCATCGGCAACCTGCTCCGCGATAATCCGCCGCTCGAATCGGACGAAGCGTCCGACTCCTGACCGATCCCGCGGATACTGCGTCCGCCGTTCCCTCGCTCGACGAGACGCGCGGCTGGATGCCATCGCCGCAATGCCGGTTCCGGCTGCCGCGCTCGTGAACCCCGGCGGCTCGCGCTCAATAGTGATGAACAAGAAATCTCGCACGGTGTTCCGGCCGCTGGACGGCCTCCTCCTGCTCGATAAGCCGGCCGGGCTCAGCTCGAACCAGGCGTTGCAGCAGGTGCGCCACCTGTTCCGCGCCGAGAAAGCGGGCCATACCGGCAGCCTCGATCCGCTTGCGACCGGGCTGTTACCGATCTGCTTCGGCGAGGCGACCAAGATCGCAGGCCTGCTGCTTGGTTCGCGCAAGGCCTATGAAACGACCGCCGTACTCGGTGCGACCACGGATACCGATGACGCCGACGGCGTCGTACTGCTCGAACGCCCGGTGCCGGTTCTCGACCCCGGCGTCATCCATGACGCCATGGCGCCACTGCAGGGGCGCATCTCGCAGCGCGCACCGATCTACTCCGCGCTCAAGCAGGGCGGCGAGCCGTTGTATGCGAAAGCCCGTCGCGGCGAATCGATCGAGGCGCCGATACGCGAGGTCGAGGTCCACCGTTTCGAGTTGGTCGATCACCATGGCCAGGCGCTCCGCCTACGAGTCGAGTGCGGATCGGGCACCTACGTGCGCAGTCTCGTACGCGACCTCGGGGAGCGGCTCGGCTGCGGGGCGCACGTGACGGTGTTGCGGCGGACCTGGGTCGATCCGTTCCGCGAGCCACGTATGTTCACGCTCGAGCAATTGCGTGACATCGCGGCCGAAGGTGAAGTGGCACTCGATGCATGTCTATTGCCGATCGAGCAGGGGCTCGTGGATTTTCCGAAGGTCGAACTCGACCCCGAGCACCAGGTGCGCTTCGGACACGGGCAGCCGGTAGCGTGCGAGCCCGCTGGCGACGGGGTCGTGGCCGTCGCGAACGCGCAAGGCAAGTGCCTCGGCCTTGGCCAGCGACACGGCGCGCTGCTGGCGCCGCAGAGGCTGTTTCGATGGGCCGTGCCGGCCTGACGGCGCGCCGTAATGGCCATCCCCACGGGCCGGTCGAGCCAGACGCAGGTCGCAATCCAGAGCGGCCACTGTTACACTTCCGCCGCTTTTTGCGCCCCCGGCGCAGGGCATACACCCACCCGTAAACGGCGGGCCAGGCGGTGCATCGGGCTATCGGTCCGGTTCGCTTCTGCAGGCCACGCATCACGAGACTCATCATGTCCATCGACACCAGCCAGGTCATCCAGGAACACAAGCGCGGCGACAACGACACCGGTTCGCCGGAAGTCCAGGTTGCCCTGCTCACCGCTCGCATCGAATCGCTGCAGAGCCACTTCAAGGAACACAAGCAGGACCACCACAGCCGCCGCGGCCTCCTGATGATGGTCAACCGCCGCCGCAGCCTGCTTGATTACCTCAAGCGGAAAGACAACGAGCGTTACAAGGCGTTGATCGAGAAGCTCGGTCTGCGTCGCTGATCGAAATACCGGCCGCGGCGCAGTGATGCGCCGCGGTTTGCTTTTGGCGGGCTGAAAAGCCCGCGCGGCAGAACACCGGATGGAGTGTCTTCCATCGACCGGGCACGGCAAGGGCCCTGCGCGGAACGCATCGAAACGAAGGATTAGACAACGTGGCAAAAATCACCAAGACCTTTACGTTCGGCAAGCACCAGGTAACGCTGGAAACCGGCGAGATCGCCCGCCAGGCTGGCGGCGCCGTCATCGTCAGGATGGAAGACACGGTGCTGCTCGTCACCGCCGTGGCCGCCAAGACCGCACGTGAGGGTCAGGACTTCTTCCCGCTCACCGTCGACTACCAGGAGCGTTTCTACGCCGGTGGCCGTATCCCGGGTGGCTTCTTCAAGCGCGAAGGTCGCGCGACGGAGAAGGAAACGCTGACCTCGCGCCTGATTGACCGGCCGATCCGTCCGCTGTTCCCGGAAGAGTTCCGCAACGAAGTCCAGATCATCGCGACGGTGATGTCGCTGAATCCGGAAGTCGACGGTGATATCCCGGCGCTCCTGGGCGCATCGGCCGCGCTCGCCCTGACGGGTGCGCCGTTCCAGGGCCCGATCGGTGCCGCGAAGGTCGGTTACCGCAACGGCCAGTACCTGTTGAACCCGACCGTGAGTGAGCTCGCCGAGTCCGAGCTCGAACTCGTCGTCGCCGGCACGAAGGACGCGGTCCTGATGGTCGAGTCCGAGGCGAAGATGCTGTCGGAAGACGTGATGCTCGGCGCCGTGATGTTCGGTCACCAGCAGATGCAGGTTGCGATCGACGCGATCAACGAGCTGGTTGCCGAAGTCGGCAACCCGAAGTGGGACTGGCAGGTACCGGCGAAAAACGACGGCATGATCGAAGCGCTCAAGGGCGCGATCGGCAACCGTCTGGCCGACGCTTACCAGATCCGCGTCAAGGCCGACCGTCGCACCGCGATCTCGGCACTGCGCAAGGAAGTGATCGAGCAGTTGGCCCCGCAGATCGAAGCGAACGGCTGGAACCCCGCCGAGCTGACGAAGGAATTCGGCGAACTCGAGTACCAGACGATGCGCGGTTCGGTGCTGCAGACGAAGGTCCGCATCGACGGTCGCGCGCTGGACACCGTGCGTCCGATCAGCTCGAAGGTCAGCGTGCTTCCGCGTACCCATGGCTCGTCGCTGTTCACGCGCGGCGAGACGCAGGCAATGGTTGTGGCGACGCTCGGCACGGCCCGTGACGGCCAGATCATCGATGCCGTCGGTGGCGAGTACAAGGAACACTTCCTGTTCCACTACAACTTCCCCCCGTACTCGGTCGGTGAAGCCGGTCGCATGATGGGCCCGAAGCGTCGCGAGATCGGCCACGGCCGCCTCGCCAAGCGCGGCGTGCTGGCTGTCATGCCGACGATGGAAGAGTTCCCGTACACGATCCGCGTCGTGTCGGAGATCACCGAGTCGAACGGCTCCTCGTCGATGGCATCGGTGTGCGGCTCCTCGCTCGCGCTGATGGACGCCGGTGTGCCGATCAAGGCGCCGGTTGCCGGCATCGCGATGGGCCTGATCAAGGAAGGCTCGGACTTCGCCGTGCTCAGCGACATCCTGGGTGACGAGGATCACCTCGGCGACATGGACTTCAAGGTGGCCGGTACGTCGGAAGGCATCACGGCGCTGCAGATGGACATCAAGATCCAGGGCATCACCGAGGAGATCATGAAGACCGCACTGGCGCAGGCCAAGGCCGGTCGTCTGCATATCCTCGGGGAGATGGCGAATGCTCTGACCGCGCCGCGTGGCGAGCTCAGCGAGTACGCGCCGCGCCTGCTGACGATCAAGATCCACCCGGACAAGATCCGCGAAGTGATCGGCAAGGGCGGTTCGGTGATCCAGGCGATCACCAAGGAAACCGGCACGCAGATCGACATCCAGGACGACGGCACGATCACGATCGCCTCGGTCAACGCACTTGCCGGCCAGGCCGCGAAGGCGCGCATCGAGCAGATCACCTCGGACGTCGAGCCGGGCCGGATCTACGAAGGCAAGGTCGCGAAGATCATGGACTTCGGCGCGTTCGTCACGATCTCCCCCGGAAAGGACGGCCTCGTGCACGTCTCGCAGATCTCCAGCGAGCGCGTCGAGAAGGTCAGCGACAAGCTCAAGGAAGGCGACGTCGTGAAGGTCAAGGTGCTCGAGGTCGACAAGCAGGGCCGTATCCGCCTGTCGATGAAGGCCGTCGAAGAAGGCGAGGGCGCAGCGGCCGAGTAAGCCGTCGCGGCGTTTGCCGGATACGAAAAAGCGGGCTTCGGCCCGCTTTTTCTTTGCGCCGGATTTGCCGCGCCGGTCAGTGCGAGCGCGTCGCGGACGTCTGGCCGAACAGCACGCGCCGCTCGTGGTCGGTCAGCGGCGCGCGCCTTGCGGGAACGCCCTCATAGGCGCGCTTCGTCGCGGGCCGAGCTCCTATCGCCTCGAACCAGCGCTTGAGGTTCGGGAAGTCGTCGAGGTTCTGGTGGTGCGACTCGTGCGGCACGATCCATGGGTAGCAGGCGATATCGGCAATCGAGTAATCGCCCGCGATGAACTCGCGGTCGGCCAGGCGGCGGTCGAGCACGCCATACAGCCGCGCGGTTTCCTTCTCGTAGCGCTCGATCGCATACGGCACCTTCTCAGGCGCGTAGATGTTGAAGTGGCCGTTCTGCCCGGCCATCGGGCCAAGCCCGGCCATCTGCCAGAACAGCCATTGCAGCACCTCGGTACGCGCGCGCATGTCGCTCGGCAGCAAGCGGCCGGTTTTCTCGGCGAGGTAGAGCAGCATGGCGCCCGATTCGAACAGCGATACCGGCGGACCGCCATCAGCCGGTGCGTGGTCGATCATCGCGGGAATGCGATTGTTCGGTGCGATCGCGAGGAACGCCGGTTCGAATTGCTGTCCCTTGCCGATGTCGACATCGATCGTGCGGTAGGGAAGGCCGCTTTCTTCGAGGAACAGCTTGAGCTTGAGGCCGTTCGGGGTGGGCCAGTAGTAGAGGTCGATCATGGGCAGCGCTCCCTGTGAGGAACTGCAAGCATGGTGAGCTTTCGCACGCGGGGTAGGGCGGCAGATGGAACGCCGCGTCGTAGCCGTGTTTATGCCGGCGGCGAACGGGCGTCGCGCGCGGCGCGCGTGCGCCCGATGCGGTAGTGCGCCTCGAGCGAGAAGAACATCGGCAGCGCGAGCAGCAGGGGCGCCAAGTAGTAGACCGCGCGATACGCGAGCAGCGCGGCGAGGATCTCGAAGCGCGGCAGGCGGTCGTCCAGCATCGCGATGAAGACGGCCTCGAGCACGCCGATACCGGCCGGCACATGGACCATGGCCGCGGCGATGCCGCTGAGCAGCAATACCCCTAGCACGACCGGATATTCGATCTGACCCCGCAGCAGCAGGTAGGGAATGCCCGCGATCACCAGCCAGTTGCAGCAGGCGAGCACCGTCTGCAGCACTCCCATCGGCAGCGTCGGCAGGTGGAACACGTGGCCGCGTATGCGCAGGTGGCGTCCGTGCAGCGTCGCGCAGGCAACCAGGTACGCCACCGCGCTGCCGACCAGCACAGCTCCGGCGGCCTTCATCGCGAAAGGCGTTACCGGCCAATCGGCGGGCACGGAAAGCCAGCCACCGGCCAGCACCGCGCCCGCGAGCACCGCATACCCCAGCCAGTTGGTGAACACGCTGAATCCCGCAACCCGCATGATGCGGCCGGGCGAGAGGCCGGCGTGGCTGTACAGCCGGAGCCGGAATCCACCGCCGCCAATCAACGCGCCCAGGTTGAGGCTCATGACGTAGCTGACGAACGCGATCGCCATTACCCGCAGCGTCGGCAGCGTGTGCTGTGTATAGCGGCGGGCGGTCAGGTCGTAGCTGCAGTAGAAGAGAAAACTGGTCGCGGCGAGCACGGCCGCCATCACCAGTTCGCCGGCGCGGTACTCGGCCAGTGTCTCGAGCACCCGACCCCAGTCGATCGCGCGTGCGTAGCGGACCAGCAGCGTCGCGACGATGACGAGGAACACGACCATCGCCGCGCGTGCGGCACGCGGCCAGAAGCCGGCGCCGCGCAGCGTCACGCTGCGGCCTCCTGCGTGCTCCGCAGGCGCAGCATCAGCGACCTCGGCGTATGCGCGGGCAGCAACCCGGCCCATCGCGGAAAACGACGGATCAGGTGGTAGGCGATCGGCCCGGTCAGCGCCTGCCAGGCCGTGCTGTGCGGCAGGGTGCCGTAATCGATGCGGCGACAACCGGCCTTGCCCAGTGCGTCGAGGCGGGCGCGGAGCTGACGGTTGAATGCGGGGTCGCGGATGAACACGTTCGCCTCGAGGTTCAGCGACAGGCTCAAGGGATCGAGATTGCTCGAGCCCACCGTCGCCCAATCATCGTCGATCACCGCGACCTTGCCGTGGAACGGGCGCACGTTGTACTCGAGCACCCGCACCCCGGCATCGAGCAGATGCTTGTAGAGCGCACGTGCACCGAGCGTCGCGATCGGCTCGTCGGAGCGCGCGCCGACCACCAGCGTGACAGAGACCCCTCGACGCGCCGCGTGGCGCAGCTCGCTCAGCAGGCCGTGGCTCGGGAAGAAGTACGCGTTTGCGATCAGCACGTCGCGCTCGGCATGCCGGATGGCCTGGATATAGCGACGCTCGACGTCGGTACGACACCGGACGTTGTCGCGCGTCACGAACATCACACGCGCCTCGCCAGCGCACGGCCGCACATCGGACTGATCAACGCCCTTTGCTTCATCGTCGATGCAGACCTGCGCGGTCGCGAACGCGTGGATATCGGCAACGATCGGGCCTTCGAGCTCGACCGAGTAGTCCTGCATCGCATCGGGACCGTAATCGAGCATGTGGTCGGCCGAATAGTTGATGCCGCCTACGAACGCATGTTTGCCATCGATGACGAGCAGCTTGCGGTGCATGCGGCGAAACACGTACAGCCGCAGCCCGAACGGCCTGGGGCGCGGATCGAATACGTGGAAACGCACGCCCGCATCGAGCAGGCTGGCGACGAACTCGTGCGAGAACGTCGGCGAGCCCCAGCCGTCGACGGTCAGGTGGACCTGCACGCCGCGCTTGGCGGCTGCCACCAGTCGGCTGTGCAGTTCGAGGCCGACGCGGTCCTCGAACAGTATGAACGTCTCGATGATCACTTCGCGCTCGGCCCGGTCGATCATCTCGAACGCGCGCGGGAAAAACTCGTCACCGTTTTCGAGCAGGCGCACCGAATTGCCGTCGCGCCAGCGGCAAGTGACGTTCCGCGGATCGAAGTGCGAGCGATCGCTCATGCAGCGACGCGGGCCAGCAGCGGCGCATGGTCGGACAGGTGCGACCACGGGCGACTGCACAGCGCCTCGGCGTGCTCGGCACGCAGGCCGCGCAGATAGATGCGATCCAGCCTCAGCGTCGGGTAGCGTGCCGGGAATGACCGGGCCAGGCTGCCGCAGGTCTGCTCGAACGCCTCGTGCAGCCCGCAGCGCAGCACCTGCCCATGACCCCGCACGCGCCAGTCGTTGAAGTCGCCCGCCACCACGAGCGGCGCCTCGGCGGGAATCTCGTCATGGACGAGCCTGGCCAGCAGGTCGAGCTGCCGCTGGCGATGGGATTCGCGCAGGCCGAGGTGCACGCAGACCGCATGCAGCTCGACACCGTCCGGAAGCTCGAGCACGGCATGCAACAAGCCGCGGCCTTCGTGCCCGTCGATCGAGACGTCGCGGTTGTCGTAACGCAGGATCGGGAACGTCGACAGCAGGGCATTGCCGTGATGCCCGTCGGGGTAGACGGCGTTCCGGCCGTACGCATGGTGCGGCCAGATCTCGTCAGCGAGGAACTGGTACTGCGTGCCCTGCGGCCAGTTCGGATGGCGCCGCGCGTGACGCGCATTCGCGCCCATGACCTCCTGCAGGAACACCAGATCGGCGCCCACGCTGCGAATCGCGTCGCGCAGCTCCGGCAGCACGAAGCGGCGGTTTAGCAGGTCGAAGCCCATGTGGGCGTTGACGGTCAGGACATTGAAGGTCGGCATCCCGGTCGTGGCAGCATCGATCCTTCGCGATTCTGGCCGCGGCATTGGACAGGTCGCGTGAGGACGCGCCGTCCCGCGAATCCCCAGGCTCGCTGTTGCGCCGACTTGCCCATCACACCCGTGGTTGGCAGGCTGGAGATTCTTCCGGTGCCTGGAGCCGCGCATGCCACGCCACTTCTCGATGCTTCGCGATTTCCACCTGGCCGACTGGTTCACGCTGGCGAATGCGTTCTGCGGCACCGGCGCGATCTTTGCGGCGATGCGATTTCTGCAGCAGGAAGGCGGCGTGCGCGACCTGCTGATCGGCATGGCGCTGATCCCGCTCGCGTTCGTATTCGACGCTCTCGACGGCCGCGTTGCGCGCTGGCGCAAGTCTGCATCGACGCTGGGACGCGAGCTCGACTCGCTGGCCGATGTGATCAGCTTCGGCGTCGCGCCCGCCGCACTGGCGTACGCGTGTGGCCTGCAGGGCGGCTGGGACTGGATCGTGCTCAGCTACTTCGTCGGCTGCGGCGTCAGCCGCCTCGCGCGCTACAACGTCACAGCCGAGCAGCTCGCGGGCGACGAAGGCAAGGTGAAGTACTTCGAGGGCACGCCAATCCCGACCAGCCTGCTCCTCGTCATCGTGCTGGCCGTCGCGGCTGCGCGGGGCGACATCGGCCGCGAGCTGTGGTTCGGCGTGGTGCACCTCGGGCCGTGGCAGTTCCACCCGCTGGTGCTGATGTTCGCGCTGTCGGGCTCGCTGATGATCAGCAAGACGCTGCGGATTCCCAAGCCCTGAGGCGCCGACATCCTGCAACACCCGCGTTGTTATGATCCGGCCCCTGTAGCGCTCAGGTGGCGCGGAGGAATGGCAACGATGCAAGGATTCGGAGCAGGCGGTATCGGCGGAGCCGGTACGGGCGATTTCAACGAGGCGGCCCGGCAATACTGGACCGCGTGGGCCGACATGATGCGCGGCGCGGGCATGACTCCGGCGCATCAGCCGGCGCAGCCCGCATGGGGCGACCCCAACGCCTGGTGGGCACAGATGACGGGGACCGCGCGCCCCGAACCGGTCAATCCGGGCGAGGAACTGATGCGCCGCTTCCGCGAGCAGGCGGGTGGCTGGTACGGGCAGATGCAACAGCTGGCGGCGCAGTTCGCCGGACGCGATGCGAGCGCCAGCGAGATCGCATCGGCGTGGAAGCAGGCGCTAGGTGGCAATGCCGCTACCGCGTTTACCGATGTGTTCGCGGCGATGTCGCGCCCTGGTCAGCAGGGCATGGAAAGCTGGATCGCCCAGATGAAGCCCCTGCTGCCTGCACTGCAGGCGATGCAGGGTGGCGCGCCGGATGCGCGTGCATGGATGGGGCTGCCGACGTTTGGTTTTACCCGCGAGCACCAGGAGCGCTGGCAGCAACTGGCGCTGGCGCAGATCGATCATCAGGACAGCAACCGCGCATTCGCCGAGCTGATGAGCGAGGCGGCGCAGCAGGCGTTCGTGCGGTTCGAGCAGAAGCTTGCCGAGCGCAGCGAGCCGGGCCGGCAGCTGGAGTCGAGCCGCGCGCTGTTCGATCTGTGGATCGACGCGGCCGAGGACGCGTACGCCGAGATCGCATTGTCGCAGCGCTTCCGCGACACGTATGGCGCACTGGTCGACTCGCAGATGCGGTTGCGCGCGAGCGTCCAACGCGAGATCGAGCAGCTCGGCCAGCTGCTGGGTACGCCGACGCGAAGCGAAGTGGATTCGGCCCATCGCAAGATCGTGCAGCTCGAGCGCGAAATGCGCCGGTTGCGCGACGCGGTTGCCTCGTTGACGGGCGGGGCGGATGCGGCCCCGTCGCAGGCCAGTGGCGGTTCCCCGAACGGCGCGGGCAAGGCGTCCGCGGCCAAAGATGCGGCCGATTCCGGTAGCAGCGATGCCGCAGCTGTGAAGTCTGCCGCCAAGCCGCGCGCGGCGGCGAAAGATGCGAAGAAGGCCAAGCCCGCCAAGGCGGCAGAGGCCCCGAAATCAGGTAAGAAGCGCTCATGACTGCTCAGCAAACTACTGGCCCACTGAACCTCACAGCCGAGTCCCTCGCGCGCGAGGCCTCGCAGATGCGCGCCAAGCTCGGCGCGGCATTCGAAACGCTGCGGTCGGTCGGCGACTACGACTACGGCGCCAGCGTGCGCGAGGAAGTCTGGCGCGACGGCAAGGTTGCGCTGTACCGCTTCCGCGGCGAGAAAGAGCCGACCGCGAGCGTGCCGCTGCTGATCTGCTACGCCTTGGTCAACCGGCCGTACATGGTCGACCTGCAGTCCGACAAGTCGATCGTGCGTGGGCTGCTCGAGCGCGGTGAGGACGTCTACATCCTCGACTGGGGCTACGCGGATCGTTCCGACCGCTTCCTCGAGCTGGAGGATTACATCGAGCGCTTCCTCGGCGGCGCGGTCGACCACCTGCGGCGCTCGCATGGGCTCGATTCGATCAACCTGCTCGGCATCTGCCAGGGCGGTGCGTTCTCGCTGTGCTACTCCGCACTGCACCCGGAGAAGATCCGCAACCTGGTCACGATGGTGACGCCGGTGGATTTCCACACCGGCGACAACATGCTTGCGAACTGGGCGCGCGGCGTCGACGTCGATCTGTTCGTCGATACGCTCGGCAACGTACCGGCCGACCTGATGAACCTGAGCTACCTGATGCTCAAGCCGTGGCGGCTGTTCGTGCAGAAGTACGTGGGCCTTGTCGACATCCTCGACGACCGCCAGGCGCTCGAGGATTTCCTGCGCATGGAAAAGTGGATCTTCGATTCGCCTGACCAGGCCGGCGAAGCGTTCCGCCAGTTCGTCAAGCAGTTCTATCAAGCGAACGGCTTCGTCAACGGCGGCGTGCGCATCGGCGAGCGCGAGGTCGATCTGGCGAATCTGAAGATGCCCGTGCTCAACGTGTTCGCCCAGCAGGATCATCTGGTGCCGCCCGCGGCTTCGCAGGCGCTGGGGGGACTGGTCGGCACGGAGGACTACAGCGAGCTGTCGTTCCGTGGCGGCCACATCGGCATCTACGTGTCGGGGCGGGCGCAGAAGGAAGTGCCCTCGTCGATCCACGAATGGCTGGCGTCGCGCTCGGGCGATTGAGTTCAGGGCGGCCCGAACGTCGAGGCGTCGCGGGCTCGATTGGGGCTCGCGGCCTGGCGCCGGGCTGACGCGGCGCTCACCGCGCCGGCCTAGACTCGGTTCAGGACAACCTTTGCGAGGTGGACGGTCATGACGACATCGCGACCCTTCGTACGTTCAAGGCACGACCGCATGATTGCCGGCGTCCTCGGTGGCATCGCGCGCCGGTTCGGCTGGAGTTCCGGCCTGGTGCGGGTGCTGTTCGTGGTCGTGTCGATCGCGTCGGCGGCGTTCCCCGGCATCATCGTGTACCTGCTGCTGTGGCTTCTGATGCCCGAGGAAAGCCGCTGACGGGCCTAGGTCGCGCCGGTCTTCTGCTCGGCGCGCTGTGGACGTCACCGAATACCGCGATCGGGCTGCTGCTCGGTGCGCTCGGCGCCGTGTTCGGTGCGCGTCCGAAATGGCGGCAGCAGGACCTGGCAATCGTCTTCCATCGCTGGCCCTGGGGGCCGGGTGGGGCGATGACGCTGGGTAACGTGATCCTGCACACCGGAGTCGACCTCGACGTGCCGTGTCATACCTACGCCCACCGTGCCGGCCGTTGCGTCGAGCCGTCGGTGGTGCTCGCGGACCATGAGCGCGCACACGTCTACCAGTACATGGTGCTTGGGCCGCTGTTCCTGCCGCTTTACCTGCTGTGCGGCGGTATCAGTGTGCGTAACCGCTTTGAACGCGCGGCGGATCGCTACGCGGCGACCGGGCGCGGCTGGTGGCCGTGGTCGCGATAGCGGTCGCCAGCTCGCGAGCCCCGTGCTTCGCCACCGTGGGCGCCTGTTCGGGGCGAGACGCGCGCCGCGTCGGATGAGGCGCCAGCAGGCGCAGGCCGCCCCGTTTGCAGCCGGATGCCGACGCGCTAAGCGCCGCTTGGCGCTTGCGAAAACCGGCCCGGCGAACGTGCTTAAGCGTCCCGCGATGCCCTTTTCGAGGGGGAGTTGATGCCCGCTCTGCTACCGTTAGCGCCCGCGTAACGAAATTCCCTGCAGTGCAGACACTGGCTGACACGATCGAGCCCGCTCGCAACCCACCGACACGTCCGCGTCGCGTACCGACTGTTGTCGGGGTCGCGCGGTTCGTATTCGTCGCGCTGACGTACGCCGCACTGGCCGTGCTCGGGCTGCGCTGGGCCGTGACCAGCGGCGCGGCCTCGCCGGTCTGGCCGGCGGCCGGCGTCGCGTTCGCCGCCCTGATCCTGTTGGAGTTGCGGTGGTGGCCGGCGATCGTGGTCGGCTATCTGGCCGCGGCCTGGATCAACGAGTCTCCGCATGCGGTCTGGCTGCTCGTCGTCATCGCGCTCGGCAACGCGGCGTCGGCGTGCGTCGCAGCCTGGGCGCTGCGACGGTCGGGCTTCAACCGGGCGTTCGAACGCTTCCGTGACGTTCTGCTGTTCGTCGGGGCGGCGCTCGTGTCGACGCTCATCGCGGCCACGGTCGGTGCGCTGGCGATGGTCGAGTCGCTGGCGCTGCACCGCGCCGACGGCTTCTTCATGGGGGTCAACTGGTATCTCGGCGACCTCACCGGCGTGCTGGTGGTGGCATCGCTGATCCTGGTCTGGAGCAATGGCCGCGTGCCGCGCTCGCGGCGCTGGTGGCTGCAGTTGGCGGCCTGCGTCGCACTGGCCGCCGGGGTCAGTGCCGTGATGTTCCTGTCGGATGGGGCGGAGCGGCGGTTCTTCACGTTCCTGTCCTTCGTACCCCTGGTGTGGGCGGCCCTCGCGCTGCGTCTGCGCGGCGCGGTCGTCGTAACGCTCGTGATCGTGATCTGCGCGATCTGGGGCACCACGATCGGCCTCGGGCCGTTCACTCGGCCGGGCGGTCCGCCGCGATATCTCGACCTTCAGCTGTTCGTGGCAGTGATCTCCACGATGACGCTGGCGCTGGCGGTCGTGGCTGACGAGCGCCGCGCGCAGAAGGCACTCGTGCTCAGCGAAGCCCGCCTGCGGCTAGCGCTCGAAGCATCGCGGACAGGGCTCTGGAAGCTCGACATACGCAGTGGCGAGATGACGTTCTCGCCCGAGTGCGGCCAGGTCACGGGCCTCTCGTCCGCCGAAGTGGTTGCCACGCGGGCCGGGGTGATGGAACTGGTGCACCCCGATGACCAGCCCGCGGTGCGCGCGGCTTTCTGGGAGGCCGTGCAGCACGGCAGCCTGCTCGAGGCCGTGTTCCGCATCGTGCATGCGGGCGGACGGATCGTGTGGATCGAAGCGCGCGGACGGGCCATGTTCGGCCCCGACTCCCAGCCCGAGAGCATGCTCGGGACGATTACCGACATCACCGAGCGCAAGCGCGACGAGCGCCAGATCGCCGACCAGGCACGTCTGCTCGACCTGACCACCGACGCGATCATCATCCGCGACCTTCGGGGACGGATCAGCTACTGGAACAGCGGCGCCGTCGAGATGTACGGGTTCTCGGCCGACGAGGCTGTGGGGCAGGTCGTCCGCAGGCTGCTGAATACCGAGTTCCCCGAACCTGTCGAACAGATCGAGGACACGCTGCTGCGCACGGACCGCTGGACCGGCGAGCTTTCGCACGTGGCGCGTGATGGCCGCAAGGTCCACGTGCACGCGCGCTGGGTGCTGAGCCGCGACACGCTCGGCCGGCCCGCGACGGTGCTGCAGACGCATACCGATATCACGGCCCGTAAACGCGTCGAGTCGAACACGCGGTTCCTCGGCGACGTCGACCGCGCGATCGCACTCTCGACGAGCGCCGACCGCATCGGCCCGGCCGTGCTCGCGATGCTCGGCAGGCACCTGCAGCTCATGCGATGCACCCTGTCGGACATCGATCTCGAGCGGTCCCGGATCCGC
Source organism: Lysobacter korlensis (assembly GCF_042434515.1). Lineage (NCBI taxonomy): Bacteria > Pseudomonadati > Pseudomonadota > Gammaproteobacteria > Lysobacterales > Lysobacteraceae > Lysobacter > Lysobacter korlensis. The sequence continues at coordinate 503,227 of NZ_JBHLTG010000003.1, forward strand.
ACGTTGAACGAATGGACCAACGGGGCGCCGGCGGTCAGCGGCGTCCACGATGCGCGCGAGTTCTTCAGCTCCGAGCTCGGCGCGACCCTCGCGTCCGGCGAAGCGGTTGGCATCGCCGACGTGCGCACCGACCGGCTCACCGCGAAGCACGCCGCGGCCTACGTCCCCTACGGCACGGTCGCACTCGCGGCCGCGTCCTACGTCACCGAGGGGCGGCTGGCGGGCACCTTGACGGTGGCCGCCGGCGAGCCGCGCTCATGGCGCGCGGACGAATTGCAGCTGCTGCGGGAAGTCGTGGCGCGCGTGTGGCCGGCGATCGAACGCGCGAAGGCCTCGGCGGCGCTGCGTGAGTCGGAAGCGCGGTTCCGCCAGATGGCCGATACGGCGCCCATGATGATCTGGGTCTGCGACGCCGACGGCGCCTGCAGCTATGTCAGCCGGCGCTGGTCCGAGTTCACCGGCCGGCTGGCCGAGTCCGAACTCGGGCACGGCTGGCTGGAGGCGATCCACCCGGACGACCGCGAGCTGCTGCGAAGCGCGCTGTCCGAACACGGCGACCGCGTCGGCCCGTTCAACTGCGAACTGCGCGCGATGCGCTGGGACGGCGCCTACCGCTGGCTGCTCGCGTCCGGGCGCCCGCGCACCGGCTCGGACGGTGCATTCCTCGGCTTCATCGGCGCGTCGATGGACATCACCGAGCGCAAGGAGGCCGAGCACGCGCTGCGCGAGGCCGACCGCCGCAAGGACGAGTTCCTTGCCACGCTTGCACACGAGCTGCGCAACCCGCTGTCACCGGTGCGCACGGGCCTGCAGGTGCTCAACCTCACTGACGACCCCGAAACCGGCCGTCGAACGCGGCAGATGATGGAGCGGCAGCTCGGCCACATGGTCCGGCTGATCGACGATCTGCTCGACGTCTCGCGCATCACGCGCGGCAAGGTGGCGCTGCGACGCGAGCGCATCACTCTGCAACAGGCGGTCAACGCCGCGGTCGAATCCGCCCGGCCGATGATCGAAGCGGCGAACCACCGTTTGCAGGTCGAACTGCCGGACCAGCCGCTGTGGATCGATGCCGATCCCACGCGACTTGCGCAAGTGCTCGGCAACCTGCTCACGAATGCGGCGAAGTACACGCCCGACAACGGCGACATCCGGCTGTCCGCGGGTGAGCGCGACGGCGAAGCGTTCGTGCACGTCATCGATACCGGCATGGGCATTCCGGCCGATTCACTGGCCGACGTGTTCGGCATGTTCGCCCAGGTCAATCGAACGCTCGACCGCGCGCAGGGCGGGCTCGGCATCGGGCTGGCGCTGGCCCGACGGCTCATCGAGATGCACGGCGGCAAGATCGAAGCGCGCAGCGAAGGCCTTGGACGGGGCAGTACGTTCACGGTCACGTTGCCGCTCGTACCCGCCGCACCCGAGCAACCCGCGCGCACGCCTGAGGCCCCCGACCGGACCCCGCCGAAGCGGGTGCTCGTCGTCGACGACAACGTCGACGCCGCAGAAAGCCTGGCGATGATGCTCAGGCTGGAAGGACATGAAACCCGCTGCGTACATACAGGCCAGGACGGCCTGACCGCGGCGCTGGCGTTCCAGCCCGAGGTGGCGTTCCTCGACATCGGCATGCCGGGGATGAGCGGACACGATCTTGCCCGGATGCTGCGGGCCGACCCGCGCTTCGCCGACCTGTATCTCATTGCCGCGAGCGGCTGGGGCGGAGAGGCCGACAAGCGGCTCTCGCAGGAGGCGGGCTTCGACCTGCACCTGACCAAGCCGGTAAGCGCGGCGACGGTGCAGCAGGTGCTCGCTGGAGTCCCTCGCCGTCCCGCTGCGCCGGTGGTCTAGGCGCGCAGGCTACGACGCGTCGCGGCCCTGCGTGCGGTTGGGGTTGGTCAGGAGAACCGGCGCTCGGCGATGGACGGCCCTGCGAACCGCAGTGCGTATGCAGCCAAGAGCGATCGCCGTTGTGCGCGGCGCGCCTGGCGCACGTCACGGCCCCGGAGGGATGCGGGAGCCGGCGTCGTCCGAGTGCCGGCTGTCGACATCGCACCGTCGCGCGGCCCTGCCGTCGCCGCGCCCAACGAGAACGCCTGGGGCCTCGTCAGGCGCCGGACAACAAAAAACCCGCGTTTCAAGCGGGTTTTGGGAAGTGCGATAGCCGCTGAAGTCGCGGACCTGACTCTGGTGCCGGAGGTGGGACTCGAACCCACACGCTTTTAAGGGCGGCGGATTTTGAGTCCGCTGCGTCTACCGATTCCGCCACTCCGGCAGCGGGAGCGCAGTATACCCATCAGGCCGGTGATCCGGCACGCCGTTATGCGCTGTCGCTGCACAGCGCGAAGCCCACAGCAGGATTGCCGAGCGTGGGCAGCCCCGCGATCAGCCCACCGAGTCCGTTTCGAGCGCGCGCTCCACGCGTTCGAACCACTCGCCGTCGTGGGCGACGAACATCGCGCAGTTGCGCATCGGCGCCTTGTAGATGTGCAGCGAGACCGCGACCGTGTCCTGGCTGGTGTTACGGATCGTGTGGTACTCGTGCGGCGGGATCAGGCTGCCCGCACTGCCCAGACCGGCCTGCATGCCGCCTGTCGCGCGGAAGCGGAAGCGCGGGCCTTCCTGTTCGAGCAGTTCGTACTGGGTGATCTCCAGCTCGCCGTCCCAGACCCCTTCGACGCACCACAGGCCGCAGTGGTCGTGCACCGGTGTGCCTTGGCCCGGTGCCCACGTCATCGCCACCACGCTGTAGCCGTGGCGCGGGCTGCGGTACAGCTCGCGGCGCGCGTAGTGATCCTCGAGCGGCTCGTGCACGCAAGCCGGAAGCAGAACCTCGGGGTCGCGGATCGCACGGCAGAGCGCGTGCCGGAGCGCCGAGGTCACCGCCTGCTCGTCGCCACTGCTCACCGCCTCGTCGAGCGCACGGATGAATTTGTTGTGCCCTGGAAAGTCGACGTCAGGGCAGGGCGCTGCGTACTGCTGTTCGGTTATATCCATATAACCATTCTAGCCAGCCTCAAAGCGCAGCGAGGAAATCGCGCACCGCCGGACCGAAGCGCTGGATGTCGACCAGGAACGCGTCGTGGCCCTGCGGTGACTCGAGCGGGAGGAACCGCGCGTCGGCGCCACCCGCGGCTAGCCCGCTGGCGATCTCTTCCTGCTGCTGCAGCGGGAACAGGATGTCGGTGTGCACGCCGATCGAAAGGGCCCTTTCTACCCGGATCAGCGAGAGCCCGCCGCGCGCGTCGGCATCGTGGTTGCCGTGCGATTCGCGGCAGTAGTCGCCGAGGTCGAACCAGTCCATCGAGCGGCTCAGGTACAGGTAGCAGTTCGGGTCGAAGCGCCGCACGAACCGCCGCGCGTGTGCCTCCAGATAGCTTTCGACTTCGAACTCCAGACCGAACGGGTCGCCATCCGCGCGGTCGGAATCGAGCCGCACGCGTCCGAATCGCCCGTCCCACTCGAGCGCGGAGCGGTATGTGATGACGCCGAGCTTGCGGGCCATGCGCATGCCCGACTCCGGGTAGGTCTCGTCGCTGTAGCGGCCGTTGTTCCAGTTCGGGTCGAGGCGAATCGCTTCACGCTGCAGCGAGCGGATCGCGATCGAGAACGGCAGGGCACGTGCGGCACCCGAGATGTTGATGTGCGTGCGCGCCGAGCCCGGATGGCGCAGCAGGAACGCGAGCGAGACCATGCCGCCCATCGAATTTCCGATGACGCATGCCAGCTGCTCGATGCCGAGCGCACGCACCACGTGCGCGGCCGCGTCGGCGCCGTCTTCGACCGAAAGTTCGGGGAAATCGAGCCGGTAGGGCTCGCCAGTCGTCGGGTTGATCGAAGCGGGGCCGGTTGAGCCCTTGCAGCTGCCCAGCGAATTCACGCAAATGAGGAACCAACGATTCGTGTCGATCGGCTTGCCGGGACCCACCATGGCTTCCCACCAACCCGGCTCCGCATTCGCGTCATTCGATGCGGCATGCGCATCCGGCGACAGGCCGGTGAGGATCAGCACGCCGTTGTCGCGTGCTGCCGACAGCGTGCCCCAGGTTTCGTACGCGACGCGCCCACCGTGCAGCGTGCAGCCGCGTCTCATCGGGAATGCCGCCGGCAGGTCGACAAAACGTGTTCCGACAGGGATGAATTCGGTCATGCGGACGTGCTTCCTTGAGCGGGCGCGGGCTGCGCTGGCAATCGCCGGTGCATCTGCGTCGGCCAGCGGGCCGCGTATTGTCACTGCAGCGGCAGTGCTACGCACAATGGCGGTCGCGTATACCGGCCGGCGTATCAGGACATGTCGCATCGGCGATCGCTGACTGCATCGCCGCCCGTGCGGTGATGCAGTCCCGTGCGCGCCGCGATTCAGGGGACGACGCGGTCCACCGAAAGGTCGATTGGATCGGCCTTGCCGATTTCGACAACGATCGGACTCGACGCGAAATCGCCTGGCTGCGCGGACGCGTTGCCGCTGGCGGAGACGCGTGCGAGTACTTCGACCTTGTCGAGCTGGGACAGGCGCGCCGCCGGCATTGGACTGTCGCTGTCATCGAGCCGGAGCGTGATCGGGAACGCCGTCGCGGGCAGCCGCTCGACCGCGACCGGCATGACCGTGCCGGCCGCACGTGCGATGACGAACACGGCCGCGCCCGCGGGGACGCGCTCCGCGAACTCGGGCGACAGCGAGACGCGGATGTCGAGGCCGGGGTCCGCTGGCTCGGCCGGGCTTTCGGGCAGCGGTTCCAGCCCCGCATCCACACGCGCCGCATCGATCTGCGGGCGCAGGCTGGCGGCCGTTTGCGGGTCCACTGAGGCGAGAAGCGGTTCCCAGGTGCGTGCTGCTTCGGCCGGCTGGCCTGCCTGCCGCTGGGCGATGCCGAGGAACCAGCGCGCGCGCTGATGCGCGGGCTGCAGCTCCAGCGCCCGGCGAAGCATCGCGACGGCTTCGGCGTCGAAGCGGCGGTCCGCTGCGCCGCGCGCACGCGTTTCGGCCGCTTCGGCGAGCACGTCCGCATCAGGCGCGAGACGGATGGCCTGGGCGAACGCCCGCAGCGCTTCCTGCGTGCGCCCTTCGCTCGCGTACGCACGAGCGAGGACGTGCCAGCCCTCGGCGCGTTCGGGATTTCGTTCGAGCTCCGCTTCGAGCTGCGCGATCGCGTCGGCCAGCGTCTCCGGCGCCTTCCGCTGGGCGGGGTCCAGCGCCGCCGGCGTACCGACCGCGAAGTAGAGCAGAGCCGTACCGAGCGCCAGCGTGGCTGTCACGCCGACTCCGACGACCGCGCGCGGGCGCCACAGTGGACGCGTCACCGCAAACAGCGTGAGCAGCACCATTACTGCGGCGATGGCATAGAAGGCGGGCACGTCACCACTCCGGATCGTTGTCGGGCGCGGATCCCGGCTGAGGCGCCCGTCGCCGCACGATGCGCGCAACGACGAGTGCCCCGCCAATCAGCAGCACGACCGGGCCGAACCACAACAGCCAAGTCGCTGCACCGACTCGTGGGCGGTACAACACGAACTCGCCGTAGCGCTCGACGAGGAATTGCCGGATTTCGCCATCGCTGCGGCCCTCACGGATCAGCGTGAGCACTTCGCGGCGCAGGTCGACGGCGATCTGCGCGTTCGAGTCGGCCAGCGACTGGTTCTGGCACATCACGCACCGCAGCTCGGCGACCAGCGACTGGAAGCGCCGCTCCTCGACCGGGTCGGCGAACTGCAACGGCGCCGGATCGGTCACGGGCTGAGCGAACGCCGGCCCCGAGAGCGCCACCAGCAGGCCCAGCAGGAATGCGGCTGCGGCTTGATGCATCAGGCCGCGTAGCAACGCGGTCGAACCCGGGCCCAGGAAATGCAATGCGCGCATCAGCGGCGCTCCAGCTCGGCAAGGCGCGGCAGCAGTTCGTCGCGAACGGTCGCTTCGCTCATCGGGCCCACGTGCTTCCAGCGCACGATGCCCGCGGCATCGACCAGAAAGGTCTCGGGTGCGCCGTAGATGCCCCAATCGATCGCGGCTTCGCCCTCGCGATCGGCGATCACCAGCCAGTAGGGATTGCCGAACTGTTCGAGCCAGCGCAGCGCGTCCACCGGTTCATCCTTCCAGTTGAAGCCGATCACGCGCACCCGGCGCGTCTCGGCAAAACGCGTGAGCACGGGATGCTCATCACGACACGCGGGGCACCAGCTGCCCCAGACGTTGAGCAGGTACGGCGCGCCGCGAAGGTCGGCGTTCGTGACGGTCCGGCCGGGTTCGTGCAGCACGGGCAGCGCGAACGCCGGTGCGGGCTTGCCGATCAAAGGAGACGGCAGCGCCTCGCGGTTCGGGTTGCGGCTCAGCCATACGCCTGCGCCCAGCAGCACGGCCAGCAGGGCGAATACCGCGAGCGGGATCCAGCGTGAGCGTTTCATGTGCCTGTCTCTCCTGCGGGCGCAGAGCCGTCCAGTCGGTTGTCGGGCGACCGCGTCGCACCGCAGCGGGAGTCGTGGCCGGATCGCGAATCCGGCGACCCATTGCCGTCACGAACCGACCCATCGCGCCGGAAGCGACGGTCCGTCGCTGCGACGAGTCCGCCGAGCATCATCAGCAACGCGCCGCCCCAGACCCAGCGAACGAACGGCTTGACGTGCACGCGTACCGCCCATGCGCCGTCGCCGAGGGGTTCGCCCAGCGCTACGTAGAAATCGCGCGTCACGCCGCGGTCGATCGCCGCCTCGGTCATGACTTGGCCGCCGCTGGCGTACGCGCGTTTTTCCGGATGCAGCACAGTGACGCTGCGGTCCTGGTCAACCATCGTGACCGTGCCGCGATCGGCGGTGTAGTTCGGCCCCGGAAGGCGCGCGACGCCTTCGAAGCGCAGGCTGCGGCCCGCGATGTCGAGCGTCTGGCCGGGCCGCAGCGCGACTTCGCGCTGCACGCTAAGCCCTTCGACCAGCAGCGCGCCGATCAGGAATACCGCGACGCCCAGATGCGCCAGCGTCATGCCAAGCATCTCGGCCGTGAGGCGACCGTCCCCACGCAGGCGCGACCACAGGAAGCGTAGCGTGCCCCCGCCTACCCACACGGCACCGGCGACGCCGGCCGCGACCTTCCACGGCCCCTGGGGCGCAAGGAAGAACGCCGCTGCACCGGCCGCGAGCGCGAGGCCCAGCCACGGGGCAAGCATCGCGATCGGCCGCGACGGCTGATCGCGCTGCCAGCGCGTCAACGGCCCGAACGGCAGCAGCAGCACCAGCGGCGCCATCAGCAGCATGAACATCAACGCGAAGTACGGCGGGCCGACCGAGATCTTGCCGAGTTCGAGCGCATCCGCCAGCAGCGGGTAAAGCGTGCCGAGCAGCACCATCGCGCATGCGGTCGACAGCAGCAGGTTGTTGGCCAGCAGCAGCGTCTCGCGAGAACTGGCGGCGAAGTAAGTGCGAGGGTCGGAAACGTCCGGGTCGTCGGAGGGTGCACGCAGCGCGTACAGCAGCAGCGAGCCGCCGATCACGATGCCGAGGAAGGTGAGTACGAACACGCCGCGCGCAGGGTCGGCGGCGAATGCGTGCACGCTGGTCAGTACGCCCGAACGCACCAGGAACGTGCCGAGCAGCGAGAGCGAGAACGTCGCGATCGCCAGCAGCAGCGTCCAGCCGCGGAAGCTGCCGCGCTTTTCGGTGACCGCCTGCGAGTGCAGCAGCGCCGCGCCAACCAGCCACGGCATGAAGCTCGCGTTCTCGACCGGGTCCCAGAACCACCAGCCGCCCCAGCCGAGTTCGTAGTACGCCCACCAGGAGCCGAGCGCGATACCGATCGTCAGGAAGGCCCAGGCCACGTTCGTCCACGGGCGCGTCCACCGCAGCCAGCGAGCATCGATGCGGCCGTCGAGCAGCGCTGCGATCGCGAATGCGAACGGCACCGAGAAGCCCACGTAGCCGATGTAGAGCATCGGTGGGTGGATGATCATTCCCGGGTCCTGAAGCAGCGGGTTCAGGTCGCGGCCTTCCGCGGCCGCGGGCAGCAGGCGTTCGAACGGATTACTGGTGAAGATCAGGAACGCAAGGAAACCAACGCTGACGATGCCCATGACGCCGAGCACGCGGGCGATCACCGGCATGGGTAGGCGCTGCGAAAAGCGCGCGACCGCGGCGGTCCACAGTGCGAGGATCAGCGTCCAAAGCAGCAACGATCCCTCATGGGCACCCCAGACGGCCGTGTAGCGATAGATCACCGGCAGCAGCGAGTTGCTGTTCTGCGCGACGTACCGCAGCGAGAAATCCTGGGTGACGAAGCCCCAGGTCAGCGCGACGAACGCGAACGCGACCAGCCCGAGCTGGGCGTACGCGGCCGGGCGCGCGGTCGCCATCCACGGTTCGATGCCCCGATGGGCGCCGGCCAGCGGAAGCACCGCCTGCATGACGGACAGCAGCAGTGCGAGGACCAGGGCGACCTGGCCGAGTTCGGGCAGCATCGTGGTTACTCCGGCCGGCGGCGCGCGCGCGCGGGAGTGCGTGGCGCCGGCGCTCGGGTAACGAGGCCGAACGGCGACCCGAACGTCTGGCAGCCACAGGCGGGGACGGCATCAGGCTTGCGCGACGGCGCCGCCGGTGGGGCCGGGCGCGTGCGCTCGGCGCGGCCGGGAGTCTGCTCGGCCATTACTGCTGCATCGCCGGCGCGGCCTTGGCCGCGTCCACGTCGTGCTTGGTATGCGCGACGCCCATCTTGTCGGCGACTTCCTTCGGCATGTAGGTCTCGTCGTGCTTGGCGAGCACTTCTTCGGCGACGAAGCGGCCGTTTTCCATGCGGCCGGTCGCGATGACCGCCTGCTTTTCGCGAAACAGGTCGGGCAGGATGCCGGTATAGGTCACCGGCATCAGCGCGTCCCCGTCGGTGACCTTGAAGCGGGCCTCCAGCGAGCCGGGCGTGCGCTCGAACGAGCCGGCGGCGACCATGCCGCCAAGCCGGAAACGCGCCTGCTCCCCGGCTTCGCCGCGCAGCACTTCGCTTGGGGTGTACAGATAGGCGACGTTGCGCTGCAGCGCCATCGCGACCAGCGAAGCAGCCAGGCTGGCGGCGACGACGAGGGCAGCCACCCAAAGCAGGCGGCGGCGACGGATCGGGTTCATCGTTTCAGTTCTCCGGAAACCGGACGTGGAGCTTCACGGGCGGCGCGGCGCTGCGCGTTTCGCAGTTCGCGCCGAATCTGCAGGCGGGCGGCGACGAAGTCCCAGCCCAGCACGATTACGAATACCGTGTAGGCGGCGATCACATAGTTCTGGTAGCTCACGGCCGGCCGCCCTGCGCCAGTTCTGCGACCCAGCGTTTGCCCGACTCGCGCCGCAGGTTGTCGCCGCGCGCGCGTGCAAGCAGGGCGCCCGCGAACCAGAACTTCGTGCCGATCACCATCCATACCAGCGGCATGACCATGCTCTCGTCCATCGACGACGGCCCGAACAGGCGGATCGTCTGGCCCTGGTGCAGCGAGTTCCACCACACCACCGAGTAGCGGATGATCGGCAACAGCACCACGCCGACGATCGCGAGCAGCCCGGCCGCGCGCGCGGCACTGCGGCGGTCGTCGATCGCGTTGTACAGGCCGATCACGCCCAGATACAGGAACAGCAGGATCAGCTCGGTGGTCAGGCGCGGGTCCCAGTCCCACCAGGTGCCCCACATCGGTTTGCCCCAGATCGATCCCGTCGCGAGCGTGATCAGGGTGAATCCGGCACCGATCGGCGCGCAGGCCATCGCGAGAATCTCGCAGAGCTTGATTCGCCAGATCAGCGCGATCGCGGCGTAGAACGCCATCAGCCCGAACACGAACAGGCTCATCCAGGCGGCCGGGACATGGATGTACAGAATGCGGAAGCTGTCGCCCTGCTGGTAGTCGGCCGGCACTTCGAACAGTGCGCCGTACAGCCCGAACCCCATCACGAGCAGCCCGAGGCCGTAGCCCCAGGGGGCCCAGCGGGCGGCGAAGCGATCGAAGGTCGGCGGCGAGCCGAGTTGGTGGAACCAGCGCAGGATCGGATTCATCGTGTCGGTCCGGCCCGCCGGTGAGGCGGGGCCCCGGGCAGGGCTGAGTGTCGCGTACCGCAGCCGGTCGCGGCTTGATCGAAGACAGGAAACAAACGCTTGTTCAGGTCAGGGCAATGCGAATCGCGGCGGCCGCCGCAACCGGCGCAAGCACGATCGCAACCGCCAGGCCGGCTCCAAGGAGCAGCAAGGCCCCGACCGGGTCCAATCCCTGTGACGCCGCCACCACGCTCCCCGCGCCGAACACCAGGACCGGCACGTACAGCGGCAACGCAAGCAGGGCGACAAGGATACCAGAGCGCCTCATCCCAACCGTCAGTGCCGCGACCACTGCGCCCAGGAGGCTGAGCAGCGGCGTACCGAGCGCGAGCGACGCCATCAGCACCGGCAGTTGGGCCCGTGGCAGGTGCAGAAGCTCGCCCAGCGCAGGCGTCGCGACCAGCAGCGGCAGCGCGGTCGTGGCCCAGTGCATGAACGTGCGCACACCGACCAGCCAGGCCAGCGGCACCGGCGCGAGCATCCACTGCTCGAGCGAGCCATCCTCGGCGTCGCCACGGAACAGCGTGTCCAGTGCGAGCAGACCGGCGAGCAGCACCGCCAACCACAGCACCGATGCGGCAACGGCGGCGAGCTGGGATTTCTCCGCCCCCAGCGCAAGCGCGAACAGCACGACCACGAGCAGCGCGAACAGCGCCGGCTGCAGCGCGTCGCCGCGCCGGCGCCACAGCAGCCGCAGGTCGCGGGCCATCAGCGCCCGGGCGGAGCCGAGCAGGCCGGGCAGGACAGCCGACGGCGCGCTCATGCGGCCTTCTCCAGAACCAGCATCCGGGTCCGCACCGGCGGCGCCGCATAAGCCCCGTGGGTGGTCACGAGGGCCGCGCCGCCGCCTCGCAGGTGGGCCTGCACCATGCGGTTGACCAGTTCGATGCCCTCGAGATCGAGATTCGCGTACGGCTCGTCCAGCAGCCACAGCGGGGAAGGGGACAGCCACAGGCGTGCGAGCGAAAGCCGCTTCTTCTGGCCGGCCGACAGTTGGCGGGCGAGGGCGTCCTCGTAGCCGGTAAGGCCGACGATCGCGAGCGCGCTCTCAGGACGCTGGTTGCGCCTGCGCCCCTGCAGGCCGCAGAGGAACTCCAGGTTTTCCAGCGCGCTGAGATCGCCCTTCAATCCCGGCAGGTGGCCGAGGTAGGCGATCGCCCGCGCCCGGCGCGCCGCGCGCGCGCGCTGTCCGTCGATGTCGATCTCCCCGCCGTCGGCCCGCAGCAGGCCGGCGAGCACGCGAAGCAGCGTCGTCTTTCCCGCACCGTTCCCGCCCTGTACGAGCAGGGCTTCGCCCGCGTCGACCGCGAAGTCTAGCGGGCCGAAGACAGGCTCGTCATTGCGCGCGAAGCGCAAGCCACGGGCCTGCAGCAGCGGCGGGGCGCTTGGGGTCTGGGTGTCCATCGGGGCGCTGCAGGCAGCCGTTGCGGCCGCGGAGGCGTCATTCTACCCAGTCGACGCAGGGCATCTCGGCCGCTTGCATCGGGGCCGCCATCATCATCCGCAGGCACACGGGTTCGCCGCGCGCCCACTGCAGCGTACCGGCCTGGCCGAAGTCCCGCGCGAGCGTGTCGAGATCCCCGGCCGGCAGGTCGAGCACCATCCAGCCCTGCTCGCGCCAGCGTCCGTCGGGCGCTTGTGCCCACGCGGGGATGCGCTTGGCGCCGTGCCCGTCCAGGCGTTCGCGCAGCTGTCCATCGGCGACTTCATTCTCGCGCCCTGCACGCGGCGACGAAGCGGGATTCCAGGCCGTGATGAATGCGTACCGGCGCGCGGTCAGGCTCGACTCCAGCTCGGTCGCGAACTCGCCGACCCTGAGCGCAACCGTGCGCCCGTCGAGCTCCACGGCATAGTCGGCCGCTGCATAGGCACGCGCGAGGTCTGTCGCGTCGACGATCTGGAATTCCTGCATGGCGGCAGTGTCCTTGCACGGACTGGCCGATGCAACCGCTTCGCGCCGCATACCGCGGCCTTTACGTAAACTCGGCAGCCCGCCTTCACATGGCCACGCGATGACGCCCACGCCCCAGACCAAGCTGCCGAAGGTCGGCACGACCATCTTCACCGTGATGTCGCAACTGGCGATCGAGCACGGTGCGGTCAACCTCGGCCAAGGGTTCCCCGACTTCGACGTGCCTGGGCGCCTCAGTGACGCGCTTGCCCGTGCGATGCGCGACGGGCGCAACCAGTATTCGCCGATGACGGGCATTCCCGCACTGCGGGAGGCGATCGCTGCGAAGACCGAACGCTGCTACGGCTATCGGCCGGATGCAGATCTCGAAGTCACGGTGACCTCCGGCGCCAGCGAAGCGATTCTCGACGCGGTGCACGCGGTCGTGCGGCCCGGCGACGAGGTCATCGTGCTCGATCCCTGCTACGACTGCTACGAGCCCGCGATTGAGCTTGCCGGCGGCGTCGCGGTGCACGTGCCGCTCGACCCGCAGACGTTCGCGCCGGACTGGCAGGCGATCCGCGCCGCGGTTACGCCGCGCACGCGCATGTTGATGATCAACACCCCACACAACCCCTCGGGCGCGATGTTCGACGAGGCCGATATCCGCGCCTTGATCGAATTGCTGCAGGGCACGGATATCTACCTGCTGTCCGACGAGGTCTACGAGCACATCGTGTTCGACGGTCGCCAGCATGAGTCCGCGTTGCGGTATCCGGAACTGCGCGAGCGCGCATTCGTGATCTCGAGCTTCGGCAAGACCTACCACTGCACGGGCTGGAAGGTCGGCTACTGCATTGCACCGCCGGCGCTGAGCGTCGAGTTCCGCAAGGTGCACCAGTACAACACCTTCTGCACCTTCACCCCGGCGCAGTTCGCGTTCGCCGAGATGATCGAGGCCGAGCCCGAACATTACGAACGGCTGGGCGCCTTCTACGAGGCCAAGCGTGACCGCTTCCGCGAGCAGCTGCTGACGACACGGCTCAAGCCGCTACCGGTACCGGGCGGTTACTTCCAGCTCGTCGACTATTCGGATGTCAGCGATCTGGACGATGCCGCGTTCTGCCGTTGGCTTACGATCGAGAAGGGCGTCGTCGCGATTCCGCTGTCGCCGTTCTACGGCACGCCGCCCGTCGGTCAGCGGCTCGCGCGACTGTGTTTTGCAAAGAACGAGGCGACGCTCGACGCCGCGGTCGAGCGGCTGCGCATGCTCTAAGCACCTGTTTCCGCGCGTGGCATACATGCGTTTGCGTGCCCGTCGAACGCCTGCTATCGATCACTGAACATTTCCGTTGCACCTGCCGCGTCACCGCGGCACCGAGGACCGAACCATGCAGAACCTGCGCATCTCGCTCGTCCAGGGCAATACCCGCTGGCACGACCCGGAAGGCAACCGTGAGTATTACGGCGGCCTCATTGGGGCGCTGCGCGGTGTCACGGACCTCGTGATCCTGCCGGAAACGTTCACGAGCGGATTCTCGAACGACGCCATCGGCAATGCCGAAACGATGGATGGGCCGACCGTGCAGTGGATGCGCGACTGGGCGGCGCGGCTGGATGCGGCGGTCACGGGCAGCGTGCAGCTGCGGACCGACGACGGCGTGTTCAATCGCCTGTTGTTCGTGACGCCTGACGGCCGCGTGCAGACCTACGACAAGCGACACCTGTTCCGCTACGCGAACGAGCACGAGCGCTATGCCGCGGGTCGCGACCGGCTGACGGTCGAGTGGCGGGGCTGGCGGATCTGCCCGCTGGTCTGCTACGACCTGCGCTTCCCCGTGTTTTCGCGAAACAGGTTCAACGTCGAACGCGAGAACGACCTCGACTATGACCTGCTGATCTACGTCGCCAACTGGCCCTCGGTGCGCAACTATCCCTGGAAGACGCTGCTGCGCGCGCGTGCGATCGAGAACCTTTGCTACGTCGCCGGCGTCAACCGTGTCGCGATCGATGGCAACGGCCTGCAGTACGCGGGCGAAAGCGTAGTGATCGACTTCACCGGCCATGCGATCAGCGAGTGCGGCGAGATGGAGGTCGTGGTGACGACCACGCTGCTGGCGCCCGAGCTCAAGGGTTTCCGCGAGCGCTTCCCGGCGATGCTGGACGCGGACCAGTTCGAACTGCGCTGATCGACGCACTCCGCGCTGCTGTCGTGGGCGTCACCTGCCAACCGCTACCGTGCCGCGATCTTTTTTTGGCGGCAGGAGCACGAACCGATGATGATCCGCGAATACACGGAAACCGAGCCGGCGCGCGAAGACGTGGAAGCCCTGCAGGGCGCGACGTTGCTCGAGTTCGGCGCGTCGTGGTGCGGCCACTGCATTGCAGCGCAGCCGCTGCTCGAACGCACGCTCGGACTGCACCCGCAGCTGCGTCATATCAAGATCGAGGACGGCCGCGGCAAGCCCCTGGGTCGGTCGTACCGCGTCAAGCTGTGGCCGACGCTGGTGTTCCTGCGCGACGGCGAGGAAGTTGCGCGTCTCGTGCGTCCGACCGACCCGGCTGCGATCGCCGACGCTCTGCAGCGGATCGATCCGCGCTGAGGGCGCTTAGGCCGCTTCGCGGGACGGTAGTCCGCGCGTAGGCGCAGCCCGCACAGGAGGGCAGCTCCTGGACTACCCGGATCTGGGCGACATTTGCTCGTTCGCCGTCATCTGCGTGCGTAAGCGAACCTTGTCGTCCAGCACGAGCTCGATAGATGGTCAGTGGCGACCTGGCGACGGGCGCATTTGGCCTTGCAACCAGCCCGGTCGGATACCCGGCTCCGGATCGTGCGGCACTTCACGATGCGGCCTAAAGAAAGAAGGGCGCCAATGGCGCCCCTCGTTTCAGTTCCGGATCAGGCGCCGCCGCGCGGGCCGCGCCCACCGCCACCGCCACCGGGACGGCCGCCGCGCGGACCGCCGCCCGGACGCCCACCGCCCGGACCACCCGGGCGGCCGCCACCCGGGCCACCGCTGGGGCGTGGACCGCCCGGGCGACCACCGGGCTTCGCGCCTGGACGCGGACCGCGGGGCTTGTCAGCGTACGGATTGAAGCCACCCGGATTCGCATGATCAGACGGGAAGCTCGGCGCGTTGCCGGGGTGACCGTAGGGCTTGCGCCCCTGACCGCCGCCCGGGCCGCGACGCTCGCCACCGGCGCCAGCACCGCCGTACGGTGAGCCCGCACCGCGTTCGCCGCCGAAACCACCCTCGCGCCGCGGACCGCGACCAGCTCCACCGCCGCCACTGCGCTCACCACCAAAGCCGCCACCGGCCGGACGCTCGCTGCGCCCCTGACCCTGCCCCTGACCCGGGCCACCAGCGCCCGGTCGACCGCCGGGCTTGCCGCCGAACGGCTTGCGGCCGCGCGCGCCGTCGGGGTTACGGTGGCCGCTCGGGCCGGTGTCGACGCCGTCCGGCACGTACCAGGTGCGGAACGCGGCCGGGTTGCCGTCCGGCAGGCCGCGGCCGCCCTTGTCGGGGCGCTGCTTGAACGGCCTCTGCGACTGCTTGGCTGCCGCTTCGCCGCTGACGGTCAGCCCGCCATGCTTGCGTGGACCGCCACGGCCGCGGCCGCGATCTTCGCGGACATTGTCGAAGCGGCGCAGCTCACGGCCTTCGTCCGCCGTGTTGTGGCCGCCGACATAGCCGTGCGAACGGCCCTGGCCGCTCAGATCGATCGTCGCCCTAGTCGCCTTGCGCTGGCCGATCACGGGCTGCAGCGTCAGTGCCGAAGGCGCGCCGTCTTCGAGGCCAAGGTCGGTGCGCAGCTTCTCGACGCGGTCCGATGCCAGCTCCTGCGACTGTCCGCGCAGCAGTTCGCGCGGCAGGTCCACGCCGCCGTAGCGAATGCGCTTGAGGCGGCTGACCTGACAGCCCTGCGATTCCCACAGGCGGCGCACTTCGCGGTTGCGCCCTTCCTTGACGACGACGCGGAACCAGTCGTGCGAATCGCTGCCACCGATGCGCTCGATCTCGTCGAACTTCGCCGGGCCGTCATCCAGCGCGACGCCGCGGCGCAGCCGCTCGACGATGTTGTCCGGCACGTTCTCCTGGCCTTCCGGCGCACGGACGCGGCAGACGTACTCGCGTTCCACCTCGAATGAGGGGTGCATCAGCGCGTTCGCCAGCTCACCGTCGGTGGTGAGCAGCAACAGGCCGGTCGTATTGATGTCGAGCCGGCCGATCGCGATCCAGCGCGCACCCTTGAGCGCGGGCAGGGCTTCGAAGATCGTCGGGCGGCCTTCGGGGTCCTCACGCGTGGTCACTTCGCCTTCGGGCTTGTTGTACATCAGCACGCGCGCCGGCTCGGTCAGCGCGCTGGCGACGAACTGGCGGCCATCGAGCTCGACTTTGTCGCCGCTCTTGACGCTGACGCCGACCTGGGCGATCTAGCCGTTGACCTTGACCAGGCCATCGGCAATGCGCTGCTCGAGCGCACGCCGAGAGCCGAGGCCTGCCTGCGCGAGCACCTTGTGCAGGCGTTCCTCGAGCCGGGGCGCCTCTTTGGTGGCGGGGTCGATGCGTTTCAGGGTGAGCTTGCGGCTCTTTTCTTCAGTCATTTTTCTGCAGCTCCGGCCCGTCCTGCGACGCGGCCTCAAACTCGGGAACGGTCGTCGTCTCGACGGCGTTGTCTTGCTCGTGATCGTTCTCGTCCGCCGCGCGCTCGCCCGGCGCGGCTTCGGGTTCCGTGGATCCGGATTCGGACGCGCGAGCGTCCGCTGCACCGCTATCGGTGCGTAAGGTGTGTTGCGAATCAGCCGGGTCGGCGGACAGATCAGCGTCCGCCTCTTCGGTGTTGCGCCCGATGCCGCCGGCGTCAATCGGCCCGGACGCAGCCGGTGCCTGATCGAACTGCAGTTGCGGTTCAAGCTCGCCGATGTCCTTCAGCTCGGACAGCGGCGGCAGTTCGTCCAGCCGCTTGAGGCCGAAATAGTCGAGGAATGCCTTCGTGGTGCCAAATAGCGCCGGCTTGCCGGGTACGTCACGGTGGCCAACGACCCGGATCCACTCGCGTTCTTCCAGCGCCTTGATGATGTTGCTGTTCACCGCGACGCCGCGCACCTGTTCGATCTCGCCGCGGGTGATCGGCTGGCGGTAGGCGATCAGCGCCAGCGTCTCCAGCGTGGCGCGTGTGTATTTGGTCTGCCGCTCGGTCCACAGGCGCGCGACCCACGGGTGCACGTCCGCTTTTACCTGGTAGCGGAAGCCGGACGCCAGTTCGACCAGCTCCACGCCCCGCGCCCCGCAATCCTCGCGCAGGCTTTCGAGCGCCTGCTCGATCGCGCCGTTCGGGGCAGGCTGGTCCTCGGGAAACAGCGCCTGAAGCTGCGCCAGCGTCAGAGGCTGGTTGGCGGCGAGCAGCGCGGCTTCGACGATTCGGGTGATCAGGCTCTGGTCCATGGCTCAGCGGAAAACGGGGCGGTTGCAGCGCGGGCCGACGTCCACAACGACGCGGTCACGCCGTGGCATTCGTGGGGTCTTCATCGAACTCGCTCGACAGTTCGATCTCGTCCGGGTCCTTCATCAACGCGAGTGACTTCACGTAGATCGGGGAGAGCGGCTCGTCCTGCACGATCTCGATGAGCTGCTCCTTCGCGAGCGTAAGCAGGCCGAGGAACGTCACCACCACGCCGAGCCTGCCTTCCTCGGCGGTGAACAGCGACTCGAAACGATGGAACGCGCCGTCCCTCATGCGCTCCAGCAGCTCGCCCATCCGCTGGCGCACGCTCAGTGCGTCGCGCTTGATCGCGTGCTGGGTGAACAGCTCGGCGCGCTTGAGCACGTCGTGCAGTGCCAGCAGCATCTCGCGCAGTTCCACCGGTGGCGGAAGCCGGATCGACGCCCGGTCCGGCACGTAGGCCGCCGCAGGTGCCGTGTCGCGGTCCTGGCGTGGCAGCGAATCAAGATCCTCCGCCGCCTTCTTGAATCGTTCGTACTCCTGCAGCCGCCGTACCAGCTCGGCGCGGGGATCGTCCTCCTCGCCTTCCTCGGCCGTCGCCCGCGGCAGCAGCATGCGCGATTTGATCTCGGCCAGCATCGCGGCCATCACGAGATAGTCGGCCGCCAGCTCGAACCGCATCTCGTGCATCGCCTGGATGTAGTCGACGTACTGGCGGGTGATGTCCAGCACCGGAATATCGAGGATGTCCAGGTTCTGTCGGCGGATCAGGTACAGCAGCAGGTCCAGCGGCCCTTCGAACGACTCCAGGATGACCTCGAGTGCGTCCGGCGGGATGTACAGGTCCTGCGGGATCTGCAGCACCGGCTGACCATGCACCACCGCCAGCGGCATTTCCTGCTGCTGCGGGTGCGATGACCCGTTGGACGGGCCGGTGGCAGGGGACTCGGACGCCTGGGGCGCGAGATCATCGGTCATTCGGAGCCGGCCCCTCCGGGCCGTGGGCACAAACCACTGCTTCGATGCGACCGCCGCGGTGCGGCAGCCGCCGTTTGGAACGGCATGAGGCGGTACGGACTGCAAGGTCGCTGCCCTTGCCGGACGGGTCGCTTTGCGGGACAGGCCGGTGAGCGGGTCGGGGCGGGCGATGGGGTGCGGCGTGCCGCGTCTGGAATCGGTTCGCGTCGTACAACCGCGACCGTTCGCTGCTGCCGGCCCTGGATACGCGGCTAGGGTACGGGCTGGTCCATGCGCTTGTCCAGCCGGCACGTCCGGCAGGGCGCGACACTACAATGCGCGGGCCCCGGCAGGCGGGCGGAGGAGGATCGGCGATGTGGTACGTGATCGAGGGCTACGACGGCGAATCGGTGCTCGAACGGCGCCTCGAGGCGCGTCCGGCGCACGTCGAACGGCTGATCGCGCTGCGCGATGAGGGCCGCCTGCTTGTCGCAGGGCCGTGCCCGGCCGTGGACGCCGAGGATCCGGGTCCTGCGGGCTTCAGCGGCAGCGTCGTCATCGCCGAATTCGATTCGCTCGAGTCCGCCCGGACCTGGGCGGCGGCCGATCCGTACGTCAGCGCCGGCGTTTACACGCGCGTCGAAGTGCGTCCCTTCCGTCGGGTGCTGCCGTGAGCGCGGGTCCGCTTCCGCGCGACGAGCGTGTTGCGGCGATTCGCTCGGCCCTTGAGCAGGCGCTGGACCCGATCGCGCTCGAGATCGAGGACGAGAGCCATCGGCATGCCGGCCACGCCGGCGCACGCGACGGACGCGGCCATTTCCGTGTCGATATCGTTAGCGAGGCGTTCGCCGGTGTCGCGCCGCTCGCGCGGCACCGCAAGGTCTACGCCGCCGTCGGAACGCTGATGGAAACCGACATCCACGCGCTGGCGATCCGCGCACGCACGCCTGCTGAAGCGGGCTGATCCGTAGCCTGCAGCGGGATCACGCGCACCAGTGAACCTGGAGCGGCGTCGAGCCCCCCAGCGCGGCGAGCACCGGCCAGGACTCGACCTTGCCGCTGGCCACCGCGTATTCGAACGCCTCGCGCTGGTCGCGGCCGCGGATCAGAAGCAGACGCGCCCGCGCCCGCGCGATGCCGGCCGGCGTGACCGAGATGCGCCGCGCCCACTCGCCGGCGCCTGGGCAGCCGCTTGCGTCGACCGCCACGTAGGCGTCGCGCGCGCCTAGTGCACGCGGCAGGTCGAGCATTCGCGGAAACAGTGACGCGATATGGCCATCAGTGCCCATGCCGAGCACGGCGGCGCTGGCGTTCTGCATGCCATGGGCATTCGCAACGGCGACCGATTCTTCAAGCCTGCGTCCAGGCTGGGTCAGCGACTCGAACCGGGCCTCGGCGGCGTGGCTGCGGATGAGCGAAGCGCGCACGCGGAAGGCGTGACTGTCCGGGTCGTCAGGCCGCAGCCAGCGTTCGTCGGTGAGCGCCACATCGATGCGGGACCACTCGAGTGGCGCCATCGCGAGGGCCCGGTACACCGGCGACGCCGCGTCCTTCGCCGTTACAAGCAGTCTGGCCCGCGGCAAAACCTGCAGGTCGCGCCGCAGTTCGGCGGCGACTGCCACGGCCGAGGCCCAAGTCCAGACCTCGGCATTGCGATGCACATGCAGGACGAAGCTGCCGGCTTCCGGATCCGGTGCCACCTGGTCCGCCAGGGGGCAGTCATCGTTGAGCGTCATGCATAGGGCCATGCAACAGTCGCGCCACACGGCGCCTCGATGGGGGACTGCAGCGGGGCCGCTGCGGCATGGATGCGACGGGGACAGCGCCGACCGGACCCGGGCGGCCCCCGGCGCTACCGATCAGGCCCGGCTTCCGAGCACGTATTTAATCGTGCGCGGGCGCGGCAACCCAGTTGGAGCCGGCGGCCGGGGCCCGGCAACCTATTCGGCTGTGTGTGCACGTCGGATGAAACCCGCGGACCCGCAATCAGGCGCGCGGCTATACTCGTCCGCTGCGTTCGCGAACGCGGCTGCCCAGACCGGGCGCCGGTTCCACCGGTATCACGCCCGCGCCGCCGGCGCGGCAGAGGGGCTCTACCGCCGCATGCGTCTTTCCACCATCAAGCTTTCGGGATTCAAGTCTTTCGTCGACCCGACCACGCTCCACCTGCCCACGAACATGACGGGCGTCGTTGGGCCGAACGGTTGCGGCAAGTCGAACATCATCGACGCGGTGCGCTGGGTCATGGGCGAAAGCTCCGCGAGCCGCCTGCGTGGCGATTCGCTGACCGACGTGATCTTCGCGGGCTCGTCGGCACGCAAGCCCGTCTCGCAGGCGATGGTCGAGCTGATCTTCGACAACTCCGACCGCACGATCACCGGCGAGTACGCCGCGTTCAACGAGATCTCGGTCAAACGCACCGTCAGCCGCGACGGCAGCAGCCAGTACTACCTCAACAGCGCGAAGTGCCGCCGCCGGGACATCACCGACCTGTTCCTCGGGACCGGGCTGGGCCCGCGCAGCTACTCGATCATCGAGCAGGGCATGATCAGCCAGATCATCGAGGCCCGGCCTGAAGACCTGCGCGTCTATCTCGAGGAAGCCGCCGGCATCTCGAAGTACAAGGAGCGCCGCAAGGAAACCGAAACGCGCATCCGCCACACGCGCGAAAACCTTGCCCGCATGACCGACCTGCGCGACGAAGTCGGCAAGCAGCTCGAGCACCTCAAGCGCCAGGCGCGCCAGGCCGAGCAGTACCAGACGATCCAGGCCGAGCGGAAGATCAAGGACGCAGAGTGGAAGGCCCTCGAGCATCGCGCGCTCGACCAGAAGCTGCAGTCGCATCGCGAGAAGCTCGACCAGCAGGAAACGCGCCTGCAGCAGCTGATCGCAGAACAGCGCGAGGCCGAGCGTGAGCTGGAAACCGGTCGCGTGCGCCGCGAGGACGCTGCCGAAGCGCTCAGCCGCGCGCAGGCGGAGAGCTACGAGGTCAGCGGCGCACTCGCTCGCATCGAACAGCAGATCCAGCATCAGCGCGAGATGTCGACGCGCCTGCAGCGTGCACGTGACGAGGCGCAGAGCCAGCTTGCCGAGATCGCCACCCACATCGGTCACGACCAGGCACGGCTCGACGCGCTGCTCGCGTCGGTCGAGGATGCCGAACCGCAACTCGAGGCGCTGCGCGAAGAGGACATGGCCCGGCAGGACGCGCTGCGCGATGCGGAAGCGCAACTGGTCGACTGGCAGCAACGCTGGGACGCCCACAGCCGTGCGCAGTCCGAGGCGGTGCGCGCGGCGGATGTCGAGCGGACCCGGATCGAGCATCTCGACCGGCAGGTGCTCGACGCCGATCGACGCCGCGACGCACTTGCGACGGAGCGGGCCGGGCTCGACCTCGACGCGCTGGCCGAGGCGTTCGCAGCGCTGCAGGAGCGCCACGAGGCGCAGCGGCTTTCGCTGGATACGCTCAATGAGACACTCGATGCCCGTAAAGCGGCGGTGTCGGGCCTGCAGGAACAGCAGCGTTCGATGCAGACCGAGCTGGCGGACGTGCGCAAGCAGGCGCAGGCCGCACGCGGCCGCCTGTCGTCGCTGGAGACGCTGCAGCAGGCAGCACTCGGACAGGAGCAGGGCGCGGCGCTGACCTGGCTGCGCGCACGTGGGCTGGATTCGGCCACGCGCGTCGGAGAGGTGTTGACCGTCGAGCCGGGCTGGGAAAACACGGTTGAAAGCGCGCTGGGTCAGTTGATCGAGGGCGTGCTGGTCGAATCGCCCGAGTCCCTGGTCGATGCGATCGGCGAACTCGGCGATGCCCGACTTGCGCTGGTCTCGCCTGAGCCCGATTCGACCGAGTACGCACCCACATCGCTCGCCTCGCGTGTAGAAGGGCCGCGCGCGATCCGACAGCTGCTCGCCCGGCTGCACGTGGCCGACGACCTGGTCGAAGCGCGGGCGCTGCAGGCGACGCTTTCGGACGGCGAGTCGGTTATTACGCGCAGCGGCGAGCGCCTGGGCGCGGGCTGGGTCCGCGTGCTGCGTTCGGGCGCGGCGAAGCAGGGTGCATTGCTTCGCGAGCGCGAGATCCAGTCGCTCCGCGCCGACATCGAAGGAATGCAGGAGCGCGAGCGGGAACTCGACGCAGGGCTCACCGAGCTGCGCGACCGCATGCTGGCGGCCGAGCAGCAGCGCGAGGACGCGCAGCGCACGCTCTACGGGGCGCACCGCAGCGTTTCCGAGCTGGCCGGCCAGTTGCAGAGCCAGCAGGGACGGCTCGACTCCGCGCGCGGCCGCATCGAGCGCATCGATGCGGAACTCGCGCAGATCGCATCGACGCTGGAGGCAGGCCGCGAGCAGGCCCGTGAGGCGCGCATGCGGCAGGAAGAAGCGGTCATCCGCATGTCCGAACTCGAGGACGCGCGACACGCACTCGAAAGCGAGCGCCGCAGCCTGACGGAAGCTCGCGACCAGATCCGCTCCGCCGCGCGCGAAACCCGCGATGCGGCGCACGCCCTCGCGCTCACATTGGAAAGCCAGCGCACGCAGATCACCGGCCTGGCGCAGGCGCTCGAACGCATGGGCGGCCAGCGCGGCCAGCTCGATTCGCGCCTGGAAGAGCTGATGCTTCAGCTCGAGCAGGGCGACGAGCCAGTCAATACGCTCGAGGAGCAACGCCAGGTCGCGCTGGAGCAGCGCGTGCTTGCCGAGCAGAAGCTGACCGCAGCGCGCATCGCGCTCGATGGGATCGACCACGATCTGCGCCGCTTCGAGCAGGTGCGCCAGCAACGCGACGAGCAGGCACTGCAGCAGCGCGAAGCGATCGGCCAGCGCCGGCTTGAACAGCAGGCGCTCGTGCTCAAGGCTGAGACGCTGGCAGCCGCCGTCGTCGAGGCCGGTTTCGTTCTAGAGGATGTCGTCAACACGCTCACGGATGACATGGACGCGCGCGTCTGGGAGCGCACGGTTGCCGAGCTCGACGCGAAGCTGCGCCGGCTTGAGCCCGTCAACCTGGCCGCGATTGCCGAACACGCCGAGGCTGCGCAGCGCAAGGAGTATCTCGACGCGCAGGACGCCGACCTCACTGCTGCACTGGAAACGCTGGAGGACGCGATCCGCAGGATCGACCGCGAAACGCGAGGCCGGTTCAAGGACACGTTCGACCGCGTGAACTCCGGCGTGCAGCAGCTGTACCCGCGCCTGTTCGGTGGCGGCCACGCCTATCTCGAACTGACTGGCGAAGACCTGCTCGACACCGGCGTCGCGATCATGGCGCGCCCGCCCGGCAAGCGCGTCTCGAATATCTCACTGCTTTCCGGCGGCGAAAAGGCGATGACAGCGGTCGCGCTGGTGTTCGCGATCTTCCAGCTCAATCCGGCACCGTTCTGCCTGCTGGACGAGGTGGACGCGCCGCTCGATGAGGCGAACGTCGGTCGCCTCGCGGCGATGGTGGGCGAGATGAGCGAGCAGGTGCAGTTCCTGTTCGTGACCCACAACAAAGCCACGATGGAAGTCGCGCGCCAGCTGTCGGGCGTGACGATGCGCGAGCCCGGCGTGAGCCGGCTGGTGTCGGTCGACCTCGCGGAAGCGACGCGGCTGGTCGGTGCTGCCTGATCGCCGCCTGCGGTCGCGTACCGGTAGCGGCCACGTTGGGGCTGCCTTCCATCGCAGCGGTGGGCCGGCCGGTCGCCGGCCCGATCCGCGTACACATGTGCGCCGTGGTGGACCTTCGCGTGCAGCTGAGCTAAATAGCTTCCCTTTGCGTCGCACGCGCCGTCAGCGCGATGCACGATCCAGGAGTTGGAAATGTCGGATATGACCATGCTGCGCATCGGAATCGCGGTTGCGGGGCTGATTCTGCTCGCCGCGATCTTCTACTTTGGCCGGCCGCGCAAGCCGGGCCAGGGCAAGCGCCTGCAGCGTGAAAGCACCTCGCGACAGGAGCCGACGCTCGGCGAGCAGATGGAAGCAGATGCACGCGCCGAATCGCTGGCCCAGTCCGAGCTCGACCTTTCCAGCCGCGCGGCCGAAACGCCTCCGGCGGCCGAGCTCGGCAAGCGCGTCAGCGAGGAGTTCGACAAGATCGTGACGCTCTACCTCGCCGCGCGCGCGGGCCAGAAGCTGCACGGCCCCGACATCGTCGTTGCAGCGGAAAAAGCGGGCCTCGTCTACGGCCACATGGGCGTGTTCCACCGGCTGGTCGAGAATCGCCCGGAGCGCGGGCCGGTGTTTTCAGTCGCGAACATCATGAAGCCCGGCAGCTTCGATATGACCCAGATCCAGACGTTGGAAACACCTGCGATCGCATTCTTCCTCACGCTGCCGGCCCCGATACCTGCGCTGGACGCCTGGGAAACCATGTTGCCGACGGCGCACCGCATGGCCGAGCTGCTGGACGGCGTGGTCCTGGACGAGCAGCGCAACGCCCTCGGACGCCAGCGCATCGCACATATCCGCGATGAGCTGCGCGCGTACGACCGCCAACGCGAAGCGCCGCCGCTGACCAAGGCGACACGCTGGTAAGCGCCGCGCGCACTGTCCCGTTCTCACGGGACAGCAGCGATAATCGGCGGCGTGATGACCTCCGCCTCCGATCCCGCCGACCGCATTGCCGAGCTGCGCCACCAGCTCGACGACGCCAACTACCGCTACTACGTGCTCGACGATCCGGCCATCCCGGACGCCGAGTACGACCGCCTGCTGCGTGAGCTGGAGGCTCTGGAGGGCGAGCACCCGCACTTGCTGATGCCCGATTCGCCGAGCCAGCGTGTCGGCGCCGTGCCCTCGGGCGCGTTTGCGTCGGTTCGCCATGCGGTGCCGATGCTTTCGCTGGCCAATGCGTTCGCCGATGAGGAAGTCGCGGACTTCGTGCGCCGCATCGAGCAGAAGCTCGGCATCGATTCGCCACGGTTCTCGGTCGAGCCCAAGCTCGACGGCCTGGCGATCAGCCTGCGCTACGAAGCCGGGCGCTTCGTGCTCGGCGCAACGCGAGGGGACGGCGCAACCGGCGAGGACGTGACCACCAACCTGCGCACGATCCGGGCGGTGCCGATGAACCTGCGCGGCGAAGGCTGGCCGGACGTCCTCGAGGTGCGTGGCGAGGTCTACATGCCGATCGCCGCATTCCAGGCCTACAACGCACGCATGCGGGCCGAGGGCGGGAAGATCCTCGCGAATCCGCGGAACGGCGCGGCCGGATCGCTGCGCCAGCTCGATCCGCGCATCACCGCGCAGCGTCCGCTGGCGTTCTACGCGTACGGCGTCGGCATCGTCGAAGGCGGCGAGTTGCCGGAGTCGCACTCGGCCACGTTGCGGCAACTGCGCGAGTGGGGCTTCCCGGTCAGTGCGGAAAGCGACGTGGTCGACGGTGTCGACGGCCTGCTCGGCTACTACCGGCGCTTGGGTAGCCGGCGCGACGGGCTGGCGTTCGACATCGATGGTGTCGTCTACAAACTCGACGATTACGCGGGCCAGGCCGAGATGGGCTTTGTCTCGCGCGCGCCGCGCTGGGCGATCGCGCACAAGTTCCCCGCGCAGGAGCAGACCACCGTCCTTGAGGACATCGACATCCAGATCGGACGCACCGGTGCCGCCACGCCGGTCGCCCGCCTGAAGCCGGTGCAGGTCGCGGGCGTGGTCGTTACGAACGCCACCCTGCACAACGCCGACCAGATCGCGCGACTCGACGTGCGCATCGGTGACACGGTCATCGTGCGCCGCGCGGGCGACGTAATCCCCGAGATCGTGCGTGTCGTGCCCGAGGGCCGCCAACCCGACGCGCAGCCGTGGCAGATGCCGCTCGAGTGCCCCGTGTGCGGTTCGGAAATCGTGCGCGAAGAAGGGCAGGCCGTCTGGCGCTGTTCGGGCGAGCTGACCTGCGCTGCCCAACGCAAGGAGGCGATCCGCCACTTTGCCGGCCGCCGCGCGATGGACATCGAGGGTCTTGGTGACCGCTACATCGAGGACCTGAGCGACCTCGGCTACGTGAAGTCGGTCGCCGATCTGTACGCGCTGACGCTCGACGACCTGCTGGAAATGAAGCGGCGGGTCGACGAGCGTGACGGTTCTGCAGCGACGGCAACGAAGGGCGGCAAGGTCGCGACGCGCTGGGCCGAAAACCTGCTGGCCGCAATCGATCGCAGCCGACAGAGCACGCTCGAGCGCTTCCTGTTCGCGCTGGGCATCGAGCACGTCGGCGAAAGCACCGCGAAAGCACTCGCCGCGTGGTTTGGTGATCTTGATCTGATCCGCCGCCTGCCGTGGCCGCTGTTCAAGCTCGTGCCGGATGTCGGCGGCGAAGTCGCGCGTTCCATCGGCCATTTCCTCGATCAGCCAGGCAACCAGCAGGTGATCGATGAGCTGCTCGCCCGCGGCGTCGCAGTCGGCGACGCACATCCGCCCAATCCGAAGCTTCGTGACGAGCTCGGCCTGGCAACGCTGCTGGTAGATCTGGAGATTCCGAAGATCACCCGCCTGCGTGCCGACCAGCTGGCGACGGTCGCACGTGACGCGCAGGCGTTGCTCGACATGCCGGAACACAACTTCGTCGCCGCGGGATTGCCGGCAGATACCGCGCAGTCGTTCGTGCGCTGGCTGGACGACCAGGCAAACGCAAGACTGCTCGTTGCAGCAGGCGAGGCGCTGCAGCGTCTGGACGCGTTGACTCCGCGTGCGAGCGTGGCTGCTGTGGGCCCGCTTGATGGCCAATCGGTCGTCCTGACCGGAACGCTGGCCGCGATGACGCGTGACGAAGCGCAGGCCAGGCTCGAGGCACTGGGCGCCAAGGTGTCCGGCAGCGTGTCGAAGAAGACCGGGTTCGTCGTCGCGGGCGAGGCAGCCGGCTCCAAGCTCGATAAAGCCCAGGCGCTCAGCGTGCCCGTCTGGGACGAGGCGAAGCTGCTCGGTTTTCTGGCCGAAAACGGGCAGGGCGCATGAGTGCAACGACACTCGGCATCGCATGCGGCGCGGGCGAGCGATGCGTCGCCGCAGGTGCGGTTCGTGACGAAAAAGTTAGGGCCCGTCGTGGCTGCGTGCGTGGCGACCTAGTGCCACGATGAGCGCTGACTGGCCGCCCAGCGCTTCGTTCGAAACCCTGCGGTTGCGAGCAGCGCTCAACGCGCGCATCCGCGCGTTCTTCGAACAGCGCGGCGTCGTCGAGGTGGAGACGCCGGTGCTGTCGGTTGCCGGCAATACCGAGCCGAACATCGCGTCGTTTGCGACCGAGTTCAGCGGCCGCACCGACGGTGCGCCTCGGACGCGGTGGCTGCGGACGTCACCCGAATATCCGCTCAAACGCCTGGTCGCGGCCGGTTTCGGCGATTGCTACGAGCTCGGCCGCGTCTTCCGTGACGGCGAATCAGGTGGCCGGCACAACCCCGAATTCACGATGCTCGAGTGGTACCGGGTCGGCTGGGACCATCGCCGGCTCGTGGCCGAGGTCGTGGAACTGGTCGCGGAGGCACTCGCACTGGTCGGCCGCCAAGCGGCGTGCACCGAGATCGATTACCGCACCCTCTATCGCGAACGACTCGGTGTCGACCCCGCGTCGGCCAGCGTCGACGCGCTGCGCGGCGCGTTCGGTGACGTCAACATCGACCCCGACGGGCTCACGCGGGATGACTGGCTCGATCTACTCATGACCCATCGGTTGCAGCCGGAATTTCCGACCGACCAGATGCTGGTCGTGCATGATTTTCCGGCGTCGCAATGCGCGCTGGCCCGCGTTCGCGACGGCGACCCGCCGGTCGCCGAGCGATTCGAGCTGTACCTGGGGGCGCTCGAAATCGCGAACGGTTACCACGAGCTTGTCGACGCGGCCGAGCAGGCGGCACGTTTCAGACGCGATGCGACGGTTCGCGAGGCGCGCGGCGCCGTGGTGCCACCTGCGGACCAGCGGTTGCTCGCGGCGCTTGAACACGGCCTGCCGGACTGTGCAGGCGTAGCCGTGGGCATCGATCGTCTGTTGATGGCGATGCTCGGCACGTCGCGGATCGCCGACGTGGTCGCGTTCGATTTCTCGCGCGGGTAGCGGCCCGGGCGTCGTCGTCCGGCGTCGGTTGAGGCGGCGAGCCGATTCGCGAGTTCTTCGTTGAGCGGACGGCGCCAGGATCAGCCTGCATCGGCGCTCATCTTCTGCGCAGTCCTCGGCAAGTGTTCCATCAACGGCCCGCCCAGTCGCCTCGGATAGAATCGACGAATGACCGAATTCGACTTCGACCGTTACGACCGCATCCGTCCCATCCGCTGGACCGGCGACGCGCTCGAGCTTCTGGACCAACGCAAGCTGCCGTTCGAGGTCGAGTACGTCTGCTGCGAAAGCAGTGACGCAGTCGCAGAGGCAATTGCCGCGCTCACCGTCCGTGGCGCGCCCGCGATCGGCATCGCCGCGGCCTGGGGCGTCGTGCTGGCCGCGCGTGAGGTGGAGGCGTCCGACGGTGCCGACGCGGCACGCAAGCTCGAGCCCGCGATCGCTCACCTCAACGCCGCGCGGCCAACCGCGGTCAACCTGGCCTGGGCGCTGGCGCGCATGCGGCGTGTGCTGGGCGAAGCCGGATCGGACTGGCGTGAGGTGATCGATCGGGAAGCACGCGCGATCGCGGAGGAGGATCTCGCGGCGAACCGACGCATGGGTGCAATGGGCGCAGCGATGATCGAGCCCGGAAGCGGGGTGCTCACGCACTGCAATACCGGGTCGCTCGCGACCGCAGGCTTCGGTACCGCGCTGGGGGTCATCCGCGCGGGCGTTGCACAGGGGCGGATCGACAACGTGTTTGCCGGTGAGACCCGCCCGTGGCTGCAGGGCGCACGGCTGACCGTCTGGGAGCTTCAGCAGGATGGAATTGCACCCACCCTGATCGCGGACGCGGCTGCGTCGCACCTGATGAAGTCCGGCAAGGTCCAGTGGGTCATCGTGGGTGCCGACCGCATCTGCGCCAATGGCGACACCGCGAACAAGATCGGCACCTACCAGCTCGCCATCGCGGCTCGCCATCACGGTGTGAAGTTCATGGTCGCTGCGCCGTCATCGACGGTGGACATGGCGACGCCTTCGGGCGACCAGATCCACATCGAAGAGCGCGACCCGGGCGAGCTGTTCGGGCTCGGCGGCGTACGTACTGCGGCCGAGCAGGTCGGCGCGTGGAACCCGGTCTTCGACGTCACGCCCCACACGCTGATCGATGCGATCGTCACCGAGCGTGGAGTCATCGAGAACCCAGACGAATCCGCAATGCAGGCCGCATTCGGCTGATCAGACCGCCTACCGGCATCGCGCGAAGCCTCTTGCGCAGAAGCTGGGTTGGCCCAGACGCGCTCGTTCTGCTGTCATCCATCAGTGTTTTTCGGTTGCCGATGGGGTGATCTCCGCGGGCGCCGGCGACGTCCAGCACGTGCTGCTTTCGCGCCGTGCTGACCTTCGCCCGCCGAGACGCGAGCGAAGTCTGCACCCGTCGTAAACCCGCGCCCCGTACAGCTCCTAAGTCCTTGTCTGCTAAAGGGGTTTTTACTGGCCTCGGGCATGCGCACGTGCTATGCTTTCACGTCTTTTGGACACCGCTCCCAAGCTGCCTCGAACGCCATGCTGAATAGCGTGGCAGGGGTCGCTCCGAAGCGTCCTGCCTCCCGCATCAGACGGAATCCCGATGGCCGAACTCGCCAGAGAAATCATCCCGGTCAACCTCGAAGACGAGATGCGCCGCAGCTACCTCGATTACGCGATGAGCGTGATCGTCGGCCGCGCGTTGCCCGACGTCCGAGACGGTCTCAAGCCTGTGCACCGCCGCGTGCTGTTCGCGATGCACGAGCTCGGTGCGCACAGCAACCGGCCGTACTACAAGTCTGCGCGTATCGTCGGTGACGTCATCGGTAAGTACCACCCGCACGGCGACACTGCGGTGTACGACACGCTGGTGCGCATGGCGCAGCCGTTCTCGCTGCGCTACATGCTGGTCGACGGACAGGGCAACTTCGGCTCGATCGACGGCGATTCCGCCGCGGCGATGCGATACACCGAAGCGCGCATGTCGCGCATCTCGCACGAGCTGATGGCGGACATCGACAAGGAAACGGTCGACTTCCAGCC
The DNA here is from genome assembly GCF_042434515.1 of Lysobacter korlensis. NCBI lineage: Bacteria > Pseudomonadati > Pseudomonadota > Gammaproteobacteria > Lysobacterales > Lysobacteraceae > Lysobacter > Lysobacter korlensis. Next base: position 533,632 of record NZ_JBHLTG010000003.1, read on the forward strand.
GAACTACGACGAGAAGGAACTCGAACCGACGGTCATGCCGACGCGGGTGCCGAACCTGCTCGTCAACGGATCGGCCGGCATCGCGGTCGGCATGGCGACGAACATCCCGCCGCACAGCCTGTCCGAAGTAATCGACGCGACGATCGCGCTGATCGATCAGCCCGAGATCGACGTCGACGGCCTGATGGAATACATCCCGGGCCCGGATTTCCCGACCGCCGGCATCATCAACGGCACCGCCGGCATCATCGCGGCGTACCGCACCGGCCGTGGCCGCGTGCGCATGCGCGCGCGCGCCGAGGTCGAGGTTGCGGACAACGGTCGCGAGGCGATCGTCGTCACCGAGATTCCGTACCAGGTCAACAAGGCTCGATTGATCGAGAAGATCGCCGAGCTCGTGAAGGAAAAGAAGCTCGAAGGCATCAGCGAGCTGCGCGACGAGTCCGACAAGGACGGCATGCGCATCTATGTCGAGGTCAAGCGCGGCGAGTCGGCTGAAGTGGTGCTCAACAACCTCTATCAGCAGACGCAGATGGAGTCGGTGTTCGGCATCAACATGGTGGCGCTGGTCGACGGCCGTCCGCAGTTGCTGAACCTCAGGCAGATTCTCGAAGCGTTCGTGCGTCACCGTCGCGAAGTGGTGACGCGCAGGACGATCTTCGATCTTCGCAAGGCGCGTGCGCGTGCGCACATCCTCGAGGGCCTGACGGTCGCGCTCGCGAACATCGACGAGATGATCGACCTCATCAAGACCTCGGAGAACCCGGCGGTTGCGAAGGAGCGCATGCTCGCTCGGTTGTGGGAGCCGGGCCTCGTCGGCAGCCTGCTGGACGCGGCCGGCAGCGAGTCGTCGCGCCCGGAAGATCTGCCGCGTGGCGTCGGCCTTGTCGACGGCGGCTATCAACTGACCGAAACGCAGGCGCAGCAGATCCTCGAGATGCGCCTGCATCGCCTCACGGGTCTGGAGCAGGAAAAGCTTACCGAGGAATACCGCCTGCTGCTGGAGACGATCCGCGGCCTGATCGAGATTCTCGAAAACCCCGAAGTGCTGCTCGACGTCATCCGCACCGAGCTGCGCAACCTCAAGGAAGAGTTCGGCGATGCGCGCCGCAGCGAGATCCGCGAGAGCGAAGAAGACCTCGACATCCTCGACCTCATCGCGCCGGAGGACGTGGTGGTCACGCTCTCGCACTCCGGCTACGCGAAGCGTCAGCCGGTCAGTGCCTATCGCGCCCAGAAGCGCGGCGGCAGGGGGCGCAACGCGGCGTCGACGAAGGATGAGGACTTCATCGACCAGCTCTGGCTGGTCAACACGCATGACACGCTGTTGACCTTCACCAGCGCAGGTCGTGTGTTCTGGCTGCCGGTGCACCAGTTGCCGGACGCCGGCCCGAATGCACGCGGTCGCCCGATCATCAACTGGATTCCGCTCGAAGCCGGTGAGAAGGTGCAGGCCGTGCTGCCCGTGCGCGAGTACCGCGACGACTGCTTCGTGTTCTTCGCTACGCGCTGCGGCACGGTGAAGAAGACGCCGCTGACCGAGTTCGCGTTCCGGCTGCAGCGCGGCAAGATCGCGATCAACCTCGACGAAGGAGACGCGCTGATCGGGGTTGCGCTCACGAACGGCGAGTGCGACGTGATGTTGTTCGCCAGCAACGGCAAGGCGGTTCGCTTCTCGGAAGGCGAGGTGCGTTCGATGGGCCGCACGGCCACCGGCGTGCGCGGCATGCGGCTCGCTGGCGACGACGAAGGCGCGTGCGCACAGGTCGTCAGCATGGTCGTGATCGAGGGCGACGGTGACATCCTGACCGCAACCGAGCGGGGCTTCGGCAAGCGCACCCCGGTTGCCGATTACCCGCGCAAGGGCCGCGGCACCCAGGGCGTGCTCGCGATCAAGACCAGTGACCGCAACGGTGAACTCGTCGGTGCAATCCAGCTCAGCGATCACCACGAGGTGCTGCTGATCTCGGACGGCGGCACTCTGGTCCGCACGCGAGCGAACGAGATTGCCCAGGTCGGTCGCAATACGCAGGGCGTGACGCTGATGCGCCTGGCCAAGGACGAGAAGCTGCAGGCGGTCGAGCGGCTCGACGCATCGCTCGACGATGTGGATGCTGCCGCCGGTGGCGAAGCATCTGAGTCAGCCGTGCTGGCCCAGGCGATCGTTGAGGTGGTCGAAGCCGAAGGTGATGGCGCTTCCGACGCGTAGGAGCGTCGATGAGCGAGCAAAAGAAAACGCCGCCTTCGGGCGGCGTTTTCTTTGTTGCAATCAAACGAGGGCCAGCTTGCCGGCGTACGAACTCAGTCGAGCAGCGTAAGCATGTGCTCGGCCGATGACACGCGGTATTCGCCCGGGGCCTCGACTTCGAGTTGCCGGATGACACCGTGGTCCGACAGCAGCGCGAAGCGGCGGCAGCGCGTGCCCATGCCGTAGGCGCTCGCGTCGATCTCGAGCCCGAGCGCACGCGCGAACTCGGCATTTCCGTCCGCGAGCATCATCAACTCGTCCGGCACCGACAGGCTACGGGCCCAGGCCTGCATCACGAACGGGTCGTTGACCGACATGCAGGCGACGTCGACACCGCGGCGGCGGAACTCGGCGAAGTGCTCGACGTAGCCCGGCAGGTGACGCTCGGAGCAGGTCGGGGTAAAGGCGCCCGGAACACCGAACAGCACGATCCGCCGGTTCTCGAACAGGTCGCGCGTGTTGATGTTCTCTACGCCCGACTGGAGTCGCTGCACCGTCACTTCCGGGATGGCGCTGCCGATGTTGATCGTCATGTGAAGCGTCCTTGAGGAATTTGAACGGAGTCTAAGCGAGGGCGCGTTCCAAGTGGTCAACGGATCTTGCGCCGGTGCGGCCGGGCCCTACATCGCCGGCAGTTGCGGCTACGCCGCATTAGCACACCAGATAGTGGAGGACCTGCCATGAATCTCAATCGCTATCCTCAGCAGTACCGGACCGGCCAGACCGGCATGCCGGATGACTTCAAGCAGCTGTTCGAGCGCTTCTTCCAGATCGGCGAGAACTCCGACGAGTCGTCGGTCGTAACCAGTCAGTGGGCGCCGCGCGTCGACATTCGCGAGGACTCCAACCGCTTTGTGATCCTGGCCGACCTTCCGGGCATCGACCCGGCCGAGGTGGAAATCTGGATGGACAAGGGCATCCTGTCGATCAAGGGCGAGCGCAAGAGCGAAATCAACGAGCAGAAGGAGCGGTACTCGCGCATCGAGCGCCGCTACGGCAGCTTCCATCGCCGCTTCGCGCTGCCCGACAGCGCCGACCCGGAAGGCATCAGCGCCGATGGCCGCCACGGTGTACTGGAGATCAGTATTCCGAAGCGTCCTGAAACGACACCGCGCCGCATTCACGTCGGAGGCGGGCGGAGCCGGCTCGAGGGCGACGGCGAGAACGGCGGCCGCGACGGGCAGACGCGTCAGTAAGGCCAAGACGGCTGCACGCATGAGGTGGCGCACGCTTGCGTGAACCGCGGCTTGCGCACCAGGCGTCTACACTACGGCCCGCAAGTGCAGCTTGCGGGCCGTTTTGTTGGTGCCGCAGCAAGGCTCACGACTGATACGAAGGGTCACGATGCAGTTCAAGGACTACTACGAAATCCTGGGCCTGGAGCAGGGCGCAGGCGATGCCGAGATCAAGAGCGCCTATCGTCGGCTCGCGCGCAAGTACCATCCGGACGTCAGCAAGGAAGCCGGCGCGGAAGACAAGTTCAAGGCAGTCAACGAGGCCTATGAGGCGCTGCGCGATCCCCAGAAGCGCGCTGCCTACGACCGGCTGAGGTCTCGCGGGTACCGCCCGGGCGACGACGTGCAGGCGCCGCCCGGCGGCTTCGGTGGCGGTGGCGCATACGGCAGCCCGGATCTGGACGAAATCTTCGCCGGGGGCGGCGCCGCGGGCGGCTTCAGCGATTTCTTCGAAGGCCTGTTCGGTCAGAACCGTCGCGCTGCCGGCGGGTTCAACACCGGCCGGGCGGCTCCGCCCCGCGGTGATACGAGGGCGAAGCTCGCGGTGCCGCTGGAAGCGGTCTATCAAGGCTCGAGTGTTCGCATCAACGTCAACGGCAAGACGCTCGACGTGCGCGTACCGAAGGGGATCCGCGAAGGTCAGGTGATCCGGCTGGGCGGGCAGGGCGAGCGCGGTGACCTGCTGCTCGAGGTCGAGTACGCGGCGCACCCGCATTTCGAGGTCGACGGGCGCAATGTGATCCACATCCTCGCCGTCGCACCTTGGGAAGCCGCGCTCGGCGCGACGATCAGCGTGCCGACGCTGGGCGGCTCGGTCGAGCTGAAGATTCCGCCGAATTCGGAGGCGGGTCGAAAGCTCCGCCTGCGCGGCCGCGGGCTGCCGGGCGATCCGCCGGGCGACCAGATCGTGGAGCTCGAGGTGCTCGCGCCGCGCGCGCATAACGCCACGCAAATCGACGCCTATGTCAGGTTGCGCGAGGCGTTCGGAGACGACTGGCGCCGCGCCTGAGGCGCGGCGGTCGGATCAGCCCGGTAGCAGCTGGTTGACGACTTCGGCGAGTTCTTTCTCGTCGAATGGCTTGGTGATGTAGGCCTTCGCGCCCTGGCGCATGCCCCACATCCGGTCGGTGTCCTGGTCCTTCGTGGTGACCAGCACGATCGGGATGTGCTTGGTGGTTTCCTCGCGCGTGATCGAGCGCGTGGCCTGGAAGCCGTTGAGGTTCGGCATCACCACGTCCATCAGGATCAGGTCGGGCAGCTCGCGCTTGGCGGCTTCGACGCCGGCGGCGCCGTCCTCGGCGGTCACGGCCTCATGGCCGAGCTTTTCGACGATCCGGCGGATGCCCATCAGCTGGGAGGGCGAATCGTCGACGATCAGGATGCGGGCCATGCTCGGTTTCCAGGTTGAACAGCGGGGTCCGGCCGCGATTGTAGCGGCTCGGGCCCGTTACAGCGCGACGAGCGTCCGGCCCTTCGAGCCACCAGCGAGCATGGTGCTGAACACGTCCGGCAGGCCTTCCAGCGAAACCTCGCGGGTGCAGATTGCGTCAAGGTTCGCCGGCTTCCAGTCGCTTGCAAGGTGCTGCCAGACCGCCTCCCGGATATCGCGGGCGGTACCGGCCGAGGCCACGCCCACCAGAGATACGCCGCGGATGATGAACGGCATCACTGTAGCCGGCAGATCCGCGCTTGCTGCCAGGCCGGCCGTAGCGACGTTGCCGTAGGGCGCGGTCTGGGCCAGCAGGCTGGCGAGCATCGGCCCGCCGACGTTGTCCAGGCCGCCGCCGAAGCGCGTCGATTCCATCGGCCGCGAGGTCGACAGTGCATCGCGACCCAGCACCTGCGTTGCGCCGAGCTGCTTGAGGTAGGCGGCCTCGTCCGTCTTGCCGCTGATCGCATGCACCTCGAAGCCCGCGCGGGTGAAGATGTCCACGGCTAGCGATCCGACGCCCCCTGTCGCGCCGGTCACGGCGATCGGTCCCAGGTCTGGTGTCTGCCGGTTGTCGAGCATGCGCAGCAGCGCCAGCCCCGCGGTGAAGCCCGCGGTGCCGAGGATCATGCCTTCGCGGAGGTCCAGCCCCGCCGGTAGGGCGACCGCCCACTGCGACTGGAGTCGCACGTATTCGGAGTAGCCCCCGTCCCGGGTCTCGCTGAGGCCACAGCCCGTGACGAGAACGGCGTCGCCTTCGCGGAATGCGCGGTCGGTCGAGGCCACGACGTGACCCGCGACGTCGATGCCGCCGACCAGCGGAAACTGACGGAGGATCTTGCCCTTGCCGGTCCCCGCCAGCGCGTCCTTGTAGTTCACGGACGAGAACGCTGCCTTGATGACGATTTCGCCGGGCGAGAGGTCGTCGAGCGAAACCGCCTCGACGCCACTGCGGTAGCCGGCGGCGTCGTTATGGATGCGGAATGCGTTGAATGTCGAAGGCACTGTCATCGGCAGGTCCATCAGCGGAAGCGAAGCGGCAAGGATAACGGCGGTGCGATTGCCGCGCGGTTTACGCGCGCCGGGCGCTCGTTTGAGCGATCAGCGCAGCGAAGCGCGCTTCTTTTCTTCAAGCCATTTTTCGGCACGCGCCGGCGTGTACGCGCGGATCCACTCGAACATCGCGTCGAGATCTTCGCCGTACCAGAGATCGCGGCGCTGGTCGGCGTGCAGGAAGCGCTCTTCGACCATGCGATCCATCATTGCGGCGAGCGGCGCATAGAATCCGTCGACGTCGAGAAACGCGCACGGGCGGTCGCCGATGCCGAGCTGACGCCAGGTCAGCATCTCGAACATCTCGTCCATCGTGCCGAAGCCGCCGGGCAGGGCGACGAAGGCATCGCTGAGGTCGAACATACGCGCCTTGCGCTCGTGCATGTTCGCGACGACGTCGAGCCGCGTCAGGCCCTGGTGCGCGACTTCCATCCCGACAAGTTGCTGGGGGATGACGCCGATCACCTCACCGCCGGCCGCGAGCGTTGCGTCGGCCACCACGCCCATCAGGCCGACATTGCCGCCGCCATAGACGAGCGCAAGGCCTTCGCGCGCAAGGCGGGCGCCGAGCGCCGCCGCACGCTCCGCGTAGATCGGGCGGTTTCCGAAATTGGAGCCGCAGTAGACGCAGACGCGGCGGAGTGGGCGAGTGGTGTTCGACATCAGAATTTCCAGAAGAATGTGTGTACAGCAATCCATAACGCAAAACGGCGCACCGGAGTGCGCCGTTTTGCGTCGGCCATGAAGGCAGCCGTCAGTTCGCCTTGTGGATCGCGCGCTTGTCGACCGCCATCGCCGCGTCGTGCACGGCCTCGGACAGGCTGGGATGCGCGTGGCAGATGCGCGCGAGATCTTCGGCCGAGCCGTTGAACTCCATCGCGAGCACGCCTTCATGCACGAGCTCGGACACGTTCGCGCCGACCAGGTGCATGCCGAGGATCCGGTCGGTCTCAGCGTGCGCGAGCACCTTCACGAAACCCGCCGGCTCGGCCATCGCGACCGCGCGGCCCACCGCCGCGAACGGGAAGCTGCCGGCCTTGTACGGCACGCCGTCGGCCTTGAGCTGCTCCTCGGTGCGGCCGACCCAGGCAATTTCCGGCTCGGTGTAGATCACCCACGGGATCGTCTCGAAGTTGACGTGGCCCGGCAGCCCGGCGATGAGCTCAGCCACCGCGATGCCTTCCTCGAAGCCCTTGTGCGCCAGCATCGGGCCGCGCACGCAGTCGCCGACCGCCCACACGCCGTCGACGCCGGTGTGGCAGTGCTCGTCGACCACGATCTGGCCGCGCTCGTTGAGCTGGACGCCGGTGCCATCGGCCAGCAGGCCGCGCGTAGCGGCCTTGCGGCCCACGGCGACCAGCAGCTTGTCGACGATGATCGTCTGCTCGCCCTTCGCGTCGTTGTAGGTCACGTGCACGCCGTCGGCCTTGACCTCGGTCGTGGCGACCTTCGCACCGAGACGGATGTCGAGGCCCTGCTTCTTGAACTCGCGCGCGGAGACCTTCGCCGCTTCGCCGTCCGCAGCTGCAAGGAAGCTCGGCATCGCCTCGAGGATCACGACCTCGGCGCCAAGGCGATTCCACACGCTGCCCAGCTCAAGGCCGATCACGCCCGCGCCGATCACGCCCAGGCGCTTCGGCACCTCGGTGAAGTCCAGCGCGCCGACGTTGTCGACGATGTGCTCGCCGAACTTTGCGAACGGCAGCTCGATCGACTCCGAGCCGGCCGCGATGATCACGTTCGTGCCCTTGAGCTCGACCTCGGAACCGTCGTGCTGCTTGACGCGCACGACGTTGCCCGGCTGCAGCTGGCCGAAGCCGTAGAACGCGGCGATCTTGTTCGCCTTGAACAGCGCTGCGATGCCGCCGGTGAACTGCTTGACGATCTTGTCCTTGCGGCCAACCATCGCGTTGACGTCGATCTTCGCGTTGTCGAACGCGATGCCGTGGTCGCCGAAGATGTGGTGCATGTTCCAGAACTGGCGCGAGCTGTCGAGCAGCGCCTTCGACGGGATGCAGCCCACGCGCAGGCAGGTGCCGCCAAGCGCGGGCTTGCCGTCCTTGCCGAGTGCTGCGTCGATGCACGCGGTCTTCAGGCCCAGCTGGGCGGCGCGGATCGCGGCGTGGTAGCCGGCCGGGCCGGCGCCGATCACGACGACGTCGAAGTTCTGCTGTTCGCTCATCTCTTTTCCTTGTTCGCCAAGTGCAGAAAGCCCCTCGGTGTCGAGGGGCTCAGGTGGGCATTACATGCCCAGCAGCATGCGGTGCGGGTTCTCGAGCTGGTTCTTGATGTCGACCAGGAACAGCACCGCGTCCTTGCCGTCGATGATGCGGTGGTCGTAGCTCAGCGCGATGTACATCATCGGCGCAGCGATGACCTGGCCGTTCTCGACGATCGCGCGTTCCTTGATCGCGTGCATGCCGAGGATCGCGCTCTGCGGCGGGTTGACGATCGGGGTCGACATCAGCGAGCCGAACGTACCGCCGTTGGTGATCGTGAACGTGCCGCCCTGCAGGTCTTCCAGGCCCAGCTTGCCGTCGCGCGCCTTCTTCGCGTAGTCGGCGATGCCCTTTTCGATGTCGGCGAACGACATGCGCTCGACGTTGCGCAGCACCGGCGTCACCAGGCCCTTTTCGGTCGAGACCGCAATCGAGATGTCGGCGTAGCCGTGATAGATCACGTCGTTCCCGTCGACCGAGGCGTTGATGATCGGGTGACGCTGCAGCGCATTCGCGGCGGCCTTCGCGAAGAAGCTCATGAAGCCGAGCTTGATGCCGTTCGCCTTGACGAAGTCGTCCTGGAGCTCCTTGCGCATCTCCATGACCTTGGCGAGGTTGACCTCGTTGAACGAGGTGAGCATCGCGATGGAGTTCTTCGACTGCATCAGGCGCTCGGCGATGCGCGCGCGCATGCGCGTCATCGGCACGCGCTCTTCCGGACGTGCACCACCTGCGACGCCAGCGCCGCCGGCCTTCGCGTAGTTGACGATGTCCTCCTTGGTGACCGCACCGTGGCGGCCGGTGCCAGCGACCTGCGACGGATCGACGTTTTCGCGGGCCGCGGTTGCGCGGGCGCCCGGCGGAAGTTCGACATTGCCGCCAGCGGTCTGCTGCGATGCGGCGGGCTTTGCGGCGGCCTGGGCCGGTGCCTGCTCGGCCTTCGGTGCTTCGGTCGGGGCGGGCGCGGCTGCAGCGGCACCGGCTTCGACGATCGCGATGACCTGCTGGCTGTTCACCGTTGCGCCCGTCTCGAACTTGATCTCCTTGAGCACGCCATCCACCGGCGACGGCACCTCGAGCACGACCTTGTCGGTTTCGAGATCGACGATGTTCTCGTCGCGCTTGACCGCGTCACCCGGCTTCTTGTGCCAGGTCGCGATCGTCGCGTCGGAAACCGACTCGGGCAGGACGGGAACTTTGATTTCGGTGCTCATGGGGACGGCGTCCTTGATTTGAAGGTGTGTCCGGACTTCGGAAAGCGATAGACGACAGGGCCCGGCGCCGCTGATGCGGCGGCCGGGCCTGTCGGGTCATTCGGCGCAGTCTTCGCCGCGTGGCGGGTTGACCAGCGCGTCGGCGATCAGGCGGTTCTGCTCCTCGACGTGGTCGGCAAAGTGGCCGGCCGCAGGAGACGGCGAACGTTCGCGACCCGCGTAGTGCAGCGTCTGGTTCGTGGCGAGACAGGCGGTCAGGTGGTGGCGGATCTGGTACCACGCACCCTGGTTCATCGGCTCTTCCTGGCACCAGATGACGTCAGGGGCGGCGCCATACTTCGCGAGCTCCGCCCTCAGCTCGGCGCGCGGGAACGGATACGGCTGCTCGACGCGGATCAGGGCGACATCGGTCGCGCCGCGCTTTTGCATGTCTTCGAACAGGTCGTAGTAGACCTTGCCACCGCAGACCACCACGCGGCTGACCTTTGCCTGGTCGGCCGAATGATCCGGAATCAGCGTCTGGAAGCTGCCGCTCGCCAGTTCGTCTAGCGACGACACCGCAAGCTTGTGGCGCAGCAGCGACTTCGGCGTCATCACCACCAGCGGCTTGCGCGTGCTCATGTGCATCTGGCGACGGATCATGTGGTACGCCTGGGCCGGCGTCGTCGGCGTGCACACCAGCATGTTGCCCTGCGCGCACAGCTGCAGGAACCGTTCGAGGCGTGCGGAGCTGTGCTCCGGACCCTGGCCTTCATAGCCATGCGGCAGGAACAGCGCCAGCCCGCACAGGCGGCCCCACTTGGCCTCGCCGGACGAGAGGAACTGGTCGATGACGACCTGCGCGCCGTTTGCGAAATCGCCGAACTGCGCTTCCCAGATGTCGAGCGTGGTCGGGTCGGCACTGGCGTAGCCGTACTCGAACGCCATGACCGCTTCTTCGCTGAGCAGCGAGTCGATGATCGTCACGTCGGACGGCTTCTGCACCAGCTCGCGCAGCGGCAGGTAGTACTCGTCGCTCGCCTGCTCGTGCAGGATCGCGTGGCGATGGAAGAACGTGCCGCGGCCGGAATCCTGGCCCACGAGGCGCAGCTTGTAGCCCTCGTCGAGCAGCGTCGCGTATGCGAGGTTCTCCGCGAAGCCCCAGTCGGCCGGCAGTTCGCCCGCGGCCATCTTGCGGCGGTCGTCGTAGATCTTCGCCACGCGCGCATGCAGCTTGATGCGCTCGGGAATCGTGTTGATCTGCGTGGCGAGGCGATCGACGCGTGCACGGTCGACGGTGGTGTCGACGGCGTCAGTAATGCGGCCCTTCACGTACTTCGACCAATCGATCGCGAACTCGTCCGGCGTCACCTCGACCAGATCGGTAGTGACCGCGCCTTCGTCGAGCTTGGCGCGATAGCCGTCGACGACCGCCTGCACCTGCTCGGCATTGACTGTGCCTTCGGTGATGAGCTTGTCAGCGTAGAGCTCGCGCGGGGTCTTGTGCTTGCGGATCTTCTGGTACATCAGCGGCTGCGTCGCCGCTGGCTCGTCGGCCTCGTTATGGCCGTGGCGGCGGTAGCAGACCAGGTCGATCACGATGTCGCGACCGAAGGTGTTCCGGAAGTCGAGCGCGAGTTCGGCGCAGAACACGACTGCTTCGGGGTGGTCGCCGTTCACGTGCAGCACGGGGGCGGCAACCATCTTCGCGACGTCGGTCGAGTAGAGCGTCGAACGCGCGTCCTGACGCTCGCTGGTCGTGAAGCCGACCTGGTTGTTGATGACGATGTGCACGGTGCCGCCGACCGCGAAACCGCGCGCCTGCGACATCTGGAACAGCTCCATCACCACGCCCTGGCCCGCGAATGCGGCGTCGCCGTGCATGAGGATCGGCAGTACCTGCGCGCGACCGTTCTCGCCGCGGCGCGTCTGGCGCGAGCGCACCGAGCCCGCAACCACCGGGTCGACGATTTCGAGATGCGACGGGTTGAACGCCAGCGCCAGGTGCACCGGTCCGCCGGGCGTGGCGACGTTCGCCGAGAAGCCCATGTGGTACTTCACGTCGCCCTGGTGCGCGAGGTCGCTGTGCACGTGTTCGAAGTTGCCTTCGAACTCGTCGAACAGATGGCGCGGCGGCTTGCCGAGCGTGTTGACGAGCACGTTGAGGCGGCCGCGGTGGGCCATGCCGATCACGACATCCTTGACGCCCTGTTCGCCGGCGCGGCGGATCGTGGTGTCGAGCAACGGGATCAGCGCGTCGCCGCCTTCCAGCGAGAAGCGCTTCTGGCCGACGTACTTCGTGCCCAGGTAGCGTTCCAGGCCGTCCGCCGCGACCAAGCGCTCGAGAATGCGCTTCTTGTCTTCGGCCGTGCGATTGAAGCGGCCGCCGGCACGTTCGAGTCGCTCGTACATCCAGCGGCGCTGTTCGACGTCGCTGATGTGCATGAACTCTGCACCGATCGGGCCGGTGTAGGTCGCCTTGAGCAGGGCGAGCAGGTCGCCGAGCTTCATGCGGTCCTGCCCGCCGACGCCGCCCGTGCTGAACTCCGACGACAGGTCGGAATCCGACAGGTGGTGGAACCCGAGCGACAGATCCGGCGCATCGGGCTTCTGCCACATGTCGAGCGGATCGATGTCGGCTGCGAGATGGCCGCGCGAGCGGTACGCCGTGATCAGGCGTCCCACATGGCGCTCGCGCTCGTCACCGGCAGCCTGCGAGGTGGCGACTACGCCGCGCGCAGCGGCCTTGCCGGCCTCCGCGATCGCATCGATCACCGGCGAATGCGGTACGTCGCCCGCTTCGCGACCCTTGAAGCCGTCGAAATACGCTTTCCACTGCGGCGACACGCTGTCCGGCGAGACCAGGTACTGCTCGTACAGGTCCTCGATGAAGGCGGCATTGGCGCCGAGCTGGGAGGACTTGGAGAACTGCTTCAGGAGGCTGTCCACGATGGCGATCGGGAAACTCGAAAGGGGAGGCGGGGAAGCCCGAGCGCTCAGCCGCAGCGCCATTCAGGCGAAAGGAGCGGAATTATAGCCCCACCCCGGCAGACGGCGGGCTGAAGGGCAGGATGAATTGCTAGATCCCCAGTGCCCTGAACTCGGTACAGATGCGCGAGCGCTCCCAGACCGGGTCGAAGCTGTTGCGCAGTTCGCGCGCGCGCGGCCCTGAATCGATGCGACCCTCGCCGTCGATGCGGTGACCGAGCGGGCGGAAATACCAGCCGTCCGCGTCGTTCACGGCAAATGCCGACGGGTAGGCGAGGTCCACCGGGTCTTCGACCGCGCGGAACAAGAACGAGCTGGGCAGGCGCTGGGACAGGCCGATCAGCGGGGCGAGCGCGCGCCGCGGGGCGTCCGGGTCCTGCAGCAGGATCCGGGTCTCCCCGCCGCGAACCGCCAGCCGGCGCAAAGCGCCCACGACGTCGGACGAGTCGAGCAGGCCCGAATCGAGCTCGCGCGAATAGATCCGCAACGTGCGGCGCGTGCCGGCGATGAGGCCGAGCAACATCGCGGTCGCCTGCTCGCGGTCCTCGACGGCCGCAGGCCCCGCAAGCGCGCGGTGCATCGACTGATGCTCGATGCCGGCCTCTTCGAAACGCGGCCCGGACGGCAGGAATCCGTTGCGGCGGTAGAAATCGATGGCCGAGGCCTGCGCGTGCAGGCTGACCTCAGGCCAGCCCGCCACGCGCGCGGCTTCCACCAGTAAGGCCAGCATCGCCTCGCCAACGCCGCGACCGCGCCAGTCGCCTAGCACGGCCATGCGGCCGATCCGGCGCTCGGGCGTAAGCCGCCCGGTCCCGATTGGAGTTCCGTCCTGCGAACGCGCCAGCACATGCACGCACAGCGGGTCCAGCGCGTCGCGCTCGATCGAGGCCGGCACGCCCTGCTCGCGGATGAAGACCGTCTCGCGCACCGCATGGAGCTCGCTTCGCGCGGCCTCGAACGGGACGAGCGCGACGTCGAACGTGGGACTCATTGGTCGATGTCCGACTCGTCGACCGGCTGGTAGTGACCCGAGCGCAGCAGCTCCGACACGCAGTCGCGGCCGCGGACCGAGAGCGCCGCGAACGCCGCCATGTCCAGCGTCGCGGCGTTCGCGATGAGTCGGGCGTCGGCCACCGGCACCTCGAACACCTGTCCGCTGACGTAGAGCCGCGCTCCGCGCATGGCCTTGCGCCAAGCCAGGCGCGAGAACGGATGGCGATAGAGGGTGGCGCCAGCGCCGAGGGCCTGTCCGACCCGATCGGCGGAGAGCGGCGCGTCGTCGGGCATTACGGCGCCGGCGCTGCGGTACTGGGTGATGAACCGGCCGAACCAGTCGCCGAGGCGGTCCGGGTCGTTCATGCGCAGCGCGTTCAGCGCTTCGACGACGCGACCCATCGCTGTCGCGTCGATCTCGAACGGGTCGCGGGGCACGCCCAAATCGGGGTCGCGGTAGCGCAGGGACTCGTCCGCCTCGCTCGCGAGCGCGTCCACGAAATCGCCCAGCAGCTCCGCGGCCGATGGTGCGCGCATGCCGATCGAGAACGTAAGACACGCATCCTCGGCGACGCCGTGGTGCGGCACGCCCGGCGGCAGGTACAGCATGTCGCCTGGCTCCAGCACCCATTCGTGTGTCGGGTTGAACTGGCGCAGCAGCTTGAGTTCGACATCATCTCGGAACGCGATCGGCGGCGCGTCGGATGCGTCGATCTGCCAGCGACGGCGGCCATGCGCCTGCAGCAAGAACACGTCGTACTGGTCGACGTGGGCGCCGACCGAGCCACCGGGCGCCGCGAACGACACCATTACGTCGTCGATGCGCCAGCGCGGCAGGAAATCGAACGATTCCAGCAGCGCGGCGACGTCAGCGTCCCACTTGTCCACGTCCTGCACGAGCAGGGTCCAATCGTGGTCCGGCATACCGGGGAACTCGGCCTCGTCGAAAGGACCGTGCCGCACCTGCCAGCCGTCGCGGCTGCGATCGTGGCTGATCAGGCGCGACAGCGCGGCGTCCTCGCAGGCCAGACCGGCCAGGTCCTCGGGCTCGATAGGCGAGACAAAGCCCGGAAACGCATTGCGGATCAGCAGCGGACGCTTCTGCCAGCAGTCGCGCAGGAACGTGGCGGCCGGCATCCCCAGCGGCGGGCGACGCGATCCGTCGATCTCGATCTTCGGCTCACTGGCGCGCGCGGGTCTGGTCTTCGCACGGGCGGACGCCGCGGGGCGAGTGGATGTGGAGGGCGTCTTGCGGGTCATGTGGCGATCTCGTCGTAACCGCGGCCAAGAAACTGCAACAGGCACCAGCCGTGACCGAAGGGGTCGGCAAGCTGGACGATGCGACCCCATCCGGCTTCGCGGACGACGCCTTCCTGCACCGCGCCCGCGGCGACCGCGCGGATCAGCGAAGTGCCGAGATCATCGACGACCAGATCGCAATGCAGCGGCGTCCAGTGGCGCGCATAGGTGCGAAGCGCGCCGTCCGCGCCCGGCGTACCGGCATCCTTGCGCAGCAGGTAGATCGCTATGTCGGCGCCGACCATCTCGACCGCGTCGGTCCCGAAACGGCGCGCAGCTTCGAGGCCGAACGCCGCGTTGTAGAACCGTTCGGCCTGGCCGAGGTCCGGCACGTCGATGTTGAGCAGCAACCTCATCGTGGATCTCCAGCCGCAGGGTGCCGACGCAACTCAGACTTCGCGAGCGAGCTGTTCGGCCAGGCCGGTGTAGCTGGCCGGCGTCATCTCGAGCAGCCGCTGCTTCGCGTCCTCGGGCAGGTCGAGCGTGCCGATGAACTCGCGCATCGAAGCTTCGTTGATGCCTTGGCCGCGCGTGAGCGCCTTGAGCTGCTCGTAGGGATTCGGCAGGCCGTGACGGCGCATGACCGTCTGCACGGCTTCGGCCAGCACTTCCCACGAGGCATCGAGGTCGGCCGCCAGGCGCTCGGGGTTCGCCGAGAGCTTGTTGAGGCCGCGCAGCAACGCATCGAAACCGATCAGCGCGTGGCCGAACGCGGTACCAAGCGCGCGCAGCACCGTGGAGTCGGTGAGGTCGCGCTGCCAGCGGCTGATCGGCAGCTTGACCGCGAAATGCTCGAGCAGCGCATTCGCGATGCCGAAGTTTCCTTCGGCATTCTCGAAGTCGATCGGGTTGACCTTGTGCGGCATCGTCGAGCTGCCAACTTCGCCGGCCTTGACCGCCTGCTTGAAGTAGCCGAGCGAGATATAGCCCCAGATGTCGCGGCACAGGTCGATCGCGATCGTATCGATGCGTTTCTGTGCGTCGCAGAGTTCGGCGATGCCGTCATGCGGCTCGATCTGCGTGGTGTAGGGCTGCCAGTCGAGGCCGAGCGACTGCACGAACCGCTGCGAGAACGCCGGCCAGTCGATGTCGGGATACGCCGAGACATGCGCGTTGTAGTTGCCGACCGCGCCATTGATCTTGCCCGGCATCGGCAGCGCAACCAGTACGTCGCGCTGGCGCTGCAGGCGGGCGACGACGTTCGCCAGTTCCTTGCCCACCGTTGACGGTGATGCGGTCTGGCCGTGCGTACGCGACAGCATCGGCAGGCCCGCGTGCTCGTGCGCCATCGCGCGCAGCTTTCCGATCAGTTCGTCCAGCTTGGGCAGCAGCACGCTGTCGCGCGCCTCGCGCAGCATCAGCGAGTAGCTGAGGTTGTTGATGTCCTCGCTGGTGCATGCGAAGTGCACGAACTCCAGCGCGGGGCCGAGCTCGGCATCGTCCTTGAGTCGCTCCTTAATCAGGTATTCGACGGCCTTGACGTCGTGATTCGTGGTCCGCTCGATTTCCTTCACTCGTGCCGCGTCCTGCACGCCGAGACCATCGGCCAGTGCGCGCAAGCGCGCGACGGCTGCGTCGGAAAACGCGGGCAGTTCGGCGATCGCCGGGTCGGCTGCGAGCGCAAGCAGCCACTCAACCTCGACGCGCACACGGGCGCGGATCAGCCCGAACTCGGAGAAGATCGGCCGCAACGCATCGACCTTGCCGGCATAGCGGCCGTCAAGCGGCGAAAGGGCGAGCAGCTGGGATTCGACGTGGGCGGACATGGACGGCGCGCGTGGGATTGGGGGCGTGATTCTACAGGCGGGCGCCCGGCGCGGCCCGCGGAGTGCGGCCGGCCGCGCTACGGCTCGCTGACATCGGCGACCGTATGCTCGGCGCTTTCCAACAGGAATCGACCATGGCCAAGTCCGCGGAAGGAGCCCGAGGCTCGCGCATCGAGCGCGACAGCATGGGCGAGCTGCAGGTGCCGAAGGATGCGCTCTGGGGCGCCCAGACACAGCGCGCGGTGCAGAACTTTCCGATCTCCGGGCGCAGGATGCCGCGCGAGTTCATCCGTGCGCTGGGGCTGATCAAGGCGGCCGCAGCTGACGTCAACGGCCGCTTCGGCCTGCTCGGCAAGGGCGCCGCAACCGCAATCCGCAGTGCGGCATTGCGCGTGGCAGAAGGCGAGCATGATGCGCAGTTCCCGGTCGACGTGTTCCAGACCGGCTCGGGCACGTCGAGCAACATGAATGCCAACGAGGTGATTGCCGCGCTCGCCTCAAACGCAGGTCGCGTGCGCGTGCATCCAAACGATCACGTCAACCTCGGGCAGAGCTCGAACGATGTCATCCCGACGGCTATCCGCGTCTCGTCCCAGCTCGCCACGACCGAGTCGCTGCTGCCGGCGCTCAAGCATCTGCGGCGCACGATCGAGCGCCGGGCGCGCGCGCTATCGAAGGTGACCAAGACCGGGCGCACGCACCTCATGGATGCGATGCCGCTGACGTTCGGGCAGGAGTTCGGCACCTGGGCCGCGCAGCTTGCGTCGGCCGAGGCGCGCATCGAAGACGCGCTCAAGCGCCTGCGCCGGCTTCCGATCGGTGGCACCGCGATCGGTACGGGCATCAATGCGGACCCGCGGTTCGGCCCGGCAATGGCCAAGAGCCTGTCCGCGCTAACGAAGAGTCGGTTCGAATCGGCCGACAACCGCTTCGAGGGGCTGGCTGCGCAGGACGACGCGGTGGAGCTTTCCGGCCAGCTCAATGCGCTCGCGGTCGCGCTGATGAAGATCGCCAACGACCTGCGCTGGATGAACTCCGGTCCGCTCGCCGGCCTCGGCGAGATCGAACTGCCGGCGTTGCAGCCGGGCAGCTCGATCATGCCGGGCAAGGTCAACCCGGTGATCCCCGAGGCGGTAGCGATGGTCTGCGCGCAGGTGATGGGCCACCACGTCGCGGTCACTGTTGCGGGACAGAGCGGCAATTTCCAGCTCAACGTGATGCTGCCGCTGATCGCGTACGACCTGCTCGATTCGATTGCACTGCTGTCGAATGCGATGCGTGTACTCGCCGACCAGGCGATTGCCGACCTGCAGGTGCGGAACGACCGCGTCCGCGAGGCGCTGGACCGGAACCCGATCCTCGTGACGGCGCTCAACCCCGTGATCGGCTACGAGAAGGCGGCGGCGATCGCGAAACAGGCGTATCGCGAAGGCCGCCCCGTGCTCGACGTTGCGCGCGAGGCGACGGGCCTGCCGATCGCCGAGCTCAAGCGGCTGCTCGATCCGGCGGCGCTGACGAAGGGTGGTATCCAGGCGGCGGGCGCCGGAGGCGGCTGAGATAGCCGCGCGTCGAAACGGAAACGCCCGCCGAAGCGGGCGTTTCCGGGCCGGTCGTACTGGCGCGGCAGTCGCGGTCGAGCTCAGCCCGCGGCCGCGTTCTCGGCCACCATGTCCTTCTTGACGTCCGCCTTGCAGTCGTCGACATCGGCCTGCGTCATCGTCGCGTAGGGCTTGAACTCGGGGAGCGCCGCGGCAAGTTTCTGCTGCGATGCAAGCAGGGCCGGCAGGTGGCCGCACAGCTGCAACGCCGAGCCCTGGATCTTCGCTGCCTCGGCTTCGACCTTTGCTTCGACCGACGTCGAATCGCCGGACAGCAGGCCCCTGGCCGCTTCCTTCATCGCGATGGTCGCAAGTTCGGCACCCTTGAGCCCGACCTGCATGCCCGCCTCGGCGACCGCGGCCACTCGGCTGCGGTGCTCGAGCAGCAGCGCCCGCTGGGCCGGGGTGACGCCGACCTTGCGGCCGTCGATCAGGAAATCGCCCTGCGGCGTGATCTCGGCCTTGGCGCCGCCCGGGCCATCGTTCGAGAGCGTGATGTTGCCTTCGTGGATCTCGCGGCGCGCCTCGGTGACGGCCTCGTCGACCGCGCGGGCGATGGTGCCATCCGCGGGTTGCCCGGCCGCGGCCGAAGCGGGGTTGGAGGGCTGCGCGCAGGCGCTGAGCATTGCCGTCGCGAGCAGCGGAGTGAGGAGTGACAGATGGATGCGTTTCATGGCACGACTCCGGAAGTGGGAAACAGGGTTCAGCCTTCGTCGCGCCACCGGCGCAGGCGGATGCTGGCCGCGATGAGGGCGGCGCCGGCGAGTACGCCGAGCCAGAGTTGCGCGGTGCCGAGCACCGAATAGATCGAGCGCAGGTTGATCAGGTGATGCACGGCGGCGGGGCCATCGAGGTCCGTGGCGCCCAGCGAGGCCACGTCGAACCAGCTGCCCGGCATCACGCTCAGCAGTGAGCGCGCCACGATGTTCTTCCAGAACCAGCTCGTTTCCAGGTCGAACAGCTGCATCAGGTCGAACCAGCTCACGAATATCCCGGCAAACACCGGCACCATTAGCGCCCAGAGGAAGGGCTTGCTGCGGGCCCAGGCCGAGCAGAACATCAGCCAGCCCACCGTGGGCAGCACCCAGAGTGCGTAGACCGGGACCGCGGCAAGCATGGTCGCGGCGATCAACAGCGGGCTGCCCGGACCCCAGAGCAGGGTGATGGGGTTGCCGCCGTGCAGCATCACGAACACGCTGGCCAGCACGAGGAAGCCGAGCATCGTGATCAGGCCTGCGACCACCGCGAGCACCGGGGCGACGACCGTCGCGCTTGCGACCTTCGACAGAACGGTCTGCGTGTCCGACAGCGGCAGCGACTTCCAGAACAGAACGCTGCGGTCCTTGCGGTCGTCGTACAGCGAACCCAGGCAGTAGAAGAACACCACGAACGCGAGCACGAGCAGGCCCCAGCCAGCGGCGGTGTACAGGCTCAGGTCGACCGCGCCGGCCACCTGGCGCATTTCCTCAGGGCCGATCTTCGAGGTGAGTTTGCCGAGATCCAGCGCGCCGATCGTGATCTGCTCGCCGTCGATCTTGATGTTCTGATCCGCAACGCGGCGACCGGCCACCTCGGCCATGATCAGGCCCATCAGCGTCAGCAGCAGGAAGACGCCGCCGGCCACAAGCGGCGCCCAGAAGAAGCCACCCTTGTGCTCCCAGAACTCGCGCTTGAGCAGCAGCTTGAACTTTTGCGTGGAGTGCGGCGCGGCAACCGGCGCTCGCGCGGGCAGGGTGTCGATGGCGGCGTTCATGCGTAGGTCCCCTTCATGGTGGCGACGAACAGGTCGGCCAGGCCCGGTGTGCGGGTTTCGCCGAGTGCGGCAAGCTGGTCATGCGAGACGCCGTCGAACAGCATCACGGTCTTGCCGAACGGCAGCGAGCGCTCGTCGATCGGGTTGTGCGCGCGGGCCTGGTCGAGACGGTCACCGGCGACCAGCAGCTCGGTATAGCGGCCACCGAGCGAATCCATGTCGGTGTCGAGCACGATCTTGCCGTCGCGGATGAACATCACGTCGGTGAGGATGTGCTCGACTTCCTCCACCTGGTGCGTGGTGATGAGGATCGTCTTTTCCTCGTCGAAGTAATCCTCCAGCAGGCGCTGGTAGAACTGCTTGCGGTAGAGGATGTCGAGACCGAGCGTGGGCTCGTCGAGCACGAGCAGCTTGGCGTCGATCGCCATGACGAGCGCGAGGTGCAGCTGCACGATCATCCCCTTGGACAGCTCACGCACCTTCATATCCGGTGTGAGCTTGGTGCCTGCCAGGAAGCGCTCGCAGCGGGCGGCATCGAAGCGCGGATGCACGCCGGCGACGAACTCGATCGCCTCCTTGACGCGGATCCAGCGCGGCAGCACGGCGACGTCGGCGATGAAGCACACGTCGCGCATCAGCTCGTCGCGTTCGGTGCGCGGGTCGCGGCCGAGCACGCTCATCTGGCCATCGAACGGGATCAGCCCGAGCATCGCCTTCAGCGCGGTGGTCTTGCCGGCGCCGTTCGGGCCGATCAGGCCGACGATACGGCCAGCCGGGATATCGAACGCGGTGTCGTCGAGCGCGAGCTTGTTCTTGTAGGCCTTGCGAAGGCCGCGGGCGGTGACAACCGGTGAGGGCGTATCGGTCGAACGGGTGTTGGCGGCGGCATTCATTGGGCACCTGCCTGCTTGGGAGCGGCGTTCATCAGATCGTCCATCGACAGCCCCAGGCGCATGATGCGCTCGAGGACCAGCGGCCATTCCTCGGTCAAAAAGCGCTCGCGTTCGTTGACCAGCAGTTTCCGTGCAGCTTCTTCCGTGACGTACATACCCAGACCCCTGCGTTTTTCGACGAGTGCCTCATCCGCGAGCTCCTGATAGGCGCGCGAGACGGTGATTGGATTGAGCTGGTATTCGGCCGCAACCTGGCGGACCGAGGGCAACGCGTCGCCGGGCTTGAGGATGCCGTCGAGCATCATTGCGATGACGCGCTCCTTGAGCTGGCGATAGATCGGAGCGCCGTCGCTCCATTGGATGGCGGTCATGGATCAACCCCGCGATGCGAAGGAGAAGAAGGGCATCGCCACCGAGTGGCGGATGCGGCTGGCCCGGGCGGACTTGCCGCTCGGCGCCGCCCCGGCGTCGTCGGCGACCGGGGTGATCAATGCGGCCGACGCGACCGCCACGGCCGCCGGATCAGCCGGGGCCTGGGTGGAGCCGTCGGACGCGGACGCAACCAGCGCCAGCAGCAACAGGGTGCCCGGGACCATCAGCGCCGAAGCAGTGTTGTGGAGCTTGCGGTTCATGTGAACGTCCTGCTCGTTAGTAGACCGGTGTTGTAGGTGACTATAACACCGAAATACTTAGGGTCAACAGTCGCGCTACCCAACTGAAGGCATACTCGGCCGCCCCGCTGCCGGAGACCTGCCGTGACGCCTTCCTCCCTTGCCCGCTCGCTGGTCCGCCCACTGCTCGTGCTGGCGCTCGTCAGCGGAGCGGCGTCGGCCGCTCCCCATCTGCTTGAACACTCCTACCGGCCGCTTGCTGGCAAGACGCCGGTCAACCTGCGGCAGGCCTACGGCGGCGACGTGCTGCTGGTAGTCAACACGGCCAGCAAGTGCGGCTTCACGCCCCAGTTCGAAGCACTCGAGGCGATGCACGCGCGCTATAAACCGCGTGGTTTCGCGGTGCTCGGCTTTCCGTCAGGCGACTTCAAGGCGCAGGAGTTCGAGGACGAGAAGCAGATCCAACAGTTCTGCACGCTGACCTACGGCGTGAAATTCCCGATGTTCGAGAAGGTGCACGTGGTGGGCGAGGGGGCGACGCCGTTCTACCGCGCGCTGCACGACGCCACGGGTCAAGCGCCGGCCTGGAACTTCCACAAGTACCTGGTGGGCCGGGACGGTCGAGTGGTCGCGAGCTGGGGCAGCAAGGTCAAGCCCGACAGCCCGGAAATCGTGGCCGCGGTCGAGAAGGCGCTCAAGGCACCGCGACCGGGCACCGCGGAACACTGACTCGACAGCTTCCGCGCGTTCGCCGTTTTCTAAATGACGCGCGACCCGCCAAGGAACCTTCGCCGCAGGCCGTCGGTCTGCACATTTTCCACGTGATTGCCCGCACTTCGCGTGGCCATGACAATAGCGGGCTTGCGCCGTGACCTCGGCGCATCCGACAGGAGCGATACCGGATGAACGCTTTGATGCGCGGCTCGGCCGTGTTGTTGACCACCGCGGCCGTACTGGTCGCGCTCCCCCAAGCCAACGCGACCCAGGACCGTCCTGCCGTCGTCAAACAGGAAAAAACGATGCTGACGACCGACCGCGAGAAAGTGAGCTATGCCATCGGCATGGACGTGGGCAATTCCCTCAAGCCCGTCGGGCCTGACCTCGATGTCGCGGCGCTGGAACAGGCAGTGCGCTCGATTTTCGCCGGTAACAAGCCGACGATGACCCAGCAGGAAGCGCAGGCGACCGACCAGGCCCTGCGTGCCCGCATCGCAGCGCGTGAAGGCACTCCGGTGCCGGGCGCAGCTCCGGGCTCGCAGCCGCCGGCCGTCGACAAGGCGAAGGTCGGCACGCTCGTCGGCAGCTACATGGTTGGCCCGTCGCTGGCGCCGATCAAGGACGAAGTCGAGATGTCCGTATTCCTGCAGGGCCTGCGCACCGCCCTCGAAGGCGGCAAGCCGATGCTCGCGGAGGAAGAGGCCCGCACGGTGCTGACCGCGTTCGGCCAGCGCATGCAGCAGCAGATGCAGCAGCAGGCGGCCGAAGCCGGTGAGCGCAACCGCACCGAAGGCGCGGCGTTCCTCGCGAAGAACAAGGAAACCAAAGGCGTGTTCACCACGCCATCCGGCCTGCAGTACATGGTGCTGCGCGAAGGCAACGGCGAACGTCCGAAGCCCACCGACCGCGTACGCGTGAACTACCACGGCACGCTGCTGGACGGCACCGTGTTCGACAGCTCGTACGAGCGCGGCGAGCCCGCCGAGTTCGGCTTGAATCAGGTAATCCCCGGCTGGACCGAGGGCGTGGCGATGATGCCGGTCGGTGCGAAGTACCGGTTCTGGATTCCCGGCGACCTGGCCTATGGCGCTAAAGGAACGCCCGGCGGCCCGATCGGCCCGAATGCGACGTTGATGTTCGATGTCGAACTGATGTCGATCCTCGACTGACGATTCCAACCCCCTTCCGGGCCGCGCGTCGGCCCGGACCGGCGCAAGCCCGCGCCCGCCTTTCCAGGAGAAAGTCGCATGAACCGTTTCCCCCGAGTTGCCCTTATCGCGCTGATGTCCGTCGCCGCCGTATCCGGCTGCGAGCAGAACGCCGAGAACGCAGCCGACAAGCCCGTCACCGCCGCGCAGCAGAAGGATCCGAACGCGATCCCCGGCCTTGCGACCGAGAAGGAGCGCGTGAGCTACATGGTCGGCATGGACCTGGCGAAGTCGCTGGAGCCGGTCAAGGACGAGATCGACCTGGACACGATGAACCGCGCGCTCAAGGCCTCGCTCGCAGGTGAGAAGGCGCTGATGACCGAGGAGCAGGCGCAGCAGGTGCGCGAAGCGTTCACGCAGAAGATGCAGACGCAGCAGGTCCAGAAAATGATGGCGGCGGCGAAGGAGAACGAGACCAAGGGCCAGGCGTTCCTCGCCGAGAATGCGAAGAAGCCGGGCGTACAGACCACCGCCTCGGGCCTGCAGTACCAGGTGCTGAGCGAAGGCACCGGCCCGAAGCCGAAGGCCACGGACGCGGTGCGTGCGCACTACAAGGGCATGCTGCTCGACGGCAAGGTGTTCGACAGCTCCTACGAGCGTGGCGAGCCGGCGACGTTCGTGCTTCCGCAGATGGTGCCCGGCTGGCAGGAAGGCATTCCGCTCATGAACGTGGGCAGCAAGTACCGTTTCTGGATCCCGTCCAAGCTCGGTTATGGCGAGCAGGGCACGCCCGGTGGCCCGATCCCGCCGAACGCTACGTTGGTGTTCGAAGTCGAACTGCTCGACATCGCGAAGCAGCCGGCCGGCTGATCACGGCGGCTTCGCGCGCAGAGCCACCATCAGAACAATCAGGAACTTCGAATGCGCGCAACTCTTTTCGGCACGGGCTATGTCGGTCTTGTCACCGGCACCTGTCTGGCTGAAGTCGGTCACGACATCGTCTGCGTCGACGTCGACGCAGCCAAGATCGACAAGCTGAACAACGGGATCATTCCGATCTACGAGCCGGGCCTGCAACCCATGGTGCAGTCCAACCACGAAGCCGGCCGACTCCGCTTCACCACCGATGCGGAAGCCGGCATCGCCCACGGCGAAGTGATCTTCATCGCCGTCGGCACGCCCCCCGACGGCGATGGTGATGCGGATCTGCGCTACGTCGTCGAGGTGGCGCGCACGATCGGTGCCCACATCAAGCGCCCGACGATCATCGTCAACAAGTCCACCGTGCCGGTCGGCACGGCGGACCGCGTCCGCAGCGTGATTGCCGAGCAACTGGCAGCACGCGGCGAGGACATCGCGTTCGACGTGGTCTCCAATCCCGAGTTCCTCAAGGAAGGCGATGCGGTCAACGACTGCATGCGCCCCGACCGCATCATCATCGGCTCCGACAGCACGCGGGCCGTCGACCGTCTCAAGCGCCTGTACGCGCCGTTCAACCGCAATCACGAACGCATCCTCGTCATGGATGTGCGCTCGGCGGAGCTGACCAAGTACGCGGCCAACGCGATGCTGGCCACGAAGATCAGCTTCATGAACGAGATCGCCAACGTTGCCGAATGTGTCGGTGCCGATGTCGAAATGGTGCGTCAGGGCATCGGTTCGGATCCGCGCATCGGCTGGCACTTCATCTATCCGGGTGCGGGCTATGGCGGCTCGTGCTTCCCGAAGGACGTGCGCGCGCTGTCGCGTACGGCGTTCAAGTGCGAGTACCGCACCGAGTTGCTGGATGCGGTGGAAGCGGTCAACGACCGTCAGAAGAACCACCTGTTCGAACTGCTGCTGCGTCATTACGGTGGCGAATCCGCGCTGCAGGGCAAGACGTTCGCGGTGTGGGGTCTGGCGTTCAAGCCGAACACCGACGACATGCGCGAAGCGTCGAGCCGGCGACTGATCGAGCAGCTCTGGCGCGCAGGCGCGAAAGTGCGGGCGTACGACCCGGAGGCACGTGAGGCCACGCACGGGCTGTACGGCGCGCGCGAGGACCTGGTGCTCTGCGATTCCGCGAACGCCGCGCTGGCCGAAGCCGACGCGCTCGTCGTGGTCACCGAATGGAAGCAGTTCCGCAGCCCGGATTTCTCGCGCCTGCGCACCGTCCTGACCGACGGGGTGATCTTCGACGGCCGCAACCTCTATCATCCCGAGGAAGTCGAAGCCGCCGGCCTTGCCTATTACGGTATCGGTCGCGGCCGATCACTCCGCAAGCAGGCTGCATGACCTCAGACATCGAGCAACGGCTGGTCGACCTGGAAACGCGGCTTGCGTTCCAGGAGCACGCGCTCGGCGAGCTCAGCGATGCGCTCGCCGCGGCGCGCAGCGAAGAGGCACGAACCTCGTTGCTGCTGCACCGCACGCTCGAGGAAGTGCGCCAGTTGCGCATGGCTTTGTCGACCGCTCCGGTCTCGGCCGATGCGGCGCTCGAACCTCCCCCTCCGCACTACTGAAGGCGTGCGGTTCTCCGCATCGATGACTGCTAGACCATGACCGACAGCCTGCGCGACCAACTCCTCGGCTTGGGTTTCAAGCCAGCGCCGAAGCCCGAACGCAAGGACGCACGCCCCAGCGGGCGGCCTGGGCAGGGTAACGCGCGACCGGGCGGCGCATCGCAGCCCCAGCGGCATGGCGGCAAGCCGGGTGCGCCGGGCGGAAACAACCGCCCGGGGCAAGCGCGCCCGCACTCCCGCACGGAAGGGCGCCCGCAGCAGGGTAAGCCGCGTACGCGCGAGGAAATCGATCTCGCCAAGGCGTATGCCATCCGCGCCCAGCGTGAGAAGGAAGAGCGGATCGCCGCGGAGGCAGCCAAGCAGGAAGAAGCGCGCAAGCGCCGCGAGGCGCGTGCGCGCCTCGCGGAGCTGGTGAAGGACAAGTCGCTCAATGCCGCGGATGCGGACATTGCGCGGCACTTCCCGTACGGCGGCAAGATCAAGCGCATCTACGTCACGGCTGACCAGCTCAAGGCGCTTAACGCAGGCGAGCTGGGGGTGCTGCAGATGGACGGGCGCTACGTGCTCGTCACGGCCGAGCTGCTGGCGCAGGCCGAAGCGGTGTTCGCGCCTGCCGTCGCACTCAAGGTCGATCCGAATGCCCCGGCGGGCGACGACCCCTACGCCGACCCGAAGTATCAGGTGCCGGACGACCTGGTCTGGTAACGCGGGTTAGCAACGTCTTCCTGCCACTGCGCGTCCGGCGCCTGGCTGGACGCCGGACCCCGTCGCAGGTCGATTACTCCGGGTCGTAGTCGAGGTTCGAAGCGAGCCAGCGCTCGGCCTGCGCGAGCTCGACGCGTTTGCGGCGCGCGTAGTCGGCGACCTGTTCCTTCGAAACGCGGCCCACGACGAAGTACTGGCTGCGCGGGTGGCTGAAGTAGTAGCCCGAAACCGCGGCTGTCGGATACATCGCGTAGTTCTCGGTCAACCGCACGCCGGTGTGGCGCTCGGCGTCGAGCAGACGGAACAGCGTTTCCTTCTCACTGTGTTCCGGGCAGGCTGGATATCCGGGAGCGGGGCGGATTCCGCGGTACTGCTCGGCGATCAGCGCCTCATTGTCGAGCGCCTCGTCCGCGGCGTAGCCCCAGAACTCGCGACGCACGCGCTGGTGCATGCGCTCGGCGAACGCCTCGGCGAGCCGATCGGCCAGCGCCTTGAGCAGGATCGCGTTGTAATCGTCGTGCTGCGCCTCGTAGCGCGCGACGTGCTCCTCGATACCGATGCCCGCGGTGCACGCAAAGCCGCCGATCCAGTCCTGCACGCCCAACTCCTTCGGCGCGATGAAGTCGGCGAGGCAGAAATCCGGACGATCGATGGGCTTGTCGGCCTGCTGGCGCAGGAAGTGCAGCGTCGTCGTGCCATCCGCCGTCTCCACCTCGACGTCGTCACCGACGCTCCGCGCAGGCCACAGGCCGAATACCGCCTTCGCTGTCAGCGATTTCTCGCGGACGATGCGGTCAAGCATTGCCCGCGCGTCGCGGTACAGCTCGCTCGCGTGCGTGCCGACGATCTCGTCGGTGAGGATTGCCGGATATTTTCCTGCCAGCTCCCAGGTATTGAAGAACGGCGTCCAGTCGATGTAATCGACGAGCTCGGCCAACGGGTAATCGTCGAGCACGTGCAGCCCCGGCTGCTTCGGCGCGGGCGGTGCGTGCTCGTTCCAGCCGCCATCGAAACGCTGAGCGCGCGCTTTTTCCAGCGACACCAGCCGCTTGCCGTCACCACGGTTGCGGTGGCGTTCGCGGATCTCCGCGTAGTCGGCCTGATTCGCCGCGACGAACGGTCCGCGCAGCTCGACGGAGATCAGCGATTGCGCGACACCGACGGCGCGCGAGGCGTCCTTTACCCACACCGTCGGGGAGCCGTAGTGCGGGTCGATCTTCAGCGCCGTATGCGCACGCGAGGTCGTCGCGCCGCCGATCATCAGCGGCATCGTGAAACCCTGGCGCTGCATCTCGCGCGCGACGTGGCTCATTTCCTCGAGCGAAGGCGTGATCAGGCCCGACAGGCCGATCAGATCGGCGTTCTCGGCCTTTGCCCGGTCGAGGATGACCTGCGCCGGCACCATCACGCCCAGGTCGGTCACGTCGAAGTTGTTGCACGCCAGCACCACGCCGACGATGTTCTTTCCGATGTCATGCACGTCGCCCTTGACCGTGGCCATGACGATCTTGCCGTTCGACTTGCCGACTTCACCGGTGCGGAGCTTCTCGGCCTCGATGTACGGCAGCAGGTAGGCGACCGCCTTCTTCATGACGCGTGCCGACTTCACCACCTGTGGCAGGAACATCTTGCCGGCGCCGAACAGATCGCCAACCACGTTCATGCCCGACATCAGCGGGCCTTCGATCACGTCCAGCGGCCGGGTCGACCGCGCGCGCGCCTCTTCGGTATCGGTCTCGATGTACTGGTCGATGCCGTGAACCAGCGAGTGTGCGAGGCGCTCGTCGACCGGCTTGTCGCGCCAGGCGAGGTCCTCGACCTTCTTTTCGCCTTTCTTACCTTTGAACCGGTCCGCGATCTCAAGCAGCCGTTCGGTCGCATCGGGCCGACGGTTGAGCACGACATCCTCGACGCGCTCGCGCAGGTCCGGCTCCAGGTTGTCGTACAGCGGCAGCGCGCCGGCGTTGACGATGCCCATGTCCATGCCCGCGCGGATCGCGTGGTAGAGGAACACGACGTGGATCGCCTGACGTACGGGCTCATTGCCGCGGAACGAGAATGAAACGTTCGAAACGCCGCCGGAAATATGGCTGTACGGAAACCGCTGCTTCAGCTCACGCGCCGCCTCGATAAAGGCAACCGCGTAATCGTTGTGTTCCTCGATGCCGGTCGCGACCGCGAAGACGTTCGGGTCGAAGATGATGTCTTCGGGCGGGAAGCCGATTTCTTCGGTCAGCAGCCGGTAGGCGCGCGAACAGATCTCGACCTTGCGCTCCTTGGTGTCCGCCTGGCCGACTTCGTCGAATGCCATCACCACGACCGCTGCACCGTAGCGGCGCACCAGTCGCGCCTGGCGCAGGAACTCGGCCTCGCCTTCCTTCATCGAGATCGAGTTGACGATTCCCTTGCCCTGCAGGCACTTGAGCCCGGCCTCGATCACGCTCCATTTCGAGCTGTCGACCATCACCGGCACGCGCGCGATGTCGGGCTCGGCCGCGATCAGGTTCAGGTAGTCGACCATCGCACGCTCGGAGTCGAGCATGCCTTCATCCATGTTGACGTCGATGATCTGCGCGCCGTTCTCGACCTGCTGGCGCGCGACCACGACCGCTTCGTCGAAGCGGCCCTCGAGGATCAGCTTCTTGAACTGGGCGCTGCCGGTGACGTTCGTGCGTTCGCCGACGTTGACGAAGTTCGTCTGCGGCGTGATCTGCAGGGGCTCGAGCCCACTGAGCCGGGTGTAGCGGGGCAGTGCGGAAGTCATCGCGGTCGGGTGCGTCCGTAATTCGAAGCGGCAGTAAGCGGCATCAGGCGGCATCGGCCGCAAGCTGGGGAAGCTGCCGCGGCGCGGCCGTACGCACGGCCTCGGCGATCGCGGCGATATGCGCAGGCGTGGTGCCGCAGCAGCCACCGATGAGGTTCAAAAGGCCGGCATGCGCGAACTCGCCGATGACGGCGGCCATGTCCTCGGGCGTCTCGTCGTAGCCGCCGAACGCGTTCGGCAGGCCCGCGTTTGGATGCGTGCTGACATGGGCGTCGGCGACCTGCGCCAGCACGTCGACATGCGCGCGCAGGTCCTTCGCGCCGAGCGCGCAGTTCAGGCCGATCGCGAGCGGCTGCGCGTGGCGCACCGAGTACCAGAATGCTTCGGCAGTCTGGCCCGACAGCGTGCGGCCGGAAGCGTCGGTGATCGTTCCGGAGATCATCACCGGCAGGCGCGCGCCGCGGCCGTCGAACGCTTCTTCGATCGCGAACAGCGCGGCTTTCGCGTTGAGCGTGTCGAAGATCGTCTCGACCATCAGCACGTCGGCGCCTCCGTCGATCAGCCCGTCGGCGGCTTCGCGGTAGGCGATGCGCAGCTCGTCGAACGTGATCGCGCGGAAGCCGGGCTGGTTGACGTCCGGGCTCAGCGAAGCGGTGCGGCTGGTCGGGCCGAGTACGCCGATCACGAAGCGGGGCTTGGACGGGTCGCGTGCCTCGGCTTCGTCGCACGCCTGACGCGCCAGGCGCGCACCCGCTTCGTTGAGCTCGCGGGCGACGTGCTCGAGTCCGTAGTCGGCCAGCGAGATCGTGGTTGAATTGAACGTATTCGTTTCGATCAGGTCCGCGCCGGCAGCCAGGTACTCGGCGTGGATCGTGCCGATGATGTCCGGACGCGTCAGGCTGAGCAGGTCGTTGTTGCCCCGCTGGTCGTGGGCGCAGCCGCATTGTCCATGGTGTTCGTGCCCGGCCGGGTGGGCGACGTCGAAGCCCGGCGCGAAGCGCGTGCCACGGTAGTCGTCCTCCGAGAGGCTGTACTGCTGGATCATCGTGCCCATCGCCCCGTCAATGACGAGGATGCGCTCGTGCAGCAGGCGCTGCAGGGCTTCGGCGCGGACCGGGTTGAGCCAGGGAAGGCGGTGCATGTCAGCGGACCTCCTGAGCCGAATCGCCAGGCTTGCGCCCAATCAGCGCGATGACCTCGAAATGCGGCGGCCGCCGCTCGCGCGTGACCGTGCTGCAGCTGACGACGCCGAAGCCCGCCTTCGCGGTGAACTTCAGCAGGTCCTTCTCGCTGAAACCGAGGTTGACGTGCCCGTAGGCTTCGACGACCGATCGATGCTCGTGCCGGGCAAGGCTGGTCAGCAGAAGGCGCCCGCCGGGGCGCAGCACGCGCCCGGCTTCAATGACCGCCTGCGCCGGCTTTTCGGCGTAGGTCAGTGCGTGCATCAGCACCACGAGGTCGAATGCGGCGTCGTCGAACGGCAGCGCGTGCATGTCGCCCTCGCGCACCTCGACGTTCCGGAGCCGGCGCAGGCGTTCGGATGCGGCCAGGACCACTTTGCTGCTCGCATCGAGGCAGACATACCGGTGCGAATGCGGGGCCAGCAGTTCCGCCAGCACGCCGTCACCCGACGCGATGTCGAGCACGTCGCCCGGGTGCAGCAGCGGCAGCGCCGAGCGCGCCAGCGCTTCCCAGGTGCGCCCCGGCGAGTAATGGCGCTCCATGTCGCCCGCGACCGAGTCGGCCCAGTTCTGCTCGGACGCACGCGCGGCCAGCACGCCGGGCACGCGCTCGGCGTCTTGGCGCAGCAACGGATCGTCGCTGCCTTCGCGCAGCGTCTGCCACAGCGCGCGCTGTGCGCCGTCCAGTGTGCCCTCGTCAAAGCGGTAATAGGCGGACACACCGGCGCGCCGGTCGCGCACGAGACCTGCGTCCTTGAGTCGCGCGAGGTGCGTGGACACGCGTGGCTGCGCGAGGCGGGTGATCGAGGACAGCTCGGCCACGGTGAGCTCCTCGCGCTCGAGCAAGGCCAGCAACCGCACGCGCGTCGCGTCCGCAAACACCTTGAGGCGGGACGACCAGCCTTCCAGATCCATCGATACAGCCTCGTATACGTCTATCGCGATATAGCGATAAGTGTGTGCCGTGGCTGGGCCCGAGGTCAAGGCGGCTCGGCTTAGCGCAAAAAAAAGCCCGCGGACGAGCCGCGGGCCTTTGCTGCTTCAGAGTTCTGCGTTTCAGCTCGACAGCTCGACCAGCAGCTCGTTCAGGCGACGCACGTAACCGGCCGGGTCCTTGAGTCCGTTACCGGCCGCCAGCGCGGCCTGGTCGAACAGCACCCGGGCCAGCGTACCGAATCGCTGCTCGCCGGTCTCCGCGTCGAGCCGAGCCACGAGCGGGTGGCTCGGGTTGATCTCGAAGATCGGCTTCGATTCCGGCACTGCCTGGCCGCTCGCCTCGAGAATCTGGCGCAGCTGCAGCCCGATGTCCTGGTCACCGAGCGCGAGCACCGCCGGCGATTCGGTGAGGCGATGCGACACACGCACGTCCGAGACCTCGTCGCCCAGCGCGGCCTTGATGCGCTCGACGAGATCCTGCTTCGACTTGGCCAGCTCTTCCTGCGCCTGCTTGTCCTCGGCCGAGTCCAGCGTGCCCAGGTCCAGGTCACCGCGTGCGACATCGACGAACGACTTACCGTCGAACTCGGTCAGGTAGCCCATCAGCCACTCGTCGATGCGGTCGGTCAGCAGCAGCACTTCGAGTCCCTTCTTGCGGAATACCTCGAGGTGCGGGCTGTTGCGCACCTGCGCGTAGCTCTCGCCGGTCAGGTAGTAGATCTTGTCCTGGCCGTCCTTCATGCGGCCCGCGTAGTCGGCCAGCGAGACCTCCTGCGCATCGCTGTCGCCATGCGTCGAGGCGAAGCGCAGCAGGCCGGCGATCTTCTCGCGGTTCGCGAAGTCCTCGGCCGGCCCTTCCTTGAGCACCTGGCCGAAGTTCTTCCAGAACTCGCGGTACTTGTCGGGCTCGTTGGCCGCAAGCTTGTCGAGCATGTCGAGCACGCGCTTGGTCAGGCCGGTCTTCATCGATCCGATGACCGGGTCTTTCTGCAGGATCTCGCGCGAGACGTTGAGCGACAGATCGTTCGAGTCCACGACGCCGCGGATGAAGCGCAGGTACAGCGGCAGGAACTGCTCGGCCTGGTCCATGATGAAAACGCGCTGGACGTAGAGCTTGAGTCCGCGCGCGGCTTCGCGGTGGTAGAGGTCGAACGGCGCGCGGCCCGGCACGTACAGCAGCGATGTGTACTCGAGCTTGCCCTCGACCTTGTTGTGGCTCCACGCGATCGGGTCACCAAAGTCGTGCGAGACGTGCTTGTAGAGCGCCTTGTACTCGTCGTCGGTAATCTCGTTGCGCGGCCGGGTCCACAGTGCGCTGGCGCGGTTGACGGTCTCCCACTGGCGCTCGGCCGGCGCGTCCTTCTCCTCGCCGTGGTGCTCCTTCGGCATCTGGATCGCGACGCCGATGTGGTCGGAGTACTTCTTGATGATCTCGCGCAGACGCCAGCCGTCCGCGAAGCCCGCCTCGTCGGCCTTCAGGTGCAGCACGATGCGGGTTCCGCGGTCGGCTTTCTCGATCGTGGCGATGTCGAACTCGCCTTCGCCGGTCGACGACCAGTGCACGCCCTCGGAGGCAGGCAGGCCGGCGCGGCGCGTGAACACTTCCACCCGGTCGGCGACGATGAACGCCGAATAGAAGCCGACGCCGAACTGGCCGATCAGCTGCGAGTCGCGGCGCTGGTCGCCCGACAGCGCATTCAGGAAGTCGGCGGTGCCGGATTTCGCGATCGTGCCCAGGTGCGCGATCACGTCCTCCCGGCTCATGCCGATGCCGTTGTCCTCGACCGTGACGGTCTTCGCCTCCGGATCGAAATCCACCCGTACCCGCAGCTCGGCGCCGCCCTCGAGCAACTCCGGTCGCGCCAAGGCCTCGAACCGCAGCTTGTCGGCCGCGTCGGACGCGTTGGAGATCAGTTCCCGCAGGAAGATCTCCTTGTTCGAGTAGAGCGAGTGGATCATCAGCTGCAGCAGCTGCTTGACCTCGGTCTGGAAGCCGAGGGTTTCCTTACGTGTCTCAACGGTCATGACGGTTCCTCGTTCGCCGGGCCGCGCAGGCGGCCGATGGCGCGCAGATGGGGGCGGTACGCGGCGATTCAAGGCGGCCGGGGCGGTAGGGTTGGATGCCCGGTCCGGCTACAATGTCGCGTTATATCGCCATCAGTAACCCGCACGAGGTGCCGACGTGGATTTCCGCTTCACCGAAGAGCAGTTGATGATCCAGGACGTGGCGCGCCGCATCGCCCAGGACAAAGATCGCGCCCAGCGCCGAACACCACGACCGGACCGGCGATTTCCCGCTCGAGAACATTCGCACGCTCGGCGAGAACGGGCTGATGGGCATCGAGGTGCCGGCCGAGTACGGCGGCGCCGGTATGGACCCGATCTCGTACGTGCTCGCAATGATCGAGATCGCCGCCGCCGACGCGGCGCACTCGACGATCATGTCAGTCAACAATTCGCTGTTCTGTAACGGCATCCTGAAGTTCGGCACCGAGGAGCAGAAGCAGCTCTACGTCCGTGCGATCGCGGAAGGCCGCGAGATCGGCGCGTTCGCGCTGACCGAGCCGCAGTCGGGCTCGGACGCGACCGCGATGCGCTGCAAGGCAGTCCGCCAGTTCGACGGCACGTTCATCGTCAACGGCAAGAAGAGCTGGATCACCTCCGGCCCGGTCGCGAAGTACATCGTGCTGTTCGCGATGACCGATGCCGAGAAGGGCGCGCGGGGCATCACGGCGTTCATGATCGACACCACGCGCGACGGCTTCCACCGCGGCAAGACCGAGCCGAAGCTCGGCATTCGTGCGTCGGCGACCTGCGAAATCGAGTTCACCGATTACGTGGTGCAGGCGAACGAAGTGCTGGGCCAGGAAGGCGAGGGCTTCAAGATCGCGATGAGCGTGCTGGACGCCGGCCGCATCGGCATTGCCAGCCAGGCCATCGGCATCTCGCGCGCCGCGTATGAAGCGACGCTCAACTACGTCAAGGAGCGCAAGGCGTTCGGCCAGCCGATCGGCGCGTTCCAGATGACCCAGGCGAAGATCGCCGACATGAAGTGCAAGCTCGACGCGTCGCTGCTGCTCACGCTGCGTGCGGCGTGGCAGAAGGGCGAGTTCGACAAGGGCGGCGCACGCTTCTCCACCGAGGCCGCCGTCGCCAAGCTCACTGCGTCCGAAGCTGCGATGTGGATCAGCCACCAGGCGGTGCAGATCCACGGTGGCATGGGCTACTCGAAGGAAATGCCGGTCGAGCGCTACTTCCGCGACGCGAAGATCACCGAGATCTACGAGGGCACGAGCGAGATCCAGCGCCTGGTCATCGCCCGCAACGAGACCGGACTGCGCTGAGTCTGCCGTGATCCCCGACGTCGCCTCGCTGCGTCCCGGTCCGGTCATCCCGATTCCGGGCGCAGTGGGCCGCGATCGCCTCCATACGTCGGCGTACCTCTTTCCCTGACACTCTTGCCGGCCTGCGCGAAAGCGCGGGCCTCTTCCATTGGACCCCCCGTTCCCATGAGCCCGAAAACGAGCAAGCCCACCGCAGCCAAGCCCGCCGCCCGCAAATCCGTCGCGAGCCGTGCAGGCGCCGCGGCGCAGGACGTCGCCGCACGCGAAGCGGTGGCGCTGGATCCGATCATCGCAGCGGTGCGCAAGCGCCTGCCGAAGGCACGGCAGGACGAAGGTGAGGCGTTCACCCGTGCGTTCTACAAGCGCATGTCGGCGGACGAGCTGCCCCAGCACGGCCCCGATCAGTGGGCAGCGCTCGCGGCGGACTACCTCGAGTTCGCGCGCGGCCGCAAGCCGGGCTCGGCCCTGGTCCGCCTGTTCAATCCCACCGTCGCGACGCACGGCTGGGAGTCGGCGCACACGGTGCTGCAGATCGCCAACGACGACATGCCGTTCCTCGTCGACTCGGTCACGATGGCGCTGGCCGAGCAGGGCATCGGCGTGCACGTGCTCGGGCATCCGGTAGTCGAATTCGAGCGTGATCGCGCCGGCCGCGTCGTCGCCGTCGGCCGCGGCGAGTGCGAGTCGCTGATGCACCTGGAAATCGATCGCCACAGCTCCGACGAGATGCCGGCGATCAAGAGCCTCGTCGAGAATGTGCTTGCCGATGTGCGGTCGATCGTGCGCGACTGGGCTCCGATGCGCGAACGCATGCTCGCGATCGCCGACGAACTGGGCTCGCGCGTGATGCCGGTCGACGACGAGGGTCGCGCCGAGGCACAGGAGTTCCTCCGCTGGGCGGCCGACAACCACTTCACGTTCCTCGGCTACCGCGAGTACGAGGTGGCGAAGGACGGCCGCAACGAAGTGCTGTGCGCCGTCGAGGACAGCGGCCTCGGCCTGCTGCGTTCGAAGGATGTCGGCAAGCCGCGCCTGCTGACCTCGCTTGCGGCGCATTTCATGCAGAACTCCGGCGCGGTCGACGCCCTGATCCTGACCAAGACGAATGCACGTGCCACGGTTCATCGCCCGGGGTACATGGACTACATCGGCATCCTGCGCTTCGACGAGTCGGGCAAGCCGACGGGCGAGCAGCGCTTCCTCGGCCTCTACACGTCGAGCGCCTATAACCGCCGGCCGTGGGACATCCCGCTGGTGCGCCAGCGCCACCAGTACGTGATGCAGCGGTCGGGCCTTGCGCCGAACAGCCACAGCGGCAAGGCGCTGCGCCATATCCTCGAGACGCTGCCACGCGAGGAGCTGTTCCACTCCAGCGAGGAAGAGCTCTACCGCACGGCAACCGGCATCCTTGGCCTGCAGGAGCGCGTGCGCAGCCGTCTGTTCCTGCGCCGCGACCGATACGGCCGGTTCTTCTCGGCGCTGGTCTATATCCCGCGCGAGCGCATGAGCACCGATGTGCGTCACCGCATCGAGAACATGCTCAAGCGCGTGCTCCACGGCGAGCGGGTCGACACCAATGTCGTGCTCGGTGAGTCGCCGCTTGCCCAGCTGCACCTGATCATCCGCCCCACCTCGGGCGAAGCGATCCAGGTCGACACCGCCGCGATCGAGGCCGAGCTGGCCGGCATCGTGCGCAACTGGGCGGATGAACTGCGCGAGCAGCTGATCGCGCGACAGGGCGAACAGCGCGGCCTGGCGATCGCGAGCAAGTTCGGGCGTGCGCTGCCGGCGGGCTACATCGAGAACGTCTCGGCCGAAGTCGCCGCGAGCGACGTCGAGCACCTCGCCGCACTGACGGGCCCGGACGATCTTCGCCTGAGCCTGTGCCGCGCGCGTCAGGGCGAGGGCGGCCTGCGATTCAAGCTCTACCGTCAGTTCGACGATATTCCGCTGTCCGACGCGCTGCCGATGATGGAGAACATGGGGCTGCGGGTGATCTCCGAGCACCCGTACCGTATCGAGGTCGCCGGTGACGTGCCGGTCTATATCCAGGATTTCGAAGTCGAGGTCGTAGGGCCGGAACGCGACATCGACGCGATCGATGAGCAGTTCGAGGAAGCGTTCGCGAAGATCTGGCGCGGGCAGGCCGAGAACGACGGCTTCAACCGCCTGGTGATCGCGGCAAACCTGTCCTGGCGTCAGGTCGCGATGGTGCGCGGTTACAGCAAGTACCTCATGCAGGTCGGCGTGCCGTTCTCCCAGTCCTACGTCGAGCAGACGTTCGCGCACTATCCGCTGCTCGCGCGCCTGATGGTCGAACTGTTCGAGGCGCGCTTCCATCCGCGCACCGGCAGCGAAAGCAAGGCCGAGATCAAGGCCGGCGTCGAGCGTTTTACGCGCCAGTTGCAGGGCCTTGCCGGAGGCGAGGATGCGCTTCTTGCCGCGGTGCAGCCGGTCATCGATGCACGCTCGGGCAAGCGCCAGGCGCAGGTCGCAGCGACGCGCGCGGCGATTCTCGGCTTGCTCGACCGCGTGTCCAGCCTCGACGAGGACCGCATCCTGCGCAGCTTCATCGGGGTGATCGACGCGACGCTGCGCACGAACTACTACCAGCCGGCTGACGATGGCGGCGAGCGCAGCTACATCAGCTACAAGTTCGACTCGGCGCTCGTTCCGGATCTGCCAAAGCCGCGTCCATACCGCGAGATCTTCGTCTACAGCCCGCGCGTGGAAGGTATCCATCTGCGCTTCGGGCCCGTGGCGCGGGGCGGCCTGCGGTGGTCCGACCGCCGCGAGGATTTCCGCACGGAGGTGCTCGGCCTGGTCAAGGCGCAGATGGTCAAGAACACGGTCATCGTGCCGGTCGGCTCGAAGGGCGGATTCTTCGTCAAGCGGCCGCCGGCGGGCGACCGCGATGCGATCCAGGCCGAAGGCATCGCCTGCTACAGCATCTTCATCAACGGCCTGCTCGACATCACCGACAACATCGACACCGCCGGCAACATCGTGCCGCCGCGTGATGTGGTGCGGCACGACGGCGATGATCCGTACCTCGTGGTCGCGGCGGACAAGGGAACCGCGACGTTCTCGGACATCGCGAACGGCATCGCGCGTGAGCACGGCTACTGGCTCGACGACGCATTCGCGTCCGGTGGCTCGGTCGGTTACGACCACAAGGCGATGGGCATCACCGCGCGCGGCGCGTGGGAGTCGGTCAAGCGCCACTTCCGTGCGATGGGCCGTGATTCGCAGAAGCAGGACTTCACTGTCGTCGGCATCGGCGACATGTCGGGCGACGTGTTCGGCAACGGCATGCTGCTGAGCAAGCACATCCGCCTGCTGGCCGCGTTCGACCACCGCCACATCTTCCTCGACCCGAACCCCGATGCGGCGGTGACGTTCAAGGAACGGCTGCGCATGTTCAAGCTGCCGCGCTCGAGCTGGGAGGACTACAACAAGGCGCTGATCAGCGAAGGCGGCGGCGTGTACCCGCGCTCGGCGAAGTCGATCACGCTGACGCCACAGGTCAAGGTCGCGCTCGGGATCGACCTGGAGATCGAGGCCATGAGCCCGGCCGAACTGATGAGCGCGATCCTCAAGGCGCCGGTCGACCTGCTGTGGAATGGCGGCATCGGGACCTACGTGAAGGCCAGCGGTGAAACCCATGCGGACGTGGGCGACCGCTCGAACAACGCACTGCGCGTCAACGGGCGCGAGCTGCGCTGCAAGGTGGTGGGCGAGGGCGGCAACCTGGGCCTCACCCAGCTCGGTCGCATCGAGGCCGCGCAGCATGGCGTGCTGCTCAACACCGACTTCATCGACAACTCCGCCGGTGTGGATACCTCGGACCACGAGGTCAACATCAAAATCCTGCTCAACGGGCAGGTGCAGGCTAAGAAGCTCACGCTGGACGAGCGCAACAAGCTGCTCGCGTCGATGACGGACGAGGTGGCCGACCTCGTCCTCAACGACAACTACCGCCAGAACCAGGCGATCAGCCTGATGGAGCGCATGAGTGTCACGCGGCTGGGCTCGAAGCTGCACTTCATCAAGAGCCTGGAACAGCAGGGCCTGCTCGATCGGCAGATCGAGTTCCTGCCGTCGGATGCCGAGATTGCCGAGCGCAAGACGCGTGGCCAGGGCCTGACCCGTCCGGAACTCTCGGTGCTGCTGTCGTACGCCAAGCTGGTGCTGT
Source organism: Lysobacter korlensis (assembly GCF_042434515.1). Lineage (NCBI taxonomy): Bacteria > Pseudomonadati > Pseudomonadota > Gammaproteobacteria > Lysobacterales > Lysobacteraceae > Lysobacter > Lysobacter korlensis. The sequence goes on from NZ_JBHLTG010000003.1 coordinate 572,401, forward strand.
TCCAGCAGCTGGTCGATTCGGACGTGCCGGAGGATCCGTACCTCTCGAAGGAGCTGGTGCGCTATTTCCCGCAACCGCTGCAGGAGAAGTACGCCAAGGCGATGCAGGGTCACCGGCTCAAGCGCGAGATCATTGCGACCGCGGTGACGAACTCGATGGTCAACCGCATGGGTGCGACGTTCGCGTTGCGTATGACCGAGGACACCGGTCGCAGCCCCGGCGAGGTTGCCGAGGCGTACACGATCAGCCGCGAAGCACTCGACGCGCGTAGCCTGTGGGCGCAGATCGACGCGCTCGACGGCAAGGTGCCGGAAGCCGCACAGCTGGACGCTTTGCAGACGATCTGGCATCTGATGCGCACGATGACGCGCTGGCTGCTGTCGCGCCCGGGCAAGCTGCCGGAGATCACCGCCGCGATGACGCGCTACGGCGAGGGTTTGCGTGCGGTGCGCGATGCCGTGCCGGCGACGCTGTCCGAGGCACGCCGCACTGCCTACGAGGCACGTCTGCGCGAGTGGAAGGACAAGGGCATGCCGAACGCACTCGCGACCGAGTTGGCGGCGCTGCCGCTGCTCGAGTTCGGCTGCGATATCGTCGAGGTTGCGCAGTCGCGCAAGCTGGCCCCGGCCGAGGTCGCCAAGGCGTTCTTCTCGCTCGGTGCCGCACTGCAGCTGCCGTGGCTGTACGAGCAGATCGAAGCGCTGCCGGTGGACGGGCGTTGGCAGGCCCTGGCCCGCGGCGCGCTGCGCGACGAGCTCAGCCGCCAGCAGCGCACGCTGGTCAGCGAGATTCTGGCCGAGGGCGGCCGCAAGCCGACCGAAGCGAAGGTCGACACGTGGCTGCAGCGCGATGATGCGAATCTGCGCTTCACGCTGGCGATGCTGACCGAGATGCACAACCAGAAGACGCTCGACTATCCGACCGTGTCGGTCGCGGTGCGACGCCTGGCACAGCTCGGCTCGGCCGGGCACTGACAGGCGTCACGACCGTCCGTCCGTGCAGGGAGCAGGTGATCGCTCCCTGCACGGATCGACTGACAGACGTGCGCAGGTGTAACTCCGGTCGAGATCGCTGCGGCGATTGGCACAAGGTCATGTCACGACCGCCTCGACATTGCGAGGCGGCACGGCGGGTATGCTCTGCTCGAGTGAATGGAGCTGCCGATGACCACGACGTCGCCACGCCTCGCTTTCCTTGCCAGCCCGGCGGAAGAAGCGCAGCGCCTTCTGAAGGAGCTGGCCGACCACCACGGCGCGCATGCACCGCAGGATGCGGACGTGCTCGTCGCGCTGGGCGGCGACGGTTTCATGTTGCAGACGCTGCATCGCCACGCGTCGCTCGGCAAGCCGGTCTACGGCCTGAAGCTGGGCACGATAGGCTTTCTGATGAACCACCAACGCGACGGGTCCAGCGCCGTTCCGGGCCACGGCCTGATCGAGCGCATCCATGCGGCCGAGCCCGCGGTGCTGCGTCCGCTGGAGATGGTCGCCCAGACCGAATCCGGCGCGACCGTCGGTTCACTCGCCTACAACGAGGTGTCGCTGCTGCGTCAGACGCGTCAGGCGGCGCATCTGCAGATCGATCTCAACGGGCAGACGCGGCTGGACGAGCTGATCTGCGACGGCGTGCTGGTGGCGACGCCCGCTGGCAGCACGGCGTACAACTTCTCCGCGCACGGGCCGATCCTGCCCTTGGGCGCGAACGTCATCGCGCTGACCCCGATCGCGGCATTCCGTCCTCGCCGATGGCGCGGCGCGGTGCTCAAGGCCGATACCGAGGTTCGATTCCGCGTCAGCGACCCGTACAAGCGGCCGGTAAGCGCCACCGCGGATTCGCACGAGGTGCGCGATGTGGTCGAGGTAATGATCCGCGAGTCGCAGGACCGAACGGTGACGCTGCTGTTCGACCCCGAGCACAACCTCGAAGAGCGCATGCTGGCCGAGCAGTTCAACAGCGGCTGAGCCACGCCGCTGCGGCTGGATCGCAGCAGCTGCGATGCGAGCGGGCACAATAGGGGGCATGCCTGACCGTGATGCCAATCCCCTGATCGTCGCGATCTCTTCGCGAACCTTGTTCGACATGGAGGACAGCCACCTGCTGTTCGAAAGCGAGGGGCTGGACGCGTACGCGGCCTACCAGCGCAGCCACGAGGACGATGTGCTCGCGCCGGGCATCGCGTTCCCACTGGTGCGCAAGCTGCTTGGGCTCAATCGCGATGCGCCGCCCGAAGCGCCGCATGTCGAGGTGATTCTGATCTCGCGCAATTCGGCGGACACCGGGCTGCGCATCTTCAACTCGATTGCGCACCATGGCTTGGCGATCAAGCGCGCAGCCTTCAGCAACGGCGCGCCGCCGTTCCCGTACATCCGGCCTTTCGGTGCGGACCTGTTCCTGTCGGCCAACGGCGAGGACGTGCGCAATGCACTCGCCGCCGGAGTGGCAGCGGCGACGCTGCTGCCGGCGAAGGCCGCGCAGCATCGGCACGATCAGCTGCGCATAGCGTTCGACGGAGACGCGGTTATCTTCGACGACGAGGGCGAACGCGTGTCTCGCGCAGGGGGCCTCGCGGCATTCGCCGAACACGAACGTTCACGGGCGGGCGAGCCGCTGTCGGGCGGTCCGTTCCGTGGCTTTCTCGATGCCTTGCATCGGCTGCAGGCGGCGTTTCCGACAGGACCCGACGCGCCGATCCGCACGGCACTCGTCACGGCACGTTCCGTGCCGGCGCACGAGCGGGTGATCCGCACGCTGAGGGAGTGGGGTATCCGCCTGGACGAGGCGCTGTTCCTCGGCGGACGCGCGAAGGGTCCGTTCCTCGATGCGTTCGGCGCCGACATCTTCTTCGACGACTCCGAGCACAACATCGCGTCCGCGCGTGGCCTGGTGGCGGCGGGGCATGTACCCCATGGGGTTGCGAACGGGGTGTAGGGCAGGGCCTGCGCCAGCGAGAGCTCGCTTTAGCTGGCGGTGGGCTGCCTTGGGCTGGGCTCGGCCATATTCGGACAGGCACGTCGGCACAAGCAGCGATCTCAAGTGCACGCCGGGGCCGCGCACGGAGGGGCCACGCCGTGGCGCGGGGCGCGGCCCCGGGATTGACGAAGTAAAGGGCGGTCCCCGGCCCACTGGATCAAAGCGCAGCCCCGCCACCAGTCCGGCACGTACTGCGAGCCACCGCCCCGAGCGCGGCGGCGAAGCAAGTTCTAGGTCCGCCAGGCAGCGGTCATATAACTGCCATACGGTTCCACGATACTGGAACTATGGATATACAGACTGCAGTGTCAGCTCTCGGGTCCCTCGCCCAGGCGTCGCGCCTGGCGGTGTTCCAGCGTCTCGTCGAACTCGGTCCGGAAGGGGCTTACCCGGGAGATCTGGCGCAGGCGCTGCAGATCCCCGCCACGACCCTGTCGTTCCACCTGAAGACCCTGTCGCACGCGGGGCTGATCGAGGCGGAGCAGCAGGGCCGCTTCATCCGTTATCGCGCGAACTTCGAGCGGATGCAGGCGTTGATCGACTTCCTGACCCGCAACTGCTGCGGCGGCGACGCGGCTCGCTGCCTTCCCGTCGCGCCGGACTGCGCGGTGGTCGCTGGCCCATCGACGGCCCGAAAGCGCTGCTGACCTCCGCGCGACCCGACTCAACCAACGGAGTCTTCCGTGACATTACGCATCGGCATCAACGGCTTCGGCCGCATGGGTCGCCTCGCCCTGCGTGCGGCCTGGGGCGACGACGGCCTCGAGTTCGTCCAGATCAACGACCCGGCCGGCGACGCGTCCACGTTCGCGCACCTGCTCGAGTTCGATTCCGTACACGGTCGCTGGACGCGTGAAATCCGCACGGAATCGGACGCGCTCGTCATCGACGGCAAACGCATCGCGGTCAGCCGCAATACGGATATCGCTGCCACCGATTGGTCAGGCTGCGACGTGGTAATCGAAGCATCAGGCCGGTTCCGCAAGCCCGACGTGCTGCAGTCTTACCTCGACCAGGGCGTGAAGCGCGTCGTCGTTACCGCGCCGGTGAAGTCGGCCGGCGCGCTCGACATCGTGATAGGCGTGAATCACGATCGTTTCGATCCGGCGTTGCACCGCATCGTTTCGGCAGCCTCGTGCACGACCAATTGCCTTGCGCCGGTCGTCAAAGTGATCCACGAAGGCCTCGGCATCCGCCATGGCAGTCTCACGACGATTCATAGCCTGACGAACACGCAGGTGATCGTCGACGCGCCGCACAAGGACCTGCGCCGGGCACGAGCCTGCGGAAGCAGCCTGATTCCCACCTCGACCGGATCGGCAACCGCGATTGCCGAGATCTTCCCGGAACTCAAGGGGCGGTTGAACGGCCACGCCGTGCGCGTGCCGCTGACGAATGCGTCGCTGACTGACTGCGTGTTCGAGGTAGAGAGGCCGACGAGCGTCGACGAGGTCAACGCGCTGCTGCAGCGTGCGGCCGAGGGCGAGCTGCGTGGCGTGCTCGGCTACGAAACGCGGCCGCTGGTGTCGATCGACTTCCAGACCGATGCGCGATCGAGCATCGTCGATGCGCCCTCGACGTTGGTCATCAACGGCACGCAGGTCAAGATCTACGCGTGGTACGACAACGAGTGGGGCTACGTGAACCGCGTTGCGGAGCTCGTGCGCCTGGTGGGCTCGGCGAGCTGAAAGGCCCATGTTCGCGCGCCTGTCCGCCGATGTCCGCCAGTACCTGCTGATCACCGGCAATTACTGGGCTTTTACCCTGACCGACGGCGCCCTGCGCATGCTCGTGGTGCTGCATTTCCACGAGCTGGGCTACTCGCCGCTGCAGGTCGCGCTGCTGTTCCTGTTCTACGAAATCTTCGGCGTGGTGACGAACCTCGCCGGTGGCTGGCTGGGCGCGCGCATCGGCCTCAACCGGACGATGAACATCGGTCTCGGCCTGCAGGTGATTGCGCTGTCGATGCTGCTGGTGCCGGCCGCGTGGCTGACGGTCGCGTGGGTCATGGCGGCGCAGGCGCTGTCGGGCATCGCGAAGGACCTCAACAAGATGAGCGCGAAGAGCGGCATAAAGCTGCTCGTTCCCGACGATCAACAGGGCACGCTCTATCGCTGGGTTGCTGCGCTGACCGGATCGAAGAATGCACTGAAGGGCGTAGGGTTCTTCCTGGGCGGTGCGCTGCTGACCACGCTGGGTTTTCGCGTATCGGTTGCAGCGATGGCCGGCGCGCTGGCGCTGGTGTGGCTGGCCAGCATCACGCTGCTGCAACGCGACCTCGGGCGTGCGAAAGCCAAGCCGGAGTTCCGCGACCTCGTGTCGAAGAGTCGCGCGATCAATCTGCTGTCGGCGGCACGCCTGTTCCTGTTCGCTGCGCGCGACGTGTGGTTCGTGGTCGCGCTGCCGGTCTTCCTGGCGCAGTCGCTGGGTTGGGACTACTGGAAGGTCGGCGCGTTTCTCGCGCTGTGGGTGATCGGCTACGGCATCGTGCAGTCGCTCGCGCCGCTGATCACCGGACGCAGCCGTGGCGCCGTGCCGGGTCCACGCGCAGCACCCGCGTGGGCAGGCGCGCTTGCGCTCGTGCCCGCCGCGATGGCGCTGCTGCTTGCACGCGGTGCGGCGGCGGATGTGGTGCTGATGGCCGGGCTGGCGGTGTTCGGAGTGCTGTTCGCGGTCAACTCGTCATTGCACAGCTATCTGATCGTCAGCCACGCCGCCGAGGACGGGGTCTCGCTCGATGTCGGCTTCTACTACATGGCCAATGCGCTGGGCCGGCTGTTGGGCACCGTGCTGTCGGGCTGGGTGTTCCAGATGGCCGGACTGGGCGGCTGCCTTGCGGTTTCTGGCGTGTTTATCGCGCTTGCCGCGCTGGTTTCTGTCGGGCTGCATTCGGCGCAGGACGGTGCGACGACGGCGCGCGCATAGCGGCACGCGCGGAGTGCATCAGCCCTGCTGACCCGGCGCCAACGTCGGATCGAGTGCCTGCAGCGGCAGCCGTACGTCCGTCACCCGCCAGCGCACGCCGTCGCGGGTAAGCACGAACACTACGGGCGCACCGTCGCGGTTGCGCACCGTGGCCGTGAAACGCGATGGCGACTCGTACCGGTACTGCGCCTCCGCAAGCAGGTCTTCCGGCGGCACGTGCGCGTAGGTGTCGGCCTGTGAGACCCCGTCGCCGCTGATCCGGTGCCAGGCGCTGCGTCCTTGGAGCACGAAACCGATGCCGGCCGGAGTCGCGAGCGCATCGACGATGCCGCCACTCGCGGCGCCGGCAATGCGCAGTGCGATCGCGCCGAATGGACTGGCCTGCACGTCGACGCCCGCCTTGCGCACCAGGTAGTCGTCGACCTGCGCGCGCAGGTTGACACGCAGCGTCGGGAAGTCGACGTGTTGCGACAGTGCGGCCGTGTCGTTCTGCTCGATCGCGCCCCTGATCGAATTGATGGCCAGGAACGGGCCGGCGGCCAGGTACGCGAACGCAGCGGCGAAGGCGAGCAGGGCGATGGCGAGCCACTTTTTCATCTCAGAACTCCAGGTCGAGCGCTGCGCAGAGGTAGTCGACGAACGGGGTAAGGACGGCGAGGTCCTGCTCGATCCGCGCCAGCAGGTGGTCCGCGGTCATGCCCGCATTGTCGACCGGCCTGATAGCGAGCAGGTTCTTGCGGCGCAGGTCGTCCGCGAACTCGAATTCGGGCGGAAACCCCCGCGGCCCGCGCACCAGCATGTCGCGGTTGTCGAGCGTGAACTGCGAACAGAACGGCTCGGCATGCGCGGCGGCGCGCCAGCCGGACGGATTGTCGACAATGAACTGCCGCACGCGGCGCATCGTCGCAGGCGTGGGATACCAGAGCCCCGCGCCGACGAACGAGGCGCCATCCTGCAGATGGATGAAGAACGACGGCGCTTCGGTATGGCGGCGCTCGTAGAACAGCTCGGCTCCCTGCCAGCTCTTGTAGGGTGACTTGTCCGCGTAGCGCCGTGTGTCGCGCTGGATGCGGTAGAGCGAGCCGCCGACGTTGCGCGGATCGCTGCGGTAATACGGGCTGACCGTTGCAAGCGCGGGCTGAAGGTCGACGAGCAGACGCTGGAACGGCGCGCGCACATGCGCTTCGTAGTCCGACCGGTGCGCGTTGAACCAGGCACGCTCGTTGTTGAGCGCGAGCGAGCGCAGGAAGCGGAAGGTCGAATCGCCGAAGTACGCGGCCATGGTCGCGGTCGGTCAGGCCAGCTCGGTTTCGAGCTCGCGGCCCCAGGCCTCGAGCCGGTCCAGTAGCACGAGCTTGCCGCCATCATGCGCATGCGCGGCGCGGAGCGCGGCGAGCTCGGTCGCGAAGCTTTCGAACGTGTATTCGGACAGGCCCGCATCCCTGCACAGGCGGTCGCGCCGGTAGGTGTCCCAGCGCTGGCGCTCCTCCGCGGTTAGCGACTCCGGCCAGTTGCGCGCGCGGTAGCGGAACAGCAGCTGGGTCAGTCGCGCGTCGCGGAAGCCGAACTCGCGCTTACCCAGCGCATCCGGCGGCGTCGTGCGCACGTCGCGTAGCAGGCGCTTGTCGCCTTCCCCGATGAAACCGTCGTACAGCGAAGCGTCCGGATCGGCGGGATTGCGCTGGCGCTCGCGTGCGAACACCTGTCGTACTTTCTCGACGAGCGCAGGCCCGGCGGCGCGCACGATCGCCGCGCGTTCGAGCACCTCGTCCGGCGTGATGCACAGGCGTTCGAAATCGCCACCGCGCAGATGCTCCCATGCGATCAGCGCCGGGCAGCGGTTGAGGTGGATCTCCTTCAGCGCGACGCGGCGCTCGCCTTCGGGCAGGTCGGCGGTCGGCGTGTAGAGACGGTCGGCGATCTGCTCGGCCGTGTAGTCGAGCAGCGGCGTCGGGTCTTCGCCCAGGTCGAACACGATCACGCGGCTGTCGATGTACGGGTGCCGCGCCAAGGGTAGAACCGGGGCCGCGCACAGGCGGCTCACCGGGAACCGTTGCGACACGTGCAGCACCGGCGTCATCTGGACCACGTCGAGCATGTGCGCGGCGAAGCGTTTGTCGCGCAGGCGAAGCGCGTAATCCCACATTTTCGGTTGCCCGGCCTTGAGCTTGCGCGCCAGGCCGATCAGCGCACGCACGTCCGAGAGCGCCTCGTGAGCATCGCCTTCGCGTACGCCGTTCGCTTCGGCGAGGTGTTCGAGCTTGAATGACGGTTTGCCGTCCTCGCGCTTCGGCCAGACGATGCCGTCGGGCCGCAGCGCATGCGCCAGGCGCATCACGTCCAGCAGGTCCCAGCGGCAGTTGCCCGCGCGCCACTCACGCTCGTAAGCGTCGAAGAAATTGCGGAACAGCCCGTGGCGGATGAACTCGTCGTCGAAGCGCAGCGAGTTGTAGCCGAGCGTGCAGGTCTCCGGCCGCGACATCTCCTCGAAGATCAGCGCGAAGGCGGCGGCCTCGGTCATGCCGTCGCGCAGTGCGTCCTGCGGTGCGATGCCGGTGATCAGCGTGGCCATCGGCGATGGCAGCAGATCGTCGGCGGGGCGCACGAAGATGCTGATCGGCTCCTCGATCTCGTTGAGGTCGGCATCGGTGCGGATCGCGGCGAACTGCGCGATCCGGCTCGTGCGCGGGTCAGCGCCGAAGGTTTCGAGGTCGTAGAAGAGAAAGCTGGCGGGCATGACAGGTGGTGTTTCGTCCGGGCGGCTTTGGTCGGGCCGGGTCAGAGGTCAGCCGCGAGCGGCTCCAGCCGTTCGCGAACGACCGCGTCGACGCGGTTCCAGTCGAGCGTGTCGAGCGAAGCGTGGCCGCGGGTCAGCTCGACCAGCAGCTCGCGCTGCGCATTGCCGCGTTCGAGCGCGACCGCGTAGGGCACGCGACGGAACGAGACCATCGTGTAGCGCGGCACGAAGCGGTCAGGGTGACGGTCGGCTAGTTGCCGTTCCAGCGCACGTTGCAGCAGGTAGTCGTCGTCGTCGACACGGTCCCGCATCTCCAGGTAGTTCTCGAGTGCCATCTGCTGGATCGCACGGGCGTTCGGCAGGCGCTCGGCCTGGAAGCGGGCGAACGCGGCCTCGCGATCGCTCTCGCGGTCGAGATGATCGGCCAACGCAACGCAGTCCTCGAACGCGCAGTTCATGCCCTGGCCGTGGAACGGCACCATCGCGTGGGCGGCATCGCCGAGCAGCACGGCGCGGTCGCGAAGGTGCCAGCGTTCGAGGTAGAGCGTGGCGAGCAGGCCGGTCGGGTTGTGCTCGAAATCGTGCTCCAGCCGCGGGATCAGCGGCAGCGCGTCGCCGAAGTCGCGTTCGAACAGCGCGCGGGCGTCCGCGCCGGTACGCACCGACGCGAAGCTCGGCTCGCCCTCGTTCGGCAGGAACAGGGTGACGGTGAAGGTGTGCTCGTCGTTCGGCAGCGCGATGCACATGTAACGGCCGCGGGGCCAGATGTGCAGGGCGTTCGGCTCGATGCGGAAGTCGCCGTCCTGCGCCGGCGGAATCTCGAGTTCCTTGTAGGAGTGACCCAGGTACTCGGTGCGCTCGCCAAGGTCGGTCTCGCGCGCCATCGCGGCGCGCAGCGACGAGCCGGCCCCGTCCGCGCCAACCAGTGAGCAGAAGTCGACGGTTTCGACCTCATCGCTTGCCGGATTGCGGAACGAAGCGCGCCTGGCGGCGAAATCGACGCTTTCGAGCGCGCGGTCGAAATGCAGCCGCGCGCCGGCACGCTCGGCGATATCGAGCAGGATCACGTTGAGCTCGCCGCGGTGCACCGACCAGATCACTTCGCTGTCGTCGCGGCCATAGCGCTGCAGGTCGGTGCGGCCATCCGCGAAGTGCACCATGCGACCCCGCATCATCACTGCCTGTGCCATCACCGCATCGTCGCCGCCCGCCAGCCGCAGCGCATGGCGACCGCGCTCGGCCAGCGCGAGGTTGATCGAGCGGCCGCCGGCGTAACCCGCGACGCGCGGGTCGCCGCGTTTTTCGTAGACGTCGACCTGCCAGCCGCGGTTGGCCAGCAGGGTCGCCAGCACGGCACCGGCCAGCCCGGCGCCGATCACGGTGATGCGTCGCTCGTTGCGGGGCTCGCCGTCAGCGGACATCACGCCACTCCGCGACAGTGCGCGCAAAGCGCAGCACGTCGGCATGGGTGTTGTAGAGCGGGGCGGGCGAAATGCGGATTACGTCGGGCTCCCGCCAGTCGCCGAGCACGCCCCGGCTTGCCAGATAGTCGAACAGTGCGCGACCGGCGTCGCGACCGCCTGCAACGCGCAGCGACAGCTGGCAGCCGCGGCGTGCGGGCTCGGCCGGTGTGAGCACCTGCAGCACGTCGCCGAGGCTGTCGCGGATCAGCGATTCCAGATAGCCCGTCAGCGAACGCGACTTTTCGCGCAGTGCAGGCATGCCCGCACGGTCGAACAGATCGAGCGACGCACGCAGCGGTGCCAGCGCGAGCACCGGGGGATTGCTGAGCTGCCAGCCTTCCGCGCCCGGGGTCGGTACGAACTGCGGGCCCATTGCGAATCGGCTGCGCGCTTCATGCCCCCACCAGCCCGCGAAGCGCGGCCGGTCGGTGTCTGCATGGCGCTCGTGCACGAAGCAGCCAGCGACTGCGCCGGGACCGGAGTTGAGGTACTTGTAATGGCACCACACGGCGAAGTCGGCACCGCTGTCGTGCAGCGCGAGGTCGATGTTGCCGGCCGCATGAGCCAGGTCGAACCCGCAGTTAGCGCCCTGCGCGCGTGCAAGCCGCGCGACCTCGCCGAGGTCGAACGCCTGCCCGGTGCGGTACTGCACGCCCGGCCAAAGGACGAGCGCCAAGCGCGAGCCGTGCGTTTCGATTGCCCGCTGGATCGCCTCCATCGAAATCGTGCCGCCGGGCTCGTCGGGCTCGACCTCGATAAGGTCGTGCGCCGGGTCGAAGCCGTGGAAGCGGATCTGCGATTCGACCGCGTGGCGGTCGGACGGAAACGCGCCGGCCTCGATCAGGATTGCCGGCCGCTCCGCGGTCGGCCGGTAGAAGCTCACCATCATCAGGTGCAGGTTGACGGTCAGCGTGTTCATCGCGACCACTTCCGATGGCGCTGCGCCGACCAGCCGCGCGAGCGGCTCGCGCACCAGCTCGTGGTAGGTCATCCACTGGGCCGGCGCGGTGAAATGCCCCTCGACGGCCTGCGTCGCCCATTTGCCGAGCACTTCCTCGATGCAGCCGCGCGCGCCGCGCGGCTGCAGGCCCAGCGAGTTGCCGACGAAGTACGCCATCTCGACATCGTGGTGCTGCGGAATTAAAAACTCGTCGCGCAGGTGGCGCAGCGGGTCGGCCGCGTCGAGGGCGAGGGCCTGGGTGTCGTGCTGGAAGTCGGTCATGGTGGACATCATCGGGGCCGGGCGGCCGCGCGTGGTGAACGCGCCGCGTGACGCGGAAAAATGGAGGAGGTCGCTTCGTTCATGCGAATCGCGACATCGGCAGGCCCAGCCATTCCAGCGCTGTGCCGTGGAAGAGGCGCGCCTGCTCGGTGGGGTCGAGGCCCAGCGATGCGATCCCGGCGCCGGGTTCCTGCTCGCCAAGCGGGAACGGGTAATCGGTGCCGAGCATCACGCGCGAAACGCCGCAGGTATCGAGCAGGTAGCGCAGGGCCCGCGCATCGGCGACCCAGGAATCGAAATACAGCCGGTCCAGGTACTCGCGCGGGTTACGCGGATTGTCGGTGGCGACCAGGTCGGGACGCATGTTGAAGCCGTGCTCGATGCGACCGATCGTGTACGGAAACGCGCCGCCGCCGTGGGCCATGCAGATCTTGAGCTTCGGCAGCCGTTCGAGCACGCCGCCGAACACCAGGCAGCACGCCGCGCGCGCCTGTTCGGCCGGCATGCCGACCAGCCACGGCAGCCAGTATTTCGGCATCGACTCGGCGCCCATCATGTCCCACGGGTGCACCAGCACCGCGGCACCGAGGTCGCTCGCGGCCTGGAAGAACTCGAACAGCTCCGGCGCGTCGAGGTTCCATGCGCCCACGTGGCTGCCGATCTGCACGCCCTGAAGGCCCAGTTGATCGATACAGCGCTCGAGTTCCTGCACGGCAAGCCGCGGCGACTGCAGCGGCACGGTGCCGATGCCGGCGTAGTGGCGCGGATAGGCGCGCACCGACTCGGCCATGTGGTCGTTGAGCGCCTGATGCAGCGCCAGCGCCTGGTGGCCCTTCGCCCAGTAGCAGAACATCACCGGCACGGTGCTGATCACCTGCACCTGCACGCCGAAGCGCGCGTAATCGGCGATGCGTTCGGCCGGGTCCCAGGTCTTGGACCAGATCTCGCGGAAGAACTTGCCGTCCTTGTAGATGCGGTGGCGGCCGTCGTCCGTGTGGTGGATCACCGGAAACCGGTTGTCGCCGTATTTGCCTGCCAGGTCGGGCCAGTCGCGGGGCAGGTAGTGGGCGTGGATGTCGATCTTCAGCATCGTCGGGTGCGGTCGCGCGTCGCATCAGTCCTGATGGCCCACCATAACCGACCGGCCGTGCGGATGGCCGCTGCGCGCGGCGCCGTTCAATGGTCGAGCCTGCGTCGAGCAGACGCATGTGTCGGCGCGCAGCGATGGGGCCCGGTCAATTGACGGGCGCTTCGTACTTTGCCGGCGCCGGATTCAGGTGACCGCAGTTGTCGCAGGTGCGCAGCTCGCGCGACGCGTAGAACCGGTCGAACACGGGCGGGAAATCCTGCTCGATACTGGCCAGTTCGAAAAATTCCTCGTAGAGCTTGTGGTTGCAGCGCTCGCAGAACCACATCAGGCCGTCACGCTCGCCGGCCATGCGGCGACGCTCGATCACCAGGCCGACCGAGCCCGCCATGCGCTGCGGCGAATGCGGCGTGCGCGCGGGCAGTAGAAACGTCTCGCCGGCCCGGATCGGGATGTCGCGCGCCACACCATCGTCCTGCACCTTCAGCACCATCTCGCCTTCGAGCTGGTAGAACCACTCCGGGCCTTCGTCCCAGTGGTAGTCCGTGCGTGAGTTCGGGCCGCCGACGATCATCACGATGAAGTCGCCGTCGTAGATGCACTTGTTGCCGACCGGCGGCTTCAGCAGGTGGCGGTGCTCGTCGATCCAGACCTGCAGGTTGATCGGGGCGGACAGCATGGCGGTCTCCTCGTTCAGCGGGCGAGCAGTTGCGCCAGCCCGGCGTATAGCGGAATGCCGATCGCGAGGTTGAACGGGAACGTGATGCCGAGCGCCGCGGTCACGCAGCGGCCGACGTCGGCTTCCGGAAGTCCCGCGCGCACGGCGGCCGGTGCAGCGATGTACGACGCACTCGACAGCATGGTGCCGAACACCGTGGCGCCACCGACCGACAGCCCCATCGCAAGTCCGATCGCAACGCCCGCCGTGCCGTGCAGCAGCGGCACGGCAACGCAGAACAGCACGAGCCGGGCCCAGCCTTGCCGCAGTGCCGCCAAACGACCGGCCGCGATCATGCCCATGTCCAGCATGAAGAGCATCAGCACGCCCTGGAACAGCGCGAAATACATCGCGTCCACGGCCTTGATGCCGCCCGGGCCGGTGATCGCGCCGATCGCCAGGCCGCCGAGCAGCAGCACGGCCGTCTTGCCGGTGAACACTTCGCGCAGCGTGTGGTGGCTCGAACCGCCGCCGGGCTGGTCCTTCTGGCCAAGCGCCAGGCCGATCAGCAGCGCAGGCACCTCCAGCGCCACCAGCAGCGCGACCAGCACGCCCTCGGCCGGCGCGCCGCTGCGCTCGACGAACTGGTTCGCCGCAATGAACGTCACCGCCGAGACCGACCCGTAATGCGCCGCCATCGCGGCTGCCTCGCGCCGGATGTCGCCGAGCACCCAGCGTGCGAGCAGGTAGGCGCTGAGCGCCGTGACAGCGCCGGCGGCGAGCGTGACCGCCAGCATCACGAGCAGGCTCAGCGGCTCCTGGCCACGCAGCGCGACGCCACCCTTCAGGCCGATCGCGAGCAGCAGGAAGATCGACAGATAGACCTGGATCTGCGGTGGGATCTCGAGATCGCTGCGGATCGCCCGCGCGAACAGCCCCAGCGCGAACGCGAGTACGACCGGGGCGGTCAGGTTGGCGACCAGCAGTTCCATCTCATTCCCCAACGAAGCGCGACGGCGCAGCCGCCACGCACTTCAGCTCGATCGCGATCGGCGTCGGCAGTGCGGTGATGCCCAGCGTCGTGCGGCACGGCGCCGTGTCGATGTCGGGGAAGTACTCGGCCCACAACGCGTTGTACGCGGCGAAGTCGCGTGCCATGTCGGTCAGGTAGACGGTCACGTCGACCAGGTCTTCCCAACGCGCACCGCTGGCTTCGAGCACCGCGCGGACATTCGCAAACACCGACCGGGTCTGCGCCTCGATGTCATAGGCGACCAGCCGGCCCGCCTCATCGTGTTCATTGCCCGGAACCGCGTTAGTCCGCGCGTCGCGGGGGCCGATGCCCGACAGGAACAGCAGATCTCCGATGCGCCGCGCATGTGGATACCGGCCGACCGGTGCCGGCGCGTCCCCGGTGCGGATGACGTTGGCCATCAGCGATCCTCCCGGTCCGCACAGATGCTCGCAAGCGCAGTGCCGTACTCGCCGGCGAGGTCGCTGGACGCGTTCAGCCCGATGCCGAGGTCGTGCACCAGCCCGTTGCGCAGGCTGTACACCCATCCGTGCACGGTCAGGTCCTGACCGCGCGCCCAGGCGTCCTGCACGATCGTGGTCTGCGCGACGTTCATCGCCTGCTCGAGCACGTTGAGCTCGCACAGGCGGTCATGCTGGAGGCCTGCGCTGCCGATCTCGTGCAGGCAGCGGCGGTGTTTGTCGGCGACGTCGCCGACGTGGCGCACCCAGTTGTCCGCGAGGCCGACACGGCGCCCTTCGAGCGCAGCAAGCACGCCGCCGCAGCCGTAATGGCCGACGACCATGATGTGCCGCACCTTCAGAACGTCCACGGCGTACTGGATCACCGACAGGCAGTTGAGGTCCGTGTGGACCACGACGTTGGCGATGTTGCGGTGGACGAACACTTCGCCTGGGGCGAGGTCGATGATCTGGTTCGCCGGCACGCGTGAATCCGAGCAGCCGATCCAGAGGTATTCGGGCGCCTGCAGCTTGGAAAGCCGGGAGAAAAAGCCGGAATCTTCGTTGACGACGCGCTCCGCCCAGTCGCGGTTGCGTTCGATCAGGTGGGCAAGTGAACTCATGCGGTCCTATTCGATGTGGAGGCCGACGTTTTTCGCGTCGGTGAAAAAACGCATCGCCTCGAAGCCGCCTTCGCGGCCGAGGCCGGAAGCTCCGCTGCCGCCGAAAGGCGTGCGCAGGTCGCGTTGCATCCAGGTGTTGATCCAGACCATGCCGACGCGCAGGCGCGCAGCCAGTCGATGCGCACGGTTGATATCGCGCGTCCACACGGACGCGGCGAGGCCATAGTCGCCGCAGTTCGCAAGGCGCAGCGCTTCGGCTTCGTCGTCGAACGGCTGCAGGGTGACGACCGGCCCGAAGATTTCCTCGCGGTTGCTCGCGCAGTCCGGGCCCAGTCCTTCGATGACGGTCGGTTCGATAAACCAGCCCGGCCGCTGCAGTGCACGTCCACCGCAGAGCACGTGGCCACCTTCCTGCTTCGCCCGGTCGATCGCGGCATTCACTTTGTCGAAGTGCGCCTGCGAGACAAGCGGGCCGATGCGCACGTCGCTGTCGATCGGGTCGCCGACGCGCAGCGCACTAGCGGCTTCGACGAAGGCATCGCGGAACTCGACGTAGATGCGCCGCTCGACGAGCAGGCGCGAACCGCACAGGCAGATCTGCCCAGTGTTCTGGAACGCCGAGCGCACGAGCGTGTCGAGGTGCTCGCGCCAGTTCGAATCGGCGAACACGAGCGTTGCGTTCTTGCCGCCGAGTTCCAGCGAGAGTTTCTTGAGTTGCGGCGCGGCCACCGACGCGATGCGCCGGCCGACCGCCGTGCTGCCTGTGAACGACACGGCCTTGATGCGCTCATCGGCGATCAGCGGCTCACCGACCTCCGGCCCGCGGCCGTGCACGATGTTCAGCACGCCTCGCGGCAGGCCGATCTCGGCCGCGACTTCACCGAGCATCGTTGCGGTCGCCGGTGTGACTTCGGAGGGCTTGGCGACCACGGCATTACCTGCTGCAAGCGCGGGCGCGATCTTCCAGGTCAGCAGGTACAGCGGCAGGTTCCAGGGCGAGATGGTGGCTACGACGCCGAGCGGGTCGCGCAGTGTGTAGTTCAGCCCGGCCTGGCCGTGGTGTGATTCGCTTGCAAACTGCGTCGCCGCATGCGCGAAGAAGCGCAGGTTGCTGATCGCGCGCGGGATCTCCACCTCGCGCGCGAGCTTCATCGGCTTGCCGGCATCACGCGACTCGGCGTGCACGAAATCCTCGAGCCGCCGCTCGATGCCGTCGGCAAGGCGCTCGAGCCAGCGCGAGCGTTCGCTGTTCGGCAGCGCGGACCAGCCGGGGAAAGCGCCCTGTGCTGCGGAAGTCGCGAGGTGCACGTCTGCCGCATCGCCGTCGGCGAGCTCCGCGTACGGGCGGCCGTTCGACGGATCGACCACTTCCAGCCAGCGGCCATTCGCCGCCGCACGGAATTCGCCGTCGATGAAGTGGCTCAGTCGCATCGCGCTAGCTTATCAGCGCCGACATCGTGGTCCGTCGAAGCACGTCCATTCCGCGGGCCGGTTGCACCGCGCACGACTCACAGTGATCGCGTGCGTCCGCCATCGACCGGCAGGTTGATGCCGGTGATGTACGCCGCGGCGGGTGAGCACAGGAACGCGACTGCCGCAGCGGTTTCCTCGGGCTGTGCGAACCGGCCCATCGGGATCTCCGCCACCATTTCGGCGTAGACCTCGTCACGGCTGCGGCCGGTCTTCGCAACGCGCGTGTCGATGATCTGGTCGATGCGCGGCGTCTGCGTCGAACCCGGCAGCACGTTGTTGACCGTGATGCCATTGCTCGCCACCTCGGTTGCGAGCGTCTTCGCCCAGCTCGCGACCGCCCAACGCGTCGTGTTCGACACGCCGAGACCGGCGATTGGCTCTTTCACCGAGGTCGAGATCACGTTGACGATGCGGCCATAACCATCGCGCTCCATGCTTGGAATCACCGCGCCTGCGAGCACGTGGTTTGCAAGCAGGTGCTGGCGATACGCAGCCTCGAACGCCGCTAGGTCGGCGCCCTGCACCGGGCCCGGGGCAGGGCCGCCGCTGTTGTTGACGAGGATGTGCACCGGCTTGCCCGCCACCAGTGCCTCGGCCTGGTTGCGCAGGCGGTCGAGGTCGCCGGTGTCCGCCGCGATCCAGCCGTGCGCCTGCGCGTCGTGTGTGCGGGGCAGCTGCGGCGCAAGTTCGGCAAGCAGCGCTTCGCGTCGTGCGAGCAGCGTGACGTCGGCCCCGAGCTGGGCGAGTGCACGCGCGGTGGCCAGCCCGATGCCTTGGCTTGCACCGCAGACGAGGGCGTGACGCCCGATGAGGCTCAGGTCCATTGCAGCTCCTTCAGACAGGGGTCCGTTCGCGCATCAGGCGGGCGACTTCGGGCCCGGTGCCCTGGGCGAGCGAGTCGAGATTGGCGGCGACCGACAGGCGGTTCGCTGCAGGGTGATTCTGGTTGAGCTTGAACGTGAGCTGGATGCGCCGCGGTACGAGCCGGAAGCCGACGATGCCGCGCAGCTGCGACCGGTGGTCGTCGCGCTCGTGCTCGAAGCGCCAGTCGCCGCCCACCGCGAATTCGTGGTGCACGCTCAGTGCATCGACGATCGAAGCCACGCTCGGCTCGTCATCGAACAGCTCCAGCTCGCCTTCGAGATGCGCGACCGCATAGTTCCATGTCGGCACGCGCGACTGCGCTTCCTTGTCCGGATACCACCCGGGAGACACATATGCATGCGGGCCGTGCACGATCGCCAAGACTGGCCCAGCTACACGCGCCTGCGGGTTGGGCCGGGCGAGGTGGCCGCGCAGCTCCACGTGCTGATCATCACGCCGGTAGAGCACCGGTAGGTGGGTCGCGTGCGGCACGCCGTCCACGATCCCGACCAGGGTGACGAAGCTGTCTCGCTCGATGAGCCGGTCGAGTGCGGCCAGGTCCGTCTCGGCGAACGCGCGCGGCACGTACACGTCAGTGCTTCCGCGGCAGCTTCTGCACCATCAGGGCGCGCAGTTGCGCTTCGTCATCGGTCTGCGGCGGGGTCAGCTCGTCGAGCGCGAATCCGCGATCGGCGGCGTCGTCCTCATCAAGCCCGCTGAGCGCCACGAACTCCGCGTCCATCAGTGCGGCCCGCGCGCTGTCCTCGCTGTCGTACGGAAGCGTCTTGCCATCACTGTCGAAAACCTCGGCCGTGCCGGCGTCGAGCACCCTCAGGCGAGCCCACACCACGGTTCTGCCAAGGGTCGCAAGCCACCATTCGTCGTGGGGTCGGTCGTCATGCATGTTCGGGTCACCAGGCGATGAAGTTGGACAGCAGCCACAGCGCGCCCGACATCAGCAGCCCTGCAATGATCGTGAGCAGGGAGACGCGGGACGGCGTTGCGAGGCCGTTGAGATTGCGGTCGCCCAGCGCGCGATAGCGGGCCGCCAACAGCCACACCAGTGCCTTCGGATTGAGAAACGCGAACGGGCCCAGTTCGGGCCCAAGCTGCGGGTGCCGGTCACGGATGTGCACCAGCGCCAGCGGCCAGAAGATCACGAATGCCGTCGCGCCCGCGATTGCGAGGGCCAGCGCCACGAGTGCGAAGAACAGAATCACGCTGTTGCTCCGTCAGGCGCTCGCGCGCCGGCAGCGCATGCCCCCGCACGCTGCGGGCCCGGCGTGGACATGCTCAGAACTCCGCCTGGCCGGGCGCACGCGGGTACGCGATCGCGTCCCGGATGTTCGACAGTCCGCAGACGTAGACGACGAGACGCTCGAAGCCGAGGCCAAAGCCCGCGTGCGGCACCGAACCGTAGCGACGGAAGTCCCGGTACCACTGGTAGTGCGCGGGATCGAGCCCGAATTGCGCCATGCGCGAGTCGAGCACGTCGAGGCGCTCTTCGCGCTGGCTGCCACCGATGATCTCGCCGATACCCGGCGCCAGCACGTCCATCGCGGCAACGGTCTTTCCGTCGTCGTTGAGGCGCATGTAGAACGCCTTGATGTGCTCGGGGTAGTTCATCACGACGACGGGGCGGCCGACGTGCTGCTCGGTCAGCCAGCGCTCGTGCTCGGTCTGCAGGTCCAGGCCCCATTCGACCGGGAAGTCGAACTTGTGGCCGGATTTCTGCAGCAGCGAGATCGCATCGGTGTAGTCGATGCGCTCGAACGGTGCGTTGACGAACGCCTCGAGCCGCGTAACGGCATCCTTCTGCACGCGCTCGGCAATGAACGCCATGTCGTCGGCGCGCTCATCGAGTACCGCGCGGAACAGGTACTTGAGGAAATCCTCGGCCACCTGTGCGTTCTCGAGCAGGTCCGCGAACGCGATCTCCGGCTCGACCATCCAGAACTCGGCGAGGTGGCGCGTGGTGTGGCTGTTCTCGGCGCGGAACGTCGGACCGAACGTGTAGACCTTGCTGAGCGCGAGGCAGTAGCCCTCGACGTTGAGCTGGCCCGACACGGTCAGGAAGGTTTCCTTGCCGAAGAAATCGCGCGAGAAATCCACCGCGCCGGATTTGTCGCGCGGCAGGTTCGCGAGGTCCAGCGTGGAGACGCGGAACATCTGGCCCGCGCCTTCGGCGTCCGAGGTCGTCACGATCGGCGTGCTGATCCAGTAATAACCGCGCTCGTGGAAGAAGCGGTGCACGGCCTGCGACAGGCAGTGGCGGATGCGGGTGACGGCACCGAACAGGTTCGTGCGCGGGCGCAGGTGAGCGACTTCGCGCAGGAACTCGAGCGAATGCGCCTTCGGCTGGATCGGGTAGGTCTCGGGATCATCGACCCAGCCGACGACCTCGACATTCGACGCCTGGATCTCGAACGACTGACCTTGGCCCTGCGACGGCACCAGCGTTCCGGTGGCGATCACCGAACAGCCGGCCGTGAGGTGCTTCACCTCGGTGTCGTAGTTGGGCAGCGTGCTCGGCGCAACGACCTGGATCGGCGCGAAGCACGACCCGTCGCTGACGTTGACGAAGCTCAACCCGGCCTTCGAGTCGCGCCGCGTGCGCACCCAACCGCGGACCGTCACTTCGCCGCCGGCAGGCATCTTGCCTGCGAGCGCGTGCTGCACGCTGACCACCGTCATCGCCCGAGATCCTTGCCTGTACGGCCAAATGGAAGACCGCGGAGTTTAATGCGTGCGCGCAGGGGCTGCGAGGCGCGCCGTGACGGGGGGGGCTGCAGCCCGTTCGAGAGTAGGGCAGCGGTGGTGCGGATCCTGGCGCGACCGGCACACCACCGTGCTGGTTGGAAGGAGGAGCGCCAGTCGGAGTGCCGCCGCGGTTGGCGGCCGGATGCTGCGTGCGCCTCAGGCGAGCGAAGCGCACCGTTGCGTTGCAGGCGCGTTGCGGTCCCGTTCCCGCGCCCACTCCTATAATCGCGCCACTGCTTCGACGCTGGAGATTGCATGGCCGTTACCCTGACACCCGCTGCCGCCGAGCGCGTCCAGCGCTACCTCACCGAGGCCCCGGATGCGATCGGCCTGCGTTTCGGCGTGACCAAAACCGGCTGCTCCGGCTGGCAGCACATCGCCGACCTGGCTCGGGACCAGCGCGACGGCGACCACGTGTTCGAGCACGAGGGCGTGCGCATCTACGTCGATCCGCAAAGCCTGCCGGTCGTCGACGGCACCCAGATCGATCTCGTCCGCCAGCGGCTGGGCGAGCAGTTCGTGTTCCGCAACCCCAACGCGAGCGCCGAGTGCGGTTGCGGCGAGAGCTTCACGACCGATCCCGACCGGGCCTGAGCCCGCGCGGTCCACGGGCCGCCAAGTTTGATCATGGCCAGCAGCGCCCGGCAGGGGGCTAGACTCCGGTGATCCCATCCGCCGGAGCCGCCCGAGATGATCCGTACCCTGCTGCTGTCCGTTGCGATTGCCACCGCGTTGTCGACGCCCGCGGTGGCCCAGCAGCCCGCCACGGCTGCATCGGCGCAGCAGAACGATGCCGCGCAGGCGCTCCACCGGCTGTTCGAGGAGGAGTGGGAGCGCTCGCTGCGCGAAAACCCCGAGAACGCGAGCTACCGGGGCGACAAGCGCTACAACGATCGCTGGACCGACGTCAGCCTGGCGGCGATCCAGGCCCGTGAGGCGACCGACCGCGAGGTGCTGCAGCGGCTGCGCGCGATCGATCGTGCCCGGCTGAGCCCGGCCGACCGGCTCAACTACGACGTCTTCGCCTGGCAGCTCGAGCGTGACGTCGAGCGCCAGAAGTATCGCGAACACGAGCGGCCGCTGAGCCAGCGCGGCGGGGTGCAGACGGCGGACGAGATCGTCGAGGTGCTGCCGTTCGCCACGGCGAAGGACTACCAGGACTGGCTGAAGCGGCTCGAAGGCGTGCCGGCCATGGTCGAGCAGACGACCTCGCTGATGCGCGAGGGGCTCAAGGCCCGCAACACGCCGCCGCGCGTGCTGATGCAGCGCGTGCCCGCGCAGATCGGTGCGCAGGTGGTCACCGACCCCGAGAAGAGCCCGTTCTACAAGCCGTTCCTGAAGATGCCCGAGTCGATTCCTGCCGCTGAGCAGGACGCGCTGCGCGGGGCCGCGCGCCGGCTGATCGCCGAGCGCGTGATCCCTTCGTACCGCACGTTCTCGACGTTCTTCAACGACGAGTACCTGCCAGGCACGCGCGAGTCGATCGCCGCGGCGGATCTGCCGGACGGCAAGGCGTATTACGACTTCCTGGCCGGGCATTTCACGACCACCCAGCTGAGCGCCGACCAGATCCATGAGATCGGCCTCAAGGAGGTCGCGCGCATCCGCGCCGAGATGGAGAAGGTCAAGGCCGAAGTGGGCTTCAAGGGCACGCTGGCCCAGTTCTTCGAGCACCTGCGCACCGACCCGAAGTACTTCCACAAGAGCCCGGAAGAACTGTTCGAGGCCTACCAGGCGATCTCCAAGCGCATCGACCCGGAGCTCGTGAAGGTCTTCAAGACGATCCCGCGCCTGCCGTACGGCGTGCGCCCGATCCCCGACAAGATCGCGCCCGACACCACGACCGCGTACTACCAGCCAGGCGCGGTGGACGGCACGCGGGCGGGCTTCTACTACGTGAATCTGTACAAGCCCGAGGTGCGGCCGACCTGGGAAATGATGGCGTTGTCGCTGCACGAGGCCGTGCCGGGCCACCATTTCCAGTTCGCCCGCGGTATGGAGCTGCCGGACGTGCCGGTGTTCCGCCGGGTCGGCTACTTCGTCTCGTATGGAGAGGGCTGGGCCCTATATGCCGAGCGACTCGGTTACGACATGGGCCTGTACGACGACCCTTACGACCGTATGGGGCAGCTCGCCTACGACATGTGGCGCGCGGTGCGACTGGTCGTCGATACGGGCATGCACAGCAAGGGGTGGAGCCGCGACAAGGCGATCAAGTTCTTCATGGATAACGCCCCGAAGACCGAGCAGGACGTCGTCAACGAGATCGATCGTTACATCGGATGGCCGGGGCAGGCGCTGGCCTACAAGATCGGCCAGCTGAAGATCTCCGAGCTTCGCGACAAGGCCAGCCGCGAGCTTGGCGACCGGTTCGACCTGCGCGAGTTCAACGATGCGGTGCTCAACACCGGCTCGGTGCCGCTCGCCGTGCTCGAGGCGCATATCGAGGCGTGGATCGCCGCGCAGAAGGCGAAGCCGCCGGCCTGAGTGGTGGCCAGCGGAGAAAAGGGAAGGGGCCCCTGCCTGAACATCCCACCCGTCCGTTTGCTGAGGGGCGGGACCAGCTGCCATACTGTCTGGCTCCCGCAGGCTTGACCTGCCGGGACCTTGCTCCACCGCGCCCACCCTGGGTGGCGGGGGGCTGAACAGGCCGCCGTCCGCGGTCGTCATCCACAAGGAACCACCATGCGTCATTACGAAGTCGTGTTCCTGGTCCATCCGGACCAGAGCGAGCAGGTGCCCGCCATGATCGAGCGCTACCGCGGTCTGATCGAGAACGGCGCGGGCAAGATCCACCGCCTCGAAGACTGGGGCCGCCGTCAGCTGGCGTACCCGATCGAGAACTTGGTCAAGGCGCACTACGTGCTGCTGAACATCGAGTGCAACCAGGACGTGCTCAACGAGCTCGTCGATGGCTTCCGCTTCAACGATGCCGTGCTGCGTCACCTCGTCATGAAGCGCGACGAGGCCGACACCGAGCAGTCGCTGATCATGAAGTTCAAGGACGAGAAGGGCGACAAGCCCGAGCGCGGCGAGCGCCGCCGCCGTGACGAAGACGGCGACAACGCGGTCGGCAATGCCGACTCCGCCGATAACGCCGAAGCCGCCTGATCACGCCCTGTAGGAGCCGCGTCCCATGTCCAAGTT
This sequence comes from Lysobacter korlensis, assembly GCF_042434515.1. Lineage (NCBI taxonomy): Bacteria > Pseudomonadati > Pseudomonadota > Gammaproteobacteria > Lysobacterales > Lysobacteraceae > Lysobacter > Lysobacter korlensis. The sequence continues at coordinate 595,803 of NZ_JBHLTG010000003.1, forward strand.
CTTTCGTCGTCGCAAGTTCTGCAAATTCACCGCCGAGGGCGTCAAGGAGATCGATTACAAGGATCTCAACACCCTGCGCCAGTACCTGACCGAGACCGGCAAGATCGTGCCGAGCCGCGTGACGGGTACGAAGTCGAAATACCAGCGCCAGCTGGCGACGGCCGTCAAGCGCGCCCGTTTCCTCGCGCTGATCCCGTACACCGACAACCACAACGCGTAAGCCGGGTCTTCCGGAAGCGCCCGCACTTCGATGTGCGCGCTTCGCAGGGAAAAGCCCGCTTCGTTGCAAGTGGTCGATCCGTGAAGCCTGCTTCGGCGGGCTTTGCGTTTCCGGGTCATGAATCGTTTCACCGTCCATTCGGACAGCCATCGCTGCGGCGCATCGCGTCGCTAACGAATACGGAATCAATCCAATGCAACTGATCCTCCTGCAGAACGTCACAAACCTCGGCAAGCTCGGCGACAAGGTCACCGTCAAGCCCGGTTACGGCCGCAACTTCCTCGTCCCGCAGGGCAAGGCCGTGCCGGCCACCGCCTCGAACCTTGCCGACTTCGAATCCCGTCGCGCCGAGTTCGAAGCCAAGGCCAAGGCCCAGCTCGAGGGCGCGGAAGGCCGCAAGGCCGCGCTCGACGGCGCCGAAGTCACGATTAGCGCGAACGCGTCGACCGAGGGCAAGCTGTACGGCTCGATCAGCCCGCGCGATATCGCCGAGGCGCTGAGCAAGCACGGCAACAAGGTCGACAAGTCGGAAGTGGTGCTGGGCGAAGGCCCGCTGCGCCGCACCGGCGAGTACGAGATCGTCGTGCGCCTGCACGCCGATATCGAAGCGACGGTGAAGGTGATCGTGGTCGGCGAAGCCGCCTGATCCCGTAGCTACCGTGGTTTGGCAGAAGGCGCCGAAAGGCGCCTTTTGTTTTGTCCGACCCGCAGCCTCGCGCTGCGCGGACGTGCCGAGCACGGCGTGCCCGGCCGCGTTGTCGGGGTCGCACAGAGGCCAGGGGATGGCGGGCCCACGGGCCGCGCAGGACGCCCGTACCTGATCCGAGCGTTTGAGACGCGCGCCCGCTAAAACGTCAGTTATCCACAGGTTGCTCCATCGCGCGTCCACAGGCGCGGTCCCTACGATGGCTGTCCGATCGCATCGCCGCCGCGCTTCGCGCGTCCCGGCTTCAGGAGTTCCCGTCCCATGAATGCACGCCCCGGTTTCCGCAAGGACAAGCGGTTCGAGACCCGGGCCGAGCAGCGCGTCGACCAGCTGCGCGTGCCGCCGCAGTCCGTCGAGGCCGAGCAGGCCGTGCTCGGCGGCCTGATGCTTGCCCCGGACGCGTACGACCGCGTCGCCGACCAGCTGACCGACAATGACTTCTACCGGCGCGACCACCAGCTGATCTTCCGCGCGATCCGCGAGCTTGCCGAGAAGAACCGTCCGTTCGATGCGGTCACGCTGGGCGAGTGGTTCGAATCGATGGGCCAGTCGGAACTCGTCGCCGGCGGCGCGTACCTGATCGAACTGGCCAGCACCACGCCTTCGGCCGCGAACATCGTCGCGTACGCCGAGATCGTTCGCGACAAGGCCGTGCTGCGGCAGCTGATCGAAGTCGGCACCGGCATCGTCAACGATGGCTTCCAGCCCGATGGGCGCGAAAGCGGCGAGATCCTCGCGAAAGCCGAGCAGGACGTGTTCGCGATCGCCGAAGCTGGTGCACGCGGGCGCACGGACTTCGTCCCGATGAACAAGGCGCTGTCGGAAGCGTTCGACGTGCTGCAGACGCGTTACGCGAACGGCGGCAGCGTGACCGGCCTGCCCACCGGCTACACCGAGTTCGACGACATGACGGCCGGCCTGCAGCCAACCGACCTGATCATCCTCGCGGCGCGTCCTGCGATGGGCAAGACGACGTTCGCGCTCAACATCGCCGAGCACGCCGCGATACGCACCAAGAAGGCGGTCGCGGTGTTCTCGATGGAAATGTCTTCGAGCCAGCTGGCGCTGCGCCTGATCTCTTCGAACGGCCGCGTCAACGCCCAGCGTTTGCGCAACGGCCAGCTCGAGGACGAGGACTGGAGCCGGGTGACGAGCGCGATTCGAATGCTGCGCGAGGCGAAGATCTTCATCGACGACACGCCGGGTCTGTCGCCCGAGGTGCTGCGTGCGAAAGCTCGCCGACTCAAGCGCGAACACGACCTCGGCCTGGTGGTGATCGACTACCTGCAGCTCATGAGCGTGCCGGGCAACACCGAGAATCGCGCAACCGAGATCTCCGAGATCTCGCGCTCGCTCAAGCACCTCGCCAAAGAGCTCAACGTCCCGGTGATCGCGCTGTCCCAGCTCAACCGCTCGCTCGAGCAGCGCGCCGACAAGCGTCCGGTGATGGCCGATCTTCGCGAATCCGGCGCGATCGAGCAGGACGCCGACATCATCCTGTTCATCTACCGCGATGACTACTACAACAAGGAAAACTCGCCGGACAAGGGGCTGGCCGAGATCATCATCGGCAAGCAGCGTAACGGCCCGACCGGCTCGGTAAAGCTCAAGTTCTTTGGCGAGTACACGCGCTTCGACAACCTTTCACATGATTCGGTTGGCGCGTTCGAATAACGTGCGCGGATGGAGCGCGTACCGGTCGAATCGCAAGCTCTCAGCAGCGTCGGTTATGACCCGGCGCAGCGCGTGCTGGAAGTCGAGTTCAGCAGCGGCGAGGTCTATCGGTACTTCAACGTCCCCGAGAACGAATACGTCGCGCTGATGGAGGCCGATTCGTTCGGCCTGTACTTCATCGAGAATGTCCGCAAGCGCGGCTACCGGTTCCACCACGTCGGCTGAGCCGGGCGGGGATGTGGCGACGCGGCTGCCGTCATCGGCTGGCTAAACTAGCGCGCATGGCACGACCGACCTCAGCGACCATCCATATCGACGCGCTGCGCCACAACCTCGGCCAGGTGCGCCTGCGCGCGCCTGGGAGCCGGGTGATGGCGGTGGTGAAGGCCGACGGTTACGGCCACGGCCTGGAGCGCGTTGCCCGCGCGCTGGCAGGTGCGGATGCGTTCGGCGTCGCCGCGCTGTCCGATGCCGAGCGGCTGCGTGCCGCGGGCATCTCTCAACCGATCCTGCTGCTGTCGGGTTTCGACGAGCCAGCCGATATCGCGCGCCTGCGTCAGCTCCAGGTCGACACGGTGGTGCACCACATGAGCCAGCTGCAGATGCTCGAGCAGGCCGACGTGGGCGAGCCGATCCGGTGCTGGCTCAAGGTTGACTCGGGCATGCATCGGCTCGGGTTCGCGCCGGAGTTCGTGCGGGAGGCGCATGCGCGGCTGTCCGCGTTGGACGGGGTCGTCGGCGAGATCGTGCCGATGAGCCATTTCGCGAGTTCGGACGAATTCGACGAGCCCCAGACCGCCGAGCAGATGCGCGTGTTCGGCGAAGCCACGGCGGGGCTGCCCGGGCCACGCTCGCTTGCGAACTCGGCGGCCGTGCTCGGTTGGCCTGATGCGCATGCGCAGTGGGTACGTCCCGGTGGTGCGCTGTACGGCATGTCCGTGGTCGCGGGCACCACGGGAGCGGATTTCGGTCTGCGCCCTGCGATGACGCTCGCGACGCGACTGATCGCAGTGAACCACGTGCGCAAAGGCAGCCGTATCGGCTACGCGGCCACTTGGGAGTGCCCGGAGGACATGCCGGTCGGCGTGGCCGCGATCGGCTACGGCGACGGCTACCCGCGCGCCGCGCCGGCGGGTACTCCCGTGCTGGTTGCCGGGCAGCCGACGCAGCTGATCGGGCGTGTATCCATGGACCTGATGACCATCGACCTGCGCGGCGTGCCGGGCGCGAACGTCGGAGACCCGGTGACCCTGTGGGGGCCCGATCTGCCGGTCGAGCGCATCGCCGCGATGGCGGGAACGATCTCGTACGAGTTGACCTGCTCAATCACGCGGCGGGTTCGCTTCGTCGAATCGTGAGCGACTGCTGGGTGGGCCTGTTGCATCGCGCGGCGCCCTTGCACGAGCAGTACGACTGCAAGCTGAACAGGCTCGGCGGCCGCTCACCTCCCAGATACTGTTGCGCCCGTAGCGTGGAGTGCGTCGTTTAACGTCCATGAGAGGAACGCCATGAATACCAACCTGAAGCTTGCACTGGCTGCTGCCGCGGTCAGCACTGCACTGGCCGGTTGCGCTACGACCGGCGGCGGTTATTACGGCGGCCAGGGCCAGGCCGGCTATCCGCCGCCGCAGCAGAGCGAGTACGACAAAACCCGCCGCAATGCCGCGATCGGCGCCGCCGTTGGTGCCGTCGCCGGCCTGCTGAGCGGTGATGATGCGACCGAGCGTCGTCAGCGCGCGCTGGTCGGTGCCGGCGTCGGCGGCCTCGCCGGTGGCGCGGTCGGCGCGTACCAGGATCGCCAGGAGCGCGTACTGCGCGACCAGCTGGCCGGCAGCGGTGTGGAGGTCGTGCGTCAGGGCGACAACATTACGCTGAACATGCCAGAGGCGATCACGTTCGGTTTCGACCGCTCGGATCTGCAGTCGCAGTTCTATCCGGTGCTCGACCGCCTGGCCGGCACGCTGCAGCAGTACAACCAGACGATCGTCGAGGTTGCCGGCCACACTGACAGCAAGGGTGCCGATGCGTACAACCAGCAGCTGTCGATGCGCCGCGCCGACTCGGTGGCGAACTACCTGATGGGCCGTGGCCTGATGCGTGATCGTTTCATCGTGACCGGTGCTGGCGAATCGCGTCCGGTGGCGAGCAACGAAACCGAGTCCGGCCGCGCGCAGAACCGCCGCGTCGAAATCACGCTGGTGCCCGTGCGTTCGTAAGCGCAGTTGGAACGTTTGTTGGCCCGCGGGCACACGGGGTCGGCAGTTTCGGAAGGGCGAAGCCAGTGGCTTCGCCCTTTTTCATGCGCGATGCCCACAGGACGACGGCCCGGGGCTCGCATCGCTCAGCCTTCGGGATCGTGTTCGCGCCTGAGGCCCGCGCGGTCCCGAAGCCGGCGATCGAGCAGGCGGAGCACGGTCAGCACCGCCAGCGTGAGGATCGTTGCCGCGAACGACAGCACGAAATAGTTGAGGCCCGCGGCGATGCCGATAACCGCCACCATCAGCAGCGATGCTGCGGTGGTGATTCCGGTGATGTTGTCCGCGCGACCGTGCGAGAAGATCGTGCCGGCACCAATGAACGCGACGCCCGCGATGACCGCCTCGATCAGGCGCAGCGGGTCGCTGGCGATGCGCACGGTCTGGGTGGCCTGGCGACTGTCGTCGACCCAGAGCATTCCGATGCCGAGCAGCAGCGATGAGGCGCCTGCTACCAGCATGTGGGTACGAAAGCCCGCGGGGCGGTTACGCAGCTCGCGCTCGACGCCGATGACGCCGCCGAGCAGCATCGCGTAGCCGGTCGCAAACACGATCGTGAGTTGTTGGGTCCAGTCCATACGGCCGACCCTGCGGCACGACGCATCAAAACCTCGTCATCGGCCCCGGCCGCGCGGTGTATGCGGGGCGCTGACACCGCCGGCGATACGGTGCGTCGATGCGCGCCCGACCCGACCTCGTCGTCCTGCGCCCGGAGGGCCTGTACTGCCCCGCGGGCGACTTCTACATCGACCCGTGGAAGCCGGTCGCGCGCGCCGTGATCACTCATGGGCACGGCGACCATGCCCGCAGCGGCATGGGCGTCTATCACGTCGTAGCCGACGGGCTGCCGATCCTGCGCTGGCGTTTGGGCGAGCAGGACTACCGGGTCTACGAATACGGCGAGCCGTTCGACCTGGGCGACGCACGCGTCTCGCTTCACCCGGCCGGTCACGTGCTGGGGTCGTCGCAGGTGCGTATCGAAGTCGACGGCGAAGTCTGGGTTGCTTCGGGCGACTACAAGCGGCAGCCCGATCCGACCTGTGTGCCGTTCGAGGTTGTGCACTGCGATGTGTTCATTACCGAAAGCACATTCGGACTGCCGATCTACCGCTGGCCGCACACGCCCGACGTCGCACGCGACATCGTGGAGTGGCGCAACGCCTGCGGTGAGCGTGGTGAAGCGGCGGTGCTGCTCTGCTATGCACTCGGCAAGGCGCAGCGGCTCCTCGCGGAACTCGAGGCGTTCACCGACCGGCCGGCGCTGCTGCACGGCGCGGTCGCAGCCGGGGTGGAGGTGTATCGCGGCGCCGGCGTTCGGATGCTCGAGACGCGGCTGGTCAGCGAGACCGCGAAAGGCGCCGAATTTGCGGGCGAGCTGATTGTCGCGCCGCCGTCGGCCGCGGGCAGTTCGTGGATGCGCCGTTTCAAGCGCGCGCAGACCGGCTTCGCATCGGGCTGGATGCGCGTGCGCGGCAACCGGCGCCGCCGCAATTACGACCGCGGATTCGTAGTGTCCGACCATGCCGACTGGCCGGACCTGATGCGGACGATCCGTGCAACCGGCGCGAGCCGCGTCATCGCCACGCACGGCAGCACCGATGCGATCGTGCGCGCGCTCAACGAATCGGGCATCGCCGCGGAAGCGCTGCGCACGGAATTCGGCGAAGCGGTGGAGGGCGAACAGGAATGACAGCCCACGCGCCGCCCCGGAGGCCGCGATGAGACGCTTTGCGGCGCTCTACCGAGAGCTCGACCGCAGCACCGCGACGCTCGACAAGCGCGCTGCGCTGATCGCGTATTTCCGCAGCGCACCGCCCGAGGACGCTGTGTGGGCGCTCTGGCTTCTCTCCGGCGGCAAGCTTGCGCGCATCGCGACCACGCGCGAGCTTCGGCAATGGCTCGGAGAAGTCACGGGCACGCCCGAATGGCTGGTCGAGGATTGCCATGCGCACGTCGGCGACCTCGCTGAAACCCTCACGCTGCTGCTCGACGACCCGCCCGTGCCCGAGGACGACGTGCCGCTGCGCGAGTGGATCGAGCGCCGCCTGCTTCCCTATGCCGGACGCGACGTTCCGCTTCGACGGGAAGCGGTGGTCAACGGCTGGCGGCAACTGAGGTTCGACGAGCGTTTCGTATTCAACAAGATGCTGACCGGCGCGCTGCGTGTCGGCGTCTCTCAGCGGCTCGTGCAGCAGGCGCTGGCCGAAATGTCCGGCGTCGATATCGCGCGCATTGCGCAACGCATGCTCGGCGCGTGGACGCCATCGCCGGGGTTCCTGCGCGACCTGCTCAGCGAAGGCGAACTTGCCACCGACCGCCAGCAGCCGTATCCGTTCTTCCTCGCATCGCCGCTCGAAACCGGGCCGGAATCGCTTGGCGCGGTCGAGGACTGGCTGCTGGAGTGGAAGTGGGACGGCATCCGCCTGCAGCTGATCCGGCGCAGCGGCGAGGTGGCGCTGTGGTCGCGTGGCGAGGAGCGCCTCGACGGGCGCTTTCCGGAAATCGAAGCCGCAGCCGCAACGCTGCCGCGCGACTGCGTGATCGACGGCGAGCTGCTCGGATGGCGCGGGTCCGAGCCGCAGCCCTTGCCATTCACCGCGCTGCAGACGCGAATCCAGCGTCGCAAGCCGGGCCCCAAGACGCTGGCGGACACGCCGGTGCAGGCGCTGGCCTATGACCTGCTCGAACTCGACGGCGAAGACCTTCGCGAGCGGCCGCTGGCGGAGCGCCGCGCCGCGCTTGCCCGGTTGTTGGAGGCGCATGCCAGCCCGATCATTCGCGTGTCGCCGCAGGTGGCTGCGGCGTCGTGGGAAGAAGCGGCCGCGCTGCGCGAAAACTCGCGCGCGCAGGGCGTCGAAGGCCTGATGATCAAGCGCGCGGCCTCGCCCTACCAGTCCGGCCGGCGGCGTGGCGACTGGTGGAAATGGAAGATCGACCCGCTGACAATCGATGCGGTGCTCGTCTATGCGCAGTCGGGCAGCGGCCGGCGCAGCACGTTGTTCACCGATTACACGTTTGCGCTCTGGAACGGCGATGTGCTGGTGCCGGTCGCCAAGGCGTATTCCGGACTCGACGACAAGGAGATCCTCACGCTCGACCGCTGGATCCGCGCGCATACCGTCGAACGTTTCGGCCCCGTGCGCTCGGTAGAACCGGTGCACGTGTTCGAGCTGGGCTTCGAGGCGGTGAACCGTTCGACGCGACACAAGTCGGGCATCGCGGTGCGCTTCCCGCGCATTCTTCGATGGCGCCACGACAAGCCGGTGGCGGAGGCTGATCGCGTCGACACGCTGCGGGCGCTCGCGCGGTGAGCGCGGCGCGAGCGCGCAAGCCGGCTGCCGCGGCGGCGCGCGACCCGCAGGAACGTCTGGACGGGTGGTTCGCATCGCGCGGCTGGACGCCACTGCCGTTCCAGCGCGAGGTCTGGCGTCGCTACCTCGCAGGCGAGTCCGGTCTGCTGCACACCCCGACGGGCAGCGGCAAGACGCTGGCGGCGTTCGGTGGGCCGTTGCTGGAAGCACTCGCTGACGATGTCGGCGCACGATCGCCGCGCAAAGCCGCGCAGGCCCCGGCACCTCCCGCACTGCCTGAAGGAAGGCTCCGCGTCGGTCGCAATGGTCGGCTGGTCAGGACCGCTGCCGCGCCTCCGGTCGCCGGGCGGGGCAGGGCGCGCGACCTCAAGCTGCTGTGGATCACGCCGCTCCGCGCACTGGCGACTGACAGCGTCCGCGCGTTGCGCGAGCCCGTGGACGCACTCGGGCTCGACTGGGAAGTCGGCCTCCGCACCGGGGATGCGAGCGCACGCGACCGCCGCCTTTCGCGCGACGGCAAGTTGGACGCGCTCGTCACCACGCCCGAGTCGTTCGCACTGCTGTTGTCCTACCCCGAGACCGCGCCGCAGCTCGCTTCGCTGCGCGCAATCGTCATCGACGAATGGCACGAACTGGTCGGCAACAAACGCGGCGTGCTGCTGCAGCTGTGCCTGGCGCGGGCGCGTGCACTCGCGCCGGAGTTGCGCATCTGGGGGCTGTCAGCCACGCTCGGCAACCTCGACGAAGCGCGCGACGTGCTGCTGCCGCACCGACCGGGCGCGGCCATCGTGTCCGGCGTCGCACCGCGCACGGTGACGCTCGAGTCGCTCGTGCCCGAAGCCGGTGAGCGTTTCGCCTGGGCCGGCCACCTCGGCCTGAGCCAGCTCTCGCGCGTGGCCGAGCGGGTATTGGCGGCCCGCACGAGCCTGGTGTTCACCAACACACGCGCCACGGCCGAACTGTGGCATCAGGCGCTGTCGGCGGTCTGGCCGGAAGACCCGGCGACGCTCGCGCTGCACCACGGCTCGATCGACGCGAAGCTCCGCGTCCGAACCGAGGCCGGTCTGCGCGACGGCAGCCTGAGGTGCGTCGTCGCCACGTCTAGCCTCGACCTGGGCGTGGATTTTCCCGCCGTCGACCAGGTGTTCCAGATCGGCAGTCCGAAAGGCGCCGCGCGCCTGCTGCAGCGCGCGGGACGCGCGAAGCATCGGCCCGGCGAAGCGGGGCACGTCGTATGTGTTCCGACGAATGCACTCGAACCGGTGGAATTCGCCGCCGTGCGCGAGGCGATCACCGGTGGACGCATCGAATCGCGCACGCCACCGCGGCTCAGCCTCGACGTGCTGGCCCAGCACTGCGTCACGCTCGCGCTCGGGGGCGGATTCGAAGCCGACGCGTTGTACGACGAGGTGCGCGGAACGCACGCGTTCGCGCAGCTCGATCCCGTCGCCTGGGGCGGGGTCCTGCAGTTTGTCGTGCAGGGCGGACGCGCACTCGAGCACTATCCCGACTACCGCCGTGTGGTGATCGGGGACGATGGCGTCTATCGCGTGGAGGACCGGCGGATCGCGACGCGGCATCGGCTGTCGATCGGCACGATCACGAGCGAGGGCTCGATCGCGGTCAAGCTGCTGCGTGGCGGCGCGCTGGGGACGGTCGAGGAAAGCTTCATCGCACGGCTGCGCCCGCGCGACCGTTTCCAGTTCACCGGCCGCATGCTCGAACTGGTGCGGCTGGAGCAGATGACCGCGTTCGTGCGCATCGTGCGCGGTGGTGAAGGGCAAGTGCCGAAGTGGCAGGGAGCGCGCATGTCCCTGTCGCGCGAGCTTGCGCATGGTGTCGAGCGGCTGCTCGAAGCACCAGCCGACGACCCGGAACTGCACGCGCTTGCGCCATTGCTCGAGTTGCAGGCCCGATTGTCGGAGCGGCCGGGGGCGGGACGGCTACTGGTCGAAGCCGTGAAGGCGCGCGACGGCCAGCACCTGTTCGTCTACCCGTTCGAAGGCCGCCAGACCCATGAGGGGCTTGCCGCGCTGCTCGCGCTGCGCTGGGGGCGTCTGCGTCCGAATACGTTCGGGTATGCGGCGAACGACTATGGCTTCGTGCTGTCGCCGGCCGAGCCGGTGCAGATCGACGAGGAGGAACTGCTGCAGCTGCTGCAGCCGGACAGCCTCGTCGAGGATCTTCGTGAAAGCCTGAATCTCGCCGAGCTGGCGCGTCGGCAGTTCCGCGAGATTGCGCGCGTAGCCGGACTGCTGCCGCCTTCGTTGCCGGGGCGGGCGCCACGGTCGATGCGGCAATTGCAGGCATCCAGTGGCCTGATCTACGACGTGCTGGCGCGCTACGACCCCGAGCACCTGCTGCTGCAGCTCGCCGAGCACGAGGTGCTGAGCCAGCAGCTCGAGGTGGGCCGGCTGCAGCGCGCGCTGCACGAATGCGCATCGCGCGATTTACGGTTGGTCCGGCCGCGCAGCCTCACGCCGCTGTCGTTCCCGCTGTGGGCGGAAGGCAAGCGCGGCCAGCTCAGCACCGAAGACTGGAGGACGCGCGTGCAGCGCGCCGCCGAGCAGCTCGAACGTCGCCATGCTCGAAAGCGTTGATATCGAACTTGCGGGCGAGCCGGTGCGTCTCTATGCCGACCGCGCCCTGTACTGGCCGCGCCGGGGGAGACTCATGGTGGCCGACCTCCATCTCGGCAAGGCCGATGTGTTCCGGCGTGCCGGCATCGGCCTGCCGCGCGGCGGCACGACCCACGACCTGCAACGGCTCGACCGGTTGCTCGCGGCGAGCGGCGCGAGCGCGCTTTGGGTACTCGGCGACGTGCTCCACGGCCCGGCGCCCGACGCGGCGTGGCGCGAGTCCTGGGTGCAGTGGCGGGAAGCGCATCGGGATATCCACGTCGCGGCCTTGGTCGGCAACCACGACCGGGCACTCGCAGGGGCGGGACTCGCGATCGAACTGCTAGGCGAGGCACTCGACGATCCGCCGTTCGCGCTGCGGCACGAACCGGCCCTCAGTCCCGGCCTCCACGTGCTCTGCGGCCATCTGCACCCGTGCGTCGGGTTGCCGGGACTCGGCGCGCGGCGCTGGCCTGCATTCTGGCTGCGCGAGGACCTCACGGTGCTGCCTGCCTTTTCAGCGTTCACCGGTGGTGTGGCGGTCGCGCACGGCCGCACCGAAGGCGTTGCCGTCTGCGTCGAAGGCACGATCACGTTGATCGGTGCGCACGCGCGCCGATGAACCCGCGCTGGCCCGTCCTTAAGCAACGCTTGTGATACGGGGGCAGGGGCCTATACTGGCCGGGTCAGCGATTCTGTCTGGCTCCCGGGGGTGCACTGGCTTCGACGGGGGTTGCGAAATCGCCTGGTGCATGCCGAGGGGGTAGCTTTCCTCGTAAATCCAGCTGCAAACTTTTAGTTGCCAACGACGACAACTACGCTCTCGCCGCTTAAGGCGTAAGCCCCGAAACTGCTTGTGTCCGTGCTCGCAGTGTAGGGTCATTATCACGGAATCGCCGGTGATGGCTGCCCGTCAGTCTCCGGTTAACTCAAAGCGGGCTTGTCGCAGGGTGCGCTTTGCACGCCGTGCTGCCATGCGACGAGAACCAACGGCGAGCTAAGCATGTAGTGCCGGGGATGTAGTGCCTTCGGACGGCGGTTCGATTCCGCCCACCTCCACCACTTCCCGAAAGCCCGCCGCAAGGCGGGCTTTTTCGTGGCATCGCGTATCCTGTCGGCGAATGGATGCGTCCCCCGACATCCCGCGTTCCAGCCGCTTCGAGAAGCACTTTCTCCCTCATGGTGGCCACCTCCTGGCGCTCGCCGTCCTGATCGGTGCGCTGGTGCTCGTGTTCGCGACCTGGCATAGCGTGCGCCAGCGCGAGCTGCGCGCGGCCGAGGCGCGCTTCATCGCCACGACTGCCGAAGTCGCCGACCTGCTGCAGCAGCGGCTCGTGCAGTACGAGCTGGTAACCCGTGGCGGCGCAGCGCTGTTCGCTTCCGTGAACCGTCCGACGCCACAGCAGTGGGCGTCCTACGTTGAAGGCATGGACATCGGCACGCGCTTCCCCGCGATGCTCGGTCTCGGATACGCGGCCTACGTCGATGGCGGCCGGATCGGGGACCTGCAGCTCGAGTGGCGCGATGCAGGCAACGGAATGCTCGCGGTGTTTCCGCGCGGGGTGCGGGAGGTGTACGGACCGGTGCTCTACCTGGAGCCGAGGTCGCCGGCTAACCAGCGTACGATCGGGTTCGACATGTTTTCCGAGCCCACGCGGGGTGCCGCGTTGCAGACCGCGCTCGAAACCGGCAGGGCGCGCCTGACCGGTCCTGTGCAACTGCTGCAGGACGGGCCGCTCAAGGCGACAGGGCTGCTGCTCTACCTGCCTGTGTACCGGGGCGGGGAGCAGCCGGCCGATGTCGAGGCGCGGCGCATGCTGATCCAGGGCTGGGTGTACGTCCCGTTCCGCATGCGGCAGTTCGTCGCCAGTTCGCTCGGCAACATCCGCCCGAATGCGCGGTTCCGCATCTACGACGTGACCGGCGGCAACGAAGTGCTGCTTTTCACGAACGCGTTCGGCCAGAGCGAGGAAACGCCGGCGTTCCGCTACAGCCGGCGCGTCGAGCTGTACGGTCGTGACTGGCGGATCGACTTCGACTCGCCGCCGATCGCGGTTGCCGCGCCGCGAATGCAGGCACTGCAGAACACGCTCGCGCTCGGCATTGTCGCGTCGCTGCTGATGTACGCGGTGGCGTGGATGCTCGCGCAGACGGAGGCGCGTGCGCGCATCATCGCGAGCCGGCTCACCGAGGACTACCGCCGCAGCGAGCAGCGCTTCCGCGGCGCGATGCAGTACTCGGCGATCGGCATGGTGCTACTCGACAGCCAGGGCCTCATCGTCGAGGCCAATCCGGCAATGGGCCGCATCATCGGCCGCGATCCGGCCGCGCTGGCGGGCACGCCGTTCCGCGCGCTGTTCGACGAGGACGAGGTGCGACGCGGGGAAGCCACACCGCTGCCTGCCGAAACCGGCGACGTGCGCCGCACGACACGGCGCTTCCACCACGAGGATGGCATTCCCCGCCACGTGCAGCTGACCTATGCCTCGGTGCCGGGCAACGTCGGTCAGGACGTCGCCGGGCTGGTGCAGGTCGAGGACGTCACCGAACGCCTGCGCGCCGAGGCGCGCGTGCACGCACTCAACCGCACATTGGAGGCACGCGTCGCGCTGCGCACGCGCGAGCTGAGCCAGGCCAACCAGGAGCTCGAATCGTTCGCGTACAGCGTGTCGCACGACCTGCGCGCGCCGTTGCGCGCAATCGAAGGATTCGGCCGCATCCTCTCCGAGCGCTACGGCGCGGCGCTCGACGACAGCGGCCGCGATTACCTGGGCCGGGTTCGCCGCGCGGCGTCGCGGATGGGCGAGCTGATCGACGCGATGCTGAAGATGTCCCGCCTCACGCGCGGTGAGCTCAAGCCCGAGGCCGTCGACCTCAGCCGCATGGCGCAGGAGATCGGCGAAGAGCTTCGCGCCGAGGATCCGCAACGTGAGGTGGAGTTCGTCGTACAGCTTGGCCTTGCGGCTTCCGGCGATCCCGCTCTGCTGCGCAACCTTCTGTCGAATCTGCTCGGAAACGCGTGGAAGTTCACACGCGGCCGCGACGCGGCACGCGTCGAGTTCGGCCTGCTCGCGGAGACGGATGAGTTCTTCGTGCGCGACAACGGCGCCGGTTTCTCACAGGCGTATGTCGACAAGCTGTTCCGCCCGTTCCAGCGCCTGCACAGCCAGGAGCAGTTCGCTGGCCACGGCATCGGCTTGGCGACGGTCAAGCGTATCGTCGAGCGCCACGGTGGCACGATCCGCGCCGAGGGCGCCGAAGGGCAGGGCGCGATGTTCCGGTTCACCCTGCCGGGCGACGCCGCGCACGATCACCGCTGACGCGAAGAGGCGTCAGGCGTTCTTGTTGTGCCGGCGCAGCACGCGCTGCTTCTCGCGCGCCCAGTCGCGTTCCTTGCTCGCTTCGCGCTTGTCGTGCGACTGCTTGCCCTTCGCGAGCACAACCTCGGCCTTCACCTTGTTGCCCTTCCAGTACAGCGCGGTCGGCACGACGGTGTAGCCCTCGCGCTGCACACGGCCGATCAGGTTGTCGATCTCGTGCCGGTGCAGCAGCAGCTTGCGCGTCCGCCGCTCTTCGGCCACGACGTGGCTCGACGCCGAGATCAGCGGCGTGATCTGTGCGCCGAACAGGTACATCTCGCCGTTACGGATGACCGCGTAGCTTTCGGTGATGTTCGCGCGTCCGGCCCGGATCGACTTCAGCTCCCAGCCCTGCAGGGCCAGGCCCGCCTCGAATTTGTCCTCGAAGTGATAGTCGTGCCGCGCACGCTTGTTCAGCGCGATGGTCCCGCCCGCGGAGGGCTTTCCCTTATCCTTGCCGGTCTTGTTCGTCGCATTCTTCGCCATCGCGCCATTGTCCCTGATTGCCGGGGATTTGCGTGAAGCAACACGCCCGCAGCCCGAATCCATGCCCGATATCCGCAGATCCGCCCTCGTCGAACACTCCGCAGCGCGCATGTTCGCGCTGGTCAACGACGTGGAGGCTTATCCGCGCCGATTCGACTGGTGCGAGAAAGCGCAGGTGCTTGAGTCGTCGGACAACCGTAAGGTCGCGCGGCTGGATCTGCGCATGGGCGGGCTGCGCACGTGGTTCGTCACGGAGAACACGCTCGCGCCGCCGCACCACATCGACCTGCGTCTCGTCGACGGTCCATTCAAGCAGCTGGGCGGGCGGTGGGAATTTCACGCGCTTGATGAATCAGCCTGCCGCGTGACGCTGACGCTGAGCTTCGAGCCCAAGGTACGGCTGCTCGCGCCTGCGCTTGCCCTGGGCTTCCAAGGGCTGGCCGACCGCATGGTCAACGACTTCGTGCGCGTTGCCGACCGCGACCCGGACACGAGCGTCCGGTGAAGGTCGAGGTCATTCGCGCCTGGCCGCGCCGGTTCGAAACGACGTTGCTCGAACTGCCGCTCGGAAGCACCGTCCGCGACGCATTGCGCAGCGTGCCGATGGCCGGCGGGGAGGTCGCGGTTGCGATCCACGGCCTGCGTGTGACGACCGATACGCCGTTATCGGATGGAGACCGGATCGAACTGCTGCGCCCGCTGGTGGCCGACCCGAAGGAGTCACGGCGCCGGCGGGCACGCGAACGGCAAGCTCCTGCCCGCTGACGCTGCGGCGATTCCCAGCCCGCAGGCGGAAAACCGAAGAGCAGGTGCGAAGGTCAGCGGCCGCCGCGGCGCTGCTTCTTCTTGTCCTTCGCCAGATTGCGGCCGAACTGCTTGACGGAGTTCTCGGCCAGCGCCTGGTCCTGCTCCGGGAAATAGTCGCCTTCCCAGCGCGCGAGCGTGTCGCCTTCGAACCACAGCGTGAAGTTCTTCACCCGGGTGTTCCCCGCGCGACCGATGCGCTGGCTTGCGGTGTAATCCCAGCGGTTCTGGTTGAACGGGTCAGCGATCGACGGCGTGCCGAGCAGCGTCACGACCTGCTGCTTGCTCATGCCAGCCTGCAACTGCTCGACTGCGGACTGCTCCAGCAGGTTGCCCTGGTAGATCGGCTGGCGATAGATCACGCCACAGCCGGCAGTGAGAACAGCGACGAGGAGAACGGGCAGGAGCTTGCGCATGGTGTGCATT
The DNA here is from genome assembly GCF_042434515.1 of Lysobacter korlensis. Lineage (NCBI taxonomy): Bacteria > Pseudomonadati > Pseudomonadota > Gammaproteobacteria > Lysobacterales > Lysobacteraceae > Lysobacter > Lysobacter korlensis. The sequence goes on from NZ_JBHLTG010000003.1 coordinate 611,662, forward strand.
GGCACCGGAAGCCGGCAGAGGAAACCGGCGCCGATGATACACTGCCGGCCCCGCCGAGGCCCGCTGACGCGGCCGTGTTCATCGCGGGTTTGGACAGCGCATCGTTACCGGAGGATTCCATGGAGTCGCAAGAGCTGCGCAAGGCCGGCCTGAAAGTCACGCAGCCGCGGATGCGCATCCTCGAGCTCCTCGAGAGTTCCAAGTCACGCCACGTCACGGCCGAAGACATCTACCGGATGCTGCTGGACCAGGATGAGGACATCGGCCTTGCAACGGTCTATCGCGTACTTACTCAGTTCGAAGCCGCGGGCCTCGTGTTGAAGCACAACTTCGAAGCGGGTCAGTCCGTCTACGAACTCGATCGCGGGCAGCACCACGACCACATGGTCGATATCGAAAGCGGCAAGATCGTCGAGTTCGAGAGCGCGGAAATCGAAGAACTGCAGCGCCGCATCGCCGAGAGCTTCGGCTACGAGATCGAGGACCATTCGCTGGTCCTGTACGTGCGCAAGAAGCGGCGCTGAGCCCGCGGCGACCGCAGCGGTCGCCAGTTACCTCCCGATGCCCGGCCGGAGCGCCGGGCGCCGCGACTATCCGACCGACTACATCCGGAATACGCCGAACCGCGTGCCATTCGTCTGACCCGGCGCGGGTTCGATCGGCGCGTTAAGGCTGGCTGACAGGCCGAGTCCGAGCACGCGGCGTGTGTCGGCGGGATCGATGATGCCGTCGTCCCACAGTCGCGCGGTGGCGTAGTAGGGGTTGCCCTGCGTTTCGTACTGGTCGCGGATTGGCGTCTTGAACGCTTCTTCTTCTTCGGGCGTCCACGCCTTGCCGGCCGCTTCGATGCCGTCGCGACGCACGGTCGCGAGCACGCTCGCGGCCTGCTCGCCGCCCATCACGCTGATACGCGCGTTCGGCCACATCCACAGGAAGCGCGCGCCGTACGAGCGCCCGCACATCGCGTAGTTGCCCGCACCGAAGCTGCCGCCGATCACCACGGTGAACTTCGGCACGTGCGAGCACGCCACTGCGGTGACCATCTTCGCACCGTCCTTTGCGATGCCCGCGTTCTCGTACTTGCGGCCGACCATGAAGCCGGTGATGTTCTGCAGGAACACGAGCGGAATGCCGCGCTGGTTGCACAGCTCGATGAAGTGCGCGCCCTTGAGCGCGCTCTCCGCGAACAGGATGCCGTTGTTCGCGACGATGCCGACCGGGTAGCCGTGCAGGTGCGCGAAGCCGGTCACGAGCGTCTTGCCGTAACGTGCCTTGAATTCCTGGAAATCGCTTCCATCGACGATGCGCGCAATGACCTCGCGGATGTCGAACGGTCGGCGGGTGTCCTTGGGCACGATGCCGTACAGCTCCTCGGCGGCGAACAGAGGCTCGCGCGCAGGCTGTACAGCAACCGGCAGCGTCTTGCGACGATTGAGGTGGCCGACGATATCCCGCGCGATCTGCAGCGCGTGGCGGTCATCCTGGGCGAAGTGGTCCGCAACGCCCGACACGCTGGTGTGCACCTCGGCGCCGCCGAGGGCCTCCGCATCGACAACCTCGCCCGTTGCGGCCTTCACCAGCGGCGGGCCTCCGAGGAAGATCGTGCCCTGTTCCTTGACGATGATCGACTCGTCGCACATCGCCGGTACGTAGGCGCCGCCCGCAGTGCAGCTGCCCATGACCACGGCAATCTGCGGGATGTTCTCGGCGCTCATTCGCGCCTGGTTGTAGAAGATGCGGCCGAAGTGCTCCTTGTCGGGAAACACTTCGTCCTGCAGCGGCAGGAATGCGCCGCCTGAATCGACGAGGTACACGCACGGGAGCCGGTTCTCGCGCGCGACTTCCTGCGCGCGCAGGTGCTTCTTCACCGTCATCGGGAAGTAGGTGCCGCCTTTGACCGTCGCGTCGTTCGCCACAATCACGACTTCCTGCCCCATGACGCGCCCGATACCGCAGACCATGCCGGCCGCAGGCGCTGCGTCGTCATACATGCCCTCGGCCGCCAGCGGAGCGATCTCCAGGAACGGCGATCCGGGGTCGAGCAGGGCAGTGATGCGATCGCGCGCAAGCAGCTTGCCGCGCTCGGTGTGTTTCGTGCGTGCCTTGGCGCCGCCGCCTTCTGCTGCGCGCGCCAGACGTGCGTCGAGCTCCTCGACGAGCGACCGGTGGTAGGCCACGTTGTCACGGAATTCTTGCGAGCGCGGATCGAGCTGGGAGGTCAGTGCAGGCATCGGCTTGGCGGCATCGAAGGAAGCGCGGCATCAAACCACAAAGCGCGTGTACGGTCCAAGTAAGCGCCGTGGAAGAGCGTGGATGCCGGTCTGCGCGGGTCTACGCCGCGCTGTGCACAGCAGCGGGGGATGGCAGCGTAGATGCCGAAGTTTTTCGCTGCGAGGGAGCGCACGAAGGCCGGCGCACGTCGGTCGCCTCGGCGCCGGGTCAGGCCCATGTGCGCGAACGCGGCGGCGCACGGATAGCGAGGCGCTTGTCGCGCGCACCTGAGCTCTCCGACCGACTCGGTCGCGCACGCGAGCGCCGGTCCTGCCGGACAAAAAAAGGGCCCGCTTGCGCGGGCCCTTCGTACTGCGTGTACCGCTAACCGATTACTGCTGGACTTCTTCGGTAGCAGCAGCGTCGGCGGCCGGAAGGGCAGCGTCGGCAGCCGGAACAGCGGCGTCGGCCGGGACAGCAGCCGGGTCGATCGCTTCAGCGGTCGTGGTGGCAGCAGCGTCGACGCCTTCAACGGCAGCGGCGCCAGCGGCGTCGGCAGCGACGACGGTCTCGTCGGCAGCCACTTCGGTGGCAGCAGCGGCGTCAGCAACTTCGGCTTCGGCAGCCGGCTCGTTGTTGCAGGCCGACAGGGCGAAAGCAGCGGCGAACAGGGCGACGTAGAGCTTGGTGTTCATGGGTATCTCCGGATGAAGGCTTAGGGTGGGTAAACAACGGTGAAGCAACGCCAGTGCTTGCGTCGGCTCGGCTCATCGCGTCGCGTTCATTCACTGACAAGGAAAAGCCGCCAGAAAGCTGGCGGCCTTCCCGATACAGCAAGCGGCATTACGGGGTGATCAGTTGCCCGAAGCGGCTTCGGCGGCTTCGCCAGCCTGCTCGGCAGCGTCGGCAGCCTGCTCGGCAGCGTCCGCGGCGTTGTCGGCATTGCCCAGGTCGGTCGCGCCGACAGCGGCATTTGCGGAGGTCGCAGCGGCGTCGGCAGCCACGGCTGCAGCATCGGCAGCAGCCTGTGCAGCGTCAGCGGCAGCAGCGTCGCCGGCGGCAATGGCGCCGGTCGCAGCGTCCTGAGCCTCGGTCGCGGCTTCGGCAGCTTCGGCGGCGGAATCGGCGGCCTGCTCCTGGTTGGAGCAAGCGGCCAACGCAAAGCCCAGGGCCAGGGCGAGCAGCGCCTTGTTGATCGTCATGATGCGGTTTCCTCGTCAGAGTATAGGCAACGCGAAACCGCGCGCCCATAACATGATGACAAGCCCTTTACGCGTGTCAAGCGTCGACAAGCGAAAAATTTCATCGGACTGAATAGGGACGCTGGTCAGAGAAGCTCAATCGCCATCGCCGTGGCCTCGCCGCCGCCGATGCAAAGCGAGGCCACGCCACGCTTTCCGCCGCGCTGGCGCAGGGCGTTGATCAGCGTGACCATCAGGCGCGCGCCGCTGGCGCCGATCGGGTGGCCGAGCGCGGTCGCGCCGCCGTGCACATTGAGCTTGTCGTGGGGAATGCCCAGGTCCTTCATCGGCGCCATGGCGACGCACGCGAACGCCTCGTTGATTTCGAAGAGGTCCACGTCGTCAACCGTCCAGCCCGCCTTGCGCAGCACGTCCTCGGTCGCCTTGACCGGCGCGGTGGTGAACAGCTCCGGTGCGTGCGAGTAGCGAGCGTGGGCCACGATGCGCGCGATCGGTTTGATGCCGCGCTCGGCGGCGGCCTCGGCGCTCATGAGTACCGCGGCGGCGGCGCCGTCGGAAATCTTCGACGAGGTGGCGGCCGTGAGCAGGCCTTCCTTGCCGAACGCGGCGCGCAGGCCGGAAATCTTGCTGGGGTCGATGCGGGCCGGCTCTTCGTCCGTGTCAACGACGACCTCGCCCTTGCGGCCCTTGACCGTCACCGGGACGATCTCGTCCTTGAATGCGCCGCTGTCCTGCGCGGCCTTCGCGCGGTTGACGCTCTCGGTTGCGTACGCATCCAAGGCTTCGCGGTCGAAACCGTAGGTCGAGCACATCGCATCGCCGAACACGCCCATCGCCTTGCCGTCGTACGGGTTGGTGAGGCCGTCGTGCGCCATGTGGTCCAGCATTTCCGCGCTGCCGTAGCGGGCGCCAGTGCGCGAGCCATTGAGAAGGTGCGGCGCGTTCGTCATCGATTCCATGCCGCCGGCCACGATCACGCTGGCCGAGCCGGTCTTGATCATGTCGTGCGCGAACATCATCGCCTTCATGCCCGAGCCGCAGACCTTGTTGATGGTCGTGCAGCCGGTGGAGTTCGGCAGGCCCGCCGCGAGCGCCGCCTGGCGAGCAGGCGCCTGCCCGAGGCCGGCCGGCAGCACACAGCCCATGATTACTTCTTCAACCTGGTCCGCCGCGAGGCCAGCATCTTCGAGTGCGCCGCTGATCGCCGCGGCGCCGAGCGTCGGGGTCGGTACTCCGGTGAACTGGCCGAGGAAGGAACCGATGGCGGTGCGCTTGGCACCGACGATGACGACGTCGCTCATGGCGTACTCCTGATGAGGCTGGACGGCCGGGGCCGGAACGTCCCGATTATGCGGCGGTGCAACAGAGGCGGCAAACGCATGGCCTTCACGCGTTGTGGCGGTTCGCGCCCCGGGGGCGTCGCGCCCCCGTCCGGAGCGCAGGGCCCCGCCAAGTCGCGGTCGTCTCCTCGCGGAACGAGAAAAATCTGAGTGGGACGGTTCGTACTAGACCGACCGAGAAGCAAAAGAGAAGGCGGCCAGCGGCCGCCTTTTCCGGACGAACTGTCGGACCGATCAGGAGTTGCCGTTGAACAGCTCCCGGCCGATCAGCATGCGTCGGATCTCATTCGTGCCCGCGCCGATCGCGTAGAGCTTCGCATCGCGCAGGATGCGGCCGGTCGGGTACTCGTTGATGTACCCGTTGCCGCCCAGCGACTGGATCGCCTCCAGCGCCACCTGCACCGCACCTTCGGAGGCATGCAGCAGGCACGACGCCGCATCGATACGGCTGCGATGGCCGGCGTCGTAATCGCGCGCGACCTGGTACGCAAATGCGCGTGCCGACTGCAGCGAGGTGTACATGTCGGCGATCTTCGCCTGCATCAATTCGAAGCAGCCGATCGGCGTGTCGAACTGCTTACGCTCGCGCACGTAGGGCAGGGCGATGTCCATGGAAGCCTGCATCAGGCCGATCGGTCCGCCCGACAGCACCAGACGCTCCGTGTTGAGCCCGCTCATCAACACCTTGACGCCGTTATGCACTTCGCCAAGCACGTTTTCCTGCGGGATCTCGCAGTTCTCGAACACGAGCTCGCAGGTGTTCGACCCGCGCATGCCGAGCTTGTCGAGCTTCTGCGCGGTCGAAAAGCCCTTCATGCCTTTCTCGACCAGGAACGCGGTCATGCACTTGCTGCCCGCTTCCTTGCCGGCGGTGCGCATGTAGACGATCAGCACGTCGGCTTCCGGGCCGTTCGTGATCCACATTTTGTTGCCGTTCGCGACCCAGACGCCGTCGCGCAGTTCTGCGCGGCAGCTCATCGAGCCGACAACGTCGGAGCCCGCGCCCGGCTCGCTCATCGCAAGTGCACCCTTGAACTCGCCGGTGCACAGTTTCGGCAGGTACTTCTGCCGCTGCGCCTCGTTACCGTTCGCATAAAGGTTGCTGACGCACAGGTTGGAATGCGCGCCGTAGCTCAGGCCGATCGAGCCCGACGCCCGCGAAATCTCCTCCATCGCAACCAGGTGCGCGAGATAGCCCATCTCGCTGCCGCCGTACTCGCCCGGGATCGTCAGACCCAGCAGCCCCATCTCGCCGAGCTTCGGCCACAGCTCCTGCGGGAACGCGTTCTCGTGGTCCACCCGTTCGGCAATCGGGGCGATCTCGGCCTCGGCAAAGCGGCGCACGGCATCGCGCAGCGCATCGATTTCTTCACCCAACGGGAAAGGACGCATTGGAACTCCTGGACGGGGTGGCAGCAGCCACGTGGTGCTCTGGAAGGCGGAAATGACGACGGGGCACTAGGCCCCGTCGCTACAACGTACGAATTGCGGCTCAGTGGCCGCCGCGGATGCGGCCCTGGAAACGCGGCACCGAGCGGCCCAGCGGCAGCTTCAGCTTGCCGATCGCGGCGATGCGCTCCTCGGCAAGGCGGTCGGCGGCCTTGTAGGTAGGGATGCCGTCGCGCTCGGAGATCTCGAAGATGCGGCCGACGTTGTGGTAGATCGTGCGCATCATGCGCATGGCGCGCTCACGGTTGTAGCCGTCGAGTTCCAGCGCCACGTTCATCACGCCGCCCGCGTTCACCGCGTAGTCCGGCGCATACAGGATGCCGCGCTTGGCCACTTCGTCGCCGATCGCGTTGTTGGCGAGCTGGTTGTTGGCCGCGCCGCAGATGATCTTCGCCTTGAGGCGCGGGAGCGTCTGCTCGTTGACGGTGCCGCCCAGCGCGCACGGCGAGTAGATGTCGGTCGGCACGTCATAGATCTCGTCCAGGCCCACGGCTTCGGCGCCGTACTCGGACACGGCCTTGTCGACGAGGCCCTTGTTGATGTCGGTGACGAAGATCTTCGCGCCGCGCTCCTTGAGCAGCTTCACGAACTCCATGCCGACGTGGCCGAGACCCTGCACCGAGTAGGAGTACTTGCCGACTTCCTCATCGCCGAAGCGCTTGCTCAGCGAGGCCATCAGGCCCTGCAGCGTGCCGTACGCAGTGAACGGCGACGGGTCGCCCGAGCCGCCGTGGACCTGGTGCACGCCGGTGACGTACTCGGTCTCGCGGTAGACGTATTCCATGTCGTTGACGTCGATGCCGACGTCCTCGGCCGTGATGTAGCGGCCGCCGAGCGACTCGACGAACTGGCCGAACGCACGGAACAGGGCCTCGGACTTGTCCGTCGCCGGGTCACCGATGATCACCGCCTTGCCGCCGCCGATGTTCAGGCCCGCGACCGCGTTCTTGTACGTCATGCCGCGCGACAGCCGTAGCACGTCATTGAGCGCGTCGGCCTCGGTCTTGTACGGCCACATGCGCGTACCGCCGAGCGCGGGGCCGAGCACCGTGTTGTGGATCGCGATGATGGCCTTCAGGCCTGCGTCCTTGTTGTGGCAGAACACGACCTGCTCGTGGCCGAAGGTGTCGAGGGTTTCGAAAATCATCCGGTGCTCCGCGTCGGCAGGCGGTCGCACGGGCCACCACGCCGGCTAAGTTAGTAACTCGTTGAATCGGAAAGGATTCGCCTCTGCATGGGGCCCGAGGGCGCCTGGCGCAGGGCCGACATTCTAATGCAAACGATTGCAGGGCCCGTGACGCGGCCACGACGGGGCCGGCACTCGAGTCCGCATACGCCAGTGTCGGCACAGCGCGCTGCACGCGCGCCTGCCTTCGATTAAGTCAGCTGGCGTGCGTGCAGGGCGCGCGCCGAGTAATCGCCGTCGCGGTTGCAATCATCGCGGCGGGCCCCGTGCATCCATCCGCCACCGTCGCGCGTATCAGCCGCTGTCCAGCAGTCGCCGGCGTTTCCGGCGGGCTCGATCGACGACAGGGGATGACGATGAAAAACATTGTTGGCGCATGCGTGCTTGCATGTGGCATGGCCGCGGGGCTGCACACGACGCCCGTAATTGCGAAGGCGGGAATGCACCCGGATCATCCAACCGATGAGCCGCGGCAGCAGGAAGTCCGCAAGCGCGCCCGCACGGAGCGCGCCACGATCCGGAAGCGCGAAACGGCCCCGGTCCGCGAGGCCAGCGCCGAGATCAGCGGGCGAATCGCCCTGGCCGCGGGGCCGCGCCAGGACGTGCTGCAGGGCGAAGTCTCGCAGACGGTCGTCTACTTCCTGCCGGCCGCGGGTGCCGACAAGCCATCTCCCGAACGTTTCACCGCGGCCACCTATACCAAGGGCTTCGATCCGAACCTGCTGGTCGTGCCGGTCGGCAGCACGGTGAGCTTCCCGAACCGCGACGTCATCATCCACAACGTGTTCTCGTCGACGCCGGGGTCGGCGTTCGATCTCGGCATGTATCGACCCGGCGAAACACGCTCGCAGCGCTTCGACCGTGCCGGGCTCGTCGTCGTCGGCTGCAACGTGCACCGCGGGATGCGCGCGAACGTGCTCGTTCTGGAAACGCCGCACTACACCCGCGCCGCGGCCGACGGCAGCTTCAAGCTGTCGGGCCTGCCTGAGGGCAAGGGCACGCTGGTGATCTGGCATCCCCGCGCAAGCGCGCAGGCCGTCGCGGTCGATGGCCCCGTGGCCGCGCCCGTCATCCGCACGCTGGTCGCGAGCCGACCGCGCATCGCCAGTTACCAGTGAGGATCGGACAATGAGTGCGAAACGTTTTCTTACCGTGTGCGTGGCCGCCGGCCTGCTGCTGATCGGCCTGCTGGCTGCAATGCTGATGTGGCAACGCGCCCGGGTGCTGTCTGCCCACGACGCGCAACTGAGCGAGCAGGTCCGTGCGGCGCAACGCGTGGTCGAGACCCAGCACCGCGATGCCCTGCGCATGCGTGCGGAACAGGTGGCCGATGACCCCGCGTTCGCGGGCTACGTCGAGCAGGCGATGGGCGGCGCACTGCCGGGCATGCCGGTCGACACGACATCGATCGCCGACCTGCTGCGCGAACGCCAGAACCAACTGGGCCACTCCGCGTCGGCCGTCCTGGACCGTAACGGTCGCATCATTGCCGCGACCGCCGACCTCGCGCCCTCGGGCACGCTGCAGGGCGACCCTGTGTTCGAACGCGCGCGTGCCGGACTCACGGCTTCGACCGGCATCCGCGTGCAGGGCGAGGGTCTGGCGCACACCGCTGTGCTGCCGCTCGCCGCCGTGGGGGTCAGCGAAGGCTTCCTGCTCGTCGCGAGCCCGGTCGACCTGCGCTTTGCACAATCGATCGCGTCGGCGACCGGTACCGACGTGATCCTCAAGAAGACCGGCAGCCCGCACCCGGTCGCCTCGACGCTTGGAACGACTTCGCTTGATGCTGCTACCAAGGCCAGCCTGTCGACTGCTGCGTCCGCCCGCATCGCCGGCGCCAAACGGCCCGTGCTGCGTTTCCCGCTGCTCGATTCCAGCGTTGCTCAACTGATCGTGGTTGCGCCCGATGCGCCGCGCGCGGCCCTCGCAGGTGCGCTGACCGTGCCCTGGCTGTTGCTCGGCGCGGCTCTACTGACCGCGCTTGCCGCAGCAGCCTGGTCGCTGTGGCGCTTCGTGCTGCAGCCTGCGGAGGAAGTCGCCACGCGTCTCGATCGTGCCAGCGGCGGTGATTACCGGCTGCAGTTTCCGGAGGGCGAGGCGGGTGCGATGGTGCCGCTCGCATCGGCGTTCAACCGGCTCATGGTCAGCCTGCGCAGCTAAGCGCAGATGCCGCACCGCGTCACACGCGCGCTTTGCCGATGCAGGTCAACAGCGCGTTGCGCATCGGCTGGCGCATCCGCTGCATCGGCCCAGCCGTATAGCGCGATGACGGTGCGCAAGGCACGTCGGACATCGCACAGGGGAGAACGAACTTGAACCAGGTTTTGCCGTATCGAATGCCGCGCCTGCAACTGGCGCTCGGGGTGTCGCTGGCGCTGCTCGCATTGAGCGCGCCGGCGCAGGATCTGTCGTCGCTCGAGGCCCCGGCCGAAGAGACGATCGACGACCGCAACGGCACCAGCGGAAAACTGCTGCTCACCGGCGGCGTGACGCAGGTGGAAGGCGCGGCTGGTGGTGGCCTGACGCCATGGGCCGTGATCGGCGGCTACGGCACTCGCAACCAGATCGGTGGGAATGCGTACTTCACCCGCGTCGACGTCGACGACTACAGCCTCGACAGCTACGGCGCGCTGGTGGGCTTCTACGATCGCGTCGAGCTGAGCGTCGCGCGCAACGAGTTCGACACCGAGAACGTCGGCGCTGCGCTCGGCCTCGGGCGAGGCTTCACGATCAAACAGGACGTGTTCGGCGTGAAGGTCAAGGTTGCCGGCGATGCGGTGCTCGAGCAGGACTCGATGCTGCCGCAGATCGCGATTGGTGCGCAGTACAAGCGCAACGATCAGGGCGCACTGCTGGCGGCAATCGGCGCAAAGGACGACAGCGGGGTCGACGTTTACATCAGCGCGACCAAGCTGTTTCTGAGCCAGAGCCTGCTGCTCAACGGCACCGTGCGTTTCACCGAGGCGAACCAGTTCGGCATCCTCGGCTTTGGCGGCGACAAGCACGACGGCTACGAAGCGCAGTTCGAGGCGTCGGCCGCCTATCTGGTGACGCGCAACCTCGCCATCGGCGCCGAATACCGAACCAAGCCCGACAACCTCAACATCGCCGTCGAAGACGACGCGTTCGACGTGTTCGTCGCCTGGGCGCCGGTCAAGCACGTCTCGCTGACGGTCGCCTATGTCGACCTCGGCAATATCGTTATCGCGGACAAGCAGCGCGGCGTCTACGCGTCGCTGCAGGTCGGCTTCTGAAACACGGGGGAACACACAGATGAACTTCTACCGATCCATATTGGCCGCCGCGCTTTCGCTCGGCCTCACGTTCAGTGCTGCCGCACAGACGGCTGCCCCAGCGCAGCAGGACCCGACCGCGCCCAACCCGGCGCCGGTGCACCCCGAGCTCAAGGGTGTCTTCGAGGACTTCGGCGGCGAGGCCGGCCTGACTGCGCTGATGGACGAGTTCATGGTCGTCATGCTGGCCGACCCGCGCATGCGCCCGTTCTTCGAGAACACGGACCAGCCGCGCGTCAAACGCCAGCTCGTCGAGCAGTTCTGCGCCATCCTCGGCGGCGGCTGCACGTACACCGGGCGCGACATGAAGTCGGCGCATGCCGGCCTGAAAATCGATCGCGCGGATTTCAATGCGCTGGTCGAGGACCTGCAGGTCGCGATGGACCGCAAGGGCGTGCCGTTCCGCTCGCAGAACAAGCTGCTGGCGGTGCTGGCGCCGATGCACCGGGAAATGATCAACCGCTGAGACCGGTCGGACGCGGCGGCGCGCTGCCGCCGTGTCCCCAAGCTACGCCGCGGCCCTCGAACCGCGGCTGCCGGCGTCAGCGCACCCGAGGGCGGCACCTGACCCCGGCCCCGCCGTTCCGCGCCCAGCGGCTGAACAGGCAAGAGTCCCGCACGGTGCCTCGATCCGCCCCTCGCGCTCATACCAGCAGGCTCCCCGGGGCGCCCGATCCAGTGCATAAGCCGTTGAAGTTGCCCGCGCTACAATCGGGCCATCCCGATTGTCGATCCGAGGCCGCCCGTGAGCACGCCTGCCAGCAATTTGCCTGAAGCCCAGTCGCCGCAGCCCGAGGCCGCCACGCCGCTGCGCTTCGTCACCGCCGCCAGCCTGTTCGACGGGCACGACGCGGCAATCAACATCATGCGCCGCCTGATTCAGGGGCAGGGCGCCGAAGTCATCCACCTCGGCCACAACCGCTCGGTCGAGGACGTCGTGCGCGCCGCGCTGCAGGAAGACGCCGACGGCATCGCGCTGTCGTCCTACCAGGGCGGCCACGTCGAGTACTTCAAGTACATGGTCGACATGCTGCGCGAGCGCGGCGCCGGCCACATCCGCGTGTTCGGCGGCGGCGGCGGCACGATCACGCCCGAGGAGATCCGCGAGCTGCAGGACTACGGCGTCGAGCGCATCTACCACCCGAACGACGGCATGCACATGGGCCTCGTCGCGATGATCGAGGACGTGATCCGCCGCGCGAGCGAAGGTCGCCAGGCCGACGTCACGCCGGACAAGGCGGCTGACATCGATGACGAGATCACGATCGGCAAGATGCTCTCGGCGATCGAGGAAGGCCTGCTTGACGAAGGCCAGCTCGCGCACGCGCGCAAGCAGTGGCAGCTCGCAGGCGGCAAGACCCCGGTCATCGGCATCACCGGCACCGGCGGCGCGGGCAAGTCGTCGGTCACCGACGAGCTGCTCAACCGCTTCCTCGCCAGCTTCCCCGAGATACGCATCGCGGTGATCTCGGTCGACCCGACCCGCCGCCGCAGCGGCGGCGCGCTGCTCGGAGACCGCATCCGCATGAACTCGCTGCGCTCCAAGCGCGTGTACATGCGCTCGATGGCCACGCGCCGCCAGCACGCGGCGACGAACGCCGTGCTCAAGGATTCGATCGGCTTCCTCAAGGGTCTGGGCTACGACCTCGTCATCGTCGAGACCGCCGGCATCGGCCAGTCCGACTCGGAGATCGTCGACCTCGTCGATTTCCCGATGTACGTGATGACCAGCGACTTCGGCGCGCCGAGCCAGCTCGAGAAGATCGACATGCTCGACTTCGCCGAGCTCGTCGTGCTCAACAAGTTCGACAAGCGTGGCGCCGAGGACGCGCTGCGCGACGTGCGCAAGCAGTGGAAGCGCAACCGCGTCGCGTTCCAGACCAAGGACGAGGACGTCCCGGTCTACCCGACGATCGCGAGCCAGTTCAACGACCCCGGCATCAGCTGGATGTTCTCAAACCTCTGCCGCCTGCTGCGCGAGAAGCTCGGCCTGCCGGCCGAGAAGTGGACGCCCGAGATCGATACCTCGCTCAAGGAGCCGCGCGCGACGGTGCTGATCCCGGGCAGCCGGGTGCGCTACCTCGCCGAGATCGCCGAGCAGGGCCGCAGCATCAACCGCCAGATCGAGACCCAGGCCGAGATCGCCGACCGCGCGCAGAGCTGCTGGCAGGCGCTGGAGGCACTGGAGGACGAGGCGCTGCCGAAGGCGCTCGACCTGTACCCGGCCGAGGCCCTGACCGGCGGCGGCGACAAAACGCTGCTCACGTTGCGCCAGCGCTACAACGACGCCGTGCAGTCGCTCACGTCCGAAGCGCTCAAGCTGCTGCGTGAGTGGCCCGCGCGCCTGAAGTCGATCACCGACGAGGTCAACGAGTACAAAGTTCGCGACAAGGTCATCCGCGTCGAAAACTACCGCGAGTCGCTGAGCCACCAGAAGATCCCGAAGATCGCCGCGCCCACCTACAAGGGTTGGGGCGACCTGCTGACCTTCCTGCAGAAAGAAAACCTGCCGGGCTACTACCCGTACACCGGCGGCGTGTACCCGTACCGCCGCACCGGCGAGGACCCGATCCGCATGTTCGCGGGCGAGGGCACGCCCGAGCGCACCAATCGCCGCTTCCATTACCTCTCGGTCGGCCAGCCGGCCGCGCGCCTGTCCACCGCGTTCGACTCGGTCACGCTCTACGGCGAAGACCCGGCGCCGCGCCCGGACATCTACGGCAAGATCGGCAACTCGGGCGTCAACATCGCCACGCTCGACGACATGAAGAAGCTGTACTCCGGCTTCGACCTGTGCGCGCCCACCACCTCGGTGTCGATGACGATCAACGGACCTGCGCCGATGATCCTCGCGATGTTCATGAACACCGCGATCGACCAGCAGGTCGAGAAGTACCTGCGCGCCGACCAGGCCCGCTGGGACGCCGCGCGCGAAGTCATGGACAAGATGTTCGAAGGCCGCGAGCGGCCGATGTACAGCGGCATGCTGCCCGAGACGAACGACGGACTCGGCCTCGGCCTGCTCGGCGTCACCGGTGATCAGGTGGTCGAGCGCGAGGTCTACGAAAAAATCCGCGCCGAGACGCTCGCCACCGTGCGCGGCACGGTGCAGGCCGACATCCTGAAAGAAGACCAGGCCCAGAACACCTGCATCTTCAGCACCGAGTTCGCCCTGCGCATGATGGGCGACATCCAGCAGTTCTTCGTGGACCACAACGTCCGCAACTTCTACTCGGTGTCGATCAGCGGGTATCACATCGCCGAAGCCGGCGCGAACCCGATCAGCCAGCTCGCCTTTACGCTGAGCAACGGCTTCACGATCGTCGAGTACTACCTCGCGCGCGGCATGAAGATCGACGACTTCGCGCCCAACCTGTCGTTCTTCTTCTCCAACGGCATGGACCCGGAGTACACCGTCATCGGCCGCGTCGCCCGCCGCATCTGGGCCCGCGCCATGCGCGAGCGCTACGGTGCGTCCGCGCGCAGCCAGATGATGAAGTACCACATCCAGACCAGCGGCCGGTCCCTGCACGCGCAGGAGATCCAGTTCAACGACATCCGCACCACGCTGCAGGCGCTGTACGCACTGTTCGACAACTGCAACAGCCTGCACACCAACGCCTACGACGAGGCGATCACCACGCCGACCGAAGAGAGCGTGCGCCGCGCGGTCGCGATCCAGATGATCATCAACAAGGAGCTGGGGCTTAATTTCAACGAGAACCCCTGGCAGGGCAGCTTCATCGTCGACAAGCTCACCGACATCGTCGAAGAGGCCGTCTACAAGGAGTTCGAGGCCATCAGCGAGCGCGGCGGCGTGCTCGGTGCCATGGACACCATGTACCAGCGCGGCAAGATCCAGGAAGAGTCGCTCTACTACGAGCACAAGAAGCACGACGGCAGTCTGCCGCTGATCGGCGTCAACACCTACCTGCCCAAGGACCACGGCGGCGACATCGTCACCGAGATCGAGCTCATCCGCTCCACGCCGGAGGAAAAGGGGCAGCAGATCGAGAATGTGGCCACCTACCAAGGCAACCGCAACGCGTTCGCGGGCGACGGCCTCAAACCGCTGCAGGCGGCGGCGCGGGAGCGGAAGAATGTGTTTGCCAGCCTGATGGAGGCGGTGAAGACGCACTCGCTGGGGCAGATCAGTCATGCGCTCTACGACGTCGGCGGCGAGTACCGCCGCAACATGTAAGTCGTGTCGAGGCTCATCGACCAGATCCGGCAGGCGCTCGCCGCATTCGCGGCCGAGGACGTTTCGCCGGCGCTGATCGGCGGCCTCGCGCTCGCTGCGCATCGGGTGGTGCGCGCGACACAGGACGTGGACTTCCTCGTCGATGCCGACGACGCCGACCGCGTCCACGCGGCATTGCTCGGTCTCGGCTACCGCTGCATCCACCGCAGCGAGGACGCCGCGAACTACGTGCGCGGCGACGAGGGGTTGGACCTGCTGTACGCGCACCGTCCGATCGCGAGGCGCCTGCTCAACGAGGCCGAGTCCCGCGACACGCCGATGGGCCGGCTGCGCGTGATCACCGCCGAGGGCCTAGTCGCGTTCAAGCTGCAGGGCTACGTCAACGACCCCGCGCGCGCGCGCGACCTCGAGGACATCCGCGCGCTGCTGCGCACGCCCCCGATGCGCTCGATCTCGACGAGATCGCCGGCTACTTCCGCCTGTTCGAGCGCGACGAATTGCTGACCCAGCTGCTGGAGCAGGCCCGTGAGTGACGGCGCCGCCCGCGCGCCCGAGCCTGTGCTGCTGCGTGACGGCGGCATACAGTTCGTGCCCGCGCACAACCGCGAACCGCTTGAGGCCTGGAGTGAGCTCATGGACGTCGTCGAAGCGCTGTGCCCGCAATGGCCCGTGCGCGCACCGGCGCGCTACGCCAATCGCTTCCGCCTTTAGCCGGCACCGGCGCGGCTAAACGCGACCGAGCCACCCGGAATTTTTCTCGAAGCGCCCGCCTACGCGGGCGTTTCGCGTTTCCGGGCCCCAAAATCGCGTCGATCGCGTTTGCCGCCACCGCGCCCTTCCATTAGCGTGCGCATCTGGACATGGACAGCTGGGGAGCTGTTATGGAAATCAAGCAAAAGCGCACCTCCAACCGCATTCGCTACGTCTTCGGCGAGGACGAGCTGCAGTACTCATGGGAAGACGGCTCCGGCAGCCGCTCGTTCTCGGTGCAGTACACCGACATCACCCGCGACCGCCAGACGCTGGTCGAGCGCAACGAATGGCTGCGCAACGTCGGCTTGCTGTGGCTCGCGCTCGGCGTCGTCACCACCGGCCTGGCCTGGTTCAACAAGGGCCAGCTCGACCCCTCGCTGTGGCTATTCATCGGCGCCGGCTGCTACGGCGTCTACCGCGTGCGCGCCACCGGCTTCACGATCCTGCCGAGCGACAAGGGCAACCTGCTCGTCATCGACGGCGACGAAGGCAAGCGCATCATCGGCGAGATCGAATCCCGCCGCGCCGCCCAGTTCCTGCGCGAGTACGACTTCATGCCCGAGAACGATACGCCCGAGCAGCTGCGCGGGCGGTTCAAGTGGCTGCACAAGGAGGGCGCGCTGAGCGACGAAGAGCTGCAGCGGCGGTTGGCGGTGGTGGATGCGAGGGATCCGGGGCGGATGCAGAGCGAATTGGCGCCAGCTCGTGCGGTGCTGAACTAGTCGCGCCTCAGTCGGCCCCACCATCCAGGGCGAGCGGTAAGTGAACCTGACCCCGTTAGCTGGTCGCGACTTTCTAGCTGGTCGCGACTTTCGAAGATCTCACCTAAATGCTTGATTTCTCCAGAATTAACCCAGTTCAGCAAGGCCAGAGGTCGTCATTTGAGGAACTTGTCTGTCAGCTAGGTTCGCTTGAGCAACCGGAAGTTGGCGCGACGTTTAGGCGGGTCGACGGCGCCGGCGGGGATGGCGGCGTCGAGGCCTATTGGACAACAGCTGATAGGCGGGTGGAGGGCTACCAGGCTAAGTTCTTTCTGCGCAGCGGCGAAATTGACTGGGTCCAGGTTGACGAGTCGGTAAAGCAAGCCCTGGCGACGCATCCGAAGCTGCGGCGGTATGTTGTGGCTTTTCCTTGCGACCTTACCGACAGAAGTGGGTCCAAGCGACGCGGCAAGTCCGGGTGGGAACATTGGGCGGACCGAGTATTGCTTTGGAAAACCTGGGCTCTACAGGCTGGGAACATCGATATTGAGTTCGCTGCTTGGACGGCAAGCGAACTGGTTGCTCGCTTATCAAAGCCGGAATCAGCTGGCCTTCAAGAGTTCTTTTTCGGTGAAGTGTGCCTGTCGACGGAGTGGTTCAACGACAAGTTGAGCGAATCCATTCTCGCACTAGATGAGCGGTTTCACCCTGAGGACCACATTGAGGTACGCGCGGAAAAGCTGTTCATGGCACTCGCGCGATCGCAGGAGTATCGAGGCGAACTGCTTGAATATTTGGGTGCGGCGGCTGCAATCGGCGCCTCCGCAAAGCTGCTGGATGGGTTTGAGCCGTCACATCAGCAGCGGGACTTGTGCGTGTTGTCAGCTTCACTAGAGGCGTTTCGCGACATCCAGAAAGACATCGAGTGCGATCCGCATGTCGGTTGGAACGCTGACAGCTGGATCGCGAAAGTTAAAGCGGTCCGATCAGCGTGCGAAAGGCTGAGTAAGTTCTATTGGCAGTGCGATAACACTCTCGATCGAAACGACACCGCGAAATACGACACACGCAACCGGATCGAATGGGCGAGGGAATTCGAAGAGGCGCTGGAGCGGCTTGAGTACGCCTTCGGAGCAGATCATAACGACGCCGAGCGATCTCGGATTGCGTTCGTACGCGGCAGTGCCGGGTCGGGGAAGAGTCATCTGCTAGCGCGAGGGGCACAAATCGCGCTACGGACTGGACGTCCCGCCGTTCTAGTTCTGGGAAACCGCCTTAATGACGGGGACCTATGGACCCAGCTGGCGCAAGCGCTCGGGCTTCCAGGCCGGACACCGGAACAGCTGCTCGGCGCGCTCGACGCTGCCGGAAAGCGAGCCCGAGCGAGGACGTTGTTGCTCATCGATGCGATTAACGAGGGCGCGGGTAGCAGGTACTGGCGGAATAACATCGCCGGGCTCATTCATCCCTTAAAGGCTTACTCTCACGTCGGTGTGGTGGTGGCTTGTCGGGATGAGTATTTCGACTTAGCAATTCCGTCGGAAATTGCGAAGAGCGGTCCAGTCGTAAGGATTCGAGGATTCGAGACGCACTCAGAGCAGCTCAATGCCGCTCGTGTATACCTGGACCGAAGGGGGATCGCCCGCCCTAGCACGCCCTGGTTGGCGCCTGAGTTCGTCAATCCCCTTTTCCTACGTGCGGTCTGCACGTCACTTGCGCGCGATGGGAAAACCGAGTTCCCATCAGGCCTAAATGGTACGAAAAAAATTCTGTCTTACTATCTGGACAGCATTGGCGCTGAAATATCTAGGCGCGAAGGCAGCGCAGTCTCACTAGCAACCAATGTGCGACGTGCGGTGCTGCGTATCGCCGGCGTCATGCTCGACCAGCGACAAGACTACTTGGACTTCGGCCGTTGTCGCGCCGTGCTTGCTGGGGAATTTGACAACATAGCTCCGAACGAAGGCGACTGGCTGTCTGTCTTCTGCGGCTGCGGCCTGCTCCGCAGGGACCCGAGCCCAATAGCGGACGAGTTTCTGCAAGAGGACGTTGTCAGGTTCAGCTTCCAGCGGTTTCAAGACTTCCTGATGGCAGAGCAGGCGCTCGCTGGCGAGCGCGCGGCTGAAGGGCTTTTTGACATCGACGGCAAACTCAATTTCTGCTTGGAGCCCTCGGGGTTGGCTTGGGAGTGGCGAGGGCTGGTCAGCGCGCTGGCGATTGCTATCCCCGAAAAGCTCGGTCATGAACTCGTCGATTCACTACCGGGTGGCGAGGAAGCCTGGTGGCCGGATTGGGGCGTTAGAGCGGCGTTCGTCGACAGTGTGCGCTGGCGGATTCCAACGTCGTTTTCGGCTCGGTCGCTAGAGCTGTTGAATCGTTGCGACGATCCTCACGAGATTCTGTTGAGCGTTGCGGTGGCGGCGAGTCACCCATGGAATGCGAACTTTCTTACGTCGAATTTACTTCGGCGGCGACTACCTCGACGAGACGCAACTTGGACCACCTGGGTCAATGACCAATCAGAGTCCGCCGATTCCACGCTGGGGGTGCTGCTTGAGTGGTGCCGCGTGGGACAAGCACCGACATCGAATGCCGAAAATCAATACTTGGCCGCGCTAACGCTGTGTTGGCTATTTACTTCCACGAACCGTGCGATACGTGACAACGCAACAAAAAGCCTCTCCTCGCTATTGCTTTCTAACCGCGGTA
The DNA here is from genome assembly GCF_042434515.1 of Lysobacter korlensis. NCBI lineage: Bacteria > Pseudomonadati > Pseudomonadota > Gammaproteobacteria > Lysobacterales > Lysobacteraceae > Lysobacter > Lysobacter korlensis. The sequence goes on from NZ_JBHLTG010000003.1 coordinate 630,707, forward strand.
TTTTTCCGAAGCTCCTAGCTGAGCTCGAGAACGTAGACGATCTGTACGTCCACGAGCGGCTAGTCGCAGCAGCGTTTGGTGCATGCTGTAAAGATCCAGATGGCGAGCGTCTTAGAGAGTACTCAGGCGCGGTCGCACGCCACATGTTCAAGGCGAAGCGCGCGCCGTTCAGCATCCTTTTACGCGACTATGGACTTGGCATTGTCGAACTAGCTGATGCACGCGGCGTTCTTCCTCCCGATGTCGAAGTCGCCGACTGCAGTCCTCCGTACCAGTCGTCACCTGTGGTTGCCAATGTCAGTCAGTCACGCCTCGATGAGATCGCAAAGCGCGCGGGCGACGATTCGATTGTTCGATCGGCGACGTCTTGGGGGGATTTCTCGAGATACGAGATTGAGCCTCGTACGCGGCGCTTTCTCAATGTGCGTATCAATGAGGTAGTGCCGCTGACGACCCGTCAGAAGGAGCGCGCTTTCGAACGGGAGGTTATTGGCAGCGCCAAGGACAGAATCCGGTCCTACGAGCGCCTTGCGAGGGCGGCGAACCCCTACATCTCCGGTTTAATTGCCCCGTCGTTCCCCAATGAGCCAGGGCCCCCGTCGACAGAGGCGTTACGGAAGTGGACCCGCGCGTTGAAACGGGCGGAGGACTCACTGTTCGCCCTACTCACGCAAGAAGAGATTGGACGGTTCCAAACGGATGCGGCGCCACATCTCTACAGGGAGACTGGTGCGAAGGACGTTGATCGAAGGTTTGACCTTGATTCGCTTAAGCGGTGGGTGGCACGTCGCGCGTATGCGTTCGGCTGGTCGGATAAGAGATTTCCGAGAGATCGATCGTCGAGTTACGGGAGAGATCGCGCCAAAGTCGAAAGAATCGGCAAGAAGTACCAGTGGCTGGCAATGGATGAGCTGTTGTGCAGGCTTGCCGACAACTTCTGGATCGATTCGGAGTACGAGGCTCCGCCTGTTATTTACAAGAGCCCCTTGGATCTAGGGTTCGAGCGCGACATTGATCCGACCATTCTCGGTACGGAGTCCGAGCCGACCCCGATTGGTGTGCGCTGGGCCAGTGACCCATGCATCTCTTTGGGTGCGGCAGACGAGGGCGAGTTGCGGAGTTGGCCCTTCGAGAAGAACTTGGAGAATGGCATAAAAGGCCTTGCAACGCGACGGGACGAGAATGGTACCGAGTGGCTCGTTCTATATGAGCACCAAGCCGAAGACGACAAATACTCAGATCATCGTGGCGAGCATGGTTTGCGGAGACAGGAGTTCCGCTTCTTGGCAACCATACTCGTAGACGCGACTGATGCGGCTGGAGCCGCAAAGCACCTGCGCAGTAAAAAGAACCTCGATTTATCGCAGTGGGCGGTACCCGAGTTTACCGACGGTCCCTTTCTGCATGAATTGCCGTGGCGAAACACGTGGGATCAGCGCAAATGGATATTTGATTCGTGGCGCATGCAAGTCGGGACGCGCTATGCGCAGACTGTCGCGCGCTACCACTGGGAGTCGCACCTGGATGCTTCTTTGCCCGAAGGCTATTACGGCTACGTTCCGATGCCTTGGCTGTGCAAGGAGCTTGGCTTGACGGCAGGCAAAGCTGGCATATGGCGCAATGCGAGTGGAGAAGTTGTTTACAAGGAGGTAAAGGCGCTCCCCAGGGGCGAAGTTTGCTTGTTGAGGATGCATGAAGCGCGGCTCCTTCTGGGCGGCGATTGCAGCTGTGTCACCTTGCTAATCGCCGAACGGACGGCGTGGCCCGGAGGAAGTAACGCATTCGCAACGTGGCGTCGAACCGAGGGTGTTGCGTGGACGGATGGCGGACGAACACGTAGTTCTGTTTGGTCGAGGGACACGCGAAACGGGGAAGATTAAGAGGCGGCAGGCTCAGGGGGGGAGTAACGGGGTCAGGTTAACTTACGCACCAGGTACGGATGTAGTTAATCCCTTGTCGCCACGACCGCCCCTGTTTGGCCCAGCCGATTCTTCATCGCGCGCGCTCTCATTCATGGTTGCCGTCAGTAGCGGCGCAATGCATCTGTGATCCTGACACTCCGGTCCGCTCCAAGTTCACTTACCCGATCAGTTAGGGCGCTCAGCAGAGCCCGCTTTCGCACATCCCCGAGGGGTGCGTAGGCCTCACTGCGCCGGATCCAGTCGTCGGCTGCCGTAAGCCACCACAGGAAGTCGGAATCCGCAATTCGCAGTCCAAGTAGCTGATCCAGGCGGTCCCACAGCCCGCCGGTGTTGAGGAGCTTGCGCATGGCTATCCGCCCGGCTTCGCCAACGTGGTCGGACGCCAGCACGTGCTGGATGAGACCGCTATCAAGGCAGATGGCGCTGTCGCACACCGCAGTGTTCAGTGCCGCAAGTACCCGCCGCCCGCCGAGCTCAAGCAACTTTGAGAACTCATCCGGCGATACGGATTCGCCAGTCTTCAGCAGGCCCTTAAGTGCAAGCTGTCGAACGATGGGGCGGTCAGCCAGTAAAAGCCGCCTCATGCGACCCGCGTCTTGGTTCTCGGGCTCTTCTGCCAAAGAGGCCAGCGCACCGAGCGGGAAGGGGACGGACGGATGGTCGAGTGCAGCGCGCCACGCCTCTCGCGGATCGCTGCCACTCTGACGTGTGAGGAATGCCGCAAGCCGGCGGACACCTACGGAGCGGTCGAGGAGTGCACGGGGCAATGCGGCTGCGGCGGCAGCGTTGTCAGTGGTCGCGAGCGCGCGCAGCGACTCCCTGCGAATGACGGGGTGCGGCGCTTTGAGCCCGGCGGCTGCGAGGTCCCCGAGTCCCTTTGCGCCAAGCGTTGTCCCTGCATGGCGTAGGGCGTGCAGACCGATGCGCGGGTCGGGCTGCAGGAGTGCCGGCAGGAGGATGTCATCACCGCGCGCCACGGCTTGCTGGTAAGCCCAGCGGCGCACGGATGGCGTGCGGCTCTCCAGCGCAAGATGCAGGGCCTCGCGGTTTCCCGGCGCGAGCATCCAGCAGTCGACGTTCTCTACGAGCCACTCCTCGCCTGATCTCTCGCGTTGCTTGAGCCGCAGGACAAGCGGCCACGCCGACACGACCTCGTCTGGGTCGCACTGAGACAGCAACTGCACGACCGCATCGCGTGCGGCAAACCGAACCGGCGCCGCCCAGTCGGCGCATCGTACGAGCGCCGCCGCCAGCGTGAGATATCCGGGGAACTCAGCGAGGCGCCATACCGCTTTCTGCCGCTCGCGCCCATCGGGGTGCGAGCACGCGATAAACAGCAGGGCACTCCGTACGTCATCCACAAGCGGGCACGCACCGACGGCGTGCAGTGTGCCGAGCGCCCAATGCCGATAGGCGTCACTGCGATACGAGCGGAGGCGCTGGTCGATGTTCAGCAGCTCGTCTGCGCGTATCGCCACAAAGTCGCTCGCGGCCGGTTCCGCTTTGGCTGGGCCCATCCCTGCACGCAGCGCATCGGTCAGGATGCGCGGCAGTACGTCGCAGGGATCGCTGGGCACCCGTAACGGCTCGGAGCGGAAGAGAGTGCGCCAGTCCATGGGCTTTGTTGCTTTGCCGGAGAGGAGGAGACTGTGTCATTCGAGCGCATGGCTGGCAAACGGATCGAGTTCGCCGCAAGTCGCCAGATGCATAGCCGGCTAAAGGGGCTGGGCCCAAAGGAAATGGCGGTAGTTACGTCGGCTTAACGGACTCGGTCCGTACGCCTCTATGCCTTAAAGCAGTTGTCGCGATGCCACTGCAAATACGTCGCGTGCGGGCGCAGCTCAGGGGCATCCGGCACTGCGAGCATTCGGCCAGGCCGGATCAGCTTGTCGAGGTCGTCAGGTATGCCGTAGGGCGAGAGAAGAATCTGAAAGTCGTCAGTAAAGGTCATGAGTCCACGGTCGAACAGCCAATGCGCCGTGCCCGTGAGCGCAATGCCGTTACGCACGGTGTCTGGTCCATCGGCTTCAAAAATGGGGTCAGGTTCATTTTGTCGCAGGGCAAGTCGAGCCGTGGCAGACGGGGCATAGCGGACGCCCGGGCGAAGGTGCCTCAGCTTGGCCACGGATCGCATACACGGCTGTCGGAATCCGCGCCGCCTCTGAATCGGAAAAGTCCACTCTGACCCGGTTGTCGACCCTGACCCCGGTTGTCGTCGGGTTCGCCCCAAAACAAGGCCCCGCAGAGCGGGGCCAGAACGTGGCGCCGGTCACCCTTTTACGGCGATAATTTCCCCGCCGCGACCTCCACGGGGATTGAAGATCGCAGCTCGAACTGGCGGAGTGCCGGTCGACCAGCCAAACCACAAAGCAGGGGATACGCATGAAGCGAATGCTGGCAGCCTTGGTGCTGTCCGGATTGGCATTGCCCGTAGGGGCAGTGGGCACCTACATTCCGGCGCCGAGCCGGTTCGACATGGTTCACGACGAGGCGCGCGGCATCGTCTACATCAGCCACGGCACCGAGGTGCTGCGCTACCAGGTGACGACCGGCACGTTCCTGAGCCCGATCGTCCTGGGCGGCGCGCTTTCCGGCCTCGACATCTCGCCCGACAATCGCACGCTCGTGGTCGGCGACTTCACCGATTCGGTGAGCCAGTCCTGGGTTCATCTGGTCGACCTGGACTCGCTGTCGCATCAGAAAGCCACTGTGGCTACGCCCGACTACATGGAGGGCAACACTTTCGTCGCCGTCTACGACGCCAACGGCAAGATCTACACGACCTCCAGTTTCAATGGCTCCGGCTGGGTCCAGATGCGGCGACTCGATCCCGCGACCGGCGTGTGGACCAACCTGGCCTCCGTTGGACAGAACTCGATGCTGTCGGCCAGTGGCGACGGCCTGACGATCGCCTTCGCCGAGACCAACCTCTCCGACGGCCCTTGGGGTCTGTTCGACGTGCCGACGGGCGGGATCGTGCGCCGCGGCGGGTACCAGAACGGCACCTCGCGGTTCAACTACGAGATCGGCACCGACCGCTTCGGCGCGCAGTTGTCGATCCCGACCTACGGCGGCACGATGGTCTACGACGACGTCTACGCGAAGATCGCGACGATCGGGACCTACGCCGGCGCACAGCCGGTCGGCGTCGCCTACCATCCGGTCGAGCGCATCGCCTACTTCCCGTTCGCCCAAACCTCCGAAGTGCGCGTGTACGACATGAACACGCGCACCCAGACCGGCTCGTTCGACTTCGAGTACACCTTCAGCCACCCGGGCAACGCCGCCTTCCAGAACGGGCGCACCCGCCTGTCGCGCGACGGCTCGCTGCTGATGGTGTCCGTGGGCGGCGGCGTGCGCATCCACCAGCAGTACGCACCTCTGCAGGCCAGGTCCATCAGCGCATCGACGGCTTTCGGCCAGGCCAGGCACGTGACCCTCGACGGCTCGGTTGGCAACGGCGGCAACGTCGCCTATTCGCTCGGCACGGCGCCCAGCCACGGCACCGTAACCATCGCTGGCAATGTCGCGACCTACACGCCGGCCGCTGGCTACAGTGGCGCCGACTCGTTCACCTATCGGGTCAGCTACGGCCGGGCGGTGCGCGAAGCCACGGTGTCGATGACCGTGGGCGAGGGCCCGGTTACTGTGTTGACGAGCAAGGTCGCCGTCACCGGCGTCAGCGGCGCGGCCGGAGGCAGCAAGATGTACAGCATCGTTGTGCCTGCTGGCGTGAGCCGGCTCAACCTGACGACCTACGGCGGCACCGGAGATGTCAGCCTGTACGTCGGCCGCGATTTCAAGCCGACCACAACGGTGCATAGTTTCAAGTCCGTTCGTTCGGGCAACAACGAGACCGTGCGCATCTCCAAACCGGCTGCGGGCACGTACTACCTGCTGGTGCAGGGTGAGACCAACTTCAGCGGTTTGTCGGTGCAGGCCCGCATCGACTGAAAGTTGCAAACATCGCGGCCGTGGTGACGCGGCCGCACTAAAAACCCCGGCTTTGGTCGGGGTTTTTCTGGCCACAAAAGAGGCAAAAAAAGAAAAAAGGGGTCAGGTTGGGCTGCCCCGCATTCCACAGACAGGTAGTCAGGATACAGACCTGACCGGTTGGTATTCCCGCTCCGCCTGCACCGGCGACCGATATCCCAGCGCCGAATGCAATGCGGACGCGGTTGTAGAAGAGCTCGACATACTCGAACACCGCGCTGCGTGCGGCTTCGCGGTCCTTGAACCGAGAAAAGGAGGTCAGGTTCACTTACCAGGGAAGTGAACTAGCCCCCTTTGAACGAGTAGTGGCGCTCCGGCCCGGGACCGAGCACCCGCGACTGTTATCTGCCAACGCCGGCCATCACCCCGAATCGGAATCGTGCCGATTGTTCCGCGCCGCCGTCGCCCGTCGATTGCGCCATGCGCATCGTCGATAACAACGCAAGCCCGGCGCTGAAGTTGAGCCCATCGATGACGTCGTGCAGTGTGGGCACGAACTTCATATCTGCGGCGCGGCGAGCCCTGGCGTGTTCCGCGGAACCGGCGAGCGCAGGGTGGCCGTACAGAGGCGAGCGTTCCAATACTTCCAGCAGTGCCTCGCCTTCGCCAAGGCGTGAAGCCTTGCGCAGCAGGCGCAGCAGGGTTTCGGCATCCGGCGTGTCGGGCCCGGTCAGGACGCGGTCGATCGCCTCGCCGGACACCCGTTCGACCCACAGCGCGCGCAAATGGCGGTCCACCGTGGGGCGTACCAGCGACAGCATCGGACCGAATATTTGCCGCTCAGACAGGGTGACGATCGCCACGTGGTGCTCGATCACCTGATCATGCAACGCAAGCGCCGGTGTGCTCCGCCGGGCGTGCGACCAGAATAGGGGTCAGGTTCATATGTTCTTCGCAGCTGAGCCGACTGCTGCTGCGGTGGCGAGCCGCGACCCGAACCGCCGAACGCATGCTCGCCGTCGGCCTGCATCGCATCAAGCGACTTGTGGACCCGGTTGCGCGGCACGCCCAGCTCCGCCTCCAATCGCGTCACCGGGCTGTGGCCCCGCTCCATCAAGCGCGTTGCCTTGCGCTTGAACCGCGGAGTGAACCGCTGCCTTTCCATGCAACAGCTCCGGGGTTGTCCCCATTCTCAGGTGTCTATGGAAGTGGGCCAATCCACTCTGACCCCTGTTTTCGTGTTCGGGCCCGGTGAACGAGGGATCGGGGGCAGCGCGTTAGGATGCCGAGCAAACAGTCAGCGGGCCTCGAGAATGAAGTCGTGGGAAGCGGTCAATAGTGCAGGCGCTGGGCTCGCCGGTGTTGAACCGGATGTGGGGAATGCCTGGGACACCGTCGACGCGATGGTGGACGGATTCTTCGCCCTCCTGCCGAATATCGCCATTGCCGCCGTCGTCTTTCTTGTCTTCTGGATCGTGGCAAAGGTGATCCAGAAAGTCGTGGCCAGGGCAACGGCCAATCGCGAGAACGGCAATCTCGCCACCGTGCTTTCCAGGCTGGGTTACTGGGTGTTGCTGATCTTGGGCCTGCTCGTCGCGATCACCATCATCGTGCCGTCGATGACGCCCGGAAAGCTGGTGTCCACCCTGGGTATCGGTGGTGTCGCAATCGCCTTTGCGTTCAAGGATATTTTCCAGAACCTGCTTGCCGGGATCCTGATCCTGCTGCAGAAGCCGTTCCGTGTCGGAGACGAGATCACAAGCGGCGCGTTCACGGGAACGGTCGAGGCAATCGAAACCCGCGCCACCTGGATCAAGACCTACGACGGCATTCGCGTCATCGTGCCGAACAGCCAGATCTACCAGGAACCGGTGAGCGTCATCACCGCTTACGGCATGGTCCGCAGTGAATACGACGTGGGCATCGGCTACGGTGACGATATCGGGCAGGCCTTGGAGGTCGCGCTGGATACGCTGAAAGGGATCGACGGGATCCTGGACGATCCTGCACCCGACGTTCTCGTGTGGGAACTTGCCGGGTCCACGGTCAACCTCAGAATGCGTTGGTGGACCAACCCCAAGCGCGCCAATGTGGTGGTCAAGCACAGTGAGGTACTGCGAAAGGTGGCGGAAGCGATGGGCGCGGCCGGCATCGATTTGCCGTTCCCCACTCGGGTCGTGCTTTTGCATGACCAGACCGAGGCCACCGATGGCGACCGCACGAAACAACGTGAAGGTTGGCCGGCCGGAGACTCCCCGCCGCCCGCCCGTACCGTCGCAGGCGCGCTGATCCAGGCGGCTGAGCAGGCACCAGCGCAGCAGGGTGACAAACCCGCCACCTGACCCCGTTCCGTTCAGAGCGCCCGCGACTGTTATCTTCCAACGCCGGCCATCACCCCGAGTCGGAATCGTGCCGATTGTTCCGCGCCGCTGTCCCCGGGTCAAAAAAGAGGTCAGGTTCATTTCCATGGAAATTTGAACTGGACCTCTTTTTTGACCCTGTCAGCGCAGTACTACCTCGCGGTCTCACGCCTCGTCTTCTTCCCTGCGCCGGGCGCGTAGCGCGCTGCTGGCGATCAGCACAGAGCAGAACTGCGCCACGTCGCTATTGGAGCGCATGGAAAAGACCGCGCGTCCGTAACGTCCTTTGCGTCCCTTCGAGTCGCACTCCCACTGCTGGGCCTGCAGGTAGCCGCCACTGTTGATCTGTACGCGATAGGCCACGCCGTGGTGGGCTTCGATGACCACCCTGACCATGGTCTCGCCGCCCTCGATCTCGAATCCCTGCTCGACACCGACCTGCTGGATGAAACGGAGCCAGGTCTTCAATTTTGCGGCGCTGGCCATTCAATCCTCCCGAGTGTGCAATGTCTGCCATGGTCGCACCCATGGGATTAGGGGCAGGCGACGACAAGCGCCGAAATCACCGGAGCGAAGGGGGCGGAGGCAGTTAAAGCCGACTAGGGCGCTCCGTCTCCATAGTGCCCCGCGCATGCTTTCCGCCGCTTCGGGTGATACTTCGGCACGCGATCAGCAATCGCTTTCCCTGCCGCCCCACGGGACCCATGACCATGACCACGCCACAAGACGCCAAGCTTGACCGCATCGTTGCAGAGGCTAGGCGCAGCGCCGAGCAGCGCGACCAGGGTTACCGCGAGCGTGCGCTGAAGATGTACCCGTGGGTCTGTGGCCGCTGCGCGCGCGAGTTCACCCGCGCCAACTTGCGGGAGCTGACGGTCCACCACCGCAACCACAACCACTCGGACAATCCGCCCGACGGCAGCAATTGGGAACTGTTGTGCGTGTACTGCCATGACAACGAGCACTCGCGCCAGAGCGACTACACCGGGGTCAGCGCGCTGGACGCTGAGGACAAGACGCCCGCGGCGACGTCCAACCCCTTCGCCGACCTGAAGTCTCTGCTTGGGAAGCGCCCACCGAAGGACGGGTAGCCAAGCAGAAGGGGGCGTGCTCATTTCGCACAAATTGAATCTGGCTCGTTCACTTGAATACGCAAGCTGGTGTCGTCGTCAGGAATCCGCCGATGAACCCACCGAAAAAACCGCCTTCTCACCCAAATGAACAACCTGCGGATGCGCCGCTCGCGCGCGAGGGCGGGGTTCCTCACGTGCAGTCCCAACGGCGTGACCCAATTGCGTCGTGGATGGAGCTGATGGAGGCGGTGGAGGCACTCTGTCCCTGCTGGGCAGAGCGTCGTTCCTCACTGCCTGATGGCGTGTTCCGGTTGTGACCCGGCGACCGGTCCGTGATGCCGCAACGGGGTCAGGTTCACTTACACAGCCCCAAATAAAAGGCCCCGCAATGCGGGGCCTTCTTCTTCCTTGGGCTTGAGTCGTGTCGTTACGCTGCGCGTTCCGCCTCGTCCGGCTTCTTCCGCGGCGCCTTCTCGAACTGCTTTCCGAGGTCGCGGCGCAGGCTGTCGAGGCCGGCGCCCCTGCCGTTGAGTTTCAGCTGCGCGTAGCCGCGCAGCGCGGCGGTCATCACGTCGCTGCCGAGCGCCACGTTGGTGTCGGTGAGTTTCTCGACCAGGCGGTCGACGCGGGGGCGGCGTGCGGCGAGCTCGTCATGCGTGGCGAGGTCGCGGCCCATTTCTTCGAGGTCGACGTCGACCGGCGCCAGGCGTGGGTTCTCGCGCATGACGCGCAGGGTGGCGCGGCAGAACGCCTCCGAGCCGGTGCCCATTTTCGCAATGCCACGGCGCCCGCGTTCGAGCACCACCAGCATCGGGTCCCACAGCCGCTCCACCGTATCCAGTGCCGCGTCGAGTTCGGCCCACTGCGCGGTGTCGAAATGCACGCTTGCCAGGTTCTGTCCCATGCCCGTTCTCCCTGTCGTCGTTGACTTGCCCCGGGCGGCGTCGGTGCCGTCCCGTGGTGCTATTGAATGCTCGAGCTATCGCGCAGGCTGAGATTTCGCACGATCGCCTGAGACCGCTCGTCGGAGAGATGCAAAAGGCGGTGAAAGCGGTGCGGTTTCAATAGGCTACGGACCGATGGGGTGGTCCACCCGCAGGTTGGCGCAGCGGGCAGGGCAGCCGTCGCACCCCGCAATTGCATTGCCTGCATAGGTCCAAAGCATCCGTCGAACGGTCGAAAGCATTGCTCCCAATGGAATGGCCCCCGACCAGCCCCTCGAAAAGCGGTTTTCAAACGGTCGAAAGCCGTGCCCTGATAGGTCGAAAGCGTTCGCCGAATGCTTTCGACCATTGGGTGCATAGGTTGAAAGCATTCGTTGAGCGGCCAAAAGCATTCAACGAATGGTCGAAAGCGTCTGTTGAATGCTCTCGAGCAGTCGGAGCTCTGCTCTCGAGCCGGAAGGGGCCGGGCGGGTCCAACGCGCCGCCGGTGCAATGCGCGGGCGGCGGCGGCCGGTCGACCCGCGGGGGGCGGGCCATGGCACAAGACGACGTGTGCGCGGTGCGGCAGCCCATACCGGCAGCGGCGCCGGCCTTTCAAAGTTCCTGTCGGCGCGGTGGGCAATGTGCGCGTGCCGATCGAGTTGATCGCCGGCACCGGTTCGAGCTGGCCGCTTCGCCGTTTATCCATTAGCGGCGTCTCCGGCGCATACGCTGCGACGTTGCAAATAGCCCAACTCTTGCGTTGCAAATAAGTAACGCGACAAGGCGGGCATGCAGGCGAATAGTGGGAGCAGGCTGGACGGCGCTGATCCTGTACAAGGACGCGGCGCCGTGCCGCCCATGTGCTGACGCCGGGCTTGGTCTCCCAAGCGGGCGATTGACAATAATTCGCCAGCCGTGTTCGAGACTTTCCGGCGTTGTCAAAACGACTGGAACTTTTGAAGAGGACGACCTTATGAAAGCAGTCCTGCAATGCGCTTGCCTCCTGATCGGTGGAGCAATGTTTGTTTCGACGGCCGAAGCGGCCCTCGTCACGCATAACTACGTTGGCACCATCAAGCAAGTGAGAGGCCCCCAGCCTCCCGAAGTAGCGGTGGGCACCACCATCAATCTGTCGTACACGGTGGATGCCGCGACGGCTGACCAGAACTCGCTGCCCAGCCAAGGAATTTTCTTTGGCGCGATGCAGTCGCTGCGCGTGGAACTGCCGGGTCGCGAGCCGATCCTGTCGGTCAGCGGCGGCACGGTGCAGACATTCGACAACACCGAGTTGTCCGGGGTCACGCTGACCGACACGGTGCTCATGTTCAACGGCACGATCAACCAGCCCAGTGAGTTCGGGGGCCTGCCTGTCTACTACTGGCAGTTGATCCTCCAGGAAGTCACCCCGCTCGATGTGACCCCCACCATGCTCAACGGTGATGTGTTCCCAACCGAACCCATCGCGGCGCCAGAGGTGTATCTGCAACTGCAGACCACGCCTGGCTACATCACCACGCTCTTGTTGGAACTCAAGCCTGCCGAGCCTGCCGCTCCAACGGTCCCCGAAGTAGTGACCGATGCCAAGCTGCGCATCGATACGTTGGTTGAGCAGGGGCAGTTGGGTGCAGGTGTCGCCCAGTCAATCGTCGCCAAGCTCGATGTGGTCCTGCAAGCCTTCACGACGGAGAGGAACGGGGTTTGCGGTCCGCTGGTGGGACTTCGCAACCAGGTGGGCAACCTGCCTCGGCGTACTGCTGAAGAAGCGGCCGTCGCGGATGAGCTTGCCGCGCTGGTGGCGGTACTGACGGAAGCGGTGGGTACCTGTAGCGCCGAGTGAGGATTTGTCCGCTACCGGCCCCTACCGGCCGGTAGCGGACGTCGCCGGGCGCTCTTGGCGCGGCGCCGAAGCGACACGACCGCTGAGGCCGGCGCCGGCTGTGGAGAGGGAGGTCAGGTTCACTTACGCTTTCAGCGCCGACGCCGCCAAACAAAAGGCCCCGCACTGCGGGGCCTTTTGTGTTCGATGTGTGGTGACGACGCTTGGCAGCGCCTCGACGCGCATCTTCGGCTTCTTCCGTAGCGGGGTCAGGTTGGGTTCTTTGAGAAAGCGAACCTGATCCCGGTGGTCGTTACCGTTTTTGCGCGAACTCCGGGAAGGTCTCCGCGATCGACGCCTCATCCGGCAGGATGTAAAAGACGCCGCCGCGCTCGAACGTCGGCTGCATGATCTGTTCGAAAAACTCGGGCGAGACGTTGATGCAGCCATGCGTGACGCGGTTGTCGTCCGGCTTGGGCGATGCGAGGCGCTCGGCGCGCTTCTCGTCCGGGACGTTGGTAGCGGTAGGGTGGATGGCGACCGCGGAATCGTAGTCCACCCACAGCACGCGCCCGGCGTCGACGGACGGACCGAAACCGCCCACAAAGCGACCGGCCGGCGTGGTGCGGTCCCGGCCCGGAATCTCGCGAAGCGCTACACCGGCGATGCCGGGGGCCGTATGGTCGCCGACCGCCGAGCCAATGAGTACAGGTGCCGCGCCGCGAGGCCGGCCGTCGCTGCCGAACACCAGGATCTGTGCGGCGGCCTTGTCGATGATCGCGAATGGATAGCCTTGGCTGTCCTTCGCCGCGACCGCCCACCCCGCGAGCTTGATCACGTCGCGGGACACATCCTGACCTCGCGGGAGCTGGTCGAGGGCGGCGACCGGTTGCGAGGGGGCATCCTTCGCGCTGGCGATGCCGAAGCTCGCAAATGTCAGTGTCAACGCGCCGAAAACGGCGCGGATCACAGGGTGTGTGGGCGTACGGATAGGAAGATTCCTCAGAACGAAGACGGGATGGGATCAGGACACCGATGGCCCGCAAAGGCCACCGGGTTCCGGCTCAGACCGTTCGTTGCGAACAGTGCGAAGAGCGATTAACCGCGCGGCTTGCGGCGTGGTGCCGTTTCGAGCTGCTGGATGCGGCCTTCCATCTGATCCAGCCGCTGGTTGGCCTGCTGCGCCGACTGATTGGCGGCCTCGGCGCTCTGGGCCGCGCTCTGCACCCGCGTGTCGACTTGATCGAGGCGCGAGTTGATTCCCGCAAACTCGTCGTCATAGGTGGCGCATGCGGAAAGGCCGAGGGTGGCGGCGAGCGCCACGCCCATTGCGAGATGTCGCGTGGTCAGAAACATTTGAATCCTCCTTGCTGTGGGGGAGGCCGAAATATAGCGAGCTTTTCGGCGTGTTCATTTTCAGCGTACAGCTGAGGTTGGAGTACGTAGATGGGCTGTGAAGGTGTGTCGCTGCGCGGGCGCCGCAGCTTGAATTCTCCTCCTCTGCGAACCATCGCAGCGTCTGATCAACTGTCACAACGTCATGCGCGGAAAAAGGGGGCACGTTCTTTGCTCCGGAAACTCGAACTGACTCCTTTTGTTGCCGGACTTTCTCGTTTGCGCCGTACACGCCTTGGATATCGTGGCCTGACCCCACGTTCACGCCCCATCGCTAGCGTCAGCCTTTCCGGAGATCCGACTAACGCATGCCACGTTCCCCCGCATCGAAAGGCAAGGGCGCTCCGCCTGCGGTGGCCAGGACGGCGCCGACGCGCACCGCCCCGCGCGACACCGGCTTCGTCCGTGTCCGCGGCGCGCGCGAGCACAACCTCAAGGACGTCGACCTCGATGTCCCTCGTGATCAGTTGGTGGTGTTTTCCGGCGTGTCCGGATCGGGCAAGTCGTCGCTCGCGTTCGGCACGATCTACGCGGAGGCGCAGCGGCGGTACTTCGAATCGGTCGCACCGTACGCGCGGCGTTTGATCGACCAGGCCGGTGTGCCGGATGTCGACAGCATCGAGGGCCTGCCGCCGGCGATCGCCCTGCAGCAGCAACGCGGCGCAAGCAACGCGCGCTCCAGCGTCGGCAGCGTGACCACGCTATCGAGCCTTGTGCGGATGATGTACTCGCGCGCCGGCGTCTATCCGCCGAAGCAGGCGATGCTTTACGCCGAGGACTTCTCTCCGAATACGCCGCAGGGCGCGTGCCCGACGTGTCATGGCCTCGGCCACGTGTACGAGGTGACCGAGGCGCTGATGGTGCCGGACCCGTCGCTGACCATCCGCGAGAAAGCCGTCGCCTCGTGGCCGCCGGCGTGGCACGGGCAGAACCTGCGCGACATCCTGGTCACGCTCGGCTACGACGTCGATACGCCGTGGAAAGACCTGCCGAAGAAGGACCGCGACTGGATCCTCTTCACCGAGGAAACGCCGACCGTGCCGGTCTATGCGGGCTTCACCCCGGCCGAGACGCGCGCCGCGCTCAAACGCAAGGCCGAGCCCAGCTACATGGGCACCTACATCGGCGCGCGCCGCTACGTGCTGCACACGTTCGCCAGCACGCAGAGCGCGCTGATGAAAAAGCGCGTATCGCGCTACATGGAAGGCCGTCTGTGCCCGCAGTGCGACGGCAAACGGCTGAAACGCGAGGCGCTGTCGGTGACGTTCGCCGGTATCGACATTGGCGAGCTCTCGCGACTGCCGCTCGACCGCGTGGTCGAACTGCTTGAACCGGTCGCGCGCGGCGAGTTCCACGGTCACGCGGGCGGGGATGCAACCAATACCACCGCAACTAAAACTGATCGAGCCAAGCGCGCCGCCGCCGGACAGGCCACCCACGCCGCCGCGCCCGACGTGCGCCGCACGCCCGCGTTGTCGGAAGAAAAACGGCTGGCCGCGCAGCGCCTGGCCGAAGGCGTCATCGAGCGCCTGCACACGCTGCAGGCACTCGGGCTGGGCTACCTGTCGCTGGACCGCGCCACGCCGACGCTCTCGCCCGGCGAGCTGCAGCGCCTCCGGCTGGCCACGCAGCTGCGTTCGCACCTGTTCGGCGTGGTCTACGTGCTCGACGAGCCGTCCGCCGGCCTGCACCCGGCCGACAGCCAGGCGCTGTACGACGCGCTCGAGCAGCTGCGCGACGCCGGCAACTCGGTGTTCGTCGTCGAGCACGACCTGGAGCTGATGCGCCGCGCCGAGTGGCTCGTCGACGTCGGCCCGGACGCCGGCGAGCGCGGCGGGCAGGTGCTGTACAGCGGCCCGCCGGCAGGACTGGCCGACGTGCCCGATTCGCGCACCGCGGAGTTCCTGTTCGGCAACACGCCCGCGCCTACCAGCCGCGAACGCGAAGCCAGTGGCTGGCTGCAGCTGCAGGGCATCCACCGCCACAACCTGCACGGGCTCGATGCGCGCGTGCCGCTCGGCGTGCTGACCGCGGTCACCGGCATCTCCGGCTCCGGCAAGTCCAGCCTGATCGCGCAGGCGCTGGCCGAACTCGTGCGCCTGCACCTGGGCCATGAACCCGAGGACAGCGACGACGACACCGGCGACGGGCCAACCGTGCTCGAACGCACGCGCGGGCACCTCGCCGGTCACGTCGACGCGGTGCAGCGGCTGGTGCAGGTCGACCAGAAGCCGATCGGCCGCACCCCGCGCTCCAACCTGGCCACCTACACCGGCCTGTTCGACCACGTACGTAAGCTGTTCGCCGCCACGCCCGAGGCGCGTCGCCGCCGCTTCGACGCCGGGCGCTTCTCGTTCAACGTGGCCAAGGGCCGCTGCGACACCTGCGAGGGCGAGGGCGTGGTCAGCGTCGAACTGCTCTTCATGCCCAGCGTCCACGCCCCGTGCCCCACCTGCCACGGCGCGCGCTACAACGAGGCGACGCTGCAGGTGCATTGGAACGGCCGCAACATCGCCGAGGTGCTGGGCATGACGGTGGAGCAAGCCGCCGAGTTCTTTGCGACTGAAGACGCCGTCGCCCGCCCGCTGCACCTGCTGCGCGAGATCGGCCTGGGCTACCTGCGCCTGGGCCAACCGGCCACCGAGCTGTCCGGCGGCGAAGCCCAACGCATCAAGCTGGCCACCGAGCTGCAGCGCAGCCAGCGCGGCCGCAGTTTGTACGTGCTGGACGAGCCCACCACCGGCCTGCACGCCGCGGATGTCGATCGGCTGATGGCGCAGCTGCACCGGCTGGTCGATGCGGGCAACACCGTCGTGGTGATCGAACACGAGATGCGCGTGGTCGCCCAGGCGGACTGGGTCATCGACATGGGACCGGGGGCGGGCGAGCGGGGTGGGCGCATCGTCGCCGAGGGGCGGCCCGCAGATGTTGCGAAGGTGCGGGAGAGCCGGACGGCGAGGTATCTGGCGGCGGCACTGTCGGGCTGATGAGGTGCAAGGAAAACATGGGCAGCTCGGGCTGTCCGCATTTCAGAGACATGTAGTCGGGATATAGGCCTGATCGGTTGATGTTTGCGCTCCGCCTGCAGCGGGCACCGCACGGACAGGTGCGCGCGGCCTGCGGCGCGGCGCGGTCGCTCAGTCCGCCGCCTGCACGCGAATCAGCGGGCTGTTGAGCCCATCCCACAGCAGATGCAGATTGGTGCGCACGCTTCCGGCCTGCTGCTCGGCGAACGCGAGCAGCTCGTCGAGCGCGGCGCGATCGAGGTACTTGCCGGCGAAGAACAGCCCGCGGATCCGCCGGGTATGGCGCACGTCTTCGAGCGGGTTCGCGTCGAGCAGCAGCAGGTCGGCGGCCTTGCCCGTTTGGATCGATCCGAACGCGTCGTCCATACCGGCGAACACGGCAGCATCGAGCGTGGCGCTCCTGATGGCTTCTGCCGGCGACAGGCCCGCACCGACGAACTCCACGAGCTCGTCGTGGATGCCGAAGCCGGGGAACACGTAGGTGTCGCCGGCGTCGGTGCCGGCGAGGATCTTGACGCCGGCCGCATGCGCTTGGCCGACGTGGCCCTGCGCCATCCGGTACAGGGTGGTGTACTGCGGCCGACGCGAAGCATCCGTCGGCTGTGTCGCCACGCGATCGGCATCGGGCTCCCACAGGAGCTTCGTGAACACCAGGGGTACGTATTTCAAACGCGGATCGTTGCGGAACGCGGGGTCGCCGGCCCGCGCGGACAGCTGCAGCACCTGCAGCGTCGGCGTCCACCAGGTGTCGCTGCGCGCCATCGCGTCCATGAGCGCGGCGCATCGCGCGCGGTCGTGTTCGTCGATCATGCGCCAGCGCATTGCGGCGTCATAGGCGGCCGCGGGATCGGGCAGGGCGCGCAGGGCGGCGGCGCCCGGGAAGCATTCTTCGTAGAACATGCGAGGGTGTTCGACGCTGCGCTGACCCGCGGCCAGCATGTCCTCGAGCGGAATGCGCAGCGGCCGATGCCCGGCAAGCCCTAGCCCCTGCCGGCGTGCCTCGGTCGCTAGCGCGCGGTAGGTGGCGGGTGTGAGTTCGGAATAGGTCTTGAGGAAATCCGCGCCGGCCTGCCGATAGAACGCAACCAGCTGGCGCACCTCCGCCGGGTTGCGCGCCTTGAAGAACGCCGGATAGCCGTCGGGCACCTCGCCGCCGCCGTTGATCTTGAAGCTGCTTTGCAGCACGTAGCGGGGCGAGAGGCTTTCGCCGCGCTCGAGCGCGCGGTTCCAGGCGTTGCGATCGTCGATGCAGGCGAGGAGGCTGTCGGGCTGGGACATGCATCCGGACATGTCGCGCACGCCGGTGACGCCGTTCGCCACGAACAGCGGATGCGTGTACTGCGGCGAGATCTTCACCGCGTGCGTGTGCATGTCCCACAGGCCCGGCATTAGGTACTTGCCGGTGCCGTCGATGATCGTCAGCGAATCGTTCGTAGGAGTTGGTGCGCTGGGTCCAACGGCTGCGATGCGCCCGTCGCGCAACACGACGTCCTGCCGGTCGCGAACCGTGCCGTGTTCGACATCCACCACGGCGACGTTGCGCACGAGGAAGTCGCCGGCGGTACCGACACGCGGCGTGTCCGGCAGCGGCCACATCAGAAGGCCGGCGGTGACCAGGACGAGCACGCCGAGCATCGCTGCGCTCGCGCGAAGCAGTTTCATGAGCATCGGGATCATCCTTGGATCGAAATGGGTCGGCTTGGTGCGCCGGGGAGCGCGACCGGCCCCTCGGGACAGGAAGTACGAGCGCTGGCTAGTGCTCCGTGCGCAGCGCGAGCCGGGCCACGACGCCGGCTTCGCTGCCTGTGATCTCGAGCGCGAGCCGGGATTGCGCCGCCACCCGCTGGACCAGGCTTAGGCCCAGCCCGAATCCCGGGCTCGCATCGCCTTTGCGGAATGGCTTCGGCTCGCTGATGTCCGCCAGGTCGCCACACAGGCGGCCTTCGTTGACGATCGAAATGGCGTCCGCATCGGCCGTGATGCGGATCGCGCCGCTCGCGGTATGCGCGAACGCGTTGCCGATCAGGTTGCCGAGGATGATCCGCACCACAGGCTCGGCGGCGTCGATCACCGCGTGGCGGGGCGCGTCGACCTCGACGGTCACCGGCCTGTCCTGCAGCAGCAGCGACTGCTCGACGACGACGCGTTCGACGATCGGCAGCAGCGGGGTCCGCACGGCGGGCCCGCTCGACTTCGACGCCTGCTCGCGGGCGAGCGTGAGCAGGGCAAGGATCAGCTGCTCCAGCTGCATCGCAGATTGCTCGATGCCGGCCGCGTGCTCGCGCTCGGCGGGCGGCAGGTGCGGCGACGCACGCATGCGCTCGGCCGTGCTGCGGATCACCGCGAGCGGCGTCCTGAGTTCGTGGCTCGCGTCGCGGGTGAACGCGCGTTCGCGCTCGGCGAACGCGCGGATGCGTTCCTCCAGCGATTGCAGCCGGCGGGCGAGCATCCCGACCTCGTCGTCGCCGCCGGTGAGGTTGCCGAACGACGGGGCAGCCTCGTCGAACGCGAGCCGGTCCACCTGATCGGCCAGGCGCGACAGCCGGCGCGTGGTCCGACGCGCGATGAACCAGGCCAGTGCCAGCCCGGACAGCAGCATCACGAGGCCGGCCCCGGCCAGCAACGAAGCCAGTGCGCCCCTCATTGGCCGCACCACCAGCTCGTCGCTCACCTCGCTGGCGAGCCATGCACGCGCGCCGTCCCCACCAAGGATCGCGTGCACGTGGTAATGGCGCCCGTCTGACGTGGAGATCTCCCGGCGCCCCGGCTCGGGACCGAGGACGGCGCGCACGCCCGCAGGCAGCTGCTCGAAACGCTCGTGAAGCCGTATCGACCCCTCGCCCACCGGCGCCCAGCGTCCGTGCAAGAGGCGATGGTCGGTCTGCCGATCGGCCTCGCTGCCCAGGCGGGCCTGGAAGAATGCGTCCTCGACGGAGTAGGCGAACGCCATCGCGAACAAGGCGAACAGGGCGACGAGCACGACGGTGAACCCGCCGAACCCCCACATCAGGCGCGATTGCAGCCGGCGCGACGGCCGGCTCACAGGTCCGGCACCAGCGCGTAGCCAACGCCGTGCACGGTGCGCAGCATTGGCGTGTCGAACGGGCGATCCAGCGCCTGACGCAGCAGGTACAGATGCGAACGCAACGGATCGGACTGCGGTGGCGCATCGCCCCACAGGCGGTCGATCAGTTCGCTGCGCGTCAGCGTCCGCGGCGAGGCTTCGGCGAGCTCCAGCAGGATGCGGAACGGGGTCTGTTGCAGGTCGAGCGGACACTCCTTGCGCCAGGCCCTGCCAGCGCGCCGGTCGATGCGCAGCGTTCCGAGCTGCAGCACCTGCGAGGCGCCAAGCCTGTGGCGCCGTGACAGCGCCAGGCAGCGCGCGAGCAACTCGTCGCCCGAGAACGGCTTGGTGAGGTAGTCGTCGGCGCCCGCATCGAAGCCGGCGAGCTTGTCGGCAACCATGTCGCGTGCGGTCAGCATCAGCACCGGGACGTAGCGGTCGGCTTCCTGCCGAAGCCGCTCGCAGACGCGCAGACCATCCAGCCCCGGCAGCGTGAGGTCGAGCACGAGGACATCGGGCGGCTGTTGCAGCGCGAGCCGCAGCCCGGTGATGCCGTCGGCCGCGAAGTCGACCTGGTGGCCCTGCCGTTCGAGCAGGGCCGCCAGGTTCATGCAAAGCGATGCGTTGTCCTCGACCACGAGGATGCGCAGGTGCGCGGACTGCATCGTCAGTCGTCCATACGGGTTTGCAGCATCTTAGCTTCGGCGAGCTCCGGGTGAGCCTGCAGTACGCCGGCGATCAGACGACGGGCCTCGTCGCGCTCGCCGAGCCGCCACCGCGCCTCGGCGATGCCCACCCCGAGCTGCGGATCGGTCATGTACGGACGGGCGAGCTCCATGATCGCGAGCGCGTTGCGCACCTCGGCATCGGTCTGCACCGCCTTGAGCTGGTAGTAGCCGAGCATGCCGATGAGCTTGACGTGGTAGCGCTCCGGTTCCTCGGCGAGCGCCGCGTGCGCCTCGTCGTGTTTTCCGTCGAGCAGCGTCTGCACCAGGCGCATGCTCGCTTCGTCGCGCCAAGGCTGCCGCGCGACCGGCTCGCGACCGAGCGCATGGACCACGGCTTCGGCGACCGCCGGGGTCGAGAAGAGGTTCTGCCCGGTCACCAGCCTGCCGTCCACGACCAGTTTCGGCATCATCAGCGGCGCCTCTTCCCAGCGCGCGCCGCGCTCCCGCATCGCGTCCTCGAGCAGGAAGCGGAACTCCTTGATCCACTTCTTGCCCAACACCGTTTCCTCTTCATTGGTGAGGCCCGTCAGCCGCTTGCCTTTCACCAGCAGGTCGCCGTTCGACAACCGCACGTCGACGAACGCCGCCGGGCCGTGGCACACGGCGCTGACGACCCCGCCGCGTTCGTACACGCTTGCGGTGATCGACTTGAGCGCGGGGTCCACGGGCAGGTCGAACATCGCGCCCTTGCCGCCGACGATGTAGATGGCCGAATAGTCGCCTGGGCGCACCTTCGCCGTTGGGAGCGTGGCGGCGAGCTTGCCCACCGCATCCGGGTCGGCCAGCACGCGTGCATTGAAGGGCTCCTTGGGGTTGTAGCGATCGGCCTCGACGCGCCCGCCCGCCGGGCTTGCCACATCGACCGCATAACCGTTGTCGCGGAAGATCGCCCAGGCCTGCGAAAACTCGCTCATCTCGAAACCCGCCCGGGTTTTGCCTTCATCGCGGCTCTCGCTGCTCACGACGACGAGGATCTTCGGCTGGGCAGGGGATGCCGCGGGCGCTGCCGCGACTGCGTTCTGCGCGGCGAGCAGCAGGCCGACCGCGCCTGCGATGTTGAGGAAGGTGGTGGGCATGTCCGCTTCTGTTTGGGATGTCTGGTCATCCTTCGCGACGGATGTGAAACAGGTTTCAAATACACGGCGGCAAAGCGCCAAGGTGCGTTTGCCGACTGACGTGGAGCGACCCGGGAGCTTCGAGCGCGAGCGCCCGCTCCGCGCTTTTCCGTCAGCGCAGCGCCTGCAGGATCGCCGGCAGCGCGGCGAGGATCACGAGCCAGTGGATCGCGATGTTCACGTAGAGGTTGCGCGTGCGGACGAACAGCGCACCGAACACGAGCGCCCAGCCGAAGAACCACCAGAACTGGTCCAGCGATTTCAGGCCGTGCTGGAACACGAACGGAATCGCCGCGATGAGCACGGCCGCCCAGCGCCCGATGCGTCGCCGGGTCAGCGCGTTGATCGCAAAGCCGCGGTAGACCAGTTCCTCGGACACGGCCGCGAGAAAACCCATGAGCACGAACACCAGCCGGGAAGACAGTGACTGCGGCGTCAGGTCCGCGTAATCCGATAGTTGGGCGATCTTCATCGGATCGAGCCCACGCGTGGCGATCGCGCTTTCGATGAGCGCGACCAGCGCGAGCGCGAACACGAAGTAGCCGATGCACATCCAGCGCAAACGGCGCGATCCGATGTCCAGGCCGAATGCGGCGAGCGACAGCCCGTTCAACCGCGCGATCCATGCGATTGCGATGACCTGCACGGCGTACCAGGCGGAGATCAGCATCCAGAACGAGGTATTGAAGTCCGTCCCCGTCCAGGCGAGCAGCGCCTTGTTCAACAGAAGCAGCGAGATCAGCGTCGCAATGGCAGGAAAGCCCAGCAGGACCAAGGCGACGTGCTTGCGGGGGATCAGTGCGGTCGCTTCCATTGCAGTGCCTGAAGGTGGTCCAGGCGGCAGTCTGGTCCGCCCGAACGCGACACTCAGGTGCCGACGGTCATCGGTCCGAGGTGCCGGAAGTCACTTCGGTCGTGGAGCTGGGAAGTTAAGACCCTTCAATGTCGCCTCGGCCGCTGGCGGGGCGACCGGTAGCGGCGCTAACGGGGTCGGGCAAGCTTCCGGCCGGAACACGAAAACCGGCCAGACAAAAGGCCCCGCACTGCGGGGCCTTCTGCGTTGCATATCCTGGGCTCGAGCGTTACGCCGCCCGATCCCTCGGTTGTCCGCCCGGACACCGCGGGCCGGGGCGAAAGCCCGCCCGCGATCCCATCAGGACCGCAGGCTACCGGTGCCCTCGATGCGATCCACCATCTCCTTGTGCTGCTGCAGCGTGGGCAGCATGCCGCGGGCATACGCCACGAGCTCGGGGTGCTCGTCCGAAGACGTAAAACCCTCGAAAAGCGTCAGCGTTTCGCGATGCGCGAGCTTCTGCTGATCGATGTAGACGCTGTCGAACTGATCGTCACTGGCCTGACGCAGGTGGTCGATCATGGTCTGCCGGTGCTGGTCGAGCTCGCCCTCGATCTCGCCGATGAGGTCCTGGTCGCCGTGGGACCGCAGCGCCGCCATCAGCTTGTTCGCGCTCTCGGTGTGATCCTGGAGCATGCGATCGGCCAGCTGCCGCACTTCGGGCGAGCGTGCGCGCTGCTGCGCGATGCGGGCTGCCTCGATCTCGTAGACATCGCCGCGGCTCGCGTTGGCCACGAATGCGTTCACCGACTTCGACCCAAGGCCCGCCTTGAGGGTGCCGACCATGCCGCCGACCGCATCGACCGCCTTGGCGATGCCGCCCACGCCCTGTTTCTGTTCTCCGCGATGTTCAACCATTGTCCTGTCTCCTTGTGTTGGGGAGCGCGGACGTATGCGGCCGTACTGGCCGACCTCCGCGCAAGAGACATCAGCCTATGAGGGAGGCAGTTAGGCGAGGGTGGTAGCGAGGTGAAGAGCGCGGGAGGAGCCGAGGTCGCAAGCAGTGCTGCTTGCGGCAGCGCTGCCAGCGGCTCGTTCGGGTGAGTGATACGGTTCGCTCCGGACCGGTGTGCTGACGGGCAGGTGTGACGCTCACCGGGATCATCCAGCGAGGCTGGTATTCCTCGGCCCGGTACACCTCGGGCATATGCAGATCGAGCAGCGAATGCGCGTCGCCGAAAATGCAATGAAGCGGTCGTGGCAGGTCGGGCCGAGGAGGCTGGCCGCATGCTCGGACGATGACGGGACGCCGGCGCCGTACGGCGTAACGCTGCGAGGGCTGCAGTGAGCAGGACGCGCATCGTGCTGGTCACGGGCGTCGCCGGTTCGGGCAAGACGACCGTCGGCACCCGGCTCGCGCAGCGCCTGGGCTGGCCGTACTTCGAGGGCGACGACTTTCACCCGCCGGCGAACCGCGAACGCATGGCGCGCGGGCTGCCGCTGACCGAAGCCGACCGCGCGCCGTGGCTGGAGGCGCTGCGCGCCCGCATGGACGAGGTGCGCGCGGCGGGCGGGCGTGCGGTGCTCTCGTGCTCGGCGCTGCGGGAGACCCACCGCGAGCAGCTGGTCGGTGGTTGCGATGACGTATTGCTCGTGCATCTCGCGGGCGACTACGAAACGATCCACGCGCGCGCCGTGCAGCGGCAGGGGCACTTCTTCGATCCCGCGCTGGTCGCGAGTCAGTTCGAAACGCTCGAGCCGCCGCGGGATGCGCTGGCGCTCGACGTGCGCGAGACGCCCGACGCGATCGTGGAGCGCATCGCACGGGCGCTGAGTTAGGGCGGGGAGAGCGCCCATCGGCGCGATCCGCGGGCCGCCGCCAAAGGCGTTGCGGGCACCTACGCAGCCTGCCGAGCACAAACGTTTACGCGGAACGGATGCGCGTACCGGACTTGATGTTCTCGACAGTGCTGCGCCTGCTACCGCGACGCAGGCAGGGATCGAAAGCAGCGCGCGGTACGTAACGAGTGAACCAAGGCGAGGGCCGGCCTCCGGTGGCGTCGGTCGGCAGCACGTCCGCATCAAGCGACGGTGCGCACCGCGGTGTCCCCGGGGCGGGCCGGTGCCAGGCAGACCGGCACGGCACCTTTACGCTTGCGGTATGTTCAATTCGAGGTGTACGCTGCACCGTACACAATGTACGGTTAACCAGACATATGCTTCGTATTCTCGCCGTGGTCGTCGCGGCGCTCGCCCTCGGCGTGGTGCTGGCCTCCGGCGCGGCCTTGTGGCCTGTCCCGCCGGGTATCTTCGGCGCCCTGCTGATGGTCGGCGTCGCGTTTGCAGCGCGTCGGCGCTGGGGGCTACTGGCGGACGCCGCGCCGGGCTCGCCGGAACGCATGCTCTGGGTGTCGCTGGCCGCCAATGCCGTGGTGGCGACGCACCTGTTCGCCACGCTGTATCGCATCGGCCCGACGCTGGGGATGCACACGCCGGTCGTCCACGCGCTGGGCCGGGATAGCTGGACACTCGTCGGTGGCGCGTTGCTTGCCTACTGGATCGTGCGCGACCCAACGCCGCGCGCCGACGAACGCGACCGCACGATTGCCGTGCAGGGGCTGCGCGCGGCGCATTACGGCCTGCTGCTCGCGCTGGCGGTGCAGATCGGAGTGCTGGGCTTCGTGCACGAAGGCTGGGTCAGCCGTTTATCGCGCCCGACGATCGCGCATGCGTTGATCCTGGCCATCATCGCCAGCGTGCTCGTCGATGCGATCGCGCGGCTGCGTGCATACGCACTCGACGCCGCGGCGTCCGGGTCGGACCCCGCCCCATGACCGCTCTGCCGGTCGGCAACCACCTGCGCCGGCTGCGCTTCGAGCACGGCGAGTTGTCGCAGGAGGCGCTGGCGCGGCGCGTGGGCGTCACCCGTCAAACCATCATCGCCATCGAGGGCGGTCGCTATGCGCCGTCGCTGGAACTGGCGATGCGGCTGGCGCGAGCGTTCGGCCTCGGCGTGGACCAGGTCTTTTTCTGGACCGGTACCGAAGACGAATAGCCCGAAGCCCGCGATTCGTTACTCCCGATTCACTCGACCCAGGCGCCCCGACATGACCGCACGCGCATTTCCGTCTTTACTGAAGATTCTGCTTTGGAGCATCGGCGGCGCGCTGGTGCTGCTGCTCGCCGGCGCCGCCTGGGTGGTGTGGCGGGTGTACAGCTTCGATACCAGCACGCTCCCGGCGCGCCATGGCCAGGTCGACGCGCGGCTGTACGCGCCGCCTGGGCCGCCGCGACCCCTGCTGGTCGGGTTGGGTGGCGCCGAAGGCGGCAACAGCTGGACGCGCGAGTACTGGCAGCCGCAACGCGATCGCTTCCAGCAGCAGGGCTATGCGCTGCTGGCGCTCGGGTACTTCGGGTTGCCCAATACCCCGCGGGATCTGGACCGCATCGCGCTCGAGGGTGTGCAGAAGGCGATCCGCGAGGCCCAGGCCGACCCGGCGGTCGACGGCGACTGCGTCATCCTCATGGGCGGTTCGAAAGGCGCGGAGCTTGCGCTGGCGCTGGCCGCGCATGACCCGACTATCGATGCGGTCGTTGCGATGGCTCCCGGCGACACCATCTTTCCCGCGCACACGGATGCGATGAACACATCCTCGTGGTCGTACCGCGGGCAGCCGCTACCGTTCGCACCGATTCCGTGGTCGGCCACGCCCGACCTGATCGGCGGCAACATCCACGCCGTGATGGAGCGGGCATTGGCCAACGACGCGGCCGCTGCGGCGGCGATCCCGGTGGAACGCATCGCGGGGCCCATCCTGCTGGTGGCGGCGCGCGATGATGAGATGTGGCCTTCGGTTCGCATGTCGCGCCGAATGGTCGACCGACTGGAGCGCGCAGGGTTCGCCCACGCGAGCGAGTTGCTCGTGGTGGACGGTGGGCACGTGGCCGTGGCGAAGCATTTCGACCGCGTCGAGGACTTCCTGGAGCAACACGTCGCCCCGCGGGCAGGGTGCCGGCCCGTTCGCGCAGCGGGAGGCTGATCGCCCACCACCCGCGCGACACTTCGCGGCGCTGGCGTGGGCGTTGACCCAGCCGAAAGGCGGACTCGGCTAGGCTCCCGCGCTCAGTGAGTCGCACGTTCTCCTCCCTCTCGATCTACAACTACCGCGTCTGGGCCGGCGGCGCACTCGTGTCCAACGTGGGCACGTGGATGCAGCGCGTCGGGCAGGACTGGCTGGTGCTGACCCAACTGACCGATCACAGCGCGACGGCGGTGGGCACGGTGATGGCACTGCAGTTCGGGCCTCCGTTGCTGCTGCTGCCGCTGACCGGTTGGGTGGCCGATCACCTGGACCGCCGCAAGCTGCTGTTCTGGACGCAGGCGGCCGCCGGCTTACTGGCGCTGGGGCTGGGCCTGGTCACGCTGATGGGTGTGGTGCAGCTCTGGCATGTATATGCCTTCGCGTTCGGGCTCGGCTGCGTCACCGCGTTCGATGCGCCCGCGCGGCAGGCGTTCGTGTCGAACATCGTCAGTGACGAGCACCTGGCAAACGCCGTCGCGTTGAATTCCACATCGTTCAACGCGGCGCGCATGATCGGGCCCGCGGTGGCCGGCCTGTTGATCGCGGCGGTGGGCGAGGGCTGGTTGTTCATGGTCAATGCGGCTTCGTATGCGGCCGTGCTGGTCTCCATCCTCTGCCTGCGGGCGCACGAGCTGCATGCTGAGCCGCGGCCCGAGCACACGCGCGGCAGCATGCTGGCGGGCTTCCGCTATGTGTGGCAGCGGCCGGACCTCGTCGCGGTGATGGTGATGCTGGCGTTGATCAGCACGTTCGGCTTCAACTTCGCGATCTTCGTCTCGACGATGTCGGTTACGGTGTTTGACGGGGATGCGAGCCAGTACGGCCTGCTTACCTCGGCAATGGCCTTGGGGACGATGAGCGGCGCACTGCTGTCGGCGCGCCGGCCGATGCCCGGCATGGTGCTGATGGGGGGCTCGGCGGCGGCGTTCGGCGTCGCGACCGCGGTCGCGGCGGTGATGCCCAGCCCGTGGTCGTTCGGGGTCGTGCTCGTGTTCGTCGGACTTGCCGCGCTGACATTCATGACGGCCAGCACCTCGATGGTGCAGCTGACCACCGAGCGCGCTATGCGCGGCCGCGTGCTCGCGCTACGCATAGCAGTGGCCATGGGCGGCACGCCGATCGGCGCCCCGTTCGTGGGCTGGATAGCGGACCGCTTCGGCCCGCGCTGGGCACTCAGCGTCGGGGCACTCTCGGGACTCGCGGCGGCAGGCGTGGCGCTCGTCTATCTGGTCAGGTATCGCAGGCTGCGCCTGCAGCGCGACGGCGGGCGGTGGCGTCTGATGCTCGACGCCGAATCGCCGGGCCGCGACACCGTGCGGGTTGCGACCGGTGAGCGGGTGAAGTGAGGGAAGGGGCGTTGCCGCGCCATTCGCACGGTGCTCGATCACACGGCAGCACACGGCCGGCGAGGGGTTGATTGCGCGGCTCGCGTCTACCGCAACCACCGGAGGCTAGAGCTCCGTTGTCCCTCGTAAACGAATGGGGCCTCGCCTCGCTCCTCGCACTGCCGAATTGGATCTCGACCTTGTGAAGCCGCAACGCTCTGATTGAGGTGATTCAAAAGACACGCCCACGAATGCGTCATCGATGCGGCAGCGTCCGAACGAACCTCGATATGTGAGTAGACCAGGCGCATCGCCTTGCGCACGCATCAGCCACGCGGGCAGAGGCGACGAATTGGTCGAGTTAACCGGGCCCGTAAATTTTTTGAAACACTTTTACGGGTGTCGGTAAGAACGCCGCTATGGGGATAAACGGGACGCGCATAAAAACAAGAAAAGCGCGCACCGCACGTGACGCTCAGCATCTTCGGGCCTGCGCGCACGTCATCGAAAAGCATGTGGAACTTGTCATCGGCATCACATCGCGACTGCAAATTTCCGCTGCGCTCAAGTGAAGGGATCCGGCCTTGGGCAGTCCAGCAAGGGATCCACGCGGCGTCCGCCGATGCGACACCGCGGCCACATTCGTCCCGTAGGTGTTACCCGTCCCCCTCTGTCAATCAAATTTTTTCGGAGATGATCCCATGACTTCCAGATATAACCTGCTTTCGTTGTCCGCAGCGATCGCCATCGGCGTCGCGACGGCATTCGCGCCCGTCACCGCCGTTGCCGCCGGTGATGCGCCTTCAACGCAAAGCCATACGGGGCTGAAAGTCATCGGTCTGACGTCGGATCAGCGACTGATCCGTTTTTACGAGCGGCAACCGGCCAGCGCATCGAATATCGGCTATGTCCGCGGACTCAGCGGCGACCGCAAGCTCGTCGGCATCGACTATCGCGTGCAGAACGGCAAGCTGTATGGCGTGGGCAATGCCGGGGGCATCTACGTGATCAGCACGAGCACTGCTGCGGCGACCAAGGTCAGCCAGCTCACCGTCGCGCTGGAAGGCCGCCAGTTCGGGGTCGATTTCAATCCCGCGGCTGATCGACTGCGAGTGGTGAGCGATACCGGCCAGAACCTGCGCCACGACGTCAATCCGGGCGGCGTCACCATCGTCGACGGCCGCCTGAGTTACACCGCCGACGCGGATGCTCGCGGCATCGCCGGGGCCGGTTACACCAACAATGACCTCAACGCGTCGACGTCCACCAACCTGTTCGACATCGACTTCAAGCTCGACCAGGTCGCGTTGCAGTCGCCTGCGAACGCCGGTCTGCTGGCAGCAACCGGAAAGCTCGGTTTCGACGCCGCAAGCTGCGTTGGCTTCGACGTGTACAGCAAGATCCGCAACGGCGTTACGGTCGGGAATAGAGGCTACGCCGCACTGCGGTCCAGCGGCGGTGCTACCCGCTTCTACAAAGTGAATCTGCTTACGGGCAAAGCGTCTTCCCTGGGTGCGTTCGCGGGCGAAAATACGCCGGTCGACATCGCAATTCCACTGAATCAGCTTTGACGTAGCGCGCAGCGTCCGGCGCGGCCGGGCGCTGCGATTCCGATGGATCGATACTTCATCGATCCGCCTGTTACCACGTCGGCTCCCGCTCTCTGCGGGAGCCTTTTGCATTCCGGGCGGCGCAAAGGGAGCGGAGTGCTCGAGTCGAAGCGATCCTTCTCGCCTCGCCGCACTCTGAGCCCCTGTGCCCGAGCGGTTATTGCAACTTTGACGCAAGCGCCTTCAAAGTCTGCGACAGCGCATCCCGGCGCTCAGCGTTGCGTCCGGCGGCGTCACGGGCGGCCGCAACCGATCCGGCCAGCGCACCCAAGCGGCGGGCAAGTGCGTCCCTGTCGCCAGCCGGGCCTGCCTGATCCAGCGCGGTCCGTGCAGCCGTCAACGTTTCGCGCAGCTGGGACTCCAACCCGGCATCGAGTGCTCCGTTACGCGACAGCTGATCGACGTACGCCAACGCCACCACCGGCGCATCGGGCCACGTCATTGCGAACTGCTGCTGCGGGTTGAATACCGGGTCGGCTTTCGCGAGCGCAGCGGCGGAAATCTCGTTCGCGGTGATGAACTTGCTGGGTTCCAGCGTCAGCACGTCCAGCCCGCGCGTAATCTCCGAGCCGTAGATGCGGCCGTCGTAGAAATACGTCGACCAGAAGCCGCCAGTGACCAGCTTGTCGGGGTTGGTCGGGCCGCGATCGAAGAACGCGATCTCGACCGGGTTGGACGAGTCGGTGAAATCGATCACCGACAGCCCGCCCTGGTACCAGGCCTGCACGAACACGTCGCGCCCCGGCACCGGCACCACCGAGCCGTTGTGCGCGACGCAGTTCTCGGTTACCGCCTGGGGCGCGGGGATCTTGAAGTAGCTGCGGAACACCAGCTTGCCGTCGACGATGTCGTAGATCGCATCCGCACCGTAGTTGCGCGGGTCCGACGCACGGCAGCGTGGCCGACCGCCGCCGCCCCATTCGTCGGTGAAGATCACCTTGGTGCCGTCGTTGTTGAACGTTGCCGAGTGCCAGTACGCGAAACCCGGATCGGTGACCGCGTCGATGCGCTTGGGCTTGAGCGGGTTGGTGATGTCGAACAGGATGCCGTTGCCCGAGCAGGCGCCGGCCGCGATCTTCTTCGCAGGAAACACGGTGATGTCGTGGCAGTGATCGGTCTTGCTGGTCTTCTGGGTGCCGTCGCCGTGGTCGCCACCGCGCCACAGGCCGGCAAGCGTGCCGGTCTTCGGGTCAGCGAACACCGCCGGGCTGTCGACGACCCGCGCTTTCGACGGATCCGCCACCGGAATTTCGATGACATCGATGCGGAAGAGCGCGGTGCGCGTATCGCCGGGCAGCTCGTCGACGCAGCGTTCGAGTTCTTCCTGCTTGCGGACCGAGCTGGTGCCGGAGTTGTAGACGACGATGCGCTTGTCGTCGCTCGATACGATCGAATGGGTGTGCGAGCCGCGGCAGGTCTGCACGGCCGCGACCTGCTTCGGCCGCGCCAGGTCGCTGATGTCGAACACGCGCAGGCCGCGGAAGCGCTCCTTCGAGACGTCTTCGGTGACGCCCTGCAGGCCGCAGTCCAGCCGGCCGCGGGTTTCCTCGACCGACATCAGCAGCAGATTGCCGACGATGGACACGTCACCCTGGCCACCCGGGCAGACCACCGAGCTGACCAGCGTCGGCACGCCATCCGCGCCGAGGCGATAGGCGTTGAAACCGTGGTAGTTGCCGACCACGAGCACGTCCCCCGAGAACGCCATATCCGTGTTCGAAAAACTGAGTAGCGCGCCTCGGCCTTTGTCACTGGACTCGCCCTTGAAACGCTTGAACGCCTTGTCGCGCTGCTCTTCCGCGAGCGCCTTGGCGTCCTTCTTCTCTTCCTTTTTCTTCTTCTTGTCGTCGACCGGCTCCAGCGGCAGGCCCGCCGGATTTTCCGGATCGAAGAAGCCCGGCGGCTTCGGTAGCGAAGCCACCAGTCGCAGATTCTCGATGGCGGTTCCTGCGTCACGGAAGCCCGCTTTCAGGCCGGTGCGCGGATCAGGGCTGACCGCGGCGAGCAGCGTGGTCATGCGCTCGATCTCAGCGGCCTGGTCGTTGGCGACGTCGTTGACGAACTCGAGCAGCGTCGGGTCGTATGCCGAACCTGATTGCTCCAGCAGTTCCTCGACCATCTTCAGCGCACCGCCGTGGTGGCTGATCATCAGCTGCAGGAACTGCCGGTCGAACTCCCGGCCTTCGGCCTTCGCCAGCGCCGCCATCTGCTCGGGCGTGGCCATGCCGAACATCTGGAGCGCCGCGTCGCCGTGCGCGCCGTGAGCCGCCGCTGAGTGCGACGCGTGCGTGCCCGCGGGCGCCTGCGGACCCGCCGCGCTCTCGCCACGTGCGGCGAGCCACTGCTGCATGAAGCCGATCTCGTCGCGCTGCGAAGCCTCGATGCGGCCAGCCGCTTCGATCACCGCCGGTGAGTTGGTGCGCTTGCCAACCAGCGCGGCCATGTCCAGCGCCTGCTGATGATGCGGGATCATGTGGCGCATGAACTGCACGTCCGCCGCCGAATAGCGCGACGCGGCAATCTTCACCGCGTCATCGGCCGACAGCTCGCGCGCAGGGGCACCCGGTGCGCCCGGGTTGACGATGCTGACCTGGGCCGTCGCCGGCGCGATCGATGCGGCCAGCATCGCGGCGAGCAGGGAAGACGGGCGCAGGCGCAGGAGGCGTGCGTCGCGCGAAGAAGGGGGCAGAGAGCGCGGTCGGGTCATCAACGGGATCCTGGGGCGGGATGGGTGGCACAGCGCGTCGTGCGCTTCGCCCCCTAACTTATCGGAAGCGCAACGGGACGGATGTGCTGAATCCGTCCGGACCCGTGGGCACTGGCGAGGCCGGGAGGTCCTGTCCGGAGGCAGGGCGCGCTCGCCAGATGAGGGCAAAGAAGGTGTGTCGCAGCACGGCACCGCGGGGGCAGGTGATCCCCGGGTCCCAAGCAGCCAGTTCCGCATTGCGTCAGGATTCTTCCTCCTTCTCACCGGCGGCTTGCACAGGCAGGAGCCGGGGCGACGGGCAAACAGACAGTCGCCTCTGCGCCATCGCATGCGGCCGCGCTTCCGACCTGCGGTTCCGTTCGCCCTCCGAACGGAGCGGGTCACTAGGCGCGTCATCGCTAGAGTGGCGAACACACCTTCCGCCCGCTTGGACGCCATGGCCTCTCTCGCTTTCCTGCTTGCGCCCGCCACCCCGATTCCCGCCGAGGCGGACCGCGCTTGGTTCTGCGATTTGAAGCAATGGTCAAGCGCCCTCAGCGGGCACTGGGACAGCCTACGTGAGCGGCTGCCAGCCGAGCAGCGTGCGCGTGTGCCGCGCCGCCTGCGTTCGCGGCTGCCGAACGGCACGATGTATTTCGGCTCGGGGTCGGGGCAGCACGGGGTCAGCCGCAACGCGTGCAAATGGGCCAAGACGTTGCTCGACGGCTACGTAGGCGGCGGCTGCAGCGGTCCGGTGCCCGTCGTCGACACGCTGGTGGCCTCGCAGGCGCTGGGCCTGACGCCCGCGCCGGGCCTCGACAATCTGGTGCAATACCGCGGCGATGCGCTTCGCGCCATTCCGGCGGGCAAGCTCAAACGCGGGGGGGCGCTGGGGTACCTGTGCAATGCCGGCTCGCCTTGGGAATTCAACGTCTTCGCGTACGGGGCGAGCGAGCGCAATGCGCTGCATGCGTTTGCCGAGGCGTACGGTGGCGACTACGTCATGCTGGTCACCTGGGGCGAGGCGCTGATGATCGAGCGCATTGCCAGCCCCGGGCCAGGCATGGCGCCGACGGTGGACGCGTCGTGGTCAGTACGGCTCGTCCCACTGGTCGCGGGCCGCGATCCGGGCGTGCTTACGCGGTTGCGCAGATTGTTCGACGGGGCGGCCGTCCAACCGGACTTCGCCACAATCGAGCGCGAGCTCGGCGCGCCGCGTATCTCGGTCGCTGGGTTCTTCAAGGCGTTCGGTATCGCCGGGGCGCGAGAGATCCAACCGCCAGATGCGGGTGCGCTGTGGGCGCAGCTCGACGAAGTTGCCGCCGCGCTGCTGGCCGGCGAGGCGCCGCCGAAACCCGCACTCGCTGCGGTCAACGCCGTGCTGGCCGAGTCGGGCGACAAACTGCCTGGGAAGCCGGCGCGGCCCGGGAAGGGCGCTACGGCATCCGCACTCGTCAATGCGTGCCACGTCTTCAGCGAGCGTCTGCCGGAACCGACGAGCGGCGCGTGGGCGGAGCGCAAGCACGCTGCCGATACAGTGGTGCGGGTGGAAGACAGCCCGGCGCGTCGGGGAATGACGTTCGGCCGCGATGCCAAGGGGGTGGGCGACTCGGCGGCGGCCGCACGCATGCTGGCGCACATCGAGCCGCCGCCGCGGGCGGGCGACCCGATGGCCCTGGCGCTGCTTTCGAACCAGTGTGAGGCGTGGAACTGGCACGGCTTCGTCGAGCCGCTTGCCAAGCTGGCCGAAACGCTGGGACAGACCGGATTTACCGCCATCGTCGCGCCGTCCGACGAGCGCTCGGCGATGCGTGAAGCCTTCGGTCTCGAGGCGCCCGAGGAGCGCGAAGGGGACGCGCCTGCGGGGCCCTGGGCCGCCGAGGTCTTTCTCGACAGTCCCACGCTGGTCAAGGGCGATCTCGGCGCAGCGGCCGCGGCGTGGCTACGCAAGCGCAAGTGCGCCGGCACGGTCGCACGCATTACGGCCGATGGCGACGCGTCGATTACCTACTTCGCAGGCGGGCGGGAGGTGCCACACGCGGCCGATGCCGGGCTGCCCCAGGCCGACCTCGACGCGCTGCGCGACGCACGCGCGGCATTCAATCCGCGCGCAGTGCCGATCGCGCTCGGTGTCGGCGATCTGTTCGCGCCCGGCGACCTCACGCCGTCCATGCAGTTGCTGCCTGCGGTCGAGCACGCGACACGGGAGGCCGCGAGCGGTCTGCTCACGGCGCTCCCTGCGCTTACGCCGGTACGCGACTGGCGGACCCTCACCGATCGGTTCGACGGCGAACTGCGGTTGCGTGGATGCGATGGCGCCCAAGGCGACGCGCTGCTGGTGCTGCGCATCCGTGTGCCGCATGCGGAGCCCGCCGGCCTGCGCTCACTACGTAACGATTTGACCGGGCGCGATCTCGCCGACCAGGGCGACGTCTGGTGGCACCGAGAGGACGAGCTGCGCGCCGACATGGGCGACGACTACTACCCAGCGTTGCTGCAGCTGATCCTGGGCGATGCTCCGCCGGGGACGGAACTCGCGCTGACCGGCGGGCGCGAGCCGCCGCTCAGCGTCGTGCTGTGTGATCCGAGCAAAGTAGAGGTGCCGCCGTGCGACGCAATCCAAGTGGGCGAGTGCGCGCACACTTGATCTTGCGTGCTGCACCGAGGGGCGGAACGCCATCTGCGAGGCCAATGGGCAGACTGGTGCATTGACGGAGACCCATAAGCCGTGTCGGAGTGGGTGAGGCTGGCCGACTGGAAGCCGGTGCAGGCGCAACTCCACGAGTTCCGGGGTCGATTCACCGGCGACGAGCTGCTGGGCGGGTTTGACGTGGCCCGCCTAGATGATGGATTGACGTTGACCGTACGCGGCCTCTCGCACATCACAGCAACACTGGAGCCCCGCGCACACGATGTGTTCGAAGCCGCCGGCGTGCCGAACTTGGACGGCCTGCTGGTCGCGTTCAAGCGCGACGACGGCGGCCGGATAACGGGGCTGGCGATCGGGCCGGATTCGCTGCACGAGTTGCCGTTCCAGAAGGTCGCTTCGAACTGAGTCATGCGCTGTTGCGGATCAGCGGCCCACCAGCGGTACAGATCCGGTCGATCGATAAGGCGGGTGGTCGGACCTTCCGCATGCGAAGGTCGCGACGCCGGGTCACCGTTCTTCAGGCAGCGAGCTGGGTGTGTTGCGTGCGGTCGCGCCTGAGGCCACGCCTACGGCCGGGCGTCGCGATCGACCAAGCGGCCTTCCAGTCGCGTGAAAAAGGCGCCGACAGGTGGCATGGAAAAGCGAGGCATGCAGCCCTTTCGCTAGGGCGCGGATCTCAGCTGTGCGGCCGGGGGGGCGGCTGAGTCTCTCTGACACGTCGCGGCGACATTCGCGTCGCGCCGGGCAGGTGAGGGGGCTCTGCTTGCTACCGCTCGACCACCTCGCCGCCTTTCATCACAAGCTCCACCTGCTTGAGTACGCCGACGTCCTCCAGCGGATTGCCGCGAACCGCGATCAGGTCAGCCTGTTTGCCGGGTTCGAGGCTGCCGATCTTGTCACCAAGACCGAGCAGGTCGGCCGCGTTGCGGGTGGCGGCGACGATCGCCTGGGTCGGCGTCATGCCGTGCTTGACCATCAGGCCGAACTCGTCCGCGTTGCGGCCATGCAGGCTGACGCCGGCATCGGTGCCGAAGGCGATCTTCACGCCGGCGGGCACTGCGCGTTGCAGCGCCTTGCCCGTAATGCCGATGCGCCACTGCACCTTCTCCAGCACCTCGCCGGTATAGGCGCCAGGGTTGGCCTCGAGGCGTTCGAGGTAGCCGTTGACGGTGGAGAGCGTCGGTACGTAGTACGCGCCACTTTCGCGAAAAAGCTTGAGGCCGTCGGCGTCGAGCAGCGTGCCGTGCTCGATCGAGTCCACCCCCAGG
Organism: Lysobacter korlensis; assembly: GCF_042434515.1. Taxonomy (NCBI): domain Bacteria; kingdom Pseudomonadati; phylum Pseudomonadota; class Gammaproteobacteria; order Lysobacterales; family Lysobacteraceae; genus Lysobacter; species Lysobacter korlensis. The sequence goes on from NZ_JBHLTG010000003.1 coordinate 666,479, forward strand.
CGCAGCGCGAGGTTGATGCCGTCGGGGCCGTGCGCGTGCACCGCTACTTTCTTGCCGTACAGGTGTGCCGTGTCGACCACGGCGCGGGCTTCGTCTTCGAACATCTGTGCGCCCAGCCCGGCGCTGATGCGACTGTTGACGCCGCCGGTGATCGACAGCTTGATCACGTCGGCGCCCTGGGCGATCTGTCGGCGGACCGCTTTGCGACAACTATCGACGCCGTCGCAGACGTTGCCACCGGTGTCGACCGCGGCGTGCAGTTCTTCGCGATACCCGAGCGTGGGGTCGCCGTGGCCGGCGGTCGCCGAGATCGACGAGTTGGCGGTCAGGATGCGCGGGCCGGGCAGCTTGCCGGCATTGATGGCATCACGCAGTGCGCGGATTTCGCCGTCGCCGTCACCCAGATTGCGTACGGTGGTGAACCCCGCCGCGAGCGTCTTGCGGGCATTGACCGCGGCTTCCAGTGCATTGTCGGCTGGGCTTCGCTGCACTTCCGCCAGCTGGCCGGCAATGCCGCCGACATCGCTGGTCAGGTGAACGTGGCTGTCGATCAGGCCCGGCAGCACGAAGTGCTCGCGCAGATCGACCAAGCGCGCGCCGGCGGCGTTGAACGCCTCGGGGCCATGGTGGCCGTCGCGCACCTCGGTAATGACACCGTCTTTGACCAGCAGCGTAGCGGGACCGCGCGGCGGTGCCTCCGGCCGGTCGAGCAGTTTCCCGGCCTGCACGACTAACGGCTGTGCTTGGGCGCAGACCGCGGCCGCGAGCAGCGACAGGGCAAGCATCAGGCGTCGGATCGACATGCAGGTATCCCGCGATACGGCTCTCGGCCAAGGTAGAAAACGTAGCAGATCCCGCGCGCGGGGAAGGCCGCCGGCTGCTCGTGGCCGCGATCGCGCCCGGTGTTGGCACTGGCACCGTCGCGCACATCGCGCGGCGAGGCCGCGTTGTCGCAGCAGTCCGCGCAAGGGGCCAGCGCACGGGGCTGCACGGGCTCGCCTGCAGCGACCTTCGCCTATGTGAAAGGCCCATCCCGAGATCGCCGTGGCCTGTTCGCGGTATTGCACTGTCGGAGTAGGCGCGATAAACCACTGTGATCGGTCCCGCGACCTTCCGCACGACCATCGCGCCGAACGAGGCCCGTGAAGCTCCCAGCGCCCCACCGCCTCGCACAGATCTACTACTTCCCGCGCACCGCTGGCTTCGCGCTTGCGTTCGCGGCGTCTGCCGTTCTGTTTTACGAGCGCGCGATTTCAGCTGCGCAGCTCGCCTATGCGGCAGGCGTATTCCTGCTTTACCCACAGCTGGTTCACCTGTGGTCGTGCCTGGCTGCGGATAAAAAAGCAGCGGCGCTGCGCGGCTTGCTGATCGACGCGTTCGTGCTCGCGACCTTCGTGGCGACGATCGGCTTCAACCTCGGCCTCGGTTTCTGCCTGGCCACGGCCGTGTGCATGAACAACACCGTCTACTTTGGTACGCGGGGCCTGGCCCGCAGCGCGGCCATGTTCGCGGGCGGTTGCGCGGTCGCGGTTGGCCTGATCGGCTTGCGTTTCGAGCCGCTGCCAAGCGGCCTCGGCACCTATCTTGGCCTGCTGACCCTGTTCGTCTACCTGATGATGGTCGCGTCGGTGTTCTACGCGCAGAACCGTCTGCTCATGCGCGCCAAGCACGAGGTCGACCGCAAGGGGTTGCTGTTCCAGGGGCTTGCCGAGGCCGGGATGGCGATGGCCAATGCCGACGGGTGGGACGAGCTGGTCGCAGGGTGGCTGCAGCATCTGCAACCGTTGCTGCCCGAGGGCGCGGGGCGAGGGGTGATCGTGCGCTCGTCGCAGCGGCCCGGCCTGACGTACCACGTGACCTTCGAGGGTATGGACGAGGCCGAACAGGCGCGCGTGCTGAAGCTGACCGCGAAAATCGTCTCGGCGCAGCTCATCAGCCATGTCGCGACGAGCGGCTACCGCGCGGCTGGCGCGGCCGGCAGCAGCAACCCGGCGCCGGACTACGACTTCCATCGGATTCCGGTGGATGCGGGCCTGCTGGAAGCCGTGTTCGTCCTGCGCCGCGATCACCGCGTTACTGAAGTCGAACGCGGCGTGGTGACGTTGTTCCTCCAGCAGCTCGGGGCTGCGCTCTCGAACTACGGCCTGACGCAGCGGCTGACCGAACTAGCGAACACCGATGGACTTACCGGCCTTGCCAACCGTGCCAGGCTGGACGAACGGCTGACCCAGGTGATCGATCTCAAGCGCCGCCAGCCCGGCGCCGATTTCTGCCTCGCCGTGGTCGACATCAACGGGCTCAAGCGCGCCAACGATGTGTACGGGCACGAGGCAGGTGACCGCCTGATCATGGCCGCCGCCGATGCGCTGCGCACAACGTGTCGCGCCACCGATCTGGTTGCGCGGATGGGCGGCGACGAGTTCATCGTGCTGTGTCCCGCAACGACCGCCGAGGAAGCGGGGCATTTCCTGCGCCGCCTTGCGGAAACCGTGCGCACCACCACCGTCAACTGCCACTCGGGCGACGGTGTCGCGTTGGAGCTGCCGCTGCGATTCAGCATCGGCATCGCCGACTCGCGCGAAACCGACCCCGCCGCGGTCATGAAACTTGCCGACCGGCGCATGTATGAGGACAAGGCGGCGTATTACGCGTCGCACCCACGGGACTGACGGGATGCCCGGTGTCAATCGGTGTTTCCTGAGAGACGGGCGCGACGCTCGACCGCAACCGCATCTACGCTCGCGAGATCACGGGGTTGCGGGATTGCCGCGATGTGGCGCAGCTGATTCGAGGCGCTCGGTCTTTCGGAAGCCCGACCGCGCACGGACGAAGCTATTCGGAGTGACGGACCGCCCGCCTGCTCGAGCGCAGCAGCGCTTCTCCCGCAGCGCGGCTACCGGGCCAGCTGATGCGGCGTCGCCGTTAGCTGGTGGCGACGGAACCAGCTGCGAAGCCGCGCGAGCAGCAGTTCGACGTCGGTCAACGCCGCGCGCTCGGCACGCACCCTGACGGCCTCGGCTGGCCGGTCGGTTGAAATGTCGTCCACGCCCAGGTCCATATAGCGCGCCATGAGGGCAGGGTCGTTGACCGTCCACACCTGTAGTCGGTACCCGTGCTGCCGCGCGGCCGCCACCGCTTCGGAGTCGAGCGCGACATGGTTCAGGCCCAGCATGTCGAAGTCCGTGCGCCGCGTTGCGCCGGGCAGCGCGGCGTTTGCGAACAGCACCAGCCGCATGGTCGGGGCCGCGGCGCGGGCGGCCCGCACAAGCTCGGGCGACAACGACGCCAGCATGACCACGTCCTCGTAGCCGCCGCGCTCGATTTCGCGAAGCGTGGCCGCGAGCAGTTGATCGGCATTGCCCCCGTCGGGCTTGAGCTCGATCAGTGTCAGTGCGCGGCGGTCGATGAAGGCGAGCGCCTCGGCCAGGGTCGGAATGCGCTCGCCTGCAAATGCGGGGTCGAACCGGAGGCCCGCGTCGATCTTCCGTATTGCCGCTAACGACGTTTCACCGACCGCCCGCGAATCCCCGGCGATGCGCAGGAAGTCCCGATCGTGGACGACCACCGGAGCCCCGTCGGCGCTCAGCCGGACGTCGAGTTCGATCGCATCGGCGCCGGCGTCGACCGCGGCGCGGAATGCAGCAAGCGTGTTTTCCGGGGCCACCGCCGATGCCCCGCGGTGCGCGGTGACGGTGACCTCGCGGCGCAGGTTCATGCTCGACACCGCGAGCGTCGCCTGCGTGAGCGCCACGATCAGGAAGACCGCCTCGGCTGCCCAGATGAAGCGGCCGGGGCGAGATGGAACGGCGTCTAGCGTGAGTGCAGTCAGGCCGCCCCCGAAACGGTGGAACAGCGCCCGTACCAGCAGTGCGTTGACTGTGGTGCCGACGAACAGCACGCCCAGCGCGGTGCCGGCATAGAGCGTGAGGTAGGCCGCCATGCCCGTGCTGACCAGCAGGCGATGCGGCGGCAGGCCATCCAGAAGCGGCGTGGCCGCGCGGCCGTAGAACTCGGTAACGATCAGCGGTAACGCCGCGACCGTAAGCGCGACGCCGACGACCAGCACCGCGACGCGCCGACGGCGGCCGTGCGTCAGCGAGCGACTGCGTACCAGCGCCGCCGCCGGCGCCAGGCCTTCCAGCACCAGTGCGGGAGTGGCCAGCAGCCAGCGGAAGTAGAGCCTTGCGTGCAGGAACAAGCCGGCGACCAGCACCGGCAGGAACGCGGCCAGAAACCAACACAGCGCGGGCGGCCGGGCGATGACCACGTAGTACGGGTCGTAGCCGCCCAGCAATGCTTCGTAGAGCGCGGCGCCGATTGCAAGCCAGGGCAGCGCCAGCATCGCGTGGGCGAGCACCTGCGCGCCTGCAAGCGTAGCGAGTGGCCCGGCGCGCCGCATGACGCCCAGCAGCGCCATCGCCGCGATGCGATAGCGGCAGCCGCGGCTCGCCGACACCAGCAGCATGCCAGCCTGCTGCAGCAGCACCACAAACCATGCAAGCCCGCCTGCCAGCGTCAGCCACGCAAGCGCGAGCAGGTTGTCGACCAGCCCGTCCACGTCTCCCGCGAGTGGCCGTTCGACCCAGTGCAGCGACGCGGCGAGCGACCAGGTGGTCAGTGGCGCCGCCGCTACCGTCGCGAATGCGGTAAACAGCAGGTACCAGGCCAGCATCGGCCGCAGGTGGCGGCGCAGATCCCGCCGCATGTCGCGGACGAGGATGCCGCGCAGGAGCTGGCGGTCGTCCGCTACCGGCGGCAGGCTTGTGCGGGTGGTGTCGCAGGTGCCGATGTCCGCGCCGCGCGTGTCATGCATCGCGTGAGTGTAATCACGGCATCGCGCGAGCCGTGTCGTCGCTTCCTGTTACACGAGCGCAGCGGGGCATCGCAGCCCGAGTGCTGGTGCCGTCTCTACGACCCGGGCGAAGCAGCATTCCGTGAAGAGCCGGTTGCGTGAGGGGCACAGCAGCTACGGCGTGAGCGCGCAGACAGAGGGGGCTGCGTGCGAGCGCCCTTTGTGTTCACCGGACACGTGGTTGGCGGCACGCAGTGGCTCCATCTGGCGCGCCGCTGCGTGCAGCGCCGGATCAGCTGCACCTGCTGGCGTCGGGCCGCCCAAAAGAAAGGCCGCCTTTCGGCGGCCTCTCCATGTACATAACCAAAACCGATCAGAAGCGCAGTTCTGCACCAAGCGTCAGCGTTTCCGCGGTCACGTCCACCCCGTCGCCGCCGCTCTTCAGGCGGTCGTAGTTGACGCTGAGACCGAACGTCTCGCTGAAGTCATACCCTGCGCTCACGCCGAAGTACGGCTTCGCCGAGCTAGCTTCCGCATCTTCCAAGGAACCGTCGAACTCGACCGTCGCCACGCCGCGGGCAACGCCTGCGCGGCCGCCGACGAAGAAGCCGGTGTGGTTGCCACCGAAGTTCTTTTTCGCAACCAGACCAACGCCGACGCCGTGGAGCTTCACGTCGTACGTGTCGAAACCGTCGTTGTACGAGGCGCTGTAGTAACGCGAGTAGAAACCTTCGACCGCGATGTTCGGATTGAACCAGTAGCCACCGCGAACACCGAACGCCGTGTCGTCGTCGCTGCCGTTGCCAATGCCATCGGCGCGGATGTCGACATCCGCGCGGCCGGCCTCGACACGAATAAACCCGCTGCCGTCTGCGAACGCCGGCGCGGAAAGGCCTGCCAGCGCGAGGCTGACGGCAAGCATGATCTGCTTCTTCACTGAATTCCCCTGTGATTGATTACACCCGGTCCCCACCGGGCGACTGAGATGTTAAAGGAAAGTGAAAGCGCCCGGAAGGCCCCGACGCGGCAGGGGCGGGGCCAATCCCTCTTGCCTGGGTTGGGTCGCGCCGCAACTCGGCAGCCCCGGAGAGCTGACCACCTGTTTCGGCCATCGCTCAGCGACGACGGCTTCCGGTTCGCTTCCAACCGCAGTGCATCTGCCCGCGCGACATCGCCGGCACAATAGGCGCCTGTTCAAGCGTCCGGCATTCCATGGCCCTGATCCGCCTGTCCCTGATTTCCCTGCTGATCGCACTCAGCACCGTGCTGCACGTCGTGCCGCTGTTGATCGTTTCATTGCTGAAAGCGGTACTGCCGTCCGATCGGCTGCGCAGGGCCAGCGATCCGATGCTGACCGGGCTGGCGGAAAGCTGGATCGGGGTGAACAGCTGGGCGGTGGACCGGTTCACCGGCACGCGCGTCGAGGTGCAGATGGATGCGGCGCTGAAGACGGATGGCCATTACCTGATGCTGGCGAATCACCAGAGCTGGGTGGACATCGTGGTGCTGCAGAAGGTGTTCAATCGGCGTATACCGTTCATGCGCTTTTTCCTCAAGCGGCAGCTGTTCTGGGTGCCATTGCTCGGGATGGCGTGGTGGGCGCTGGATTTCCCGTTCATGGGTCGCTACACGCCGAAGCAGATCGCGCGCCGCCCGGAGCTGGCGGGCCGCGACATCATCGCCACGCGGCGTGCCTGCGAGAAGTTCCGCGCCATCCCGGTGACAATCGTGAACTTCGTCGAGGGCACGCGTTTCACGCCGGCCAAGCATGCCAGGCAGGGCAGCAGTTACCGGCATCTGCTCAAGCCCAAGGCGGGCGGCGTGGCGTTCGTGCTCGATGCGATGGGTGAGGGGCTGCACGCGATCCTCGACGCGACCATCGTGTACCCCGGCGGACGCCCTTCGCTGGCAGACCTGCTCGCGGGCCGCGTTGCAGAGGTGCGCATCCACGTACGCCAGCGTGCGATCCCCGATGAGCTGCTCGGCGGCGACTACCAGAACGACCGCGCGTTCCGCGTCCGCTTCCAGCAGTGGATGAACGGGCTTTGGCACGAAAAGGACGCGGAGATGGAGCGGCTGCTGGCGCGGTGACTGGCCCAGCGCTGCGATAACCGCAGCGTCTGGCGGTATCGCTCTGACTCCGAAGCGGTCGCGTAATCCGCGACGCGTGGGCAATGGCGGCTGCCGATAGCGGCCACCTTCAAGCTCTAGGTTTCCGAAATGGAACGCGCGGGGTCGTACATCGGGCCCGGTACTTGGACGATATTTGGAGCGGCTTCCGCATTGCGAATGCACGTTGCCTCGGCCTCGCCGGCAAGGCGACGCGCGTCGCTTGGCGACACTCCGTCGCCCTCGGTAGGAAGCGGATATCCCTCGCCCCCAAGGAGGTCATATGGTCCGTCCAATGCTTACTCTCGGTGCGCTCGCGATCGCGCTCGCCGGCCAACCGCTCCATGCTCAGGAAACCCCGACCCACGTCTACCGCGGCGTGGTCAAGCATGTGGTCGGCCCCCAGACCTCCGCCATCAAGGTGGGCGATCCGGTCGTAGTGTCCTACCGGCTCGATACCTCCGTGCCGGACTCCTTCGCGAACGACCCTCGCAGTGGCTATTACGCCGGCGCAACCGCCCACCTTGGCGTTTCGTTGCCCGCGAGCGGTCTCGACGTCGCTGGCGGGAAGGGCGCCGGCTCGGTCGTGCAGACGTTCGACAACACCCGCTCGCAGAACGACCAGATCAGCATCCGCACCGCCGCGATCGTGCGGCCGGATACGCTGCAGGGACTGGTGGTGAACGCGCTGGAATACAACATCATCAGCGAAACGGCCGCTCCGAACGAGACGCCGGACATGCTGCAGAGCGATGCGCTTCCGGTCGGCCAGCTGTTGGGCCACGACCACGTGGTGCACATCAATACGTCGGCCGGCTGGACCAATTTTCTCGTCGCACTGGACCCGGCTGAAGCTCCCACGGTTGCCGAGCTGGTCGAGGAAGCCGTGGTGCTTCTGGATCGCGGGATGAGGTCTGGCGCGATCAAGCCTGGCACCGCGAAAAGTCTGGCGCTGAAGTTCGAGCAGGTGCTCGACGCGTACGAGTCCGGCAACACGTCGAAAGCATGTTCGAAGCTCAGGACCATCGACACGCGCGTGCGCAAGTCGATCCTGACCCGCTGCATGACGTCGGCGCTGGGCCGCGAGCTGCTGGCGCTGACGGCCGCGATCCGCCAGACAGGCGGCGCCTGCTGATCGGCTGTCGGGCTCGGCATCGCCGGTGCTCACCGGCGATCCCGCGTAAAGCTGCGGGCGACCCGGGTTGGGCATGCCCGATCTGTTCGGCCCGTCTCCACATGGCCCCGTAAAGTGGGGCCGTGTGTTTCAAAGTCAGCGCGATCCGCGCCGTCGGTGCAATCGTTTCTGGCCGCTTCGTGGCGCCCGCAGGAACACGACGCCGCGGCGGGTGCCGGCGGCTATCATCCCGTCATGGCCAAACTCCTGCTCAACCTGCGCAACGTCCTCGAAGACGAGGCCGATGACGTGCGCGCGATGCTCGATCAGGCGCGGATCCCGTATTACGAAACGCCGCCGAGCATGTGGGGCATCTCGGCGGGCGGGATCTACGTCAAGGACAACGAGGACGTTCCGGAGGCCAAGCGCCTGATGGCCGAATACCAGGCCAAACGCCGCGACCGCGTACGCGCCGAGCACGAGGCGGCCGTACGCGACGGCACCGCAGAAACCTTCCGGACAGTGCTGCGCACCGAGCCCCTGCGCGTGGCGCTGACGGTGTTGGCGATCATCGTCCTGCTCGGCCTGGTCGCGTTGCCGGCGGTCCTGCTGCGCGGGGGCTGACGACGGAGCGGCCCGTCGGCGACGGGCGATCTACCTTGACCCGCCACGCAGATGGGAGCCGGGGCCGGAACAGCGCACTAGCGCAAGCGTGTCACAGGGTGTGGGGTCTGCTGATGCCGCTTGATGCGTCGTCGCAGCAGTCGCGGGCATCGAACAAAACACGGTGTCGTCAACGGTTTACCGACTTCGGCTGGGGCGCTCGTGGTCCAGCCGCACCGCGCACTCGCGCTCCGGCGAACGCTGCTGGATCTGGCGCGGATCGCGTACTTCATCGGCGTGCCGGCCTGGCTCGTTGTGCGCATCGTTTCAGGCTGAATCCGCTCGCGGCCCGAGCGACAAAGAGAATCGCGCACCCAGCGGTGGACCGACCGCAAACAGATCGGCCGTAATAGCCGGCCCGGATGTCACGCATCCGGGCCGGCGATTCTCAGGCGTTCTGCGCCTTGAGGTTGATCGACGTCTCGGCGAGCGTGGTGGCGTATTCGTCGCCCTGGTAGATCTCCTTCGTGGCGCGATGCAGGCGTTCGGCATCTTGCTTGCGGCCCAGCGCATCTGCATACGCAGCTGCCGTGCCGAAGCCGGCCAGACCGTAATGGGTCATTCGCTGGTACTGGGCGATCATGACGGCATCGAGCAGCGGGCCCTGTTCCGGCGCTTCCTCGATGATGTGCTTCTTCGCTTCGGCGACGAGGCCGGCCATGCCCTTGCAATGCTCCTTCGCGACTTCCGCGTCGTTCGATTCGAGGAGCTGCTTGAGCACGTCGGTGTGCTCGGCGATCGCCTTCTCGGACTTGGCCAGCAGATCCTTGAGCTTCTGGCTCGTGGCTTTGTTGGTGACCTGGCTGACGATGCGCTGCATCTGGTCGTTCGCGGACCAGAGGTCCTTGAGTTCGTGGGTGTAGAGCTCTTGCAGGCTGGAGGGCTGGGACATGGCAGTTCCTTCGGGTGGGGAGGTGAGAGGTGTTGCACGTGGCTGGGTGCACGTTCGAGGGCGAACACTAGGCGCTGCGCGTAGTGGGTACCGTGAAGCAACCGGTGCATGCATGAGCCTGCGGTCGCGTTGAAAAGCACGTTCGGTCGCCTACCGGTTGTGCTTGATTGATGGCCTGCCAACGCGGTTCCGATGCGGCCGCGGCACTTACGCATCCCGCGTTCGAAGACGCTGATGAGACGGCGTGGTTCGGCACGCTCGCGGTGATTGCCGGCCTGCTTTTGCGCGCGGCTATCGAAGACATGCTCAGCTAGACACACCGATGTCCTACCGACGCGAATCCGGCCGCGCCCGCGATCGCCAAGGTGCGCCGCGTCCATGAACTGCTCGAGCGAAATACCCGATCGCGCCCGCGCAGGGTCGATCTCGAACAGACCCGCCACACGCTCGTCAGCGATCACGATGTTGCGGACAGGGTCGTACGAGGAGTTGCCGATCGTGGCGGACGCATGCAGCGACAGCCAGAGGCATTTTCGCTTGCTTCCTGCCTGGCGAGCGCCTCTACCTTCTCCGTGGTCTCGACCACAATGCAGCGGATGCCGCACACGTGAAGGCTGTGGCTGCTGATGTTCGCGGCCTTCGCGCCCGTCCGGGTCGCACGGTGAATCACACGCGCGGAGGCGCCGCGCTCCTGAGCGCCGCCAGCAGCCGCCCGGGGTCAACCGGTTTCACCAGGTGCTGGTGAATGCCTGCATCGATCGACGCGGCCACGTCATTGGTCTGCCCGTACCCCGACACCGCGAGCAGCGTCGCGCGCGACGTGCGCGGGTGCGCCCGCAAGCGGCGGGCCAACTCGTGGCCGTTCATGCCGGGCAGCCCGATGTCGAGGATGTAAACGTCGGCCGGGTCGTCATCGGCCGCCTGCAGCGCGTGCTCCGCGCTGTCGAACTTGCGCACGCGGTGGCCGTCCACTTCGAGCAGCATCGCAGTGGTGTCCAGGGCGTCGGTGTTGTCGTCGACGACGGCAACGCGCAGCGGCGCCGCTTCCTCGACTTGCGGCGCCGCAGGCCGCGTTATTGCGTCGGCGCCTTCCGCAGCAGGCAGCTGCACGGTGAAGACGCTTCCTTGCCCGACGCCGCCGCTTTCGGCACGCACCGCGCCGCCGTGCATCTGCACGAGCATGCGCACGAGCGCGAGGCCGATTCCCAATCCACCCTGCGAGCGGTCCAGCAGGCGCTCGCCCTGGGTGAACAGGTCGAATACATGCGGAAGAAGCCGCGCGCTGATTCCACCGCCATTGTCCTGGACGCGGATGACCACGCCATCGGCGGTGTGCCCGGCCGACAGAACGATCCGGCCCGGCGCGGGCGTGTACTTGATCGCGTTGTCGAGCAGGTTCGCGGTGACCTGCGTCAGACGGGTGCGATCGCCGCTCACCCAAAGCGGGCCGTTTTCGATATTCAGTTCAAGCTCATGGCCGGACGTCTGCAGCGCGAGCCGCGTCTGTTCCAGTGCAGCGTCGATGGAGCTGCGCAGGTCATAGACCTCGGCGTCGATCGTGATCTGACCGCGCGTGACACGCGAGACATCGAGCAGATCGTCGACCAGTTCGGATAGATGCTTGGCCTGCCGCGCAATGATGCCGCTGGCATCGCGCAACTGGCCCTGATTGATCGATGGCGAGGACAACAGGGCAGCTGCCGTGCTGATCGGCGCGAGCGGATTGCGCAGTTCGTGCGCCAGCATCGCGAGGAATTCATCCTTGCGACGGTCGTTCTCGCGCAGCGTGGATTCAACTCGACGGCGCGCCGAAGCGTCGCGAAACACCACGACCGAGCCGGACGCCTCGCCGTTCGGAGTGCGGATCGGCGCGCTGTTATGATCGACCGGTCGCTGCGTGCCGTCGCGCGCGCGCAGCATCACCTCGCCCCGACCATGCTCCCCGGGCTGCGTTGTTCCCTGGGCGTCTTCGTGTTGCAGGGAGGCGGTTTGCACGACCTCGTGCATCGGGCGGCCGAGGGCATCCGTTCTTGACCAGCCGGTGAGTCGCTCGGCCACGGCGTTCATCCACGTCACGCGTTGCTCGGCATCAACCGCGACCACCGCGTCGCCGATGCTGCCGAGCGTGGCACTGAGCCACTCGCGTTCGCGGTGCAGCGCGTCGGCTGCCTGCCTTTCTGCCTGGGCAGCAGTCTCGGCGGCCAGCCGTTCCTGCCCCTGCAGCCAGCTCAAGCGCGCAAACAGTGCGCTGGCCGCCAGTGCAGCCAGGGCCAGCCAGGGCATAAGCCATTCAAGCGAGCGCGCTTCAAGCGCGGGCGTGCTGTGGAAGCGGATCAACCACGGCCGCCCGGCCACGTCGATGTGGTGATCGACGGTGAACCGCGGTGCTTGCAATCGCGTCTGGCGAATCGTGCTGCGTAGCAGTGCCTGCGGGTCGGGCTGCAAACCGTCGAAGAGTTCGTAGTCGATCAGCTTCGTGCTTCCACGCGTGCCTGCCAGCAGATCGCCCGCGCGCAACGGCGAATACACGTAACCGAGCAATGTTCCCGGCTGCTGTGGTTCGCCGCGTTCGTGGATCGGCAGGTACATCAGGAAACCGGCCTGCTTGTGCCGATCTATTTCCTGCACCAGCGTGACCTTTCCCGACGCGACGAGGTCGCGCTGTTCGCGCGCGGCGGCCATTGCTGCGCGTCGCACGGGCTCGGTCGACATGTCGAAACCCAGCGCCGCAGCATTGCGGCGGTCCATGGGCTCGAGATACTCGATGCTGTAGTACTCATCGCGCGGGGCTTTGGGCCAGACTTTGAAGTCTGCGAGCCCCGCCGCCCGCGCACGCTGTTCAAACGCGTGCACTTCGTAGGGCTCGAGCCGTCGGGTGAAGCCGATACCCAGAATTCCGGGGTACCGCGCGCGCAGGTCCAAGCTGTCAACGTAGCGACGGAATTCCTCGCGACTGACCTGCTCGCTGGCGTCAAACAAACCCGCGGTTCCCCGCAGCAAATTCGACGTGACGGCGAGGCGCTGGTTGATTGCGTCGCGCACCTGCAGCACTTCGTTCTCGAACGCAAGGCTGTCCTGGCTTCGGATCGCCGAACGAAGCCCGGCGAGCAGCGCGCCGGTGACGAGCACGGCCAACGCGAACACGAGCAGCGACACCGCAAGTGGCGATCTCAACAGGCGTTCGAGCAGTGGTGGTGGCAGCGCGTCTGGTCTTCTCACGGACGAATACTAGGACGGTGCAGCGTAGTCTGCGTGATGCGCGAGCCCAGCGGTGCACGAGCATCTGCTTCAGACGCGACACGCTCGAGTCATGATGCAACCGCTCAGTGCGGGTGCAACGGCACTTGACGGGCCGGGAGCAAGCTCACCTGCCGGTGAACCGCAGCGCGTTCGAGAGCGTATTGCACTGCTGCAACATCGGCATTGGTGAGCCTAAATGTCCGGTGAAGGGCGCCCTGCCGTTTCCAATGCGCCGTCTCGTCAGACAAGGGGAGCGACTCTCCTTTGAACTACGGCTGCCCACCATGACTCCATTCGAAATCAAAGCGGTTGCTGCCGCACTTGTCGCCATCGTTGCGCTGATGTGGGCGCTCACGTTTCTCGAGTGCTGGTGGAAGCGGGGTAAGCAGTCGTAGTGCGGGAGCGCGGGCGGCGCGGGGCGCATAGCGGCGTGTGTGCTCACATCTCGGCGAATTGGCATCGCGCGGTCCCGCTGGCTGTGGTGCTTGATCGCCGCTCCACTGTGAGCCGCTGACCCAGCATCGCCAGGCGGCGCTACATTTGATCGACCGATGTTCCACGGGCCGGCTCGCCCGTTGTAGGCGGCGGAGATTCTTTCGATAAGAAGTGTCCATCGGCTCGGCCGTTCGTCAGGGGCCTCGCGGCGCCCGTGGGGCCACAGAGTCGGTACATACGTCGCTGCAAAGCCCGCTGCACTGCTGCCGCACAGCCGCATCGAGTGATCACTGATGCGCCCCAAAGTTCTAGTCGCCAGCTTCTCCGTGTGCCCGGTCCGCATCCAGCGCGTCGGGGGCGTAGCCCAGCAGGTCGCCGGGTTCGCATTCGAGAACAGCGCATAGCGCCGCGAGCGTGGAGAAGCGGATTCCGCGCACCTTGCCCGTGCGCAGCAGCGAGAGCTGGGTCTCGCTGAGGCCGATGCGACGCCCGAGATCCTTCGCGGTCATCCGTCTTGCGGCAAGCACCGCGTCAAGCGTGACGGTTACCGGCATCAGACGAACTCCGTCAGCACATGTTCGAGCTTGTGCATGCGTTCCTGCACGTCGATCGCTCGCCTGATCAGGCCGCCAAGCAACACGAGCGCAAGCCCGACGACACCGATCGCGACGTACGCAACGTCGAAGACCATGACGGTGCCCCACATGGGGTGGGCCGGCCTTGCAAGCCAATTGACCAGGAGCGGCACGCCGAACGCGCTGACGCCCGCACCGAGCGCGAGTGCGGTGCCTGCGCGGCGGCACGCCCGGACCATGAGCGGGCCGAGCACGCCGCCGCGCGCGTAGGCAGCGAACGCCTGCCGAATCGCGACCACTGCGAACAGGTAGGGCAACGGCACCAGCCACTGCACGGCCAGGTCGCCGACGAAGACCTGGGACGCGGGGACCTTCGTGAGCACGAACAGCGTCGGGAGCACGAGTGCGGCGACGGTGCCCGTCAGCATGAAGTCGGCGATACGGGTCAGCCATCGGCTGTGCTGTTGCAGCGACTGCGCATCCATAATTTAATTTGCGCTTAAATAACTTTAGGAATAACTTAAATCATACCGCCCACGGAGACAGGACATGGAACCCGCCGTCCGCACCCGCCGACTAACACGAACGTTCGGCCGGCTGTCCGCCGTGCAGGATGTCGACCTGGACGTTCCAGCCGGCGCCGTCTACGGCTTCCTCGGCCGCAACGGCGCCGGCAAGACCACCACGATCCGCATGCTGCTGGGCCTGCTGGCCCCGAGCGCGGGTCAGATCGAGGTGCACGGGCTGGATGCCCTGCGTGAGCGCCGTCGCGTCGCCTGCCTGATCGGCTCGATGGTGGAAACGCCGGGGCACTACGACCACCTCAGCGGGCGGAGCAACCTGGCGTTGACGGCAGGATTGCTTGGACTGCCGCGACAGGCCGTCGACCGGGCGCTCGAAATCGTCGACCTCGCCGCGGATGGCGACCGTCGGGTAGGCGACTACTCGCTCGGCATGCGCCAGCGCCTGGGTGTCGCCCGTGCGTTGCTCGCGCGTCCGCGGCTGCTCGTGCTCGACGAGCCCACTAATGGCCTGGACCCCCGTGGTGTGCGCGACATGCGCGGTCTGCTTCGCGAGCTGCCTTCGCGCGAGGGCGTGACCGTCTTCGTCTCAAGCCACGCGCTGACCGAGATCGATCAGATCGCAACCCATGTCGGGCTGATGCAGGAAGGGCGGCTGGTGCTGCAGGCCCCGATCGAAGAGCTGCGACAGCGGCATCGCAGCGCGATCGAGGTGGACACCGCGCAACCCGAGGAAGCCGCGGCTGTGTTGCGACAGGCTGGCGTCGTCGTTCGAGCCGAAGGTTCGCGTCTGATCGTGCCGTGCCGCGAAGGCGCGCCCGAAGCGGCGGAGGTCAACGCGCTGCTGGTCCGCCACGGCATTCCCGTCCACGGGCTCAGCCCCGGAACGCTTCGCCTCGAAGCGCTCTTTCACGACGCCACCGGAGACCGCACCGATGTCCCTGTCGCCGCCTGACTACACGCTGCTGCGCTGCCTGCGCGCCGAGTTCACCAAGCTGCGCGGTTCGCTGGCATTGCTGTTGTGCCTGGTCGCGCCGGTCGCCGTCGCGGCGCTGATGGCGCTGATCTTCAATCGCCACGGCGGCGAAGATCTGCCTTGGCGGATGTACCTGCTCGGCAACGCGGCGACGTGGGCGTACTTCATGTTGCCGATGACGATCACCGCGCTGACCGTGCTGGTTGCGCAGATGGAACATGGCCCGCGGATGTGGAACCACCTGCTCGCGCTGCCGCTTCCACGTCGGCACATCTTCTTTGCCAAGACGGGCGCGGTGATGTCCCTCTGCGCCGGTATGACCGTCGTGCTGGCGCTGCTCGCGCCCGCGCTCGGTTACCTGAGCGATGCGATCACGCCGGACCGCGCGCTGACCGGCCCGGTCGCTTGGGGCGAACTGATCGGCGTGCTGTCGCGCATCTATGCAAGCGCCTGGCTGCTCGTCGTCATCCAGCTGTGGGCCGCCTTGCGCTGGAGAAGCTTTGTCCCGCCATTGGCGCTCGGCATCGGCGGCACGTTTGTCGCGGTTGCCGCGACCGGCTCGGATCTCGGCCCGTATTTCCCCTGGCTCATCCCCACCAATGCACTCGCCAGCGACGGTTCGGCAGCACTGACCGCGCTGTTTATCGGCGCAGTGGGCGGCGCCGTATGCACGATCGCAATGGGGCTCCATCTCGCGCGGCGACCGGCGACCTGACCTCAGGCGCCGGCAGTGGGCGAGGGCGTGGAGTCGATGCTCGCCGGCTGTTGCCGCCCCGTCCGGGGACGAACGGGGCGGCACGCCGAACTCATCTCAGTGCAGAACCGCGTGAGTGGCCGGCTGTTCGCTCACCCGCATGAAGAACTCCAGCATTGCAGCCGATGCATCCGGGCCCTCGGGGTCGGTGTAAGCGCCTTCGGCGCTGCCGCCGCTCCACGCGTGGCCCGATCCGTGCACAGTCCAGCGCTCGATGCGCGCCTGGCCCGTCCCGTCAGTGAAGACCTCGCGCGTGTATGCGTGCCCGTCCGGTACGCGGCCTGTCTCGGTGGTGGCGACCAGGTCACCCCCCGCCGCCTGACGCACCAGCGCATCGGCGTTGACCGGATCGACCACGCGGTCGCGGTCGCCCTGGAACAGGATCATCGGCACCGGCAGTCCGGAGACGGTCTGCCTGGCTTCGGACTTGTGGTAGCCGTGCCCGGTCAACGTCGCCAGCGCGGACGGCGCGCTGTGCGCGCTCAGGTACGGCGTACCCGAGTGCACGCAGATCGCGCGGAACAGCGTGGGATACGTGTGGCCCAGGATCGCCGCCATGCTGGCTCCGGCAGACAGGCCCGCCACGAAGATCCGCCCGGTATCGACGCGGTGGGTCGAGGCGATCTCGTGCGTGATGCCGGCGAGGATCGACGGTTCGCCTTCGTCGGGCTTCTGATGATCGGGGCGATACCAGTTCCAGCACTTCGCGCGGTTTTCGCCCATCGTCTGCCGCGGGTAGGCCACCAGGAAGCCGAGGCGGTCCGCCAGCATGTTCATGCGCGTGCCGACGGCGAAGTTTTCGGGCGTATGCGCGCAGCCGTGCAGCATGAGGACCAGCGGCATTGCACGGTCGCTCTCGGCGTATCCGACCGGCCGATAGAGGCGGTACTCGCGCTCGCCGTGCTCGTTCCGATACGTGGCGTGCAGAAATTCGCCGCGCCCGCCGGCGGCATCGCCTGTGTCGTTCGCCTCGTCCGTTTCCGCGGTCGCGCCGCAGTGCATGCCGAGACGCAGTTCCTCCTCGTCGATGTCGCGTCCGCTGTTCGACCATTGGCCGCCCGCGGATGCGCCGTCCGGCGACGACTCGGCGTTGGCCATCTGCTGGGCCCGGCTGCGCACTGAGGCGTTTCTGTCTTCTCGATCATGTGCTTTCGATATGAATTTCATGCTCCGCCCGGCTTCGTTTCGTTGCGGTGCACCATACGCAGCCGGGATTAAGGAACCGTCACAGCGTCGCCGGGCATCTTGTTAACTGACCTCGAGCGCGGGCGCTTGGGCCGGCCGCAATCGACGGCGCCGCGCGTGATGTGTCCGTGCCGATCGTCCCCGCGAGCCCCCGCATGAATCGGCGGCTATGGCGCTCAGACACACGGGGGCGGCGCTGGGGTCGCTGACGTCTCGCAGGTCCGCCACGTCGAATCTGAACCATTGGTCGCGCGCTTCCTTGTGCTCGACATGGCCTTGCCACGCACGCTCCTATGGTTGCGGCTTGACGCGCAGGAGCAACGAGATGAACAAGCCGATGATGCCGGCAACGCTACGTGCGCTGGAAACCGCGGAGGCTGGCCTGTTCATCGCGGCTGAGCCGCCGCCAGCCAACCTGGATTCGCGCTTTCGCGAGTTCGTCGATGCGGCGGAGTTCCCCTGCGTCGGTGCGAAGACCGCGCTTGCGCGCGATGGCATCCGCACGATCGAACTCGATGCGCTTGATAACCCCAACGACGACGCTCGCCTGATGGCGCGGCTAGAAGTGTTCGCTCGCGAAGTCGAGTCCTTGCCGGCGGACAGCCTCGATGTGCTGTCGCTGGTCGCCCTCTATCGCGCGCCAACGGTGATCGATGAGCTGCAGTTCGAGCGCCTGCTGTGGAAGCAACTGCAGCGGCTGCACGATCTGGATGTCGCGCGGGGTGTGCCCTGGGCGGACGACGTGAGCGCCGATCCGTCGGACGCCAGATTCAGCATGAGCTTGGCCGGGCATCCGTTCTTCGTGATCGGGCTGCATCCGGAGGCATCACGACTTGCGCGGCGGTTCGAACTGCCGGCGCTGGTGTTCAACTCGCACCGGCAGTTCGATCGCCTTCGCGAGGATGGACGATTCCTGCGAATCAAGCGCGCGACGCGAAAGCGCGATCGCGCGCTGCAGGGTTCGATCAACCCGAACCTGGCCGATTACGGCAAGGCCTCAGAGGCGCGGCAGTACAGCGGCCGACACGTGGAGCGTCGCTGGAAGTGTCCGTTCCAACCCAGGAGCCCGCATTGAACAACCCGACCATGCACCGCATCCCGCCGTGCTCGGCGCGCGCTGTCGAACTGGAGACAGGCGACGAGCTGGTCATCGTCGACCCGGAGGGTCAGCAGGTCAGCGACCTGGTCGCATTCAGTCGCGATGATCTCGCCGAATACCTGTCGTCGGGCCGCTCGATCGATTACGCCGCCAAGCTCTGGCTGTCTACCGGCGACCTGCTCTATTCGAACCGCAGCCGCCCGATGTTCGAGATCGTCGACGACACTTGCGGTCGCCACGAC
Organism: Lysobacter korlensis; assembly: GCF_042434515.1. Taxonomy (NCBI): domain Bacteria; kingdom Pseudomonadati; phylum Pseudomonadota; class Gammaproteobacteria; order Lysobacterales; family Lysobacteraceae; genus Lysobacter; species Lysobacter korlensis. The sequence continues at coordinate 685,076 of NZ_JBHLTG010000003.1, forward strand.
TTCACGCTGACGCCGTGCTCGAAGGACACGTTCTCGATCATCTACGGGGAAACCGAGAACCGTCCCGGTTGCGAGGGCAACCTCGTCAGTGCGCTGGAGCCATACGGCATCACCACCGACCGCATCCCGATCGCGTTCAACGTGTTCATGCATGTGGCATTCGACCCCGACACGGGCGCAGTTGCCGTCAAACCACCGCTGAGCAAGCCGGGTGACCGCATCCGCCTGCGTGCACTGATGCCGCTGGTCGCAGCGATGACCGCGTGCTCGGCGGGGCAGTCGAACAATTTCCGCTACAAGCCGATCGACTTCGCGGTCGAGCGGGCAGGGTGATGGCGCGGTAGCGCTCGTGGTTCATGGCGCCGTTGCGCAGGCATCCGCGGGACGATGACGTGGCGTTCGTCCGCTGTTGAACAGTCAGACGCGACGATCGGCGCGGGAGCGCGCGAACCTGCGCCTTCGAGCCGCTCGGCCGCGCATCAGCGCTGACCAAAGCTCGCTGAGCACCGAGGACTCAGAACCGTATCCGCACGCCGCCGTTGACCACGAAGCCGTCAGTCGGCGCCCAGGCATCGACGGTCCAGCGACCATCCGGTGCACGCTGCGGGCGTGTGATCGGGTGGTAGCGGGTCTGCCTCACGTTGAGGATGTTCTCGAGGTTGAGGAACAGGCTGACCTTGCCTAGCGTGATTTCCCCGAGCGCGCCGAGCTCGACGTAAGGACGGCCGGTGCGACGGTAGGGGTTGTCGTCCAGCGTCTGATTGCCGGTGTAGTACGCCTCCAGGCCAACGCGGCCGCGGCCGTGCTGTTCCCACATGGCAACCAGTCCGGCGGTGTGGCGCGGCGTCAGCGGTACGCGGCGGCGGCCGGGCCCATCGGGGTCCTGTTCGGCTGCATCGGTGAACACATAGCTGCCGGTGACAACGAGGTCCTGCCAGCGGTAGCGCAGCAGCAGCTCGCTGCCGCGCGTGCGGATCGGCCCGTCTGCGTTGACCAGCTGCACGCGCGGCGTGCCGTCGGGAGATGGCGCCGACGGCGCGAGCCGCACCGCATCGTCGATGTCGGACGCGAACAGCGTGACGTGCGTTTCCAGCCCGCCACGGGCGTAGCCGACGTCGATGGAGCCGGTCGTCGCGGTCTCCGCCTCCAGTCCGGCGAGCGGCTCCAGGCGCGACAGCCCGGCGGCCTCGATCTCCTCGACGAACGGCGTCGGTGCGTAGAAACCGCGGCCGAGCGAGGTGCGCACCGACCAGTTACCCGGTCGGTAGAGCAGTGACACACGTGGGCTGAAGTGCGAGCCGTATTCGCTGTGGTCGTCCCAGCGCGCGCTGCCGGCCAGCGTGAGGTCTTCGCGCAGGTTGTGCTCGGCCTGCGCGAACACGCCCGGCACGGTGTAGCGGTAATCGAACGCGGAAAACGCGCGCGACTCGAACGCGTCCGACTGCAGCGCAACACCCGCAAGCCACGTGGTCTCGCCAAAGCCCGAGGCGTACGAGGCTTCGGCGAACACCGTCTCGTGACGGTCGTCCTCGACCACGGCGCCAAATCGGTGCCGGTGGTCGGTCGTCATCGCGGAGGCGCGAAGGTGCAGCGTGTCGGTCTCGCGCATCGGTAGCTCGACGACCGCGCCCGCATCAAAACGCGTGGTGTCCTGGGTCAGCGGGAACGGCTCTCCATCGGGGATCAGCGCGCCGGGAAGGGTGCCGCCGATGCGGTCTTCGGTCATCGCACCGAACGTCAGCAGCGCCTTGCCGCCATCCGGCGAGTTCCAGAACAGGCGCGGCCGCATGGTCCAGCGCTGGTAGGCCGGCATGTCGATCCAGCCATCCTCATCGAGGTCCTGCCGGGTCTGATCGTGATAGCCCCCGACCAGCGAATAACTCCACGCCTCCGTCAACGGCGACGCGGTGTACGCGGTGACGTCGTAGCCTTCTCGGCTGGTGACGTTGAGCAGCAGCTCGGCTTCACGCTCGTCCTTGGGACGCCGCGAGATCAGGTTGATCACGCCGCCCAGTGCGGACGGGCCGTACAGCGCGGACGCGGCGCCCTTGATGATCTCCACGCGCCCGAGGTCGGTGGGCGGGATCTGCAGCAGGCCGATCGACGACGCCTGCCCGCCATACAGCGGCAGACCGTCGGCGAGCAGCTGCGTGTAGCGCCCGCGCATGCCCTGCATGCGGATGTTCGCGGCGCCAAGCGCAGGGGAGGTGACCTGCACGCGCACGCCGCCGGTCTCGGCAACCAGCATCGCGATGTTGCCCGGCGTCATCAGCAGCTTTTCTTCGATCTCCTCCTGCTCGATCACCTCGACGCGTATCGGCTCGTCCGACACGCGCCGCTTCGACCGCGTGGACTCGACGATGACGGCGTCGAGTTCGACGGTCTCGTCTTCATGCCCGTGCTCGTGTTCGTCGCTGTGGACGTCCTGGGCGGTAGCGGTGGCGGGTGCGGTCGCCAGCGCGACGAGGAAGATGGCGGTCGCCAGCGGGCGACGGCGGAGCAACAAAAGGCGATGCACGGGTGTGTTCCTGAAGCCGATCCGTGGGCGGGGCGCGACTGCACGCCAGCCCGTTGCGGGTCGGCGATTGTACCGGCCCGGCGGCGTCGCCCTGCGTGTGCAGGGCGGTGCGGACACACTGGCTTCAGGGCTGCGGCTAGACCGCGATCCGGGCGTGTGCTTGCTGCCTGACCTCCTCCCCAGCATCGGCCGCCGCGGCGGGCCCGATTGCGGCGTCGTCGCCGTCACGGGATTCGTATTGGTTCCAGGCGAAAAATCCGAGGATCAGCAGCGCGATCACGGCCAGGATGACTGCTGCGCTACTGCGTGTTTTGGGCTGTTTCCGGCGGCCGGGCATGTCGAACCTCCAGGGCGGTGGTGTAGCGATCGTCGTGCCGGCCGTGGTGACGTCCGGTGAAGTCGGCGTCCGCGGACGAGGTAGGGCGACGACCTGCGTGGGTGGAACCTTGCGGCTCACTGCCCGCCCTGCGAGGAGAACGGAGCGCCGGAATACCTCACGTCCCGCTGCAGCGCGTGCGAGCGGCCGAGCACCTGCCGGCTTTCGCACGACCCGCCGCGCATGCCGCCGCACCTCGCACGGCTTCCCGCGACCCGGCCGAGCACCGTCGAGATCGCAAGAGTCCGCCGCCGCGGGCTTTGCCGGTTTCAGCCTGACTTTTTGCTTGCCACCCACATTCAATTCCTGTTAAGACGGAGCCGGACCGAGACGGGCGGGGGCGGAACGGCCAGGGATGCAACACGACATTCATCTGATTGGTGAGGGAAGGTTGATGGCAATGAAATCGAACACGCAGCGCCGCCTGGCGCGCCACTCGCTGTCGGCGGGGGTGCGTCTCGCACTGGTCACCACGATGCTGTCCGTTGCGGGCATCGCCGGCGCCCAGAGCCAGGAGCAGTCGCAGGATCAGTCGCAGGAACAGGCACAGGCCCAGCAGGGCCAGGCCGAAGGACAGGCCACCACGCTCGAGACCGTATCGGTGCTCGGTTCGCGTACCAAGCCGCGCTCGGAAGCTACTTCCGCAGTGCCGATCGACATCCTCGACGGCGAGGAATTCCGCAGGCAGCCCGCAGTCGATGTCCTCGACAAGCTGCGCACGCTCGTGCCGTCGTTCAACGTCAGCACGATTCCGATCGACGACGCAGCGACGCTCGTGCGCCCGGCCAACCTGCGCGGTCTGCCGCCGGACAATACGCTGGTGCTGGTCAATGGCAAGCGCCGCCATCGCGCGGCGGTCATCACCTTCCTCGGACACGGCCTGTCCGACGGCTCGCAGGGCCCGGACATCTCGGTGTTCCCGTCGCTCGCGCTCGAACAGGTCGAAGTGCTGCGTGACGGCGCAGCGGCGCAGTACGGTTCCGACGCGATCGCGGGCGTCATCAACTTCCAGCTCAAGCGTCTGGAAGAGGGCGGTACGATCGAAGCGTTCGCCGGCCAGTACTACGAAGGCGACGGCTTCACCCAGCAGTACGCCGCGCAGATCGGCATGCCGCTGTCGGAGAGGGGTTTCGCGACGTTCACCGCTGAATGGCGCACCGCCGACGCGACCTCGCGTAGCGTGCAGCGCGACGACGCGGCTGCAGTCGCGGCCGCGGGTTACCCGGGTGTTCCGAACCCGGCGCAGATCTGGGGCTCGCCCGAGGTCGACAAGGACATCAAGCTGGTGGCGAATATGGGCCTGTCGACCGAGTCGATGGACTTCTACCTGTTCGGCAACTATGCGCAGCGCGAAGTGATCGGCGGCTTCTACTACCGCAACCCGACCACCCGCGGTGGCGTCTTCTCCAACGACGACGGCCAGACGCTGCTGATCGGTTCGCTCAACGGCGCACCGTGCCCGACGATCTCGCTGCGCGACGCCGCCGGCAACCTGATCCCGTATTCGGTCGTCGGCCCGCAGGTGCAGGCACTACCGGGCAACTGCTTCACGTTCCTGTCGAGCCTGCCGGGTGGGTTCACGCCGAACTTCGGCGGCGAGATGGAAGACGCCGCGGTCACCGCGGGCGTCAAGGGCATGTGGGGCGACGGTTGGCACTGGGACCTCAGCGCGTCCTACGGTCGCAACGAGATCGACTTCTTCATCCTCAACACGGTCAACGCCTCGCAGGGCCCGAATCAGCCGGCGGACATGCGGTTCAATCCGGGCGGCAACGTGCAGACCGAGCGCAACGTCAACTTCGACGTCGGCCACGACCTTGCGGTCGGTTTCCTCGACGAGCCGGTCAGCCTCGCAATGGGTGCGGAGTGGCGCGAGGAGGAGTTCCAGGTCATCGCGGGTGATCCGGCATCGTTCGCGATCGGGCCGCTCACGCAGCAGGGCTTCAGCATCGGGTCAAACGGCTTCCCGGGCTTCAACCCGCGCACGGCCGGTACGTTCAGCCGCGACAACTGGGCGGTGTACGTCGATGCCGAAGCGCGTCTGACCGAGAAGTTCCTGATGGCGGCGGCGGTCCGTTACGAGGACTACAGCGACTTCGGCGGCACCACCAACTGGAAGCTGACGGGCCGTTACGACTTCACCGATACGTTCGCGATGCGCGGCGCGCTGAGCACGGGTTTCCGCGCTCCGACTCCGGGCCAGTCGAACGTCAGCCAGGTGACCTCGGCCTTCATCGACGGCCAGCTGCGCGACACCGCCACGCTACCGCCGACCAACCCGGTTGCCGCGTTCTACGGTGCCGACCCGCTGACGCCGGAAGAGTCCGAGAACGTCTCGCTGGGCCTGGTGTGGAACCACGACGCCTGGCAGACCACGGTCGACGCGTACCACATCGAGGTCACCGACCGCATCGCGCGCAGCACCGACTTCACGCTGACCGATGCCGACCGCGCCGCACTCGTGGCCGCAGGCGTTGCAGAGGCCGCAACGCTGAGCCGCGTGGGTTTCTTCGTCAACGACTTCGACACCACGACGACCGGCGTCGATATCGTCAGCAGCTACACGAGCGAGCATTTCGGCGGCGAGACCATCTACTCGGTGGCCGCCAACTGGAACCGCACCGAAGTCGACAGCTTCACGCCCGGCATCATCACCGAGGCGCGCATCAAGAAGCTCGAGGAATCGCTGCCGCGCACGAAGGGCTACTTCAGCGTCAACCACCAGCGCGACATGTTCAGCGCGAACCTGCGCGTGAACTACTTCGGCTCGTTCTACGAGGATCACCTGGACAGCGACGTGGTGCTCGTCGAGGACGGCGGTCTGCCGATCTACGGCGACAGCGCGGTCACCGTCGACGCCGAGGTGGGTTGGAAGTTCGCGTCCGGCCTGTACGTCAACGTCGGTGCGCAGAACCTGTTCGACAACGTGCCTGATGCGAACCCCTGGGCGGGCATCGCGGGTGCGCAGTACCCGGTGCATGCGCCGTACGGTTTCAACGGCGGCTTCTACTACGCACGCGTCGGCTTCAGGTTCTGATCAAGGTTGTTGGTTGTACGAAAAAGCCCCGCGATTGCGGGGCTTTTTCTTGGGTCGCGTGAAAGCACGACGACCGATTCGTCAGAAGCGGTACTCGACCGTGACGGTGACGCTGCGTGCGTCGCGCTTGTCATCCGAAAGCCGGTACTCGTCGCCGACCGGGTCGTACTGCACCTGCGAATAGCGGTACTGGTTGAGCATCAGACCCACGTCGAGCAACGGCAGGATCGTGGTGCCGACGCCGACGCCGGCGTACGTGCCGCCGCTGGCATCGCTGAACTCGCTGCGCTCGGTGACCGGCGCCGTGCCGACGGTGCGGTCGATGGCGGTTTCGTCGAGCTCGCGCCGGATGCCCAGCACGCCGGCCCGGCCGATGAAGTACACGGGTAGCACGGGCGGTTTGATACGTGCGTTCGCACCGACAAACCCGTAGCGCGATGACAGAGTGTAAGCACGGTCCACGGTGCCGGCGGTGTAATCGAACTCCGTCTCGCCGAGTTGGCCGAGGCCGCCCTCCAAGCCGATCTGTGCGTAGCCGATGCCCCAGCGGTAGCCGACGCTGCCCTGCACGAGCGAGCTGCTGTCGTCGGAGAAGCCACTGTCGAGTTCGATTCGGCCGGCCTGGCCGTTGATGAAGAAATCACCCGCCGAGGCGGCAGGGGCGATGGCGAGACAGGCGGCGAACAGCGCCGCGCATCCGGACTTGCGCATGGTGTGCTTGTTCCGATCGTGGAGGGGGAGGGGCGGCCCGTGGGCGGCGCGGCGCATAGGGTAGCGGTGTCGGCGGCGGTAGCCCGTCCATCACGGCGCTCCGCCTCGGCCGCTGTTCAGGCGCGACCGTCCTCAACGGTCGATGCGGGCTCGACTTTGCCGATCCTGCGTTTCTGTCATGTCGATTTCATTACGCCGCCCTTAAGGTTTGCTCATCGCACCGCCTGTCCGCTCGACCGCGTACCGAGTGCGCAAGCCCGGCCGTCTACGGCCCGGGGTCCCTGTCCGGGCAGCCTGCAGGCGTGCATCCGTTCCTAAAACGACAGGAGAACACCATGGCTGCAGTTACCCACTCCACCACCGCGACTGCCGCGGTACGGCGGGTGTCCTGGGGCGCGATCTTCGCTGGCGCCGTGATCGGCCTGACCGTACTGCTGCTGATGGGCGTGCTCGGCATTGCGATTGGCGCCAGCGTCATCGATCCGATGAGTGAGCAGAACCCGGTCAAGGGCATCGGCATCGGCTCGGGCATCTATTTCGTAGTGAGCGTGATCGTCGCCATGCTCGCCGGCGGCTATGTGGCGGGCGCACTGGCTTCGCTGCAGACGCGCGGTGATCGCACCCTGCACGGCCTGGCGACCTGGGCCGTGATCACGCTGCTGTCGATGATGCTGCTGGCAACCGGCCTTGGCCGGCTGATCGGTGGCACGCTCAACCTGCTCGGCGAGGGTCTGTCGAAAGCCGGGCAGGCCGCGTCCGCGGTGGCCGGACCGATTGCCGATCGGGCACAGGAACAACTGCAGCAGAGTGACGTGGACCTCAGTGTACTGCGCCGTGAGGCCGAAGCGGTGCTGCGCGATACAGGCACGCGTGAACTGACGCCAGGCGCGGTAGAGCAGGACGCGCAGGAGGTGCGCAACGAAGCCAGTGACGCACTGCAGCGCGCGGCACGTAACCCGGCTGCCGCCGACGAGGCACTGCAGCAGATTTTCGACCGCATCCAGCGCGAAGCGCGCGAGACGATGAGTGCCGCCGACCGTGAGGCGCTGGTCAACCTCGTCGTGGAGCGCACCGGGATGAGCCGCGAGCAGGCCCAGCAGACCGTTGCCAACTGGGAGCGCAGCTACGGCCAGGCTTACCAGAAGGCGCAGTCGACCTGGCAGGATGCGAAGGTGCAAGCCGAGCAGAAGGCGCGCCAGTGGGGCCAAGCGTCGGCCGAGGCGGTCGCCGCGGCGGCATGGTGGTCGCTGTTCGTGCTCGTGCTCGGCGCGGTTGCCGCGGCCGCCGGCGCGAACATCGGTTCGAACCGGGTGCTCGTGGCGACGCGCACCAACGTGCGCCACTAAGAGCCGCGTCACGAGCGGGCAAGCAGCACTGCGCTGCGTCCTGCTTCATACGCCAACAGACAAAGGCCCCGCATTGCGGGGCCTTTTTTTCGCGACGATTTCAGGGCCGGGTCGGCATTTCGAGGCCCGGGTAGCACAAGCGCCGCGGGGTACGCATCAGCCGTGCAACGTGCTGGCAGCCGGGCCCGGTAGAAATGGAGGTGGAGATGGAGTCGTCCGTCCATGATCCGCACCACGACGAGCCCGAGCCCGAGCCCGTGCTGCGCGAGTCATTGCAGGGAGCCGCCTACCTGGTGCGTTGCAGCAGGTAGCTCCGCAGTCGGCAGCGTTGCGGCAGAGCGCACGGCGGCACGGCTGCTCGTGGAACCGGCAGGCGGTCTCAGCCGGAGGGTCCAAGACGGGCTGGCCCCGAGTCAGTGCATCCGCGGGTGGTGAACCCGGTTCCCGCCCTGCGCCTTCGCGGTGTAACACGCACGGTCGGCGCGACCGAGCGCCTCTTCCGCGGTGTCGCCGGCGACGATCAGGGTGACGCCCACGCTCGCACCGACCTGGTACTCGCGCCCGTCCTGGTTGATCGCGAAGTCTTCCGTTGCACTCCGTATTGCGTCGGCCACCCGGTCGGCGACCTCGTGCGAGCAGCCATCAATGATCAGCGCGAACTCGTCGCCGCCGATGCGCGCAAGCGTGTCGCGCTCCCTGATGTGCTCGGCAAAGATCCGCGCCAGGCGCCGAAGCAGTTCGTCGCCCGCGGCGTGCCCGCCGCTGTCGTTGACGGCCTTGAAGCCATCGAGGTCGATGTAGATCAGCGCGCTCGCCGTTGCGCTCTGTTGCGCGCGCATCACAGAACGGGCGAGTCGTTTGTCGAACTCCGCGCGGTTGACCAGGCCGGTCATGTCGTCGTGTGTCGCCTGATGCGCGAGTGCGCGCAGATTCTCGCGTGACGTGGTCGCGTCGCGGAACACGACCACGCAACCCGCAAAGCGTCCATCCAGCGCGCGCACCGGTGCAGCCACACCGTCGACGGCCATGGTGGATCCGTCGTGTTTCCGGAGCAACACCGGAAAGTGCTCGGAGAACACCTGGCCCTGGCACAGCTGCTCGAACAGAACGGCGAGGGGCGGCGTTTCGCCATCGCCAAAAACCAGCAACTCGTGGATGCCAACGTCGAACAGGTCGTTGAGACTGCGTCCCGACAGCGACTGCGCCTTCGCGTTCGCGAAGCTGATGCGGCCCTCCGCATCAGTCGACACCACCGCGTCGCCGATCGCCTGCAGCGTGCCGGCAGTCCGCTCCATTTCCTGTTCGAGCGCGTCGTGCAGCCGCTTGCGGTGCGTGAGGTCGCGCGTGATCTTGCAGAAACCGGTGTGCACGCCGCCGGGCTCGACAATCGAGATGATCTCGATGAGAGCCCAGAACAGCTGACCGTCCTTCCGGCGCCGCCATGACTCTTCGACGTAAGTTCCTTCCTCGCGCGCCGCGCGCAGGTTGTGCTGCGGTGCGCCTGCCTTCCGTTGCGCGTCGGTATAGAGCACATCGAGCGGCTGGCCGATGATCTCGGCCGCGCTATAGCCCTTCATCGCTTCCGCTGCGGGGTTCCACGACGCGATGCGGCCTTCGGGATCGATCAGGAAAATCGCGTAGTCACGAACGCGGTCGACCATGGCCGCAAACTGATGGCCGGGCTCGGGCGGGCTCGGGCGGGCTGGGGCGATTGTCCATTTCCGGCTCCAGGTAACGCGGCCTGGCACAGGCGCGCCCGCACTCTCGCACATGCGCCGTGATCGCCCGGCGGTCTCCGAGCGCAGCTGGACCGTTACGCGCAAGCCGCCTGCATCGACGCTGCCGTGCCCGATAATGCGCGCCCGCCGATGCATTACCCGCCCAATGTCCATCGTTCTCACCGATTTCGCCCGGCCCCGACTGTTTCCGCGCGAACCGCGCCGCAACACGATCCAGGACTGCACGCCTGCGCAGTTCGAACGACATCTCAACGAGGTTTCACCGCTGAAGGTATTGGATGGCTACGCGCCGTTCTGCAAACTGCACGTGCACCGCAACTGGACCTCGACCCGCTGCCTCACGGTGCCGATCACCGACGACAACCGGCACCTGCTGCGCTCGGACTACGAAGCGCGCACGAAGGATGAGCTGCCGGTGCTTGTGCGCTGGTTCGAAGGCGTGGAGCCGCCGGTCGCGGAGTATCTGATCGTGATTCTCTACGACCGTGAGCAGCTGGCGCGGGAAAGCACGGCGATCGATGCGGACTGGGGCGTGGTGGGCTGCATGTATACGGCCGAGCCCGAAGAGACACCGATGGCGCCGGTGACGATGATGCGCAACGCACTCGGTGTGGGCGAGGGCGGCTCGGGCGTGCCGCTGGACCGCGAGGCGTACCGCCGCAGCGTGGAGTTCTGGCGCACGCATGCGAACTGGCGCGGCTAGGGGCGCCGGCGCACGGCGTCAGTGGCTGCCGACGATGCCACGTGCGATGAACTGCGCAAGCACGGCCGCGAATGTCGTGCCGATGGCGAACAGGGACAGGCGTACCCATTGCAACGCCCGTTGCGAGCCCGAGCGCTGCACGAACAGGTCGGCCGGGTAGGCGGCGCAGTACATGACATTCGCAAGCACGGCGAGTAGGAACAGGCCGAGAAAAAGATCGGGCGAAGCGTTCCGCAGGAAGCGGTCGGCATGCGCGCCGAAGACGGTTGCGACCACGACGGCGAGCACGGCGTTGTATACAAGGCGCCGCCGCTCCCAGTAGTGCAGTGCGTCGGAAGTCTGCACACGCTGCGTTTCGGTGGTCGCGTCGCCGTTGGTGCTGCCCGGCGACGCGGGTCGGGTAGAGGCAGCTTCGGATGCTGGCTTGTTCATGGTGGTCCCTCGCTGACAGGCCCAGTCTCGAACGCATCTGTGTGGTCGGTATGAAGCGGGCGCGAAGCATCTGCGCGCCTGCACCCGGCATACGGATGCGCTGAGGTAGAACACGACACTGTGGCCCCGGCCGCATCACAACAGACGAGGATTCGCTTGGGCACGATTCGCTGGGGAATGATCGGTTGCGGCGCGGTGACCGAGGTCAAGAGCGGGCCGCCGCTCTACAGCGTGCCCGGTTCGGCGCTGGTCGCGGTGGCGTCTAGAAACGCCGCATCCGCCCGCGACTATGCGCAGCGTCATGGCGTTCGGCAGGTCTTCGAGGACATCGACGAGCTGATCGCGTCGGACGAAGTCGACGCGGTGTACGTCGCGACTCCGCCCGCGAGCCACAGCGAGTACGCGCTGAAGGTCGCCCGCGCCGGCAAGCCCTGCTGCGTCGAAAAGCCGATGGCGATGGATCACGCCGAATGCATGGCCATGGTGTCCGCGTTCGCGGCGAGGGATCTGCCTTTGTTTGTCTCGTACTACCGCCGTTCGCTGCCGCGATTCGTTGCCGTCAAACAGTGGTTGGAGGAGGACCTCATCGGGGAAGTGCGCGAAGTCAGCTGGCACCTCGTGAAGCCGCCGTCGCCGCGCGACCTCGCTCGCGAGCCGAACTGGCGCACCCAGCCGGAGACGTCGCCCGGTGGGTATTTCTCGGATCTGGCGAGCCACGGGATCGACCTGTTCCAGTTTCTGCTCGGCGATATCGAGGCGGTGCAGGGCTTCGCGACGAACCAGCAGGGCCTGTACCGGGCGGAAGACGCCGTCGCCGCGTGCTGGCGGTTCGCGGGCGGTGCGCTCGGCACTGGCAGCTGGAATTTCGGAGGCGATCACCGCAGTGACGAAGTCCGCATCGTCGGTGGGCGCGGAGTGATCCGTTTTTCGGTGTTCGACGAGGCGCCCCTCGAGGCGCGAACGGGCAAAGAGCAGCGCTCGGTGTCGATCCCGAACCCAGCTCACATCCAGACGCCGCACGTCGAGAACATGGTCCGCCACCTGCGCGGCGGCGCGCCGCATCCGTCGCTCGGCATCGAAGCGGCGAAGACCAGCTGGGTGATGGGCGAGATTCTCAGGGCCCGAACGGAGCGATAGCGTCGCCGCGGTGCGGGGAGGCGCCGGAGTCCAGCAGGCTCATCGGGCGGGCGATGCAGACGGCATTAGCTCGGCGAGCGCGACGATCGCCCGTCGGCGAAGCGCGGTCCGCTACTTCTGGACGACCGGCCGCTCCTGCGAGAGGGTGGCCGACGTTGGCTGCACAACAGCCGGTGCCGCGCCCGCGGCCGCGGCCGCGGGCCACGGTTGCACGACGGAGGCAAGCTCTGCATTGCCGCCGCGGGCGCACATCGCAGCCGATACGTAGTGCGAAGCGGCCTGCGCGAGCGAACTGCCGCACCTGGCCAGATGGCGTTGGTACGCCGCACGCGCGGGTTCGCCGGTCGCGACGGTGTGGAAACCCTGCTGGCCCACGTATCTCACCTGGCACACCGCGACGCCGTCGTCGGCCGCGTACTTCAGCTCGGCAATGGCCTCGGGCGAGACGCGGTCGATTTCCCATGCGACGTTCGCATACGTGCAGGGCCTGCGCCGGCGCCACGCGAGAAATGCGCAAACGCCAAGAAAAACCGCAATCGCCGCTAGTACGTACATGGTCAAGTTCGGGGACGTCGTTGTCGGATCAGGCCCGGAGACCAGACTGTACTTCCGCGTGCGTCGCCTCGGAGTCAAGGTCGACCGCAGCCGGGTGGATTGCGCGATTCTGCCGCGTTTCGGCACGCATTGCGCGTTCGGCTTGGCCGAGCAGCCGCACCGGTCGTTACGACTGCGTGGCCTGATTTGCCGTAGCGGCCTGATCGACGCACTCCGAAACGCACCTCCGCCGTGGGCGGTCGCACGTACCGGGATCGCAGTCCGGCGCGGTCCGCTCGGGCCCCTGAATCGGCCGCGCACGTGAAGGCGAAGCGAAGACCCGCCTTCCAGAATGCGCGATCTCCTGCCCGTCGGCTGCCGTGCGAGATCGTCCGTTGACTATCGAAAACCCCATCGCGGCCGCCGGTCGGCGAACGAGCGACAGCGACGGTCCGCTGGCGCCCAGTCGCCGGGCACTCGACAACGAAACGCTCTTCCGGGCAATGGCCGATGCCACTCAACACATCGTGTGAACGACCGATGCCGAGGGTCGCACTGAGTTCTTCAACCAGCAGTGGACGCGATACACGGGCGTGCCCTACCGGCAGAGCACAGCCACCGAGGTCGCGGCGCTGCACGTCCGTCCCGACGACGTCGACCCTCAGCCGGCCTTGACCGCCTGCTTGCCGATCCACGCATCCACTTCCTGCTCCAGCAGCTTCAGCGGCACGGTGCCGGTCAGCAGCAACAGGTTGTGGAACTCGCGTGGATTGAAGCGATCGCCGAGCGCGGCGCGCGCCTTGTCGCGCAGGCGGATGATCTCGAGCTGGCCGATCTTGTAGCTCGTGGCCTGACCGGGCATCACGACATAGCGGTCGACTTCAGAAGGCGGGATGCCGTAGTCGATCGCCTGCTGCCGGGTCCAGCGCTTGGCGTGCAGGCCCGTATCCGCGACCAGCCGGCGGGCGCGGAACAGCTCCGCGTCAAGCTGGCCAAGCCGGCCCTTCGGGTCGCCCTCGTACCAGCCTTCCTCGGCGGCCAGGCGCTCGGCGTACAGTGCCCAGCCCTCGCTGAAAGCGGAAATGCCGCCGAGCGCGCGGACCTGGCGGAACTTCGGCAGGTCCTTGTTCTCGACCGCGAGCGCGCCCTGGAAGTGATGGCCCGGCACGGTCTCGTGGTAGACCAGCGTGCGCAGCCCGAAATTCGTCAGCCGGTCCTTGCGCAGTGGCATCTGGTACACGCCCGGGCGCGAGCCGTCGAGCGGCGGCGCGGTGTAGCTCGCGGCCGCGGACGCCCAGCGGTACTCCGGGTACGGACGCGCGATCACCGGGGTCTTCGGGCGGATGTCGAACAACGTGTCAGCGCGCTTTTCCGCGTCGCGGATCATCGTGTCGATGTCGGCCATGATCTGCTTCCGGCCTGCATCATTGTCGGGATACGCGAGGTCGGTCTCGAGCTTCTCGATGCGCTCCTTGACCGAGCCCTTGGTGCGGCCGATCGAGCGCAGGATCGTGTCCATCTCCGCTTCGATGCGCGCGACTTCGCGCAGACCGAGCTCATGGATCTGGTCGGCCGTAAGGTCGGTCGAGGTGAACTGGCGCAGGCGGTGCGCGTAGGTCTGCGCGCCGTTCGCGAAACGCCACAGGCCGGCATCGTCCGTCGACTTCGGCAGCTGGGATTCAAGCTCGGCGATCGCAGCGCGCCAGGCGGGATAGACGCTGTCGGCGACGATCTTCGTCGCTTCATCGACGCGTGCCTTTCGCTGCGTGGCGTCCACGCCTTCAACCGCGCCGAGCTTGTCGGCAAGCGTCGTGACGAGGGGATTTGCCTCCGGCGCCGGCGAGATGAACTTGCGCATCTGGTCGATCGTCGCCTGAAGAATGAAGCGCGGCGGCAGGATGCCCTTGGCGGCCTGATCGCGCGATTCGGCCACGGCTTCGCCCATGCGCTCGTCGAACAGCTGCAGGCGGGCGACGTAGCTGTCGGCGTCCTGCGCGCTGGCGACGGGATGGATCACCGTCATCAGGTTCGGCAGCTCGACGTTCGCGCCGCGGAACTGGTTGAGCGGAAACTGCGTGTCGCTGTACTGGTGGCCGTCGACGATGCTCTGCAACTGCCAGCGCATCAGGTCGGCCGAGACACGCTCGGTCTCGCTCATCGCAGCGCGATCGAAGGTCGCCAGCCGGGCCAGTCCGCGGCGGGCGAGGGCGACGGTTTCCTGCTCGAACTCATCGGTCTGTGGCGTGATCTCGCGGTCCAGCCGGTTCTGAAGCTCTCCATCGAAGTAACGGCTCGCCGTCGCCGCGGACGGATTGCGGCGCATCCATTCATCGGTGAATTCGGTGAAGAACTCCGAGACGGACTGAGCGCTGCGGGCAGCGGCGGGCGCCTGCGATGCGGAGGGCGCGGAAGCGGTCGGGGCGGTCGTAGCACATGCGCCCAGCAGCACGGCCGCGATTGCGGTGGCCAGGCGGAGCGACATGGTCTGGGGACGGACGGGCTGGGTCACGGTGATCTCGCGGTCGGCGTCGGTGACCCGATTCTAGTCAGCGCGTGTCGAGCGGCCGTTTCCGTGCTTGGCGGCCGGGCATGCCGGAGCCGGCCGTCGCGGGCGTCGCCGCGGGTCGCGATGGACACGAAAAAAAAAGCCCGGCCGGAGCCGGGCTTGTCGGTCATTGAGTCGGGGTCATCAGCGAGCGGCCGCGCGAGCAGTCGCTCGCGGGTAACGCTACGCCGCCGAGGCGTGCTCGAGGTCGAAGCGATCGAGGTTCATCACCTTGGTCCAGGCCGCCACGAAATCGCGCACGAAGTCCTTCTCGCCGTCGGTGGCCGCGTACACCTCGGACAGCGCCCGCAGCTGTGCGTTGGAACCGAAGATCAGGTCGGCGATGGTCGCGGTCCAGCGCTGCTCGCCGCTCTTGCGATCACGGCCCTCGAACACGCCCGCCGCGCCTTCCTTCTTCTGCCACGCCGTGCGCATGTCGAGCAGGTTGCGGAAGAAGTCTGGCGTGAGCGTGCCCGGGCGGTCGGTGAACACACCGTGCGAGGTGTTACCCGCGTTCGCCCCCAGCGCGCGCATGCCTCCGACGAGCACGGTCATCTCGGGCGCGGTCAGCATCAGCAGGTTCGCCTTGTCGATCAGTGCATTCGCGACGTGGTCCTCGGCGCCGGCGATCACGTAGTTGCGGAAGCCATCGGCCGCGGGCTCGAGCACGAGGAACGAGTCGACGTCGGTCTGCTCGATCGAAGCGTCCATGCGGCCCGGCGTAAACGGCACGGTGATCTCGTGACCGGCATTGCGCGCCGCCGCTTCAATCGCCGCGCAACCGCCCAGCACGATGAGATCGGCGAGCGAGACCTTCTTGCCGCCGCTCTGCGCGCCGTTGAACTCCTGCTGGAGGCGCTCGAGGGTGGCGAGCACCTTCGCGAGTTCTTCGGGCTCGTTCGCTTCGAAGTCCTTCTGCGGCGCAAGACGGATGCGCGCACCGTTCGCACCGCCGCGCAGGTCGCTGCCGCGGAACGTCGATGCCGAGGCCCAGGCCGTCTTGACCAGTTGCTGGATCGACAGCCCCGAGTCGAGCAGCTTCCGCTTCAGCGATGCGACGTCGGATTCATCGACCAGCGGATGGTCGACGGCCGGGATCGGGTCCTGCCAGATCAGGTCTTCCTGCGGCACGTACGGGCCGAGGTAGCGCACCTTCGGGCCCATGTCGCGGTGCGTGAGCTTGAACCACGCGCGCGCGAACGCGTCGGCGAACTTCTCGGGATTGGCCATGAAATCGCGCGAGATCTTTTCGTAGATCGGATCCACGCGCAGCGCCATGTCGGCCGTGCTCATCATCGGCTGGTTCATCTTGCCGGGCACGTGCGCATCTGGAACGATGCGTCCGGTGTCGCCGACGGGCTTCCACTGGTGCGCGCCGGCCGGGCTCTCGGTGAGTTCCCACTCGAAACCGAACAGCGTCTCGAAGTAGCTCATGTCCCACTTCGTCGGCGTAGGCGTCCACGCACCTTCAAGACCGCTGGTGATCGTGTGCGAGCCGATGCCGCTCTCGTAGGCGTTCTTCCAGCCGAAGCCGAGCTCCTCGATGTTCGCGCCTTCGGGCTCGTGCGTGACGTGGTGCGCCGGGCCGGCGCCGTGGCACTTGCCGAAGGTGTGGCCGCCGGCGACTAGCGCGACGGTCTCCTCGTCGTTCATCGCCATGCGTCCGAACGTGTCGCGAATGTCGCGCGCCGAGCCGAGCGGATCGGGCTTGCCGTCCGGGCCTTCCGGGTTGACGTAAATCAGGCCCATCTGCACGGCCGCGAGCGGACGCGCGAGTTCACGCTCGCCGCTGTAGCGATCGTTGCCGAGCCAGGTCGACTCCGGGCCCCAGTCGATCGGCAGCGGTTCCCAGATGTCCTCGCGGCCGCCGCCGAAGCCGAAGGTCTTGAAGCCCATCGACTCCAGGGCGACGTTGCCGGCCAGGATCATGAGATCCGCCCACGACAGCTGCTTGCCGTACTTCTGCTTGATCGGCCACAGCAGCCGCCGCGCCTTGTCGAGGTTGCCGTTGTCGGGCCAGCTGTTGAGCGGCGCGAAGCGCTGTTCGCCGGAGCGCGCGCCACCGCGCCCGTCGAAGATGCGGTACGTGCCGGCCGAATGCCATGCCATGCGGATGAACAGCGGACCGTAATGGCCCCAGTCGGCCGGCCACCACTCCTGCGAGTCGGTCATCAGCGCATGCAGGTCGCGCATCACCGCATCGAGATCGAGCTTCTTGAACTCGGCCTTGTAGTCGAAATCCTCGACGTTAGGATCGCCAAGGCCCCGGTGCTGGTGAAGCATCGTCAGGTTCAGCTGGTCCGGCCACCAGTGGGCGTTCGTACGCGTCTGCTTCGGTGTTGCACCGTGCGAAACGGGGCACTTGGATTCTGCGTTCAAGCGTCTGCTCTCCTTTCAGGCTGCGGATGAGGCTGTGAAAAGGGCATGCCGCGAGAGCACCACCCCGGATATGCCTACCGTACGCCGCACAAACGCATCCAGAAAGTTGAATATTTGGATCGCGGCGATAGGGGCTGTTTATCGCGCTGAGATCGTTACGCGGGTGTCGCTGCGTCATCCGCCGCTCGCGGCGCGGGCAGATGCTCGGTTCCGCGCTGAGCCTGTCCGGACATATGGCATCGCTCGGCCGCTCAGCACCGGCGCTTGTGGAAGTACACCTGCTCGGCAGCCCATCGCAGCGGCGGTGAGTACAGCAACAGGTCGAAGGGCCAATCGAACTGCAGACGGTCATACGCCCAGCGCAGCGCGCGCTTGGTGCGAAAGCGCGGGGCCGCCTCGACCGCGACCTGTTCGGGCGCTGGTCCGCCGTCGTGCCGGTGTGCCGCCAGCGCGCGGCCGACGGCCCAGCCGTGCTCCCAGGCCGAGTGGATGCCGCCGGCCGTGACCGGGGAGACGATGCCGGCCGCATCGCCGATCAGGATGGCGCGGTCACGTGCCATGTCGAACACCGGGCCGCTGCACGGGATCAGCCCGGCGCGCGTGTGCCCGGGCTTCAGATGCCGCGGCAGGCCGCCGGCCTGGCCGACGCGCAGCAGGAACGCGTCGATGTCGGGCACACGTGCGTTGGACGGGTCGTGACGCAGCGCGAGGCCTGCCTGCACACCGGTCGGGCTCTGCGCGATCCAGCCGATGTATCCGGGTGCGTAGCGCTTGCTGATGAAGCAGTGCAGGGCGCCTGGCTGTGCAAGCGTGGCGCCCGGGAATTCGTACTCGACGCCATAGAGAGACTGCCGCACCTCGCCAAGCCCGCAGCGTCGCGCCACGCGTGAGCGCGCGCCGTCGGCGCCGACGAGGTAGCGAGTGCGACCCGCACCCTCCACCTGCCAGCCATCGGCAGTGCGCTTCGCTTCGGTGAACGAGCACCCGAGGCGCACGTCCACGCCGTGCGCGCGCATGCGCTCGGTCAGCCAGCGCATGACCGCGGGTGTGTCGGTGGTGAGGAAGTAGTAGCCCGGCGCGGCCAATGCGACCTGCTTCAGGCTGGGCGCGTACAGACGGACCTGTTCGACGCGCCGCGTCATCGAAGCCGGCAACTGGTTGAGCAGCGTCTGCTCCGCCGCCTCTTTCACGATGATGCCGGTGGTGTGCAGCTTCTCGCCGGGGTCGCGTTTGCGCTCCAGCACGCACACACGCAGCCCGCGCTGGGCGGCGGCGATGGCACACGCAGCGCCGGCGAAGCTGGCGCCGACGATCACGGCGTCGAAGTCGGGGGAGGGCGTCACAGGGTCCATGGCAGTCCGGTCGAATGGAACCGCGACACCATGGCTCCAGGCCGAGAGGCCTTGATGGCGCGAGTGTGAAGCGGGTTTGAAGTGCTCACGGCGCGGCAGCGGGCGACTTCTTCCTCGCTTCACACAAGCGCCATCGAGGGGCCTTGCGCGGGCGCAAGACTGCGGCAGCCCGGAGAGCGCGGAGGCGTCAGCCGCCTGCGCGCCACGGGCGAGACCCGACCACAGCGCAAGGAGAAACGACGATGGCAGGCAGCGGCAGGCGTCACGACGCAAGACGAACGAATCGCTGGGGAAAGGTGATCTGGGGAGGTGCGGTATTGCTGTTGATGCTGCCGGCCGTGGCCATGCAGTTCACCAACGAGGTGAACTGGGACGAGACCGATTTCATCGTCGTTGGCATGCTGCTCGCAGCCGCGTGCGGCATCTACGAGTTGGGTGCGCGGCTCTCGCGCAACACCTGGTACCGGGCTGCCTTCGGCGTGGCGATCGTCACCGCGTTCATGCTGGTCTGGCTCAATCTCGCGGTAGGCGTCATCGGAAACGAGGACAATCCGGCCAACCTCTTTTTTGGTGGCGTTCTCGCGATCGCCATCGTCGGTGCGCTGCTGGTGCGGTTCCGTGCACACGGAATGGCTCGCGTGTTTGATCTCACGGCGATTGCGCAGGCCGCCATGGCCGCATACGCGCTCTTTGCCGGGCCGTACGTGAAAGGCGCTGTTCTGTCGCTCTTATTCGCGATGGCCTGGCTGGTGGCGGCGCGGCTGTTCCGGATTGCGGGACGCCAGCAGGGCGCGGCGTGAGCGCCGCAAGTTGCCCGGCGCGCCCACGAATGAGCCCGCTGAGATTCGCGTCGCGTGATCGCGAAGGGTTAGCGATGCCGAGTTAGTGCGGTGGCGATCGACCTATCGCGCGGCGTGCGTCGCCGGGCGCTGACCCGGCTGCGTCCCGCCCGTCAGCGCCGCACCGCCAGCACGCCATCCAGCGCCAGCTGTGCCTTGAAGCCGGCCTTCTCCAGCCGCTTCGCTACCTCGCGCGGCACGTCGCGCCCGCTGGTGAGCTTGTTCGGACTGCCGGTGTAATGGAACAGGCGTGCACCGCGACGCGCGACGCGCGCCAGCTGGTCGTAAAACACCTGCGAGTAGAGCTCGCCGGCGATGCCGAAGCGCGGCGGGTCGTGAAGCAGGGCATCCACGGACGCATCGGCGACGCGGGCGATCTGCTGCGAGACATCCCCGTGCTCAAGCAGGAGCCGGCCGCCGCTTTCGGGCGCCTCGGGGTCCGGCGACCACGGGTTGAGCGCGCGCAGCCACAACACGTCCTCGTTCTTTTCGAACGACTGGATGCGCGCCACGCCCGCGTCCAGGCAGCAGGCTGCGAAGTAGCCCAGGCCGCCGCAGGTGTCGAGCACGACCTTTCCGCGCGGCTCGACCAGCGCAACCTTGCGCCTGGCGTCGTCAACCGGCGACTCCTTCGAGGTCGGCAGCATCTTGATGCCGTCGATCTCGAACGTCGGCGCGTCCCATTCGGTTGGCACGAGCTTGATCAGCGATCCCGAGTAGCGGGACACGGCAGAGAAGTCCTCGCCATCCCAGTAGTAGATCGTGCGGTCCTTCAGCCGGCCGGGGTACGGATAGTGCTGCCCCTTCCAGGCCCAACCGTCGGCCGCGAGCGTCACCTCCGCCGCGGACCGCCCGAGGTCGAGCGAGCCGGTCCACGCATCGGCGCGGGCGTCGCGCGCCGCGATCAGTGCCTGTGCGACCGGGCGGGTCAGCAGCGGGCCGTGGTACTTCGGCAAGATGACTCTCCGGGTTGGCGGCGCGGGTGGCGGAGGGCGCTGGCGGGAGCGGACCCGCCGGACTCAGGGGGTGGGCAGGATAAAGCCAGCGGCCATCCCGGGCGGGTTTCGCAGGCCGGGCCAGCGCCGTGGCCGGGAACGCGTGGGGGTTTTCCCCTGCGTACGTGGTGGGAATACCGGATGGGCCTGGGCCGCGGATGGGGGGAGAGTCGAGTTATCCCCCAGCTCCGGAGTCCCGCCATGCGTCCTCGCACCGTTACCCGTACCGCACTCGGCCTGGCGATCGCCGCGGGCCTCACGCTGTCCGCCGCGGCCCAGGCAGACGCGCTGGTGTCCAAGGATCTGCAGCAGCGGCTCGACACGGAGTCGACCCACCGCGTGGTCGTGACGTTCACGGACCGCTCGCACATGTCGAAGCTGGCCAACCTCACCAGCGAGATCCTGCCGATGAACGCGCTGCCGATGGCCGGCGCGCTGCTCACCTCGTCGCAGGTGCGTCAGGTCGCGCAGTGGGAAGGCGTCGAGAGCATCTACTTCGATGCGCCGCTCAAGTACTTCAACTATGACGCGGGCGAGATCACGAACGGCCACAAGGTGCATGACGGCATCGGCCTGAGCGGCAGGGGCATCACGATCGCGGTGCTCGACTCGGGCGTGGACGCCACGCACCCGGACCTGCCGCAGGGCACCAAGGTCGTGCAGAACGTGAAGCTGGTCGGCGACCTCGGTATCGCCGGCGCTTCGGCATGGGTCGAGAACGTGCCGAACACCGACACCACCAGCGGCCACGGCACGCACGTGGCGGGCACGGTCGGCGGCACCGGCGAGGCGTCGATCAATGACAAGCGCCGCCCGCGCGCCCATGACGGCATCGCGCCGGCTTCGAAGATGGTCGGCATCGGCGCTGGTGAGGGCCTGAGCATCCTCTACGCGCTGATGGGCTTCGATTACGCGCTCGCCAACCGCGAAAAGTACAGCATCGACATCATCACCAACTCCTGGGGCAGCTCGAACAGCGTGTACGACCCCAGCAACCCGATCAACAAGGCCAGCTACGAGGCCTACCGCCAGGGCATGGTCGTCGCGTTTGCTGCCGGTAACGACGGCCCGGACGAGAACACGCTGAACCCGTACGCGATCGTGCCCTGGGTGATCAACGTCGGTTCGGGCACGAAGTCGAAGGACCTGTCGAACTTCTCCAGCCGCGGCGTCGAGGGCGATTTCTACAAGCACATCGACGTGGTGGCGCCGGGCTCGAGCATCACCTCGACGCGTGCCCCGAACACCGTGATCGGCGCACTCGGCCCGGTGATCGATCCGAACAATCCGACCTACACGCAGTACTACCACACGATCAGCGGCACCAGCATGGCGACGCCGTTCGTCGCGGGCACCGCCGCGCTGCTGCTTGAGGCGAATCCGGACCTGTCGCCCGACCAGATCGAAGACATCCTGATGCGCACCGCGTCGCCGATGAACTTCCCGTACCACGTCGTGGGCGGCGGTTACATCGACGTGCTGGCGGCGGTCGATCTCGCGTCGCGGACGGCGGGCCAGCGCGGCGAGTTCCTCAAGGGCGTCACCAAGTGGTCGAGCAAGGGCCGCTGGACGATCGCCGCGGACACGCATTCGCTGCTGTCCTACAGCGGCAGCTGGTCGAGCGTGGCCGACACCGGCACGACCGATGGCAGCTATCGCAAGGCGACGGTGACGAAGAAGTCCGCGCCGCGTCTGAACCTCGCTTTCGAAGGCAACGCCGCGCAGATCCTCTATCCGCGCAACTCGAAGGGCGGTCTGGCCGATGTGTACGTCGACGGCAAGAACGTCGGTCGCATCAGCTTCTACAGCGCGACCGAAGACGACCGCAACAGCTTCCCGATCACGGGCCTGTCGGCCGGTCTGCACCACGTCGAGCTGCGCGGTATCTCGGGCAACGTCTATTTCGACGGCAGCCTGACCGAAGGCCAGCTCTACGCGACCAACACCGTCATCAGCGAGAAGACCAGCCGTTTTACGGGCACGATGGGCCCGTCGGCGGAGAACCTCGAGGTTGACGAGTTCGCGTTCGAAGTCGGCGCCGATGCGATTTCGATCAAGGCCGTGCTCGGCTGGGACGGCGGCGTGGACGTCGACTTCTCGCTGGTCGACCCGGACGGCAACGAAGTGGCATCCGGCGCGACGCTGTCGAATCCCGAAACGCTGGAGTATGCGGTGACGCGTCCGGGCACCTACAAGTACCTGGTCAAGGGCTTCGCCACGGTGGTGGCGAACTACACGCTCGACAGCACGGTGACCAGCGCAACGACGACCGTCGCGAAGTAAGCAACGCGCAACGCCCGTAACAGGGGCGGGGCAGGCCGGGATACCGGCCTCCTCCGCCCCTGTTGCTCTGTAGATGACGCGAACCGGCCGCTGCGGTGACAGCGGCCGCGGTGATCAGTGCCGCGCTTCGGCGCCGCGCGATGCGCCTGTGTTGCCGCGGGAAGCGCCGTTGCGGCTGGACGAGCGCTGCGAGCGGCCGTCGGCCAGCAGTTCGCGCGACGCTTCGGTGCTCTCGCGGTCCAGCTCGGCAAGCCGGCGCTCGAACTCCTGCAGCACGCGGTCGAGCAGCTGCGCCTTCGCCTCGGTCCGCGAGTTCGCGTTGCCCGCATTGCCTCCCTTCGAGCGGCCCTGCGAGTTCAACGCCAGCTGTTGCCGCTGCAACAGGTCGCGCTGCTTGTCGCGCAGTTCGCGCGTGCGGCGGATTGCCTTGGCAAGGTCGGCGACGTGCCATGGACCGCGCGAGCGCACCAGTTCGAGTTCGCGTTTGCTGAGCAATGCCGCCTCGTTCGCTGAAAGCCTCATCGTCTTTCTCCCGTCTGCGTGAATCACCACCGTAGCGGCCGAGCTGTCGAGGTGCCGTGCGGGTGCGGGCCGCTGCGTGCCGAGGCATGAACACAGGGCCCTTCTTATCACTCCGGTCCCCGGTCCCCACTGCTACGGTTGGGTGGTCGCGTGCACTGCGCAATCGGGAGAATGGATGAGCCAGGTCTCCGACATCGGTCGCGGATGGGTCCGTCTGATCGGACCGGGCCTGTTGTGCCTCGCCGCAAGCGCGTGCGAAGGCCAGCGTTGGCCGTCGGCCGAGGAAGCGCCGCCGCCCCATGACGACAGCCGGGTGGTCGGGCGCGCCAGCGTGATCGACGGCGATACGCTCGAGATCCGGGACCGCCGCATCCGCCTGTGGGGCATCGACGCGCCGGAATCCGGCCAGCAGTGCGGGCACCCGGACGGCCGCCGCTGGCGCTGCGGCACCGAGGCGGCGCGTGCGCTCGCCGACTGGATCGGGCAGCGCAACCTCAACTGCGATCCGCGCGGAAAGTCCTACGAGCGGCTGGTTGCGCGCTGCACGGTTAACGGCCACGACGTGGGCGAGTGGATGGTGCGCAACGGCTGGGCGCTTGAGTACCGGCGTTTCAGCAAAGGGCAGTACGAGAACGCGCAGAAGGCGGCCATCGATGCCGGGGTAGGCATACACGAGGGGACGTTCGAGCCGCCCTGGGAGTACCGCAAGCGTCGGCGCGAACGCAGCCGGCAGTAGACGCAGCCGGCCCAGCGGGCCGTACGCCCACCATTCAATTCGTCAGTGCGCGCGGCGCGGGCAGGTTTCGATACCCGCGAACGCCTGCGGCACTACATAAACGACGGGGTGCTGCAGGCAGAAGCGCGGCGCTGCGCCCTTCTGGTAACCGTTGAGGTTCACCTGTCCCGCGCGGGCCATGCCGACGCTTTCGAGCAGTCTGCGTGCTCGCGCCCGCTCGGGATGCCCGGCACTTCGTCGTGCCGCCGGGCTGTTGACCAGCGCGGTCTCGTCCACCGTCAGCCCCGCAGCGCCGCCAACCACTTCAGGCACCAGCTCGTGCAGATAGTTGACGGCCTGCCACAGCAACTGGTGACGCATGCGGTCGGTGTCGCACGCGGCCGCCACGCTCAGGTCGAGCACGGGCACCCAGACCTCGGGCACCGAATGCAGCCGCCATTCGCGCAGCGCAGCCGGGCGCATGCCGAGCGTCGTGGGATCGAGCAGGGCAGTGAACATACGACCAAGACCGGAGTCGGCCCCCAACGCCGACGCCTCGGTGGCGATATCGACCAGCGCCACCTGCAGCAAGCCGAGCGCCGGACCGTCGGGAACGCGCCACGACAGTTGCAGACCGCGCTGGCGATGCAGCCCACCCCCCACCGCGCTCGGCACTTCTGCGTAGCGGGCACCGACCAGCATGGCGGCGCGGCCGTGCCTGCCGAACTCCAGTGACCTGCCGGTGACGATGCTCGGCCCGAAACGGCCGAGTTCGCCGACTTCGCTGGAGACGAGCGCGGCGGGGGGCAGGAGCATCGGGAATTGGGCGACTCGAGGATGACGCCGGCAAGCTTGCCCCAGCGCTCGTCGCACAAAACCGAGCGCCGTTCTCACTTCACGTCGAGGCCACCCGCATTCGGCACCGCGAGCACAGTTCGACGGATCCGGGGCCGCGGGGGCTGGACAGGGCAGTCGTCCATGTCGGCGGGCACCGTGGCTCCTTGCTGTCGCCCCGTGTCGTGTAGCGCGTCGCCACCTGCTGATCCCTCTAAACGCCCGGCGCCGCGCGGGCCTGCGAGTGCGGCTGCCCACTCCCGGTGGTTCATAACCCCACACCGCAGACGACCAAGGCCGCATCGAAACGGCCGCCTCAAACGCAAGCAGGCCGGTGTAACCCGGCCTGCTGCGAGACAACGTCCGTTGGAGTCAGTGCTTCTGAGGTCGATTCGTTGCATCACCACGACCCAGCGTCACGCCGGTCGCCGGATTGGCCTCGAGGTTCGACTTCAGGCGCATCGTCATCTGCTCGACCGCCTTTTTCTGCTGGCCGGACAGCTTCACCGACATCAGGCCCTTGCCATCATCCACGCCGAGTTGCGTGGTGAGATCGGACACGACGTTGAAGTCCTCATCGTTATTCCACGGCCCGCGCATGTCGCCTGCGCCCTGCGAGGCGTTGACGTACATGTTCGCGTACTCGGGGTTGCCGGCGAGCTTGCCCGGCGGGAAGTTCGGCTCGATCGAGTACAGCGCCTTCTCGAACGACTGCTGGTGGGCGATCTCGCGCGTCATCAGAAACTTCAGCGCATCCTTGACGCCGGGGTCGTCGGTCAGGTTGATCAGACGCTCGTAGACGATCTTCGCGCGCGCCTCGGCGGCGATATTCGAGCGCAGGTCTGCCGTCGGCTCGCCGATGCTGTCGACATAGCCGGCGTTCCAGAGTTGTCCTGCCGAATTGATCAGTGACGGCCCGCCGCCGAACAGCACCTGCGTAACATGCGAGTCGTTGCCCGCGCCCTGCAGTTTCCGGAACAGTTCGGCTTCGGAGTCTACGGCTTCGGCCAGCTCGCCCTTGGCGCCCTTGTTGAGCATCGCGACGATCGTTCCGATCACTTCCAGGTGGCTCAGTTCTTCCGTCGCGATGTCGAACAGCATGTCGCGGCGACCGGGATCTTCTTCGGCAAGCGCCTGCGTGAAATAGCGCATCGCTGCGGCAAGCTCGCCCTGCGGGCCGCCGAACTGTTCGAGCATCAGGTTCGCAAGCGCCGGATTCGGCTCATGCACGTGGACGGAGTACTGCAGTCGTTGATTATGTGAAAACACGGGTTTCTCCTTGGTCTGGCTGGACGGCGTCGCTGGTCGTGGCTTGACGACACCATTGGGACGGTGTCGGCACATCCTGCGGACCGGATCGGAAACGCTGCGTACAAGCGGCAGTAAGAGCGGCGCCCCCGAACGCTGGCCCGTGCCGGTGAAGCGATCGCCGTACGACGCGGACGAGGTTCGCAATCGCCCGTTGTCGGCATCGCTTTCAAGGAGGCGGATACGCTTGGCACCGGATCATTTTTTCAACGTGGGGATCACGCGAGCCGCAACAGCCGATCGATAGGCTTGCGCGCATCTCAGGCATTCGCCCGTTCAGATGCCCGCGCTCGATTTCCAGTCGCTCTTCAATGCTTCGCCGAATCCCTACCTGGTGCTCGATCGCGACCTCAACATCGCGGGCGCGAACGAGGCCTATCTGCGCGCGACCAAGCGGGAGCTCTCGGACATCGTCGGGCGTTGGGCGTGGGATGCGTTTCCGACCGATCCAGAAACGTTGAAGCAGTCGGTTGCATCGTTCGAGCGCGTGATACGCACGCGGCAGCCCGACACGATGGCGCTGCTGCGTTTCGACATTCCGCGCCCGGCGGCGGAGGGCGGCGGTTTCGAAGTGCGCTACTGGAGCATCACGCATACGCCGGTACTGGATGCCGACGGTGAAGTCGCGTTCGTGCTGCAGCATCCGATCGACGTGACCGAACTCGAGCGTCTGCGACAGGCGCAGGATTGCGAGGACACGAAGCGCGCGCTCGAGCCTGCCCACTCGCGCATCTTCGACCGCGCGCAGGCCGTGCATGAGGCGAACCTGGCGCTCAAGGCCGACAGCGACCGCCTTCGCTCGCTGTTCGAGCTTGCGCCCAGCCCGATCGCCGTTCTTTCGGGCCCGGATCTCGTGATCGAGTTGGTCAACGAGGCATTTTGCCGCTTTACCGGGCGCCACGGCGTTGCAGGCCAGCCTCTGCTATCGGTGTTTCCCGAACTGCAGGGGCAGGGCTTCCGGTCACGCCTGCAGGAGGTGATTGCGACCGGCGCCCCCTACGTCGGGCGCGACGTGCGCATCGCGCTGCGTCGCGACCCCGAGGGCCCGGTCATTGAGCTGTTCCATGACGTGCTGTATCAGCCGCTGTTCGACCCGCACGGATCGGTCAGCGGCGTGTTCTGCCAGATCATCGACGTCACCGAGCAGCACAACGCCGCACAGGCGCTGCGCACCGCGAACCGGCGCAAGGACGAGTTCATTGCGATGCTGGCGCACGAGCTTCGAAACCCGCTCGCGCCGATTCGTACTGCCTTGAAAGTGCTGGAGCTGGAGCCGCCGCCCGAAGACGCCGCCCGGGCGCGCGGCGTCATGGGCCGCCAGCTCAACCACATGGTCAGGCTGATCGACGACCTGCTCGACATCGCGCGCATCAACAGCAGCAAGATCGAGCTCAAGCTGCAGCCGGCGTCCGTGCAGGATCTCGTGCACGGCGCCATCGAGGGCAGCCGTCCCGTGATCGATAACGCAGGTCACGAGCTCAGTGTCGCGATGCCCGAACACGCGATGCAGGTGCACGCCGACCCGACGCGCATTACGCAGGTGATCGGCAACCTGCTCAACAACGCCGCGAAGTACACGCCGCCGGGCGGGCGCATCGAGGTTGCGGTGGAGGCCGAGCGACGATGCGTCGCGATCCACGTGCGTGACAACGGCATCGGCATACCGCGCGAATCGCTGCCCCGCGTGTTCGACCTGTTCTCGCAGGCGGGTCGATCGCAGATCCAGTCGCACGGCGGCCTCGGCATCGGCCTTGCGCTGGTGAAGAGCCTGGTCGAACTGCACCGCGGCTCCGTGCACGTGGCCAGCGAAGGGTCGGGCAGGGGAAGCGCGTTTTCCGTGCGGCTGCCGCTTGCGCACACGGGCGACGCGCCATCGCCGGCCGGCGCGGCCGATATGCAGGATGACCTGGCGCAGGCGGCACCACTGAAAGTACTGGTGGTGGACGACAACGTGGACGCCGCGCAAACGATGCGGCTGCTGCTCGAGATGCTCGGCCACGACGTGCACGCGGTGCACGACGGCTTCGGCGCGCTGGAGGTCGCCGAGCATCTCTGCCCGGACATTGCGTTCCTCGACATCGGGCTGCCGGGCATTGACGGGCACGAGACCGCGCGCCGGCTGCGCATGACCCCGCACGGCCGGCAGATGACGCTGGTCGCGGTGACGGGCTGGGGTTCGGAGCGCGACGTGGCGCTGGCGCACGAGAGCGGCTTCGACCACCACATGACGAAGCCGGTCGATCCGCTCCAGGTGGCGCGGGTGCTTGCCGATCGCAGCCGGCGGGCCGACTGAGTCGCGGCACTCGCCGCACGCAGGCGCCGGTCGCGGCGATGCGCCGCGGATGTCGGCCGCGCGATGCCCGCCGGGCAGGCCGCACGAGCCTGCCACCAGCGCGATCGCCCGGACCGGACGCAGCGGCCGCGAGCGGGCGATCCACCGTCAGCGCTGTGCACACGCGCTTGCGCACGTGCGTGCTAGTGTTCGGCCCCTTTCTCCATGCCGAGCGCCCAGCCTATGTCGAGTGATTCCGCTCTTCTGATCGCGATCCTGCAGCAGGATCAGTCCGGCATTCTCACGGCATGGATGAGCGAGCTGGAGCAGTCTGCCGGGGCGCTGCGAGGGCGGGTGACCAAAGCGGAGCTCACGCAGCGCGCAAGCGAGATGCTCGACCAGCTCGTGCAAGCCGTCGCGGTAGATGCGGACGGCACCACCTCGGCCGACTTCGCCGCGCTGGACCGCTTCTTCGACGACTTCGCGCGTGACCGCGTGCTGCAGGGCTTTAACGCGGAGGAGACCGCGACGTTCGTGCTCTCGCTCAAGCGGCCGATCTTCACGCGGCTGCAGCAGCGCCAGGGTGGCGACGCCGATGCACTCGCCGCCGGCCTCTGGGACGCGACCCAGCTGATCGACAAGCTGGCGCTGCGCTGCGTCGGCGCATTCCAGCGCATGCGCGAGGCGGTGATCGACCGCCAGCAGCAGGAACTGCTCGAGCTGTCGACCCCGGTCGTGAAGCTCTGGGACGGCGTATTGGCGCTGCCGATCATCGGCACGCTCGATAGCGGCCGCACGCAGACGATGATGGAGGCGCTGCTGACCCGCATCGCGGACACGGGTTCGGCGATCGCGATCATCGACATCACCGGCGTTCCCACCGTCGATACGCTCGTTGCCCAGCACCTGATCAAGACCGTCACCGCGATCCGCCTGATGGGCGCCGAGTGCATCATCAGTGGCGTGCGCCCGCAGATCGCGCAGACGATCGTCCACCTGGGTGTCGACCTGGGCAACGTCACCACCAAGGCCAACCTCGCCGACGCACTGTCGCTGGCGCTGGGCCGGATCGGCGTGTCGATCTCCAGAACCGCGCGCGGCGCCTGAGCCGTGGACCGCATTCCGATTCTGCGGATGGGCGATGTCCTGCTCGTCACCATCCAGATCGACATGCATGACCAGATCGCCCTGCAGTTGCAGGACGATCTGACGCGCATGATCGAAAAGACCGGCGCCCGCGGCGTCGTGATCGATATTTCCGCGCTTGAAATCGTCGACTCGTTCATCGGTCGGCTGATCGCCGATACCTCGGCAATGTCGCGCGTGCTCGATGCCGCGACCGTGGTCGTCGGCATGCGCCCGGCCGTGGCGATCACGCTGGTCGAGCTGGGCGTTGCGATGCCGGGCGTGAGGACGGCGCTGGACGTCGAGAAAGGCCTTGCGATGCTGCAGGCGGACCGCGCGGGGGACGCCTCTGAATGACCGCCGCCGAGTCGGGACGAATGCCGCTGCGCAGCGAGCAGGACATCGTGCTGGCGCGCCAGGCAGTGCGCCAGCACGCGCAAAGGCTGAAGTTTTCGCTGGTGGACCAGACCAAGATGGTGACGGCCGCCAGTGAGCTCGCCCGCAACGCGCTGGTCTATGGCGGCGGCGGTGACATGGACTGGGAGATCGTGCGCAACGGAGCGCGTACCGGCCTGCGCCTTTCTTTCATCGACCAGGGCCCGGGCATCCCGGACGTGGGGCTTGCTTTGACCGACGGCTGGACCTCGGGCAACGGCCTGGGCCTGGGCCTGTCGGGGACGCGAAGGCTGGTCAACGATTTCGAGCTGCACAGCGAGCCCGGGGCAGGAACGCGCGTCGTCATCACCCGGTGGCAGTGATGGAGCGCGAAGGCGGCCAGTGGCAGGTCACCGAGATCGATGACGCGACCCAGATCGGCAGCGCGCGACGCAATGCCGCGCGGCTGGCCGAGTTCGGCGAGCTGCCCGAAACGGCTGCGGGCCAGCTGGGTTTGATCGCCGTCGAGCTTGGAACGAACCTGCTCAAGCATGCCGTGCGTGGCCGACTGTTCATGCGGATGGAGCGCAGCGACGAGGGCGCGGTGGTCGACGTCGTGGCGATCGACCACGGCCCGGGCATGGACCTGGAGCGCTGCTTCCACGACGGCTTTTCGACCACGGGCACCAGCGGCACCGGGCTGGGCGCCGTGCGGCGCGCGGCGTCAGTGTTCGACGCATATTCGGATTCGCGTGGCAGCGTCGTGTTCGCTCGCCTCGGGACCATGCCCGGCCCAAGGCGCGGTTCAATCTCCATCCCGCTCAAGGGCGAACTCGAAAGCGGTGACCAGTGGCAGTTTCTGCCCACGCCGCAGGGCTGGTCGGCCATCGTCGTCGACGGACTGGGCCACGGACCGGGCGCAGCCACTGCGTCCGATGCCGTGATCGCGGCCCACCGTCAGTGGCCTGGCGAGCCGGGCCGCTGCCTGACAGTGGCGCACGAGCGCAGCCACGGCACCCGCGGTTCGGCCTGCTCGACGGTTGCGTTCGACCGCGAGTCGCGGGTGCTTGTGCACGCTGGGATCGGCAACGTCGCGGTCGTCGTCATCGGACTGGACGATGCGCGCGGGTTGGCCAGCCAGAACGGCACCCTGGGCGGCATCTGCCCGACCGTGCGCGAAAACCGCGTCGAGGTGGGGCGGGGAGCGCTGGCCGCACTGCACACCGACGGACTGGCTTCGCGATGGTCGGTGCACAGCTATCCGGGCTTGCGTACGCGCCACCCTCAGGTCGTTGCCGCTACGCTGTTCCGGGACGTACAGCGGGTCAGGGATGACGCGACTGTGCTCGTAATCGAGACCTGAGGCGGCGGATGAACACCGAAATCGCGCAACTGGAACAGCAACTGGCAGTGGCGCGCAGCCAGATCGCCTCGCTCAACGCCGAACTCGCCGAGACGAACAACGGCGTGCTGGCGCTCTACTCGGAACTCGACGAGCAGGCCGAGGAGCTGCGGCAGGTATCCGAGCTCAAGAGCCGCTTCCTGTCGTACATGAGCCACGAGTTCAGGACGCCGCTGGTGTCGATCCAGAGCATGGGCCGGCTGCTGATCGAGCGCCTCGACGGGCCGTTGACCGAGGAGCAGGAGCGGCAGGTCGAGTTCATCCAGCAGGCGGCGGGCGAACTCAGCGAGATGGTCGACGACCTGCTCGACCTGGCCAAGGTCGAGGCCGGGCGGATTACGGTGTCGCCGGACTGGTTCGAGCTGGTCGATCTGTTCTCCGCGCTACGCGGCATGTTCAAGCCGATCGCGACGGCGGGCGATGTCGCGGTGGTGTTTGAAGAGCCCGAAGGCGTGCCGAGCATGTACTCCGACAACCAGAAGGTGGCGCAGATCCTGCGGAACTTCATCTCCAACGCCTACAAGTTCACCGAGCACGGCTCGATCGTGATCTCGGCCCGCGTGGAGCCCGAGGACATGGTGCGCTTTTCAGTGGCAGACACCGGCATCGGCATTGCTGAAGCCGACCTCGCCACGCTGTTCGAGGATTTCGTGCAGATCAGCTCGGCCCGCAGCCGCAGCCAGCGCGGGACCGGACTCGGACTGTCGCTGTGCAGGCGCTTTGCCGAGTTGCTGGGCGGACGCGTGGAGGTCGAAAGCACGCCGGGCGTGGGCTCGACGTTTCACGCGATCCTGCCGTCGAAGCCTCCGGTCTCACGGAGTGAGACAGAGGCCTCCGCGTGATCGGCCAGATCCAGACCGACCGGCCGGTGCTGGTCGTCGACGACACCAACTCCACGCGGTACTCCACCGTGCGCGTGCTGCGCGCTGCGGGCGCCGAAGTACTGGAGGCCACGACCGGTGAACAGGCGCTGGAGCTCGCGCCCGGCTGCGGCGCGATCGTGCTCGACGTCAACCTGCCTGACATCGACGGCTTTGAAGTCTGCCGGCAGTTGCGCGCGAGCGCGATGAACACCCGCGTCCCGGTGATTCACCTGACCGCCCAACGCATGCGCGACGAGGACAAGATCCGCGGCCTCGAGGCCGGGGCCGACGCCTACCTCACGCATCCCGCTGACCCTGGCGTGCTGGTCGCGACAATCAACGCGCTGCTGCGCGCGCGGGCGGCGGAGGATTCGGAGATGCGCTCGCGCGCGCGCTTCGAAGCAATGTTCCGGACCGCACCGGTCGGCATTGCGCTGGTCGATGCCACGGGCGCGCTGCTGGAAAGCAATGCCGAGATGCTGCGCATTTTCGGGCTGGAATCGGACGACGGGGATGTCTGGCCCGAGCTGCAGCGCCTGGTGCACGGAATACTGGAAACGTGCGGCAAGCGATGCAATCGCGACGCGTCTTCGGTGACCACGACCGCGGAGATCGGGCGGACGGTGCACCTGGACTGCCGCGTCACCTCGCTGGCTGACGAAATCCGTTTGCTGCTGGTGGTGGACGTCACCCTCAGGCAGCAACTGGAGGCCGAACGCGAGGCGCTGCTGCTGCGCGAACGCGATGCGCGCCAGCATGCCGAGGCTGCGAATCGGGCGAAGGACTCGTTCCTCGCACTGCTGTCGCACGAGCTCCGCAACCCGCTGGCCCCGATCAGCTCGGCTGCGCACCTGCTGCAGATGGCGCCCGCCGATGAGGCCGTCGTCGCCCGCGCCAGCGGCGTCATCACGCGCCAGGTGGGCCACATGAAGGAACTCGTCGACGATCTGATGGACGTCTCGCGCGTGACGCGCGGCCTCGTCGAACTCGAAATGACGCCGCTGGAGCTGGGCCCGGTACTGGAAACCGCGGTGGAGCAGGTACGCCCCATGATCCAGGCCCGCGCGCATGCGTTCGAGATCAACGCTCCCGAAGCGCCGGTGTTCGTTAGCGGCGACCGCACGCGCCTGATCCAGGTCGTCGCCAACCTGCTCAACAACGCCGCCAAATACACCCCCGACGGCGGCCGGCTCCGGCTGGAGCTTGGCACCGAGGAAGAAAAAGCCGTCGTCCGCGTCGTCGACAACGGCGTCGGTATCCCGCGCGAGCTGCTACCTCGCGTGTTCGATCTGTTCACCCAGGCCGAGCGCACGCCGGACCGGTCCCAGGGTGGGCTTGGGGTCGGCCTGGCCCTGGTCAAGAGCGTCGTGCAGCTTCACGGCGGCAAGGTCGAGGCGAGCAGCGAAGGCGAGCTGTGCGGCAGCGTGTTCACCGTGCGGCTGCCGCTGAGCCACGCACCCGACGAGGCGCCGGCCCCGAAAACCGCGCCGGAAGCGGGCGCCGCGGCACTGGGCGTGATGCTCGTGGATGACAACGCGGACGCGGCCACGACATTGGCCGAGGTGCTGCGCATGGCCGGCCACGAAGTGAGGGTGGAGCGCGACCCGATCGCCGCGTTGCAGGTCGCCGGCAGCAGCGACGCCGCATACGACGTGTTCGTGCTCGACATCGGGCTGCCGGGGATGAGCGGATACGAACTACTCGGGCAACTCAAAAGCGACCCGCGGTGGAACCACGCCGCATTCGTCGCGCTGACCGGCTACGGGCAGGACTCCGACCACGAGCTGTCGCGGGTCGCGGGGTTCGACTGCCATCTGGTGAAGCCGGTGACGGCCGACCAGCTGCTGAAATCCATCAACGCCTGCGTGGCGGGCAACCGGGCCGGCTGACCCGCGAGGGCACGCCCGGCTGCCGCTACCGGTCTCCGCCGCCCGCCGCGGCCGCCAGACCGCTCACCACGCCGAGCGATGCGTTGCCGTGCACGGCTTCCGCTTCCGGAAACACATCGGCCACGACGCGTCTGATGTAGGGCCCGCGTGACATGCCGCCCGTCAGGAACACCGTGTCGGGGAGCCGGTCCAGGCGCGAACGGACGTCGACGAGCAGTGCCGAGAACGCGCGCAGGTATGCATCGGCACCACGCGTGAGGTCTTCGCCCACGCACGCGGCGCGCAGCCCCGGCTCGATGTAGTCGAGCAGCGCTTCATGCTGCGGCTGCGTGCTGAGCGCGATCTTCGCGTCCTCGACATCGCGTTGCAGGCGCACGGTGTTGCCGGGCTCCTGCAGCGTTATGAGCCGCTCGCCGAACGGCGAGGGCACGTCGCCGAAACCCACGCGCGCCCGGAACGCCTGTTGCCGCTGCAGGTCGTGCACGGCTGCCGCTTCGTAGTAGTGATGCACCGGCGTGCGCGTGTGGTCCTTGCCGAACAGGGGCATGAAGCGCCGCATGCTGAGCGCGAGGTCGACGTCGGTGCCGCCCTGCGCGATGCCCCAGGCGCCGTGCACGCGCGGAGCGTCGGCCTCGCCGCCGACATCCGCAGCCGCGATGTCAGTGGTTCCGCCGCCGATATCGACGACGAGCGTGCGCTGCGTTGAGCGCAGCTCGCGGTGGTATCCGAACGCCGCGGCGGCGGGCTCCTCAAGGAAGGTCACGCGGTCGAAGCCGGCGCCGCGCGCTGCTTCGGTCAGCAGTTCGATCGCCTGTTCGCCGCCGGCCGCACCCATCGAGCTTCGAAACTCGACCGGCCGGCCTAACACCGCTTCGCGCACGGGGACGCCGAACTGCTCCGAAGCCGTCACCCTGATGTGCTCGAGGATGTGCAGCGCAATGCCGACCAGCACGTCCCGTGCAGCGCCGTGGAGTTTGTAGCCGAGCATGGACTTCGGCGACACGACGAGGTGCCCGTCGCCTTCGGCCAGGTAGGCCTCGATCGCGGCGTCGCCGTACACCGCATTCTGCAGCTCCGCGACTGACTGGCGCGCCCGCGTCATCTCGGCTTCCAGCCAATGCCGGCGCACGAGCAGCAGCGCATCCCGCCGCAGTTGCGCTTCCGAACGCGCGACGAACGGGATGGCAGGGCCGGCGGATGCCTCGGCGCGTTCGCGCGCCCGCGCGGCGACGCGTGCCTGCTCGGCGCGGCTGGCGCGCACCAGCGCGTCCACCTCGGCTTCAAGCGCGGGCGTCAGCTCGAAGCGGGACGCATCGGGCAGCGCCTGCGGAAAGTACGCAGTGGTGCGGAACTGCTGGGCATCGCCAAAGCGCACGAGCTCGAGCTGTCCGTCGATGACCGCGCCTGCGGCCGAGTAGCTGGTGCCGAAATCGATGCCGATGCGCACGGGGGTTCGCCGGTCGAAAGGGCCGCGCATTCTAGTCGCCGGTTGCCGCAGCGGGGTGGAGGGCAGGGCGCGTGCTGCGCGAAACCGCGCGTGGCCGTCACATTACGGGCCGCCGGCTTCAGCCCGAAAGCGGCAGGCGCAGCGTTGCCCGTGCGCCCGCGCCGTCGCGGTTTTCAAGTTCGACCGTGCCGCCGTGCAACTTCGCCACCTCGGCCACGAAGCAAAGGCCCAGCCCGCTGCTGCGACCCCCATGGCCCGGCCGCGGTAGCGAATAGAAGCGCTCGAACACGCGGTCCAGTGCGTAGTCGGGCACGCCCGGCCCGCGGTCGCGTACTTCGATCCGGACGTGGGTGCTCTCACGCCTGACTTCGATGTCGACTGTGCTGTTTTCGGGCGCGAAGTCGGACGCATTGTCGACCAGGTTGCCAAGGGCTTGCCGCAGCAGGAACTCGTCACCGCGCACGAGCAGCGCGTCGTCATCACTCGTCAGTTCGATGCGCTGGCCCCGCGACTGCAGCCGCGAATGGCTGTCTTCGACGAGCTGCGCGATCACCTGCGCGATGTAGACAGGCTGAGCGACTTCAAGCCGCTGCCGATGCTCGATGGCCGCAAGCGCCAGCATCTTGTCGATCATCGTCGCAAGCCGCTGGCTCTGGCAGCGGATGGCCTCGGCGAACCGCGCCTGGTCCTGCGGCGGCAACGGTTGCTCCAGCAGTTCCGCGCTGGCGCGGATCGCCGTGAGCGGGCTTTTCATCTCGTGCGTCAGCGTATGCACGTAGCGCTCGACGTATTGCTTGCCTTCAAGCTGCACGCGCATGGTCTCGAGCGCATTGCCGAGGTCGGCAAACTCGCCGGCCGTGCGTGGAAGCGGCGCGCGTTCGCCCACGCTCACCGCATGCGCGTAACGCCGAAGCAGTCCGAGCTGACGAGAAAGCCACGCCGCGGCGGCGATACCGATCAACAGCGCTACCCCGAGCAGCACCGCGCCCCACGTCAGCACGATGCTTCGGCTGCGTTCGATAAAGGGTGCGATGACGCGGTTCGGCTTGGCGACGGTAAGCGAACCGACGATGTTGCCCGCCGCGTCGCGGATTGGCGCGGCGACATGCATCACGGTGGACTCGGGATCGCCGGGATCCAGCGGCGTCGACCGTGCGCCATAGCGGCCGCGAAGCGTGAGATAGACGTCGTTCCAGCGCGAGTAGTCCTCGCCCACGCCTTCACCCGTGCTGTCGTAGACGACCACGCCGCGAGCGTCGGTGACATACACGCGGTAGTGCGCAGCGCGTTTCGCGAAGCCCCAGATGGCCGCGTCCGGGTCACGCTCGCGCAGCGACTGCACGCGCTGCGCGAACCGGCCGTCGGCGATGCGACCGGCGAGGAAGTCGTCGGTCGCGAGTTCCGCCAGCACGTTTGCCATGTCGACCAGTGTGTCTTCCATTGCCTGACGCACACCCGGCTTCACCTGGGCCAGGAACACCTGCGACAGCAGCAGACCGGCCAGCGCAACAATCGCGAAATAGCCGAGGAAGATGCGCAGGCCGATCCGCACGGTCAGTCGACCTGCAGGCAATAGCCGAGGCCGCGCTGCGTGCGTATCGGGTCCGCGTCGGGTGCGACGTCGCGCAATTTCGCGCGCAGCGTCTTGATGTGCGTATCGACCGTGCGATCGGAGCTTTCGCTGTCGCCGCCCCAGACGCGATCCATCAGCTGCGCGCGCGTCAGGATTGCGCCCGGGCGTTGCAACAGCGCTGCAAGCAGGCCGTACTCGTAACGCGTCAGATCCAGCAGGCGGCCGCGGAAGCAGATGCGGTGTCCGATCGCATCGTGTTCAAAGCCGCTGGATGTTGACGGCCCCTGGCTGCGCCGCAACACCGCGCGCACGCGAGCCACGAGTTCGCGCGGGGAGAACGGCTTGGCCACGTAATCATCGGCGCCGATTTCGAGGCCGAGAATGCGGTCGGCCTCGGCGTCGCGCGCGGTGAGAAAAATGACGGGCAAATCGCCGGCTTTGCGCAGCTCGCGGCACAGCGCAAAGCCGCCGATGTCCGGCAGCCCGACGTCGAGGATCGCAAGGTCGAATGCCCCACTGGCCGCGAGTTGCAGCGCGTTGCGGCCGTTCAATGCATGCGCGGTCTCGAAGCCGTCGGCGCGCAGCGCGAACTCGACGGTCTGCGCGATCGACACCTCATCTTCCACCAGCAGTACGCGTGTCATCACCCCTCCCGTTGCGCGGAGCATAGCGACGACGCCGAGCGCGTGCGACGCGCAAGGTCCTGACGCGTGACAGTTACGTCAACGGTTGCGCCTGAATCGCACGCAACACTTCACGCGAACCTTGCACTTCGTCCGCCGAACCGCCGCATGCTCCGCCCCGACGCATTAGGGCGTCATGACCATGCAGAGGTTTGTTATGACCATGTACAGAGCTCTCCTGGCCGTTTCGCTCGGCCTTGCACTTGCGGCTTGCGCTGGTGAGCAGCCGGCGGCCGAGACCGCAGTAGAAGCTCCGGCCGCGGGTGAGATTCCGCAGGCGGGCGACGAAGGCATCGTGACGGGCTCGCCCGAAGAGAACGTCATCGAAACCGATGCGGACGTAGGCGCGACGACGGCGGACGCGGGTGCGATGGGCGAAGTGGGTGCGGAGCCGGCAGGCTCGGCGGCTGGCACTGTCGAGCCGGCGCTGGACCCGGCGCTGCAGACGGAGCCGGTGCTCGAAGGCAGCACCACCGATCAGCAGCCGGCCACTCCGCCGGAGCAGTAATCCACCGACCGGCTGCGCAGCTTCAGCGGCGCGGGTCGGATAGCTGGAACATCGCAGACGTCACCCGGTC
This sequence comes from Lysobacter korlensis, assembly GCF_042434515.1. Taxonomy (NCBI): domain Bacteria; kingdom Pseudomonadati; phylum Pseudomonadota; class Gammaproteobacteria; order Lysobacterales; family Lysobacteraceae; genus Lysobacter; species Lysobacter korlensis. Next base: position 723,588 of record NZ_JBHLTG010000003.1, read on the forward strand.
CGGAAGGGCCGGGTGATTTTTTATGCGCGCGTTCGCGAACGCCCGCCGGATAAAACGTCCGGACGACAGGATTTCAGAACCGCTCGCCTACGGGCAGGTAGCGCCACTGGCCCGGCGGCATCGCGCCTTCCGGGCCCTTGCCCAGCGGGATCCTGCCGATCCGTAGGCGGCGGATGGAGACGACCTCCAGCCCGACCTGACGGCACATATCGCGCAGCTGGCCGGGTCTGGCGGCCTTGATCGCGAAGCGCAGCCGGACCTCGTTCTGCCAGCTCACCTTGCACGGGGGGAGGGGGCGGCCGTTGTACGACAGGCCGTGGTTGAGCCGACGCAGACCATACGGTGCGATTTCGCCTTCGACCTCGACCAGATATTCGTGCTCGATCTGGTCCGCGTCCTCGGTCAGGCGGCGCCAGACGCGCCCGTCCTGCGACAGCACCATCAGCCCGCTGGCCTCGCGCTCCAGCGGCACGAGTGGCGTGAGGCGGTGGAAATGGCGCTGAAGGCGGCGAACACCGGAGGCGTCGTGCGCCCAGTGGTTCTCGGGCGTGACCAGCCCCGACGCCGGGTTCGATCCGCCGTCGCCATCGAAACCCGCCGGCTTGTGCAGCAGGATGGTCGCCGGCTCGACAGCTTCGGCGCTGGCCTCGGCGTTGACCTCGACATGCTCATCCGTCACGCGCTGCTGCGGGGCTTCGACGACGTGTCCGTCGACCGAGACCCAGCCGTTACGGATGTACTGCTCTGCTTCCGTACGGGTGCAGCCCAGGAGTTGGGCGACGCGTTGGGCAAGACGAACCGGAAGGGACATCGGGGCAGCCGGGAAAACGGGTGCGCAGTGTAGCGACCGCCGCGCGCATTGCCGGTCGTATGGAACACGGCTGAATGCCCCGCAACACTTCACGCCGGGATTGCACATGCAGTCGCCTCACTGTCCAAGCTGCGGTTGGCGCGTCTAGCGTCTACACCTATCCAGAGGTTTCCGATGACGATCTATCGAGTTCTTGGCGCCGCCGTGCTGGCGCTTTCACTGGCTGCCTGCGGCGGCGCGGAGCAAACCGAGAACGCGGCGGTCGAGTCCGACGGTGCTGCCGGTTTCGCGGGACCATCGCCCGGCGCGGCGCCCGCTCCGGGAGTAGCCGACGGCAACACCGTCGCCACGCAGCCCATGCCGGCGGACACGTCCGTAGACGCGGGCGCCATAGTCGATGGCGGCGGCGCGGTCGATCCGACCTCGGGAATGGGCGATCAGCCGCAGGACCCGTTGCAGCAGTCCGATGCGGCGTCGGATGCGGCGGCATCGGACCAGCAGCAGCCGGGTCCGACCCGATAGCGCGAGCGGCGGCGCGCGACTGGCGCGCCGTATGTTCGGACGTGATTGACGAAGGCGCGCGCCGGTGTGCGGTGCGCGCCTTCGGCGTTTTTGAGGCGCGGCGGCGCTCGCCTTTGCGTGACGACGGACGGCGCCCGGTTTGCCGGGGCTGTCCGGTGCCGGAAGTGCGCAGACGGGATGCCAGCATCGCTCTGGTCTGGTGCTAGAGTCGGCGCCCTTCACGCACCCACGCAGGCGGTCGACATGAGTGCAGCCCAGGCCTTCTATCCCATCGGCACGCCCGGTACCGCCTGGGGCGATGCCGAGCGCGACGAATGGCGGTCGCGGCAATCGCGCCGGCGCAGTTACGAAAGCGATGTGCTTGCCAGGATCGAGCAGCTGCGCGGTCGCTTCGACGTCGAGCATTACGGCTGCCTGGACTATCCGCCGGATCGCTACCCGCTGTTCGCGGTCAGAAGCCGGGAGTGGAACGACGACCTCCCGATCGCCCTGGTCACCGGCGGCGTGCACGGCTATGAGACCAGTGGCGTGCACGGTGCGCTGCAGTTCCTCGACCGGCACGCGGCGGACTTCGCCGGGCGGATCAACCTGCTGGTCGTTCCGTGCGTCAGCCCGTGGGGCTACGAACGCGTGAACCGGTGGAACCCCGATGCGGTGGACCCGAACCGTTCGTTCCGCGAGGGTGGAGGCTCAGCCGAGGCCGATGCGCTGATGAAACTCGTCGCGCCGCTGCGCGAGCGGGTGCTGGTGCACATCGACCTGCACGAGACCACCGACTCCGACGAGTCGGAGTTCCGTCCCGCAAAAGCGGCGCGCGACGGTGAGTCGTTCGAAGCCGGCGAAATCCCGGACGGTTTCTACACCGTCGGTGACAGCGAAAACCCGCAGCCCGAATTCCAGACTGCGGTGATCGAAGCAGTCGCGAAGGTCACGCATATCGCGCCGGCCGACCGCAACGGCGAGATCATCGGATCGCCAGTGGTCGCGCCGGGCGTCATCAACTACCCGGTGCGGCAGCTCGCGCTGTGCGCGGGCATCACGGATGCGCGATACACGACGACGACCGAGGTCTACCCGGACAGCCCGCGGGCGACGGCCGAGCAATGCAACGCGGCGCAGGCGGCCGCGGTGTGCGCCGCCCTCGAATTCGCGCTGGCACATCGCTGATCACGACCGCATCTGTCAGGACCGGCGTGGGGCACCGGCCGGCGCAGGTCACTAGCTCGGGCCGGGATGCACTGAATCTCGCCTAAGTACAACCAAATGGGGCGGTATCGACAGAGTTGGCCCCGGATCCCGCCCAACCCCGTTCTACGGGTGTACCCGAGCGCACAAAGAAGGCGTCAAACGTAATGGACAACCACAACACGGACCCCGTGCACCTGCTCTGGACCGGCGGTTGGGACTCCACGTTCCAGCTGCTGCGACTGCTGCTGGTTCATCGTCTGCCGGTGCGGCCGATCTACCTGATCGATGAGAACCGCTCGTCGCTCGATGTCGAGCTGCGCACGATGGAGCGGATTCGCGACGCGCTGGCACGCCACTACCCGGAAACGCGCACGCTGATGCTGCCGACGATGTCCGACCGCGTGTCGCAGTTGCCGGCGGATCCGGAGATCGAGCAGGCATTCGCGCGACTTCTTCGCGAGTGCCCGATCGGCACCCAGTACGAGTGGCTTGCGAAGTTCTGCCGCCAGCACGGCTTGCGCGATGTCGAGGTCGGATTCGAGCGCACGCGCAACGGGGCGGGTGCGCTGCTGACCGATCTCGGCGTGGCAGGCACGTCCGCGGCCGGCTATCCGGTGCATCGCATCTCGCCGGACGGCCAGCATCCGGATGCACAGCTCGTCTTCGGAGCTTACGCGTGCCCGCTGTTCGAGATCAGCAAGCAGGAAATGGCGCAGGAAGTCGACGCCCGCGGGTGGCGTCCGATCATGCTCGAGACATGGTTCTGCCACCGTCCGGCGGGCACCGAGCCCTGCGGCATGTGCAACCCCTGCGTCGGGGTGGTCAAAGCGGGGCTGGGCTGGCGCATCCCGTCGCATCGGCGCGCTTACGCAGCCGTGCACCGCGCAACGATCGGGCTGGTGAAGAAGACTGCCCGCCGCTTCACGCAGCGCACAGCGATGGCCTGACACGAGGTTCGGACGCGACCCAAGCGCCGTCGCATTGCACGGCGCTCGGGTCGCGTTTCGCTTTTGTGGGAGTTGCACCGCCACGGCGAGGCAGCGATATGGCTGCCGGGAAGACACCGGGCGCGTCGTGATCGAAGGGCGCGGGCCGCATCACACGGGGCCCGGGGCCCGCAGGCAGCGTTCACGTACACAACGCTGACCAGCTCCCAACCGGCCGTGGCCGCTTCGACCCGGGCGCTGCGTCCTTCGAAGCAGCAAAGTGACGGAACGATCAAATGCCCGGCGAGGACGCAGCACCCGTACATCTGCTTTGGACCAGCGGTTGGGATTCGACATTTCAACTGCTGAGGGTATTGCTTGTTCACCGCAAGCCGGTGACGCCGATCTACCTCGTCGACGACAACCGTGGCTCGCTGCAGGTCGAACTGCGAACAATGGACCGTATCCGCGAGCGTCTTGCGGAACTTCACCCGTACACGCGCGAACTCATGCGTCCGACGTTGTTCGCGCGCGTCGCCGAACTTCAGCCGGACGCCGCGATCGACCAGGCGTTCAACCGGCTGGCCGCCAAGTTTCCGATAGGTTCGCAGTACAACTGGTTGGCACGGTTCTGCCGGCAACGCGACCTCAAGGATGTCGAAATCGGCTTCGAGCGTGAGCGCTACGGTGCTGGAGCGCTGCTGCTCGATCTAGTCGAGCAGGGCAGGTCGCCTGCGGGCTACCCCGCGTACCGCATCCCCGCGGCAGAGCAGCACACCGACGTGGGCACGATTTTCGGTTCGTACGTGTTCCCGCTGTTCGACATCACCAAGCAGGACATGGCGCGCGAGGTGGATGCGCGCGGCTGGCGGCCGATCATGCTCGATACGTGGTTCTGCCACAGGCCGGTCGGCACGGAGCCCTGCGGCCGGTGCCATCCGTGCCTCAACGTGATCAAGGCCGGGCTGGGCTGGCGCATTCCACCGCGCCGACGCGCACTCGGGGCCTTGCATCGCGCGACGATCGGCTTCGCGAAGAGCACGGCGAAGCGGCTTGTGCAGGGCGCCACGGCTTCGTAATCGCGTAGGGGGTAACGCCGCCGCGGCTTAGGCCGCGGCGTGGGGCAGGGCGCGGTCCACGTTGGCTTCCAGCTCGCTCGGTCAGCGCGTGTGGCGGTGCATGTCAGGTCTACCTGCGCGCCCTGAGCCCGATCGCAGCCCGTACGCGGCGCCCACACCCGACGGCGGACATGACCCGCCTGCCTGCGCGACAATCGCCTGCAAGTCGTCGGCGCTGCGGGCGCCGGCGAAAGGCTGCTGATCGCAGCGACCTCCGAATCCGGCCCGGACGATACGCGACCGATGGACGTACTGATCTGCACTGCGAAGGACCAGCACGCCTGGCGAGGCGCGCTGGCCGCCTGCCTGCCCGAGGCGCGCATACACACGGGGCCGGATGCCGTCGACTGCGACTACGCGGTGGTGTGGAAGCCGTCTCCGGAACTCTTCGCGCGCCAACAGCGGTTGAAGGCGTTGTTCTCGCTGGGCGCAGGCGTCAACGCTCTGCTTGCAATGCCATCGCTGCCGCGCGACGTGCCGCTGGTTCGAATGGAAGACGCGGGCATGGCCGACCAGATGGTCGAGTACGCGCTCTATGTCGCACTGCGCGAGTTCCGGCGCTTCCGCGATTACGCACGCGACGAGTCACAAGCGCGGTGGGCACCGCAGCCGTTGCGCACACGCGGGAGCTATCGCATCGGGATCCTCGGGCTGGGCGTGCTCGGCGGCGCGGTGGCGCAGGCGCTTGCCGGGTTCGGGTTCGATGTCGGCGGCTGGAGTCGCGGCGCGAAAGACCTGCCTGGCGTCGCCTGTGAACATGGCGACGCCGGTCTGGATGCGCTGCTCAGGCGTAGCGACCTCGTGATGCTGTTTCTGCCGCTGACGCGCGAGACCGACACGCTGCTGGATCGCGTGCGGCTCGCGCTGCTGCCGGCGGGCGCGGTGTTGGCGAACCTCTCGCGCGGCGAACTCGTCGACGACGGTGCGCTGCTGGAGGCGCTGGACACGGGTGCGCTGGGCGCCGCCTATCTGGACGTGTTCCGCGAAGAGCCGTTGCCCGCGGACCACCGCTTCTGGAGCCACCCGCGCGTCGAGATGACGCCGCACGTCGCCGCACTGACGGACGTGGCGGTCGCGTGCGAACAGGTGGCCGGCAAGATCCGCAGGCTCGAGGCCGGCCTGCCGATCAGCGGGCTGGTCGACCGGCTGCGCGAGTACTGAAGCGGCGCTCGCGCCCGCGGCCGGAGCGCGCCCCGCGGCTTGAGTTCGCCCGCTTCGGCCCTCATCCATTCTGCTCAACGCCGCCCTAGGAGCTGCCGATGAGCCAGTACACGAAGAATCCAGACGTAGTTTCGAAGCTCTCGCCCGAGCAGTACCGCGTGACCCAGCAAAGCGGGACCGAAGCGCCGGGCACGGGCGAGTATCTGAACAACAAGGAGCCGGGCATCTACGTCGATATCGTGTCGGGCGAGCCGCTGTTCGCCTCTTCGGACAAGTACGAGTCGGGCTGCGGCTGGCCGAGCTTTACCAAGCCGATCGAGCCGGCCAACGTCAGCGAGTTGCGGGACACGAGCTACGGGATGATCCGCACGGAAGTGCGTTCGGCGCATGGCGATAGTCACCTCGGGCATGTGTTTCCCGACGGTCCGCGTGATCGTGGCGGGCTGCGCTACTGCATCAATTCCGCATCGTTGCGCTTCATCCATCGCGACGACATGCAGGCGCAGGGCTACGGCGCCTACCTCGACCAGGTGGAGGACGTGCGATGACCACTGAGCGCGCGGTACTCGCCGGCGGCTGCTTCTGGGGCATGCAGGATCTGATCCGCAAGCAGGAGGGCGTGGTCTCGACACGCGTCGGCTACAGCGGCGGAGATGTTCCGAATGCGACCTACCGCAACCACGGCACGCATGCCGAAGCGATCGAGATCGTGTTCGATCCTTCGAAGATCACATACCGCCGGCTGCTGGAATTCTTCTTCCAGATCCACGATCCGACCACACCCAACCGCCAGGGCAATGACCGCGGGATGTCGTACCGGTCCGCGATTTACTACGACTCACCCGAACAGAAGCAGATCGCCGAGGACACGATCGCCGACGTGGAAGCATCTGGCATGTGGCCCGGGCGCGTGGTGACCGAAGTAGCGCCGGTCGGTGACTTCTGGGAGGCCGAGCCCGAACACCAGGATTACCTGGAGCGGTACCCGAACGGCTACACCTGCCACTTCATCCGACCCGAGTGGACCCTGCCGCGGCGGGACGCCCGCTGACGCCGACCGCGGCTGCTACGCGGCGCGATCCCAACGGCGATCGCGTCCGCTAGCGGGTTCACTGCGTCTTGTTGTCTTCTTCCCCGTGCATATAGCGGCGCTTGCCGCCCGGCGCGTCTGGATCCTGCGAGTTGCGGGCGTCCACCCAGTCCTGGCTCTCCTGATCGTGCTTGGCCTGCGGATCGGTATTGTTCATGCCGCGGTGCTGAGCCTGGTTATGGCTCGAGTCTTTCTGTCGGTTGCTCATCTACGTACTCCTCTGTGGCTGCGCCGCAGCCGGATAAGCGGCATCGGCGGCGCGGGCACCCCCATCAGAGCGGGACGGCCATCAAGGGGGCATCAAACCGGCAGTAGCGCGGGCTGCTGAACCAGTTCGGTGAGCCCCTTCACGGACGTGTCGACCGTGGAGAGGCCCGCGAGCCGAGATCGACGCGCCGACCGAGACACGTCATAGGGTTCCTGCCGCGGTCCGGGACGCTCCGGGCTGCTGATCACGCTGGCGACTGGTAAACGCGGGCGTATGGTGGCCGGGGCGCACGTGCCGGGCGCGCCGGCCGGGCCCGACCGCTCGCGCCGGCTTGTCGCAATCTGCCGGCAGCCGCGAAGTGCCCTCAAGCCGCGGAGCCGGGGGCCGTTGACGAGGACGTCAGGTCCACTCGTGCAGTCCATGGAAGCCATCCTCGCCCAGCTTGCAGACTCGATCTCGTCCGCCCGGACGCTCGAGGACCTCACCCGCCCGCTGCTCGAGATGCTCGAGGCGGTGACGGGCCTGGAATCCACGTACCTCACGACGATCGACCTGGACAAGGGCTTCCAGCACATCGTCTACGCGCGCAACTCCCGCCAGCTGCAGATTCCTGAGGGACTATCGGCGCCGTGGGAGGACACGCTCTGCAAGCGCTCGCTCGACGAAGGCCGGACGTTCACCGACGACGTCGGCACGTGCTGGGGCGACTCCGAAGCCGCGCGTGCGCTGGGCATCAACACGTATGTCAGCACCCCAGTGCGCACCAGCTGCGGCGAGCTCTACGGAACACTTTGCGCCGCAAGCTCGTCGCGTGCACCGCTCACCGCCGATGCCGAAAAGATCCTGGGCATGTTCTCCCAGTTGATCGGGCAACACGTCGAACGCGAGCGGTTGCTCGTGCAGCTGCAGCAGGCAAACGCCGAATTGGCTGCCTCGGCCCTTACCGATCCGGTGACCTGCCTGCCCAACCGACGCGCGCTGCTGCAGGAACTCACGCGGATGCTGGCACGCATCGAGCGGGACGGATCGGCGATCGTTGTGGCGTTCGTCGATCTGGACGGCTTCAAGGCGATCAACGACACCTACGGGCACGAAGCCGGCGACCAGCTGCTTGCGGCAGTCGGGCAGCGCATCCTTGCCAGCCGGCGCGCGGCGGACCTGGTGGCACGCTTCGGCGGCGACGAGTTCGTCGTGGCCGCTCCGGTCGGGCCGCATGGCGCCGAGCTGTCGGCCGAAGCGATCCGCGCAAGCCTCATCGACTGCACGCGCGGCATCTACTGGATCGATGGACGAGACATCCACTATCGCGGCGCCAGCGTCGGCGTCGCGGTCGCGAACGGCGGGCACGCCGACATCGAGGCACTGCTGCGGCGCGCCGACGCATCGATGTACGCGCTCAAGCGCGTGCGCTCGCTCGGTACGGCTGCCTGAGCTGGTCCGCGCGCCGGCATAGCCTCGACCGATTCGGCCGCCGTACTGAAGCGCAGCGAGCGTGCGTCCCGTCGGGCCGTTCCCACGTCGGGCTCATCGCCGTACCCTCACGACGTCAGGCAGACCGGAGAAGAGATGAGCACAGTGGGCGCAGGTCAGGGCGGAGGGGCGGTGCTGCAGGGCAGGGATGAGCGGCAGGCGCAGACGCATGAGTGGTGCGTTGCTGCATTCGGTGACCACGACGCGCGCTCGGTCGCGCAACGCGGACTCAGGCTGGCGGAGGAAGCGATCGAGACCGCGCAGGCCTGCGGGTGCGATGCCGCGATGCTGCACCGGTTGATCGACCACGTGTATTCAAAGCCTGTGGGCGAGTTGGCACAGGAGCTCGGGGGCCTTGGCGTAACGCTGCTCGCGCTTGCCGAGGCGGCCGGGATCAGTGCGGACGACGCCGAGCAGCTCGAGCTGGCACGCGTGCGCGCGATTCCGCTGTCGCACTTCGCGGCACGCAACGCAGCGAAGAAGGCGGCGGGATTTCACGTGTCCGCGCAGAACACGGGCCGCGCGGAAGAGTAGGCGGTCGCAGTCGGTGCCCGCGTCAGCATCGCCGTGCCGACCTACTCGTCTGATGAGTCGCTCGAGCACCGGCATTGCGTTGTGACGACGCGCGCGCGGCACGCACAGCGACAGCGGATTTCGCGGCACACGGCTTATAGCGGCGCAGAGTCGTCCCGCGACTCAGCGTCGTCCTACGAGTCGGGGCCCACATCCTCGCGTGGCTGGTTCCAGCGCTTGTCCGCGGCGCTGAACCAGTCGAGGACATCCCACTCCATTGCAGGGGTGAGCTCATGCCCGGCGTCGTGCAACCGCAGCTCGTGCGCCACCCCGAGTCGCATGAGCCAGGCTTCCGCGCGTTCGGCCCATTGGAGCGGCAGGGTTTCGTCGTTGCGCCCGTGCACGACCAGGGCGTCCAGATGGCGAAATGAATCGACCGATGCGACCTGGGGTTCCAGTTCCGGCATCAGGCGCCCGCCGACCATCCCGAAGCCCGCAAGACACGAGGGCTCAGTAAGCGCGACGCTCGCGCTGAGAATTCCGCCCTGGCTGAAGCCCGCGGCCACGGTATGTGATGGCGGCACGCCGAAGCGCTGCTGCAGCTGCGAAATGAACTCGACGAGCTTCAGCCGCGCATCTTCGGCCTCGTCCTCAACGATCTGTGGACCATCTTCGCTGAGCCCCTCGCGAAACCAGCCCAACCTGTCGCCGCTGATCGAACGCGGCCCGCGTGGAAGCACCACGAGAACGTCTTCAGCGGTGGCGGCGCCCAGTGGCTCCAGTTGGTGTTCGTCGCCACCCACGCCGTGCAGCAGGATGAGCAACGCGCGTGGCTGCTCCGGGCGTGGCTCCAGCGCATGGAACGCGAGTGCATACGCGGCATCGTGGATCAGTGTTCCGGACTGTTTCATGCCTCTGCTCCAACCCGGGCGTGGTGCCCGGGTTGCGCAATGGCCCCGCCTAAAGACACGGTTGGGCCGTTTTCGTTTGATTGCCGGCGAAGCGGGCATGGATGTAGTTGACGGACAGTTGCGCGGTGCCCGGCCGACTTGCGATCCCTTCGCCCCGCGGCGGGCCGCAGCGCCCGCCGTTCGCCGGGCAGCAAGTCCTCAGCCGCCGAGCTGACCCTGAAGCTGCTGGGCACGCTCGAGGTGCATCTGCAGCGCCTGCCGGGTCTTCATCATGAAGTCGCGCGCGGCCGGGTCGGTCGCCACATTCATCGACGCATCCACCATTGCGATCGCGTGCTGGTGGCTCGCCACCATGTGCTCGACGTAGGCGCGTGCATACGCATCACCCTGCAACGCGCCCAGGCGATCCTGACTGAGCTTGCCGGCGGCCATCAGCTTCTGGATCGTCGTGCCGTCAGCCGGCATGCCGCCCATCTTCTCGATCATCGCGCGCGTCTGCGCCAGGTGCGGCGTGTGCTGCGCGACCATCATGTCGGCGTATGCCATCACCGGGCCGGTGACCTTCTTCGCCTTCGCCTGCTGCGAAAGCGCGATTTCCATCTGGTCGACGGTCGCGACCAGCGCCAGTGCTTCGGTCGCCGAGTTGATTGTCATCGGGCCGCGGGCGCCGTCCATTCCAGTCGACCCAGCGGTCGCGGACCCTGCGGATGCTGCCCCGGTCGTGGTCGAGCCGTGCGAACCGGAATGACCCATGTTCGACGAGCCGCTGCTCGACGTGCCCATGTTCGACGAACCCATGCTCGACGAGCCCATCTGCGACGACGACGCGCCTGCGCTGCCCCGTGCGCCAGCGGAAGCCGTTGACGTCGACGCGCGGGCGTCGGCAGAACCTGCGGCCATGGCGTTGTCGTCGGTATGCGCACATGCGCCAAGCGCAAGCGTCAGTACCGCGGTACTCATCATCGCGATCGGATGTTTGATGTTCATCGTTGTTGTCCTCGGTCGGGTGGGGTGGCCCATGGGCCGAAGCGCACGCTACGCACGAGCGGCTGCCAGCAGGGTGAAGGCCGCAATGCCTTCTGTAACGGGCTGTTCATTAGGTTCGCGCCGCGCCCGCGCTACCCGCGCGAGACGCTCCCGCTTCGAAACGGGCCGCGCTTTGCGGCTGCCCGATCGCGATTGCATGAACGCGGCCCTCGTGCGCGCTGGGGCTTGCGTTCGCAAGATGCGAAGATGCCTGCCCACCGTGGCAATCGTTTCCGGATCTGCATGAAAACCCCGAAGGCGCTCGAAGCGCTGATCGATGACGGCGTCATCGACGAAGTGCTGCGCCCGCTCAAGAGCGGAAAAGAAGCCGCCGTTTACGTTGTCCGCAGCGGTGACGATGTGCGCTGTGCAAAGGTCTACAAGGACATGGCGCAGCGCAGCTTTCAGCAGCGCGTGCAGTATCAAGAAGGCCGCAAGGTGCGTGGCAGCCGCGAGGCGCGTGCGATCGGGAAGGCCACCAACTACGGGCGGAAGCAGCAGGAGGCCGCTTGGAAAAACACCGAGGTCGACGCGCTTTACCTGCTGCGCGATGCGGGCGTGCGCGTGCCGGAACCGTACGGTTACTACCACGGCGTGCTGGTCATGGAGCTGGTCACTGATGCGGACGGGTATTCCGCACCGCGGCTCGGTGAGCTCGAGCTGACGGCCGAGCAGGCGCGCGAGTTTCACGCGGTGCTCGTAAGGCAGGTCGTGCGCATGCTGTGCTGCGGACTGATCCATGGCGACCTGTCCGAGTACAACGTACTCGTCGGCCCCGACGGTCCGATCGTCATCGATTTCCCGCAGGTCGTAAGCGCAGCCGGCAACAACGCGGCGCGGCGGATGCTGATCCGCGACGTCAACAATCTCACTGCAAGCCTCGGCCGTTGGGCGCCAGAGCTGCTCGACACCTGGTACGCGGAGGAGATGTGGGCGCTGTTCGAAGCCGGCGAACTGCAGCCTGATACAGCGCTCACCGGTCGCTTCGTGCACGAGCAGGGCGATGTCGACCTCGACGGCCTGCGACATGCGATCAATGATGCGCGCGAAGAAGCGCTGATCCGTCAGCAGGGACGCGAAGCGGCTGCCGAGGCCGACTGAAGCTCGGAGGTCGGCGTTGCTGATCGGCATGCGTGTGTATCTCGGCCGCCCGTAGCGGGGCCGTATGTGACGGGTAGAGCCTCGGCGCCCGCGCTTGCAATCACGCTGTTGCGCAAGCGTTCGTCGTGACCTCGTCATTGCATCTGCGCGGATAACGTGTGGGCCCGCTATCCACACGCAGGAGCCGCGACATGAACCAGTCCAGCCAGAGCAACGAATCAAAGCAGGCCACGCTGTATCGCATGGTGCTGCCCGACCATGTATGCCCGTTCGGCGTGAAATCTCTCGAGCTTCTGCAGCGTAACGGCTACTCCGTCGAGGACCGTCATCTGTCGACGCGCGAAGAGACCGACGCGTTCAAGGCCGAGCATGGTGTCCCGACGACGCCGCAGACCTTCATCGATGGCGAGCGCATCGGCGGCAGTGACGACCTCGAGCGCTGGCTGGATAGCTGAGCGCGCTCTAGCCGCGACACGGACACGCCGCACTGAACCGGCGCGGCGTGTCCGCGTTCGCTGCGTGTAGGGCAGGCGCGCTCGCGACAGCACACCGGCCCGCTGCCCACCTTGGACTTTGACGGTGCCCGTACGGAAACCAAACGGGCGCGTGCGCTGGGCGCAGCATCTGCATCCGCACCGGCCGAACAGCCGTAAGTAAAGGTAACGACGCCATCTGCAGCGATCGTATTGATCGCAGCCGCCGAGCGTCAGCCCCTTTCCAAACGGAGTTCTACCGATGAACCACAGACTGCTTACCCTCGCTCTGTCCTCGGCTGCAATGCTGTCGCTCGCAGCCTGCTCGATGGACTCAGTGAATACCCGCGATTCGATGGCGGGCGCATCGGCTGATACCTCGGTTTCTGCGTCGGCGTCGGCCTCGGCCGACACGAACCCCATGGTCGGCGGTGCACCGATGCTCCGCAGCCGCGACATCATCGATAACGCGGTCAACTCCGCGGATCACACCACGCTCGTCGCCGCAGTAAAGGCTGCCGGCCTCGTCGATACGCTGAAGGGGGCAGGGCCGTTCACGGTCTTCGCACCGACCAACGCCGCATTCGAGCAACTGCCGGCCGGCACGGTTGATTCGCTGCTGAAGCCGGAGAACAAGCAGATGCTGACCACGGTGCTGACGTACCACGTCGTGCCGGGCCGGGTCGACGCGCGCGCACTTGCGTCGCAGATCCAGTCGGGCGGTGGACAAGCCAAGCTCAAGACGGTGCAGGGCGGCACGCTGACCGCGCGTATGAATGGTAATTCCGTGGTCGTCGTCGATGCCAAGGGCAACACATCGACGGTCACCACCGCCGACGTCTACCAGAGCAACGGCGTGATCCATGTGGTCGACACGGTACTGATGCCCTGACAGTCGGGTCGGGTGGGGGAGCAGGGCCTGCCACCGCGGCAGGCCCTGCTTTTATCGCGTGCGGGGCCGTGGCGCGGCGGGCTGGGCGTCTGCCTCGAGGGCGCCGATGAAGCGTGTCACGACGCCTTCCAGATCCGGCGTCCAGCGCAGCACGATTACGAGATCGTGCTCGCGGTCGACATAGATGTAGTTGCCACCGAACCCTGCGGCCCAGAAGGCCGATTCGGGCGCCGCGGGTATCGCCTTGCGGTCGGTATTGAGCCACCACAGGTAACCGTAGTCAGGCTTGATGGGCGAGGGGCGAGTGGCCTGCTCGATCCAATTCACCGACACGAGCTGCTGCTTGCCCCAACGGCCGTTGCGCAGCATCAGCAGGCCGAAGCGTGCATGGTCTGCCGCGCTGATGAACATGCCGCCGCCGAAATGGCCGCCGCCCGAGACCGACTGCATCTGCAGCCCATCCAGCGGCACCCACGAGTTCTCGTAGCCGTGCCAGCGCCAGGTGTTGCTGGCGCCGATCGGGTCCATGATGCGCGCTTTCAGCACACGTGGCAGCGGCTCGCGCAGCACGTGCAGCAGGCTCAGCGCCAGCAGGTTGATGCGCACATCGTTGTACTTGTAGTGCGTGCCGGGCGCACGTAGCGGCCGCTTCGAAGGATCGTCGCCCTCGGGACGGTCGGCCCAGTCATGCACGTCCCACAGCGTGCCGCTCCAGTCCGAGGTCTGGTGCAGCAGGTGCTGCCAGGTGATCGCACCGTTGTGTGCGCCTTCGAACCACGGCCCCGGCACGTACGGGCCAACACGGTCGTCGACCGAGGCGATCAGGCCGTCCTCGACCGCGAGCCCTGCGACGGTCGACAGATAGCTCTTGACCACGCTGAAGGTCATGTCGACGCGGTCGATGTCGCCCCACTCGGCGACAATGCGGCCGTCGCGGATGATGAGACCGCTGGCCTGGTCGCGTGGCACCAGCGGGCCCAGGATCCGGTAGTTCGGCTCCTTGGTTCCGTATGACTCGAGCAGCACGGGGCGCAGGTCCGACGGCTGCACTTCCGCCTTGCTCTTCGCATATGCGACGGCTTCCGCGAGCCGGGCCGCATCAAAGCCGGCATCCCCGGGCGCCTGCCGCGCCCACTCGTGCCGCGGCGGAACGTAGTCGGACGCCTGTACAGGCGTGCCGAGCAGCAAGACAGTTGCGGCGACCGCAACGTGAACCAGACGAAGCATGGCGAAGGTTTCCTCGGTCGTTCATCTGCAGCATAACGACGAGGGCGCGGACGGCCGCACAATCGTCGCACTGGAGTGTTGCCGCCCCGCGGCCAGACACATCCGGAAAAAGCCGGGGCCGGATTTCGACCTATGCTCCCGCTGTGCGGCGGCCCGCCGGGCTGCCTTCCATTGCTGCTACCGGAGATACCGCTTTGAAGAGGACCCTGCTGGCCGTCGCCACGGCCATGGCGCTTACGGTCGCGGCACCGCTTGCCGCGCGCGATCGCGGCGATTGCCTGGACGATGCCTGCAACACGCAGGCGCTCTACGAGAACGAGGCCGCCGGTGCCGGCACAGCGGGCGACGTCATCGAAGCCAAGCGCCTCGGTCGCTGGGGCATCGACACCGATGGCATGGACACCAGCGTCAAGCCCGGCGCCGACTTCTTCGGCTACGTCAACGGCAACTGGGCGAAGAACACCCCGATCCCGGCCGATCGTTCGAGCTACGGCGGCTTCGCCGTGCTGCGCGACCTGTCCGAGGCGCGCGTGCGCAAGCTGGTCGAGAGCTACCCGGCGGCGGACCCCGCGAGTGGCGACGACCAAGCGAAGGTCGCAGCGCTCTACCGTGGTTTCATGGACGAGGCCGCGATTGAATCGATCGGCACCAAGCCGCTGAAACCGCGCCTGGATGCGATCCGCGCGGCGAAGGACAAGGCGGCGATTGCCGAACTGATGGGCCGGGCCAACAGCGGTTTCGGCCGCAGCTTCTTCGCCGCCGGTGTGTCCGATGACCAGCGCGACCCCGACCGTTACACGCTGTACCTGAGCCAGTCGGGCCTGGGCCTCGGCGACCGACAGATGTACCTGGACGAGAAGTTCGCGCCGCAACGCGAGCGCTACCAGGCCTACATCGCGCAGATGCTCGGCCTGGCGGGTTGGGGCAAGCCGGCCGAGCGCGCGGCGGAGATCCTCGCGCTTGAAACGAAGATCGCCGAGGCGCACTGGACCCGTGCGGAAAGCCGCGACCGCGACAAAACCTACAACCCGGCGACGCTGGCCGAACTCGAAAAGAACGCGCCGGGCTTCCCGTGGAAGACCTACTTCAAAGCCGCCGGCGTCGACCACGCCGAACGCGCGGTGCTGCGCCAGAACACGGCGTTCCCGAAGCTCGCCTCGATCTTCGCCGGTGCCGACCTCGACACGCTGAAGGCGTGGCAGGCATTCCACACCGTCGACCAGGCGGCGCCGCTGCTGCCGAAGGCGTTCGTCGATGCGGAGTTCGAGTTCCGCTCGAAGTTCCTGTCCGGCCAGCCCGAGCAGCGCGAGCGCTGGAAGCGCGGCGTCGCGTTCGCCGAGAACGCGATGGGCGAGGCGATCGGTCGCGACTACGTGCAGCTGTACTTCCCGGCCGACTCGAAGGCGAAGATGGATGCGCTGGTCGCCAACGTGAAGGAGGCGATGCGCGCCCGGCTCAACGGTCTGGAGTGGATGGGGCCGGAGACCCGCAAGGAAGCGCTCGCCAAGCTCGATGGCTTCGGACTGAAGATCGGCTACCCGGAGAAGTGGCGCGATTACAGCGGCCTCAATGTCGTTGCCGGTGATGTGTTCGGCAATGCCGAGCGCGCCGCGCAGTTCGAATGGGATTACGACCGTGCCCGCATCGGCAAGAACGTCGACAAGGGCGAGTGGGGCATGACGCCGCAGACCGTCAACGCGTACTACTCGTCGGTCAAGAACGAGATCGTGTTCCCGGCCGCGATCCTGCAGCCGCCGTTCTTCGATCCGCAGGCCGACCCCGCGGTGAATTACGGCGCGATCGGTGGCGTGATCGGCCACGAGATCATCCACGGCTTCGACGACCAGGGCCGCAAGTCGGATGGTGCCGGCGTGCTTCGCGACTGGTGGACCAAGGACGATGCGACAAAGTTCGAGGCACAGGCCGCGAAGCTGGGCGCACAGTACGAGGCCTACGAATTCCCGCAGCTGCCGGGCATGCGCATCAACGGCAAGGTGGCGATGGGCGAGAACATCGGCGACCTCGGCGGCGTGACGATCGCGCTGGAGGCCTACCGTCGCTCGCTGGACGGCAAGCCTGCACCGGTGCTCGATGGCTTCACCGGGGACCAGCGCCTCTTCATGGGCTGGGCACAGGTGTGGCGCACCCTGTGGCGCGACGACGCGCTGCGCCAGCAGCTGGTCAATGGCACGCACTCGCCGGGCCAGATCCGCGCGTTCGCGCCGCTGCGTAACGTCGACGCCTGGTACGACGCGTTCGGCATCACCAAGGGCGACCCGCTGTGGGTCGCGCCGGAAGACCGGGTGCGGATCTGGTAATCAGAACGGGGCGGTGAGAACCGCCCCGTTTTTTTGTGCGCTTCGGGAGACGACACCGGTAGCGAAAGCCGCCCGCGGCGTGTCGCGGTCTTGGCGCGCTGGCAGGGTGCCGGTTGATCCTGATGGATTCGCTAAGGAGCGGGCTCAGCTCTGACAAGCGCTGCGGCCCGATCCGCAGCCAGCGGTAGAACACGCCTTGTGCAGCGCTTAACGCGGCTGCATGCGAAGACTTTCGAGCTTGGCGAGGTAACGGTCGCGCACGCTGCCCTGGCTCAGCTCGTGTGCGCGCGTGAGCGATTTCTCGGCCCGGCGTGAATGCCCGAGCAGCAGGTACACCCGCGCCAGCCCCGAATGGAACCGGTGCTCGCCCTCGTGCAGGCGGATCGCGTTTCGGTAGTGGCCGACGGCGCGATCGTACTGGCCACGCTTTTCCTGCTCGAGGGCCAGCTGGAACTGGTGGAACGGATCCTTCAGCTGCTCCTTGTCCAGCCGCTTGCGGTAAGCCGCAGCGCGCGCGGCGTTGCCGCGGCGCTCCTCGAGCGCGACCAGATTCACCAGCGTCGCCACGTGCGTCGGTGCCAATGACAGCGCCTGCTCGTAATGGCGCTCCGCAGCCTGCAGATCGCCCTTGCGCATTTCCAGTACGCCGGCGTTGCTCCAGCTGGTCGCGTAGCCGGGATCAAGCTGCAGCGATGCGGCCATGTGTCGCGCAGCCGCATCGCGCTGACCACTGCCGGTCAGTTCAATCGCGCGGTTGTTGTAATACAGCGCCAGCAGGCGCTCGTCATCGATCGGTTGCGCCGGGTGGCGCGCTATTACCGAGTCCTGCGCCACGTCGACGGCGAAGCGTCGAGTTTGCACGGACACGCCGGCGTTCACGTGGTTCGTCCGGTACACCAGGCTCTGGTCCTGGTGCCAGGTGAGGGTGTCCTCGATGCCCTGGCCGTAGGCCTTGAGCCCGGCTTGCCGCGCCAGCGCGACGGTCAGCAGCGTAAACGTCAGGCAGTTCGCCGTGCGGGTGCGGTACGCCTCGGCCACCGTGTAGGTCGCATCGTGGCGGTACGTGATGCCGAGCCCGGACTTCCCGAACAGGAAGCCGACCAAGCGGGTCAGGACCTGCTGCTGGTTGCCGCCCGCAGCAAGCACCTGTTTCTCGAACTGGGCGCGCAGCTCGGGCGGAATCGCCATGATCTGTTCGCGGCCGGGCGCGTCGGCAGCCTCGGCCACGGTGTGCTCGGCACGCGTTCCGGCGGGCGGCTCGTCCGGCTGACGTGCATGAGCAGGGAGAGACAACAGCAGTGCTGCAGCCGCTGCAAGGATCCAGCCGGCCATACCCACGTCCAACCGCGGTGATGCGCGGAAGATTTACCTGCGGCCAGTCTAGGCCGTTGAAACCAGCGAACTGAGAAACGGCGCCGGTTTCCGCGTGTGGCATGCGGCACAAGTGCGAACGATTCAGCCCGCTGCGGTCTACGCTCGAGCTACCGGCGACCGCCCGACGCCGAGGCCGGCCGCTCGGATACTGGGGACGCCGGGCGCCACAGCATCCGAGCCACCTCAGGTCCGTCATTCGATCGGCTGGTCCAGCATCAACTGCCGCACGAACCTCACCGGCGGGGCACCATAGGACAGCACCTGATCGTGGTAGGTCTTCAGATCGAACGCTTCGCCTCGCTTCGCTTCGACGGCCTTGCGGGTGTCGAAATGCTCGGCCGAACCGACGAAATACGTCGGTAACTGTGCGCTCGTAAGCTGCGCTCGCACCCACTTACCGGCCGCTTCGCGCTCCTGCTGGAAGGTGTCGTGCGTCATCAGGCGCATCGCCTGGTCACGGCTCCAGCCGTCGACATGCACGCCCTGGTCGAGGATCGCGTTCGCGATCGTGCGCAGGTAGAACTTGAGCTGCACGAGGCGGAACAGCGGGTCGTTATCCATGTAGCCCGCGTCGGCCATCATGTCCTCGGTGTAGACCGCCCAGCCTTCGGCGAACAGACCGGAGCGCAACACGCCGCGCAGGATGGACGGGTGGCGGGCCGAATGGGCGCCCTCGAGGTAATGCCCGGGCATCGCTTCGTGGATGCTGAGCAGGTGGATCATGCGGTTGTTGTATTCGCGCAGGAACGACTCGGCCTGGGCGTCGGTCCAGTCGTCGGGGATCGGTGAGATCGCGTAGTACGTGTCCAGCCCCTTGTCGAGCGGGCCGGGCGAGTCGGCATATGCCACCGCGACGCCGCGCTGGAACTCCGGCATCAGGATGATCTCGACCGGATCGGCCGGCACGGTGACGAGGTCCTTTTCGCGCACGAATTCAGTAGCGACGTCGAGCGCCTGCTTCGCAGCCTCGACGACGTTCGTGCGCGAAGGACGCTCGGCATAGGCGAGTTCTAGCGCCGCCTCGATTGCCTTCTGGCGCTGCGCGTCGGTCGGGTTGGCCGGCGTCGGCGGCGCGCCACGGCGCCCCTGCAGCACCTGGCGCGCGATGTCGTACATCTCGGCGCGCACGCGCTGCAGTTCGGCGCGTGCGCGCTCGCCGATCTCCGCGCGCGACAGCGATGACATCAGGGCGAACTGCAGCTTCTGGTCGTAGAGCTCGGCACCGATGCGGAAGTCGCCCTTCGCATTCGGCACCAGGGTCTTGTCGAGCCACGTCTGCTGTTCGGCAACCGCCTTGCGAAGGTTCGCCACCGCGGCATCGAGCCGTTCGCGGTCGGCGCCGCTGAGCTGGCCGGCGTTCGGAGTGATGAACTGGTCGACCAGTTGCAGCAGGCCCGCATGCTGCTTCGCAACCGTTTCGGCGTGGATCTTCGGAACGCGCGCCGGGTCGATGTTTTCGCGCATCTGCGCGAACAGCGTCGGAATCTGCTGCATGCGCGCCGTAGCGGACTTCAGGCGCTGCGGCATCGGGGCGAACTCGCGTGCCATCAGGTTGTAGATCGCGCTTCCGGCGAGGCCCGTGTAGACCTGCGGGTCGCGCGCCCACGACTGGAACGTTTCGATGTTCCAGATATCCGAACGCAACTGGTTACGCAGGATCAGCGCATCGACCTGGTTCTCGCGCGAGAGCCGGCTGGTATCGAGCGCGTCGAGTTCGGCAAGCAGTGACCGGCTGAAGTCCACGAGGCGCTGCCGACCCTCGGCATCGAGGTCGTCGATGCGATCGTCGAAGCGGTGGTCGCCGAGCTGGGTCGCGGCAATCGGGTTCAGTGCCATCCAGCCGTCGAGCCAGCGCCTTGAGATTTCGGCGAAGCGCGCGTCCGGCGCACTGTCCACGCGGGAAGCGGCAGTGGCAGCGGCCGCGCCCGGTGCATCGGGAGCAGGGACGCTCTGGCAGCCGGCCAATGCAAGGGTGAGCAGGGCGGTCGTCGGCAGGAGGCGCATCGGGATACCCGGTTGGAAAGCCTCAAGCATACGTACGGCCCATGCGGACGGCCGCTCACGCCATCACCACGGGGCGCGGATCCGCGTCGCAAGCACCGGCGGGACTGACAGCGGGCTCACCCGCGCGGTGCTACCTCTCGGGTTGAAGTGCCCCGATACCCGACCGGAGACTGGCAATGGACTCGATGACGATGTTGCAGACCGCTTCCGCTCTGTTCGCACTCGCCGCGCTCGGCGGGCTGGCAATGGCCGCGTCCCGGTTCTTCGGGCACAAGCACAACCCGCCATCCTGGCTCGCGATGGCGCATGGCCTGCTCGCGGCGGCAGGGCTGACGTTGCTGATCTATGCGGCTTTCACGGTGGGCGTGCCATGGAGCGCGGCCCTCGCGGCCGTGCTGTTCGTGGTCGCGGCGGTGCTGGGCGTGGTGCTGAACCTCGTCTACCACCTGCGCGACCGCCTGATCCCCGGCGGCCTGACCACGTTGCACGCGGTGCTCGCGGTCAGCGCGTTCGTGCTGTTGCTGTGGGCGTCGTTCGCCTGACGCGACGCCGCGCGTGCGCAGGTTCGTCCAGGCGTTCGTCCCCGACGCGCTGCCGAGCGGACTGCCGGCCGAGGTCGCAGATGCGCTGGGCAGCGCGCCCGATCGATACAACATCGCGAAGCGAAAGCCGGCGGCCGTGATCTTCGACCGCGGCGACGGCCTGCGTGTCGAGGACTTCGACTGGGGGCTGGTGCCGCGCTGGTCGAAGCTGCCGGAAACACGCTACACGACGGTCACCGCACGCCTGGAGCGTGCGCCGTCGAGCCGTATCTTCAAACGGCCTTGGGAAAGCACCCGGTGTGTCGTACCGATGACCGGCTATTACAAATGGGACCGTGGCGCGAAGCCGGCGCGGCCGTACTTCATCCAGCCCGAGTCGGGTGAGGTGCTGTTTGCAGCAGGGCTCTGGGACCATTGGGACAAGGACGAGCCCGAGCTGTATTCGTTCGCGATCCTGACGCACCGCAATCCGGCGATCCCGCCGCCGCTGGTGCCCGACGGGCCATTGTTCATGCCGGCGGCGAAGGTCGCGGAATGGATCAGGGGCCCGTCGGCGCCCGCCGGGTTCCTGCTGCGCATGTCGCAGCCGGCGCTGGAGGCCTATCCGGTGTCGCGCAGGATCCGCAGCCCCGATGTCGACGACTACACGCTGCTCGAGCCTGCCGCGGCAGTCGACCCCGAAGAGGCGGGCACACCCGAGGATGGGCTACTCGACGACGATATCTGGGACGACGAAGACGAATAGGGCCCTGACGGCAGCGCAGCAGCCGCGGGCCGCGAGGCCTGATCGACAGAGCGTGCCGTTCGGCGAGCTACAAGCCGCCGAGGATCTGCATCACGTACGGGTCCGCACTGGCCTTGGCTTCGACATCCGCCGTGCTGCAGTTGCTGTTCGTCGCAGTGCAGTAGTCGAAGCTGTGGTCGGCGTTGAGGTAGGCCCACATCGGCTTGAATTCGGTCGAGCCGAGTTCGATCGCGTTCTGCTGGCGGGTCTGGCAGTAGCCGGATGTGTAGAACGGATCGTCGGTGCCGAACACCAGGTGCAGCGGCGAATAGGGCGCGTATGTGCTGCCGCGGACGCCGCCGTACGCGTTCTGGAGCCCGCAGGCCGGGTAGAACGCGATGCCCATCTTGAACACGGCAGGCCAGGTGCTGATGTCGAGCACGGACATCGTGGTGCTGCCGCCCTGCGACCAGCCGAGCACGGCAACGCGGTTGGGGTCCACGCGGTATGCGGCCCTGGCGATCAGGGCCTCGTAGCCGGCAAGCGCGTCGAATGCGCGGTCCACCACTTCGTTGGTGCCTGCGCTCCCGTTCCCGCACTGGTTCTGGTCGTGGCCGCGCGCGGTGAAGCTGTCGATCAACAAGGCTGCATAGCCCGCGCGGCTGAGCCGCCGTCCCCACTCGACAAACAGTTTCTGCAGGTTGCTGTGGGTCGAGTTCGGCTTGCTGTAGGAAAACACGCCGGAGCAGCCGTGCAGCATTACCACGGCCGGGTGCGAGGCGGCGGCCACGTCGGGGGCGAAATACCACGCCCGCAGCTCGATGCCCTGCTCGTTGCGAACCGTCGTGGCGACGGGTTCGGACGCATGCGTACTGCCGAATGCAGCCAGTGCCAGCAACAACGCGAAACGCCACGTCTTCATGATCATCACCTTCGGCCGCGCACGCGCCCGTCGGTGGCCAAGCTACCCAGCGCGACCGCAGGGAACCCGGGCGCCGTTCACACTACGCGGCGACACGGGATACGGTCCCGCCAAACGATGACAATGTTGGCGCG
Source organism: Lysobacter korlensis (assembly GCF_042434515.1). Classification (NCBI taxonomy): domain Bacteria; kingdom Pseudomonadati; phylum Pseudomonadota; class Gammaproteobacteria; order Lysobacterales; family Lysobacteraceae; genus Lysobacter; species Lysobacter korlensis. The sequence goes on from NZ_JBHLTG010000003.1 coordinate 746,243, forward strand.
GCGGGCGAGACGCTGGTCAAGCCGCGAATGAGACCGCAGCCTTGCGCCATGTTGCCCCGGCGGGACCGACGCGCGAACGCGGGGCAGCGCGTAACCGGGGCGGACCTCGGCAACGCACGCGGGCCAGCAAGCCCCCCGTCGTTCGGCGCGTCCCGCCGATCACCCCACGGATTCGTGCACTGCACTAGCATCGGCCATGCGGAGTTGCGCACCGTGCGTGAGCGCCGCGTCGTACGCGTGGAGCTACCGATGGCCGATCCAAACCCGAAAACGGCGACCGTCTACCGGATGGTCATGCCCAAACACACGTGCCCCTATGGGCTGAAGGCGTTGCACCTGCTGCGGCGCAAGGGGTACACGGTCGAGGACCGCTGGCTGACGACGCGCGAGGAGACCGACGCGTTCAAGGCGCAGCACGAGGTCAAGACGACGCCGCAGACGTTCATCGACGGCAAGCGGGTCGGCGGGTACGACGACCTGCGGCGCTGGTTCGGCCTGAAGGTGGCGCAGCCGGGTGCGACGAGCTACCGGCCGGTCGTGGCGGTCTTCGTGGTGACCGCGCTGCTGGCGCTCGCGACCAGCTGGTCCGCGTTCGGGGTGTTCGTACCGATGCACACGGCCGAGTGGTTCATCGCCTTCAGCATGGCGGTGCTTGCGCTGCTGAAGCTGCAGGACGTCGATGCGTTCGCGACGATGTTCCTCAACTACGACCTGCTGGCGAAGCGCTGGGTGCCGTACGGGTACGTGTACCCGTTCGCGGAACTGGTGGCAGGCGTGCTGATGGCCGCCGAAGCGCTGACCTGGTTGTCGGTGCCGATCGCACTTTTTATCGGGGGTATCGGCGCGGTATCCGTATTCAAGGCGGTATACATCGACCGGCGCGAGCTGAAATGCGCATGCGTCGGTGGCAGCAGCCGCGTTCCGCTCGGCTTCGTCTCGCTGACGGAGAACGTGATGATGGTGGTGATGGCGATCTGGATGGCCGCCCGCCACCTATGAGCACACGCACGGTGCATGCACCTGACAGGCTGAGATGACCATGCACGAGTTGAGCGAGCCGATTGCCGTTGCGCTGATCGGCTACGGCTTCGCCGGGCGCACATTCCATGCGCCGCTGATCAGCGCTGTCGGCGGGCTCGCGCTGACCCGTGTCGCGTCAAGCGACGCAGGCAAGGTGCATGCAGACCTACCCGCGGTCGATGTCGTCAGCGACCCGATGCGCGCCGCGACCGATCCGGACATTGGGCTGGTGGTCATCGCATCCCCGAACGACAGCCACGTGCCGCTCGCGCGCGCAGCGCTGGAAGCGGGAAAGCACGTGGTGGTCGACAAGCCGTTCACCCCGAGCCTGCGCGACGCGCGGCAGCTTGCAGCGCCTGCCGAGCGGCAGCAGCGCGTGCTCGCGGTGTTCCAGAACCGCCGCTGGGACAGCGATTTCCTCGCCATTCGCTACGCTATCGATAACGGCCTCATCGGCGACGTGAAGCACCTAGAATCACGGCTCGAGCGCTTCCGTCCGCAGGTGCGCGAGCGATGGCGGGAGCGATCGGGCCCCGGGTCAGGGCTCTGGTGGGATCTGGGGCCGCACCTGGTCGACCAGGCGCTGCAGCTGTTCGGTCTGCCCGACACGGTGCAGGCAGACCTCGCCACGCAACGCGACGGTGCGACGACCGACGATTGGGCCCACGTGGTGCTCGGTTTCGGGTCGGTTCGCGCGGTGCTGCATGCAGGGATGCTGTCGGCGATACCTGCGGCCCGCTTCGTCGTGCATGGGACGCGCGGTAGTGCGATCAAACAGCAGCCCGACCCGCAGGAAGCGCAACTGATCAGTGGCATGCGGCCGGGTGATGCGGAGTGGGGCGTCGACTCCGACGATCTTGTTCTCCATGACGGCGTGACCCACACGCGCATCCCCACGCCACGCGGCGACCAGTCGCGGTTCTACGCGCATCTCTGCGACGCGTTGCACGGCAAGGGGTCGAACCCGGTCACGCCCAGCGAAGCGGTCGCAGTGACCGCCGTGCTCGAGGCGGCCGTGCAGTCCGCCGCGCATGGCCGGACGACGTCTCTGGAACTCGATGACGGCGAGCGGGCCGCATTCGAACGGGACAGGCAGCGGCACCGCCAGCACGGCCGCTGATGGCCGCGCTGCGCGGCGCTCCCGACACGCACCACCGCAGGATGGCGCGCCTCAGAACGTACCCGACACCGAGAACGAATAGACCGGCCCGATCCTGCGGTGGCGGTCTTCGATGAAGTCCACAGGCCCGGTGCGTCGATCGACGTAGACCACGCGGTCCCACATGCTCGTGGCGTCCAGCAGGTTGCCGGCGGTGAAGCGCAGCGTCAGCCCCTTGAGGTTCTTGCGCTCGATGAAGAGGCTGCCCCAGATCGGCCCCTCCCACATTCGGCCGACTTCGGTGAGCCGGTAATCGCGTGCGTGGAACGAGTAGCCGACGTTGCCGCCCCAGGCCCAGTCGGTGGCTGGAACGTCGTGCCTCAGGCCGAGTTCGGCGTACTCCTGCAGGTTGTTGCTGATCGGGCGCAGCTCCCCGGTCAGCGGGTCGCGCACGCGGCTTTCTTCGAACCCCACCGCCGTGTCGAGCTTCGCGCCGCGCCAGCCGATCGGATCGAGGTTGAACGTGCTTTTCCATTCCAGACCGTGGCGCGTGGCCCGGTCGATGTTGCCGGGGCTTTCGCCGGTTTCGCCGATCGGCACGATGTCGACGATGTCGTCGATGCGCTGGGTGTAGAGCCGTAGCGTCGTGTTGCCGTAGGCGCCAAGGTCCCGCACGGCCTCGAGCTCGAGTTCCCAGGTCTGCGGCGGCACGAGGTCGGGGTTGCCGGCGTTGGCCTGGTCCTCGTTGAGATCAACCGACGCAAGGAAGTCGTAGAAGTTGAGCTGACCGACCCGCCGCTGCAGCTGGACGTTGACGTCCAGCCCCGGCATCGGCTTCCACGCGACCGAAGCCAGGCCTTTCGGACGCCGGAACGCACGCGTCAGCCCGCCACCGCCGGCCTGTGACAGCCGTGAGTACTCGCCCCCGACGCTGAGCTGCATCGATAAAGTGGGCGAGAGCGTGCGGCCGTAGGTCGCCATCGCCTCGTAGCGGTCCTCCTCGACGGTTGCGGTGCCGCCGGGCAGGGCGACCGGCTGGTAGATGCCGCCCGGGTCGAGCAGATAGAGCTCGGAGACGTTGTCGAGGCGGTTGAACGCGTATTCGGCCGAGAGTTGCCAGTCGCCGCCAGCCTTCCACCGGTACTCGCCACGGGCGATGCGCTCGGTTTCCTCACCGTCGCGGATGAAGCGGCTGCCGACCGCGGGCGCGCCATCGGCGAACCGCGTCTCGACGGTGGTCAGCACCGGCCGGTCTTCGTACCGGTTGAGTCCGATCAGCTTGAGCCGCCCGCTGCCCAGACCGAATTCGTAATCGCCACCGACCTCGTAGTTGTAGCCGCGCACCTCCTGCCGGACGGCGCGTTCACGGTCCACCAGGCCGGGGCCGACGCGTAGGCCGTCCTCGACATAGTCGAAGTACACCTTCTGCCACGAAGCGTTGAGGTTGCCTGTCGCGCCGTCGGCGCCGTGCCAGCCGAGCGTCGCGCTGAGGCGGGGCTGGTTGTTCTCCCCGGTCCATGCATCAACGCGCGTTTCGCGCAGCGTGCCGTCGGCGTTGTAGATGTCGGTGCCGCCGCCGGCGCCGCTGTGGTTGGCGCGGTTCTCCAGCCCCAGCGTGTAGTCGATGCTGCGGTAGGCGCCGCTGACCGACACTTCCCCGCGGGTGAGCTGCGGGTCGGTGTAGTACTCGCGGAATTCCGGCTGCCACTTCCACGAGCCGCTGATACCGCCGGCCTTGGCAACGACGTTGGCAACGGGGCCCGACAGCCCCGGGATGTCCAGCGTCGCGCCGTCCCGGATCTCGATGCGGACCACGTTATCCGCGGGAATCCTGCCGAGCTGCGCCAGCACGTCGTTCGACTTGCCGGACAGGCGTTGCCCGTTGAGCAGCACGTTGCCGGTTGCCTGGCCCAGGCCACGCTCCTGCACGGCATCGCGAATGACGAAGCCGGGCACCTGCTGGAGCATGTCGAGCGCGTTGCGCGGTGAGTAGCGTTCGAAGTCGGCCGGTGTGTACGTGCGTGCGCCCTCCACCGTTGGGGCGGGCACGGCGGTCTGTGCGAGCGCGAACGGCGGAGCGGAGAGCATCGCGACGGTGAGCGCGAAGCGGGCGAGCGTGGTCATCGGGCAGTCCTGTGCGTAGCGCCGGAGCTGCTGCAGCCGGCGGAGTCGATATGAACGCCGCGCGCACGCATCCGGCCGGCCCGGATGGCGGCGTCATCGCCGCGTCCGGTCGGGTCAGGTGCCGCGGGAGGCGAGGGGGCAGGCGGTCCGCGGAGTGTGGCCGTGGACCGCGTGCGGTCGCTTACTGGGGCGAGGTTGCGCCGGGCGCAGGGCGCACGAGGCCCCGTTCGAAGGCCTCGCCGATCACGCGACGCATTTCGCGCTCGGCTTCTGTCGCAATTCGCTCCTGGCGCTCGCCGAGCGCTTCCATCTGCAGGCCCAGCGCCTCCATGGGCTTGGACGCAGCTTCCATTTCGCGGCCCAGCGCTTCCATCGGTGCGCTGTTGCGTGCGATGCGTTCGGCCTCGGCTTCGATCTTTTTCGCCTCGCGCTCGATCTCGACCTCGATCGCTTCCATCTTCGCTTCCAGCTGCGACTCCATCGCCTCCAACTCACGCTCGACGCGGGCGCTTGCGGTGTCGTCAAGGCCTGACAGGCCGATCGCGAGCCGGGCCTGCTGCGCTGCCAGTTGACCCTGTCGACCGGCCAGCTCACCGATGCGGCGCTGGACCTGCTGCATGGCCGGCGAGGGCGACTGGTGCCCGGCCATCCGGCCCATGCGCTCGCCAAGCGCGCTCATCTTGTCGCCGTGCGCGGACATCTGCTCGCCCAGCGCGTCCATCCGGCGCGAGATCGCATCGCTATCCTTCCACGCCCGCCCGGCACGGGCGATCAACGCCGGATCGGTGACCGTATAGACGCGGCCGTCGCGACGGAACCAGATGAAGTCCCCATCCATGTCACGGCGCACGCGGTTGATCGAGGGAATGTCGTCGGTGGAGCCGGACAGCATCATCCCGTCGCGATCGCCACGGACCAGTGCGTAGGCTTCGCCGTCATTCCGGTCGGCATTTGCGAACGCGACCGCTCCGGCCGATGCCGACGCGACGGCCGCAGGCACCGAGGGCAGACCCAGCACGCCGGCAGCGGCGGGGCGGGGCGGCGGTGCCAGCATCGGCTTGAGTGCGGGAGGCGTCGAGATCGCGGCGGCTTTTGCTGCGGAACCGCGGGGGGTGGCCGGAGCGTCGGAGTTGATCTGGGCGTGGGCGTAGAACGCGATGCACGCAGCGGCAACGCCGAGCAGGGGGAACGCGATGCGGCCCGCGGTGCGGCGGCCGGGACGGACGAGTTGTTCGATGCGGGACATGAGGTGACCTCCGTTGGCGGCTTGCGCGAGCCGGGGTGGGGCGAGATGGGTGGCCCTGCAGTCGGCCAGTTCGGCGAGCGCGACCGCGAGGCGCCGCGGGTCGTTCAGTGCCTCGGCCGCAAGGCGGTCGGCAACGTGTTCGCGCTCGATACGCACCTGCCGCGACAGCCACCAGACCACCGGGTGGAAGAACAGCAACGCCTCGACCAGCCCCTGCAGCAGGTTGACGAGGTAGTCATGGCGCCTGACGTGTGCCAGCTCGTGCGCGAGCAGCGCCTCGACCAGTTCGACCGGCATGCGTGCGATCAGCGCGGTCGGCAGCAGCACGACCGGGCGCCACCAGCCGGCGGACACCGGCGAATCGATGCCGTCGACGAGTCGCAGTGCGACGGCGCGCTTGAGGCCGAACTTCGTGGCAAGCGCGTCGAGGCGGGCCTGCCACTTCGCCTGGGCGGCAGGCTGCTTCGTTCCGCGCAGCCGCGCGATCCACGCCACACCCAACGCCATGCGCAGGCAGAAGACACAGGCGCCCGCGGCCCACATCGCGACGAGCGTCGGCAGCCAGCGGTCGAGGGACGCCGTCGTGCCCGGCAGCAGCCCGGGGGCGGCGGCAGTCGCCGTCGAGATCAGGAAGCCGCCTGCCCCCGCGGGGGACGGCGCGACAGCGGCCGACCCGGCGCCGAGCTGCAGCGCGATGTCGATCAGCGGCGCAAGCAGGCAGGCGAGAAGCGCGGTGCATGCGACTGCGTAGCGGGTCTGCGGTGCGGCATGCCTCAACGCGAACAGCGCGGCGGCGGCAATAATGCCGATGACGCCGCCCTGCCAGACGAAGTGCAGCAGTGCACGGCCGATCAGCGGAATGCAGGTGACGAGCAGGTCATTCATTTCCGTTCTCCTTCCGCGTGTCGCCGTCGAGGTCGTTGTCCTTCAGGAGCTGGCGGATCTCCTCGCGCTCCTTGGCACTGACATGTCCGCTGAGCGCCGCCAGCACGAGGTCCTTGGCCGAGCCTGCGAAGGCTTTCTGGATCAGGTCCGATAGCAGGCCCGTCCGCATCGTGTCCGGTGCCTGTGCTGCGGCGTAGACGTGCGAGCGCTGGCTCTCGTCGCGGCTCAGCAGCCCTTTGCCGTGCATGACCTGCATCAGGCGCAGCACCGTGGCGTACGTCGCGTCGGGACGCTCGGCCTGGCGTGCCTGATGCACGTCCTTGACCGTCGACGGCCCAAGCCGCCAGATCACCCGAAGCAGGTCGAGTTCGGCCGCGGTCGGTTTCGGAGTCTTGGGAGCCTTGCGGTTCATCGGTCGCCGGGATCTGTCGGATGGAGGCATCCTGCACCCCGTAGAACGGTTTGTCTAGACCAAATTGTCTAGGTAAGAAGTCATGGGTCGCGGCAGCGCCGGGCACGTCGCGAGGCATACGCAGGCCTCGTGCCGGCATGCCCGGGCGCACGCATTGCGATCCACGCATGACGCTGCCGGTGCACCGCGCGCCGGCAGCCCGGGGGTGGGCCATCGCCACACGGGGTTTACGCGCTGCGCCTATGATGCGTCGCGTCTGTGCCGCGCTTTGCGCGCGCCTTTGTCGCGCCCCGGCCGTTCGTGCCGAATGCGGAACATCCGGTTTTTCGCGCTGAGGCGCGACGCGGCGCAGTCCTGAAGTGCATCTTCCCGGTGCGCAGACGTGCGGCAGAAAGTGCCCCATCCCGGAAGTAATGAACGAGGTGTGCTGTTGGATATGGCTCCGGTGGATCCCCGTGTCGCCGCGCTGCATCGCTACTGCCTGCTCGACACACCGCGTGAGCCGGGCTTCGATGATCTGGCGATGCTCGCGAAGGAAATCTGCGACGTGCCGTTCGCCGTCATCAATCTGGTCGATGCCGACCGGCAGTGGTTCAAGGCCGAGATCGGCTTCGGCGTGCGCGAGCTGCCGCTCGACGATTCGATCTGCGCGAAGGTGATGCTCGAGCCGGACCTCATCGAGATCGGCGACCTGCGGCTGGACCGTCGTTTCGAGTGCAACCCGCTGGTTACGTCCGGGCCCGAGCTGCGCTTCTACGCGGGCGTACCGCTGCTCAACAGCGACGGCTACGTGCTGGGCACGCTATGCGTGCTCGACGTCGAACCAAAAGCGCTTACCGATGCGCAGCGGGGGTGCCTGTCTGCACTGGGGCGGCAGGTCGTCTCACAGATGGAGCTGCACCGGCAGGGCGTGGAAAGCCGTGCGCACGCGGCGCAGCTTGCACGCGCGCTGCAGCAGCGCAATGCGGCCGAAGCGCAGCGGCGTAAGGCCGAAGCATCACACCGGTTCGTCATCGACCACGCGTTGGCCGGTCTGGTGGTCCATGGCTCCGACGGCAGCGTGGAGTTCTCCAACCCGATGGCATCGGAGTTTCTGGGCGCCTCACCCGAGCAACTGCGTGGCAAGGCACTGATGGATCCGGGCTGGCATTTCCTCAACGATGACGGCTCACCGATGGCCGCCGATGAGTACCCCGTCGCAGTCGTGATGCGCACGCTGGAGCCGCTGCGTGATTACGTGGTGGGCGTGGTGCGACGCGAGGGCGCCGAACCGGTATGGGCCCTGGTCAACGCCTATCCGGAGCTCGACGAGGTCGGCGCACTGGGGCGCATCGTCGCGTCCTTCGTCGATATCACCGCGCGCAAGGTGGCCGAGCAGCAGCTGGTGCTGGCCGACCGTCGCAAGGACGAGTTCCTCGCAATGCTGGCGCACGAGTTGCGCAACCCGCTGGCACCCATCAGCACCGCCGCGCAACTGATGCAGATGTCGGCAGGCACGGACGCACGCGTGCGCCAGGCCAGTGATGTGATCGGACGGCAGGTCCAGCACATGACCGAACTTGTCGACGACCTGCTCGACGTGTCTCGCGTCACCCGCGGCCTCGTGCAGCTCGAACTCGCGACGCTCGACATCCGGTCCGTCGTCGGGAGCGCGATCGAACAGGTGCGACCGCTGATCGAGGCCCGGCAGCACGCGCTGTCGACCTGGGCCAGCGCAGAACCGCTGCTGGTACGCGGCGACCGCACGCGCTTGATTCAGGTGATCGCGAACCTGCTCAACAACGCGGCGAAATACACGCCGCGTGGTGGCGCGATCGAGTTGCGCGTCGACTGTGATGACCGAGCGGTCCGCGTCGTCGTGAAGGACAACGGCGTGGGCATCGAGCGCGCGCTGCTGCCCCACGTGTTCGAACTGTTCACCCAGGCCGAACGCACGCCCGACCGTTCGCAGGGCGGGCTCGGCATCGGGCTGGCGCTGGTGCGCAGCATCGTCCAGCTGCATAACGGGCGGGTCGAGGTGGACAGCGCAGGTCCCGACTGCGGCAGCACGTTTACCGTGTGTCTGCCGCTGTCCACGCGGGAAGCGCCGGCCGCCGATACGGCACCGCCGCGGGCACCGTGTGCGGACGAGGCGGGCATGCGCGTGCTCGTCGTCGACGACAACACCGATGCCGCTGCGATGCTCGCGATGCTGCTCGATGTGGAAGGACACACGACCGCGGTCGCAGGCAGCGGCGCACAGGCGTTGGCGATCGCGCGGCGGCAGCCGTTCGACGTCTTCATACTCGATATCGGCTTGCCGGATACGACCGGCTACCGGCTCGCATCCGAGCTGCGCGATGTTGCCGCGTCTACGGATCCGTTGTTTCTCGCACTGACGGGGTACGGCCAACCGCACGATCGCGCGGCGTCGGAGGAAGCCGGATTTGCCGATCATCTCGTCAAACCCGTCGATGGCCAGCGCCTGCTCGCAATGCTGTCGAAATTCTCCGCTCAGCGCGCTCGTGGTGAGCAGATGGAAGCGCAGGCGCCAACAGGCTGAGCCGAGCCGGGCGACGCGTCGGTGGCGCGGCGGCGATGCGACCTACGCCGTGGTTACTGGTTCGACAGTTTTTCGTTGGACGATTGCGGAGCCGCGAGTAGCCGCCCGCTACCGGTTAGCTGCCTGCGCGCGCCATGCACCGCTGGTAACGGCGGTCGACGCGCGTCGCAAACCATTCGGTGGTGAGCTTGCGTGTGATCTTCGGGCTGTGCAGGCGAATACGCGGCATCACCGCCCGCGGCAAGGGCTTGCCTTCGGTCTTCTCGGCTAGCGCAAACACGCGCTCGTAGAGATCGGTTTCCTCGAAGTCCTGCCGGTGCGACTTCGACAAGGCGCGTCGGATCTCCCCATCGCCCATGTCCCAGTGGCTTCGCGCGATCGCCCTGACCGCGATCTCCGTTTGACCGACGTCATTGCCGTCTTCGCTGGGGCGGTGGCGGATTAGATCGCCATCAAGATCGAGCGGAATACCGGAGGCAATGCTTACAGCGTTCTGGAACGCGGCGTTCCGGCTTGCGTACCAGCCAGCGTTGAAATCGGCAAAGCGGTACAGCGGCTTCTCGTACGAGGTTGGATAGCCGAGCAGGTGGGCGATGCCGAAGTACATTCCGCCGCGCCGTGTGAACACCTCGCGCCGGATCGAATGCTCGACGGGGTAGGGGTACGGCCGGTCCTTCGCATGAGCCTCGGCAAACGCGATGCTGACCTGCATCGGCCCGCCAGTGCGCACGGGGTTCGCGCCGCCGAACAAACGGCGCCCGAGCGGAACGGAATCAACGAGCTCTTCGAAGATCTCATTGAGCTGCTTCTCAGTGCGCACGGATGCAAGCCGCTCGTCCCAGGTGCGGCCGTCAGGCGATTCGAGCTGCAGCGCCGTGCGCACGACGAACAGCGGTATGCGCAACCGTTCGGCGCGGCGCTCGATCTCGGTGCGGGCGATCTTGGCAAGCCCGGGTACGACCGGGTCCGGCGTATACGTGGATTCCTGCTCGGTTACCGCGAGCACCGAGCACAGATTGCTTGCCGAGGGATCGATCTCCAGCGCGGTAAAGGCCGCCTGGATATCCGCTGCCCAGTCCTTGCGGTCGGGCAAGGTGGCCGGAAGCAGTCGCGTCAGCTGGGCCCGCACCTCGGCAGGCGTCGGCGGGTCGGGTTTTTGCCAGTCACGACAGCCGGCGACCAGCGCCGTAGCCGCCACGACAGCAAACACTGCGCGGCGCAGCCGGGGCGGCTGCCACGGGCTGCGCCAGGCAGCGTTACTCATGCGCGCCGGGACGTGGACAGGCCCGGCAATCGATCAGGCACGGTCCTGCGAATCGTCGTCACCGTGCTCTGCATACTTGCGGTCCAGCGCCTCGGCGTTCTCATGAAGTTCCTTGCCGGTCTGCGCAGTGCGCGCATTCACGGAGTTGCCGGTGACTTCGCGATCGAGGCGTTGCATTTCCGCGCTGCGGTGGTCGTCTCGGTTGTTCGGCATCGGAGCACTCCTCTCAGATCGTGGAAGACACCCTTTTCTAGCGCCACCTTCGTTGCCCCGTCGTGAGCACGGCATTCCGGCAACGGCGGCACGCGAGCTGCCACATCGCCCCCGGCCGCGCTTAGAAGTCCTCTGCCGCGAGAGGATAGGTGCCCAGCGAGCCACCGGGGAGCCGGCTCAGCGTGACCTCGACCTGGCTGAAACGCGCGCCGTAGCGCCCCTGGTGCTGGCGCAGCTCGAACGCGTCCGAACGGCTGAGCTCGCCGGTCACGAGGTTCTGGAAACGCAGTTCGTACCGGCCGGCCCGGACGCCCTCGATCGCGAATGCGTCCATGGGCGGGATGTAGACATGCCGCACCGGCTGCGCCCCGGCGTCGAGGGCGACGAGTTTGACGAATGCGGGCGCCGGACTGGCCAGGTTGTTCACGTTGACCGAGGCGAGGCCATCGGTGAAATCCTGCCGCATACCTGGCACGTAGCCGGCTTCGAACGGCCAGGCGCGGCCGTTCGGGTCGGCCACGATCGGGAGTGGCACGCCATGCGGTGAGAGTCGTGCCGGCGCGGCTGGGGCCGCTGCCGGGGCAGGCGCGAGCGCAAGCGGCGCGGTGGCCGGTGCTCCAGCGGGCTCAGGCGCGGGCTCCTCCCGAGCGGTCGGGGCAGGCGACGAGGGGGCGGCGGCTGCAGCCACGGTGGGCGCGTCGAGCGCGCGCATCCTCCATTCGGCCGCTGGCTCCGCGACCCACGGGACGGCGCCCTCGCTCACGCTGCGGTGACTCGACATCCAGACGCCCACGCCGATGCCGATCGCCGGCGGGGCTACAAGCAGCAGGATGATCGCGGCGCGACGTGCGCGACGGGGCGGCGGCGCCGCAGCGCCAGCGGGCGCGTGGCGCCGGTACTCGCGGGCAGCACGGGCGAGGGTGGGTGGGACGGCCATTGTCGCGCCCCGCGGCTCCATGCGCGCGGTGCTGCGGCGTTGCGCCGCGATCGCCTCGTCGTAGCGGCGCCGCTGCTCGGGATCGGACAGCAGCGCATACGCCTCGTTCAGCGCTTGCATCGTCCGAACCGCACCGGCGTCGCCCGCGTTGCGGTCCGGGTGGTAGCGCTGACTCAACGCACGGTATGCCGCCCGGATGACCTCGGCCGGCGCGTCGGACGCGACCTTCAGAGTCTCGTAGTGGGTGGGCATGCGGCGCTCCTGCGTGGCGTTGCTGCCCTTCGGCCGGCCACGGTCATCGCGACCGTTATCGGCCGCGCCGCCCGCTAATGAAGGCGCCGCGGACCGCCAAGGGCGCCCGCCGGCGGCGTCCGCTTTAGCCGCACTTCAATCTGGCAGGGCTGGCGCGCGGTAACATCCGCGGATGCTCGCGTTCGTGCTTCGCCTCTGCCTTTGCCTGAGCTTGGTTATCGCCGGGATGGCGCCGGGATTCGCATCGCTCGCCCTCGGGGCCGAACCGGCCACCCCGGTGCCGACGCTTGGGCACACGGACGAGTCCTCGATGCCTTGCCACGGCGAAACAGGCCAGCCGGAGGAGGGCCACTCGCTCGGTGCCAAGGCATTGCTCGCCGACCTCCATGAGGAGCGGCGGCCACCTGCGCATCCGGATGGCGGCTGCGCCGACCACGCCTGCGAATGCGTGCTTCCGCATGTCGCCCACGCGACCGCGGGCCTGCCGCGCGTACCCGATGGAAACGTGGCCGCCAGCGTGCGATTTCCCGACCCCGCCGCCGCTCGCGACACGCCCCGTCTGCACCACCCGCTGCGTCCGCCGATCGGCTGAGTGCCGCCGCGCTCGCGGCTGATCGACCTGGCGGGCCGCCATCGCGGCCATGTGTCCGGGTGGGCTCCAGGCCCGCCCTTCGTAGCGGAGCAGTTCATGAAATTCGATCCAACCGGTCGCGTGCCCGGCCGGCCACGCACACCCCTGGCCGATCCTTCGCGCCGTCGCTTCGTCCAAGGGCTCGCGGCCGGTGGCGCGGTAGCCGGCCTCGGGCTGTGGCCCGGTTTCGGCCGCGCCTCCACCGGCGCACCGCCGGTGCTGTCGGGAACCGAATTCGACCTCGTCATCGGCGAAATGGCGGTCAACTTCACCGGCCGCCCGGCGACCGCGGTTGCCGTCAACGGCTCGCTGCCGGCGCCGATCCTGCGCTGGCGCGAGGGCACGACGGTCAACCTGCGCGTCTCCAACGCGCTGCCGGCGCGCACCGTGCATGGCCACCAGACCTCGCTGCACTGGCACGGCATCATCCTGCCGGCCAACATGGACGGCGTGCCGGGCCTGAGCTTCAACGGCATCCAGCGCGGCGAGACCTACCACTACCGGTTCAACGTCAACCAGGCCGGCACTTACTGGTACCACAGCCATTCGGGCTTCCAGGAGCAGGCCGGCGTGTACGGCGCGATCATCATCGATCCGCTGGCGCCACCGCCATTCTCGTTCGATCGCGAGCACGTCGTGCTGTTGTCGGACTGGACGGACCTGTCGCCGACCGCCTTGTTCGAGCGTCTGAAGAAGATGCCCGAGCACGACAACCTCTACATGCAGACGGCCGGCGATTTCTTCCGCGACATCCGCGAGGACGGTTTGGCCGCGACGCTGCGCGACCGTAAGGCATGGGGCGAGATGCGCATGACGCCGACCGACCTGTCGGACGTCAACGCCAACACCTACACGTACCTGATGAACGGCACGACGTCGCCGGGCAACTGGACGGGCCTGTTCCGTTCCGGCGAGAAAGTGCTGCTGCGCTTCATCAACGGCTCGTCGATGACGCACTTCGACGTGCGCATTCCCGGCCTGAAGATGACCGTGGTCGCGGCCGACGGCCTGTACGTGCATCCGGTCACGGTGGACGAATTCCGGATCGCGGCGGCGGAAACTTACGATGTCATCGTCGAGCCGACCGGGCAGGACGCATTCACGATCTTCGCGCAGGACATGGGGCGCACGGGCTACGTCGCAGGGACGCTGGCGGTGCGTGCGGGCCTGCGTGCGGCAGTGCCGTCCGTCGATCCAAGGCCGCTGCTGACAATGGCGGACATGGGCCATGGCGGCCATGGCAGCCACGACATGGCGGCAGCGGCGGCTGCCGCGCACGCCGCGGGTAGCAGCGGTCACGGCGCGATGGACCACTCCGGAATGGATCACGCCGCGATCGGGCACGGCGCGATGTCACATGGCCGGGCGGGTCATGCGGCCGCTAAGGGCGCGGGCCATGCCCCCATGGGGCACGGAGGCATGGACCACGCCACGATGGGGCATGGCGCCGGCGGCATGCAGACGCATCCGGCGAGCGAGCAGGGCAACCCGTTCGTCGACATGCAGACGATGGCGCCCGAGCCCCGGCTCGACGACCCGGGCATCGGCCTGCGTAACAACGGCCGCCGTGTACTGACCTATGCCGACCTGCGGAGCACGTTCGACGACCCGGACGGCCGCGAACCCGGCCGCACCGTCGAGCTGCACCTGACCGGGCACATGGAGCGCTTCGTCTGGTCGTTCGACGGCATCAAGTTCTCGGGTGCCGAGCCATTGCGGCTCAACTACGGTGAGCGCATGCGCATCGTGCTGGTCAACGACACGATGATGACGCACCCGATCCACCTGCATGGGATGTGGAGCGACCTCGAGGATGCGGACGGGCAGTTCATGGTGCGCAAGCACACGGTCGACATGCCGCCGGGCACGAAGCGCAGCTATCGGGTTCGCGCCGACGCGCTGGGGCGCTGGGCCTACCACTGCCACCTGCTGTACCACATGGAGGCCGGGATGATGCGCGAAGTGAGGGTGGAAGAATGAGCCGCGTCACGAAGGCCGTGGCCGGGGCGTCTGTCGGCTTGATGCTTGCAGTGCCTGCCGCGCACGCGCAGCACCACTCGCACCCACCTGCTCAGCAGGACCACTCGCTGCATCGAGCGAAGTCGGGGACCCGGGCGGCCGCAACGCAGCAGCAGGCAGATTCCGGTGCGAACGCGCAGCTGGAAGCGGCGCGTCCGGCGAACGACCGCGCCGGGTCCGCTTCGGGCGCTGACCATTCGAAGATGGGTCACTCTGAGATGGACCACTCCGGGATGGACCATTCGAAGATGGGCCACTCGCAGGTGGATCAATCCACGACGGACCATTCGAAAATGGATCACTCGAAGGTCGGTCACTCCGCGATGGACCACTCCGGCATGGGTCACCACCAGGCCGATAGCTCTGCTGCCCCGTCGCATCCGTCCATCCACGACCGCCCACCACCGACCGGGCTGCCGGTTCCCGCACCCACCGACGAAGACCGCGCGGCCGCGTTTCCCGACGTGCACGGCCACACCACGCATGACCAGCGGGTGGTGCACTTCGTGCAGTTCAACCGGCTCGAAGCCTGGAACGATGACGGCGAAGCCGGGCAGGCATGGGAAGGACACGCCTGGGTCGGCACCGACCATCACAAGCTCTGGTTGCGCACTGAAGGCGAGCGCGAAGATGGCGAGACCGTTTCCGCCGATATTGAAGTGCTGTACGGCCGTCCGGTCGCGGCCTGGTGGGACTTTGTCGCCGGCGTTCGCCACGACTTCCAGCCCGGCGGGTCTCAGACGTTCGCCGCGATCGGCGTAATGGGGCTCGCACCGTACAAGTTCGAGCTCCAGGCGACCGCGTATATCGGCCAGGCCGGGCGCACGGAGGCGCGCATCGAAGCCGAATACGAGACGCTGCTGACCAACCGCCTGGTGCTGCAGTCGCTTGTGGAGGCCACGCTGCATGGTCAGGACGACGAGGGGCGGGGTGTGGGCTCCGGTCTGGGCACCGTCGAGGCCGGCATGCGGCTTCGCTATGAGATCACCCGCCGCTTCGCCCCGTATGTGGGCGTCGCCTGGGAGCGCGCATACGGCAACACGGCCGACCTCCGCCGGGAAGAAGGCCATGCACTCGAAGAGACACGCGTTGTCGCAGGCGTGCGCGTCTGGTTCTGATCGTTGTGCCGGGCCGGCACGATATCGCCAGCCGCTGTGCAGAACGTCGGCGCGGGTGGCAGCGGCGGGGGCGCCACCAGGCGCCCCTGTCGCCCGGCTGAACGGATTTCCGCGCACGCCGCCCTGCGTTCACACGCAACGGTCGACCATCGGCTTGCGACGGTGACATGGAGGCTCCGCGCATCGTCCATCGAGTCGGAGGAAGACGCATGGGTCACCATCGCGCGGAACATCGCGACCCGGCACTCAACGAGTGCATCGATCACTGCACCCAGTGTCATGCCGTGTGCCTGGAAACCATTCACCACTGCCTCGCCAAGGGCGGGGCGCATGCCGACCCCGACCACATCGCGCTGATGGCCGTGTGTGCAGATATGTGCGCGACTAGCGCGAACTCGATGTTGCGCGGCGCGTCCATCCACACGGTGATCTGCGGCGCCTGCGTCGAGGTCTGTCGCGAGTGCGCCGAAGAGTGCGCCGATATGGCGGACGACCCCGAAATGCAGCGCTGCATCGACGCCTGCCTGCAGTGCGCCGAGAGCTGTGAGGCGATGACCCGGGGCTGATCCCTCGTCGGTGCTGACCTGCTCCCGCTATTGCGGGAGCACCACGTCACATAACGGATGCGCGGATCGCTCGGCGACAGGAAATCGGGCGGATGATGGCCGCGTGCCGATTCGGCGCCTTGGCTCCAGCGTCGTGCCAGTGGTGTCACTCCGGCGAACACCGGCCGATAACCCCTTATGACCCAGTTGCCGCCCATACGCTCCGAATCGTCCCGGCTGCCGGACGCCGAAGGCCTGGCGGCGATACTGTCGGACCTGCTCGGCTCGACCGACCTCGACGCGTTCTCAACGTGTGTGCTCAGACATGCGGCTGCGCTCGGGTGGACAGCGGCCGCGGTGTCCTGGCGGCTGGGTGAGTCCAGAAACTCGACGCGAGAATTCGACGCCAGCGACCGGACGCTCGTGCGGCACGCGCGAGAGGGCGGTGGATTCTCGCTCAACCGCGACCATGACCGGGCGGCCCTTCATGTCGCGACCGGCGAGGGCATGGATTACGTCGCAATCGTTCTGGCAGGGGCCGCCTCGCCAGCCGACTGCGCGGCGCTGCACGCGGTGCTGGCGCCCGTCACCCGCAGCGTCGCGGCACGCATGCGGCTCGACCACTCTGTACGCCAGCTCGAGCGTTCCGAGCAACTGCAGTCCGCGCTGTTCACGATCGCCGACATGGCCAGCTCTGACATGGACATGCCGGACATGCTGCGTGGGCTGCATGCGATCGTCGGCCGCTTCATGTACGCGGAAAACTTCTACATCGCGCTGTACGAGCCCGAAATCGAGGCGCTGCGGTTTCTCTATATGGTCGATACCGAAGATCCGGTCCAGCGTGGTCCGGACCGGCCGGTGTCGATGGCGGAGATGGAACACGGGCTGACCTGGTACCTCGTGCGCGACGGTCACCCGTTGATGGGCTCTTCGGAACAGATCCGGTCGCAGATCTCCGGGCCCATGCGCGACATCGGCGCCGAGTGCCTCGACTGGCTGGGCGTTCCGATCACCTCCGGCGCCCGCGTGCGTGGCGTGCTGGTGGTGCAGAGCTACATCGAGCGACCGCGTTACACGCACGCCGATCAGGCATTGCTCTCGTACGTGGGCAGCCACATCCTGACCGCGCTGGACCGCAAGCGAGCGCAGGAAGATCTCGAGCGCCGCGTCGAGGAGCGCACGCATGCGCTGCAGCTCGAGGTCGAGGAGCGCCAACGCGCGCAGCGCCTGCAGGAGACGCTGTACCGCATCGCCGAGCTGTCGAACACGGCGACCGACCTGGACGCTTTCCACGCCTCGGTGCATCGCATCGTCGGCGAGTTCATGGACGCGGAGAACTTCTACATCGCGCTGCTCGACGACAGCGGCGAATCCCTGCATTTTCCGTACTTCGTCGACCAGTACAACGCCCGACCGGCGCCGCGCCAGTTGGCCCGCGGCATCACCGAGTACGTGCTGAGGCAAGGCAAGCCGCTGCTGGTCGACATGACTGTGCCGGAGACGCGCAAGCGCATCGCCGACCTGTCCGACCGGGGCGAGCTGACCGTCATGGGCGCGCTGCCACTGGCGTGGCTGGGCGTGCCGCTGGTCTCGCAGGGCCGCACGCTGGGCGTGCTCGCAGTGCAGAGCTATACGCCCGGCGTCGGATACAGCAGCCGCGACCACGAGCTGCTGACCTTCATTTCGTACCAGATCGCGAACGGGCTGGAACGACAGCGCGGCGGCGCGGCGCTGAAGAAGGCGTATGGCGAGCTGGAGCATCGCGTCGAGGAGCGCACGCGCGAGCTCAGCGAGCAGATTGCGGTCCGCCAGCAGATTGAAGAACGCCTCAAGCACGAGGCGCTGCACGACTCGCTGACGGGCCTGCCGAACCGCGCGTATCTGCGCGATCAGCTGCTGCGCTGCCTTGCCAGAATGCAGCGAGACCAGGATTACAAATTCGCCGTCCTGTTCATGGACCTCGATCGTTTCAAGGTCATCAACGACAGCGCCGGTCACCTCGTCGGCGACCAGCTGCTGCGGGAAGTCGCGCGCCGCTTCAGCGCATGCGTGAGGGCAGGGGAGGACCTGGTCGCGCGCCTCGGCGGCGATGAGTTCGCCATCCTGATGGACAACATCGGCGGCAACGACGAAACGCTGCGAATGGCCGCTCGCGTGATCGAAACGCTGCGCGAACCGATCCGGATCGATGACAAGGACCTGTTCACCAGCGCCAGCGTCGGCATCGCCCTGAGCACGCGCAACTACCGCACGCCCGAGGAGTTGCTGCGCGACGCGGACATCGCGATGTACCGCGCCAAGAGTGCGGACCACAGCCACGTCGAGGTCTTCGACGAACACCTGCACCAGGAAGCGCTGCGGCTGCTCGATCTCGAAAGCGACCTGCGCAGGGCGATCACGCGCGAGGAGTTCGAACCGTACTTCCAGCCCATCGTGTCCTTGGCCGACGGCCGTACCGTCGCCTACGAAGCACTGCTGCGCTGGAACCATCCCGAGCGTGGCGTGCTCGCGCCGGGCGCATTCCTGCAGGTGGCCGAAGCGAGCGGAAGCCTCGAATCCATCGACTGGCTGATGTTCGAACGCACCTTCGAGGTGATTTCGCGGCTGCTGCAGCCGGGCCAGTACGTCAATCTCAACTTCTCACCTCGTCACTTCCGCAACGCCGATCTCGACCTGCGATTGCTGTCGCTGATGAACGCGCACGGCGTGTTGCCTGCGCAGGTTCGCATCGAAGTGACCGAAGGCACGCTGATGGAGAACCCCGAACGCGTCGGCCAGCTGTTCGAGCGACTGCGTGCCAAGGGCATCCTCGCGGCGCTCGACGATTTCGGCACCGGATATTCGTCGCTGAGCTATCTGCACCGATTCCCGCTGCAGACCGTCAAGATCGACCGTTCATTCGTTAGCGATCTGGTGTGGGGCGAAACCGGGGGCAGCACCGCGGTGGTGCGCGCAATTCTCGCGCTGTCGCGTTCCCAGTCGCTCGAAGTCGTAGCCGAGGGTGTCGAAACCGACGATCAAAGGCGAATGCTGCTCGAACTGGGCTGTGAACTCGGGCAGGGCTATTTCTTTGCGCGGCCGGAGTCGCTTGGCGCCATCTGCGCTAAGCGAAATGCTCCCGTGGCGACCAATGCCGATGCCGCCGACAGGACGGCCGCCTGACCGGGCTGCACGGCATACAGGGGTTTTCCGACACGCCGAGCGGCGTTTTCCCTGGGGACAGCGGCCACGCTCGCCACTAGTCTGCGGGCTCCTCATCCGGAGCCACCCCTATGCTCACAACGGCCCGCGGGACGTTCGCACGACTGTGTGGCTCGCTCGTCGCGGGCGTGACGCTCGTTCTACCGCCCTTCGACCAGTCTGACGCGCAGACGGTCTACAAATGCGCCGCAAAGGGCGGGGCACCGAGCTTTCAGAGTGAACCGTGCGCTGCGGGCGATTCGCTCGTTTCGGTGCGCGAGTTCGCTGCCCCGACGCCGGTGCCATCGCACGCTGGTGTGGGAATGCCGACATCCGCGTCTGCACGCAGCCGCTCTGCAAGCGGTCCGGGCCGGAGGGCGTCCACCACGAGGGTGAGCGGCCGGCCAGAAGCACAGCCAGCGTCGTGTGCGGACATCAAGGCCCGCCGCGACGAATGGGAGCGCACAGCCGGCCTCCAGCGAGGCTACGACGACCTACGTCGATGGAACGACGCCGTCAGTCGGGCATGCCGGTGACACCCGTGGTGGTCGGCTGACGGTCGAAGCATTCGGGACGCCGCTGCCTTACAGCTTCTCGTTGCCTTCAGACGAGCGGCCGGGTGATGTCCGAAAAGAACGCGAAAGCTTTGGCTGCTTAGCGACGCGGGGTCCGAGTCGCGGCGTCTAGTTTGAGCCTGCATTGGCGAACGCAGACCAGAGTTCGACCTAGGCAAAGGTAAGCCGCTTCCGGGCCGAACCGTGCGGTAACCCGGTGCGAGGAAGGCAAGGCCGACGTTTGACCGTGAGGTAGTGGGTTGTCCGAGAATCTCTGGAACCCAAGGCGTCGGAAGAGCCGAACAATGCCTAGGAGCGCTCACATTCTCACATAATATACATTATGCGAAGTTCGTGATGACGGGTGCGGCGGGTCGCCGTCCCTACCGCTTGACTGGCTGCTCGGAGCTGCGCCGAGAACTCTGCAGGTTTGCCCGGCCCCGCTCCAAGGCAATGGCCCCTACTCGGCCAGGTACCTCTCGATGACTCTTGTCCAGCGCACTCAAGTGTGTACCGACGCTGCACATCGGATGTACAACGCACGCCCTCTGACGGGTACACACCTTCCCGCAGTGCACTCGGGCCGGCACAGCACCCGTCGTCGTGCCCACGAATGGGTACAGGAATGGCGCGCCTCGACGCGGTTCCGGATGAAGTCCGTCCCGACGGCGGCGGATCTCCGGCGACAACCGATGGTAACCCGCCTACCTTTGCATCGACTTCCGCTCGGAAAACTCCGACGCGGCGGCTAGCAGGCGGCTGATACGCGCGCAGCCCTCAGTGGGCGAATCTAGCGGCCACGACCTGGCGGACCTTCTGGGCACCGCACAGTTGAGTGCCTGGGCGCTGCAGTGTCACCACGCCAAGCCTACACACTTACCAGCGCCAATTTCCCTCCGCGCAGACAAGGTTGCGGCGACTTGCCCTTGCTGCCGGGGACTGTCATTTTCCTGTTTGCGACCCAGTTCGCGATCGTGGCCGCGGCGAAGCACCTGCTCTGGCCCCTACTCCCGGTGCAGAGCGACCTCCGGACGATCGTTCGCTACGTGGCCAGCGTAGCGCTCAGGGCTCTTGTTGGGCTGTCGCTGGCGATGGTGTTCGCCCGTGTTGCGCCGAAGATCTCCGCCCTGACGAACCGGGCTGGACGATTCCGACTGGACGCGCAGGGCCGGCAGCAACGGCGGCTTACGGTGCTCCACGGGATTAACCGGCTTTGGAGCTGCGAGCTCCATCGCCAGCCATTGGCGGCGCAAAGTCCCAAACGTGCTTAAGCACGCGCCCGATCCCCGCGAGGCCCTCGGTCGCGATCACCTCAACAGGTCTGCGCATGTCTAGCGCGGCCCTTGGAAGATGTACCCAATGCGCATACCAGACACCTGCGCCCACGTGACGCTGGGCGGCCGCATGAACCTTCAGCAGAAGCTCGAGCCGTTGCTCGAGCTCATGTGCAGTCCGGCCAAGGAATTCCGGCCAGCGCCTGCGTGGGATGCTCCAGGCGACCATCAGCGCATGCGCCTGCGATCGTAAAGCCACATCCGGAGCGGGTCCCTCGCCCCACCACAAATCCGCCCAGTAGTACCGCTCAAGTCTTGCTCGAAGCTCTCGCTGGTTCCCCTCTGAACCAATGCCTCCAACGCACCCAACGAATCGATCGCGTCGCTCGGCGGGCCAATCATCCGGCTCAGGCGCCAGCGCCAGCCACGTCGGCAGCGGCCAGACGTGGCGACGCGTCAACCAATAGTTGATGTGGTCGTAGCGGCTGAGGGCACACGGCGGCGGGTCGTCCCACAGGTTTCCGCTGATCCGATCAGGCTGGTGTGGTGCCAGGTCCGCGCGCAGTTGGGCCAGCGTGCGCCCGGTAGCCCAAGGCGCGGCGACAATGACCTCCACAAGATCCCGGTACGGTCCTAGCGAGTCCAGCAAGACCTCTAACTCGGTGACCGCGTCTGGATTTCTGGAACGCGCCTTGCGACGGACCCGACCGTCGTCGACGAAAAGGATCATGGCCACGCCGAGCGCCGAGCACGAACCATGTCAGTGCACGCCGCAACGGGTACGTGTCCACGCGGCCCCAAAGCCCGGCTCTGAGACCCATTCCGGCGGGTCGGCGGGATCGTACGTGGTCAGGTCAACTGGAAGACGCGGAGCGCGCCGGTTGGTGTGAAGAGCGAGCGCCGCGGCCCGCGCGGCGCGTTCTGACCACGCAGGTGGGACGGCTACGATGGCTACAAAGCCTGTTGGCTCAGTGCAACCAGCAATGTGCATGTTGGCCAGATGCACCGCACACACCGCATCGATGCCTTTGACGGCATCCGCGACAAGCTCGCCAATCCAGCGGTCCTCGGACGCGGCAGGGGAAAGCGAGATCTGCGCGTTCTCCACGACGCCAGGCGCAACTGCTGCCTCGCCACTGCTGAGGAGTGCATCGA
The DNA here is from genome assembly GCF_042434515.1 of Lysobacter korlensis. Classification (NCBI taxonomy): domain Bacteria; kingdom Pseudomonadati; phylum Pseudomonadota; class Gammaproteobacteria; order Lysobacterales; family Lysobacteraceae; genus Lysobacter; species Lysobacter korlensis. Next base: position 768,716 of record NZ_JBHLTG010000003.1, read on the forward strand.
TTTCTTCGGGATAAAGGGTCGTTGTCGTGTCGTTGGGGTCGAGCATGAAGGTCGCGCCCGGCGCCGACACGAAGAGCTCACGCCCGCACACGGCACCGACACGCACCGCGCCTTGCCCGGCGACCTTCGCTTTGCCTTCATCTGAGAACACCGGAATCACCGTCAGGCCATCGGGTCGGGTAAAGCAGATGAGCCGCATCCTGGACGAATCATCGGACAACGGCAGGTGCACGTAGAGCTCGGCGTCGAGCAGAGCATGCAGCAACATCGGTTCGTTGCGCGGGTCTGCAACCGACAGCTCAATCAGTCTTCTCAGCTCGGCAGGTGTCGTCATGCCAATCAGTATTACTTAGAGGCGAAGCGTCGCGCACCTCAGCGCTTTTTGGGACGAACGGGTTTCGCTTTGGTTCGCGTGCGTGCCGTTCGAAGTGCGGGTGCAGGCTTCAATGCAGCGTCGAGACTGCGCCGAAGCTCGGTCTGTTGCGCCTCCAGAGTTTCTCGCCGCGCCTGTTCGGCTGCCAGCTCACGGGCAAGCTGCGCAGACCCGGTTTGCACCTGCGACAAGTCGAATTCCAGCTGGCGCACACGCCCGGCATGCGCCTTGTCGGCGGCATGCAACTGCTGCTTCAGCTCGCGTGTCTCCTGACGGGCGCGATCGACTTCAACGTGCGCGCGGTCTTCGACGGCGCGCAGGTGGGCCGCCTGCGCCTCGCGCGCCGACTCGTGTTCCGCTTGGAGCGCCTGGAGACGCTCTCGGAGGGCTAGAACCTCGGCTTGAAGCTGCTGACCAAGCTTGACGGCCTCGTCGCGCTGGCGGGAAAGGTCGTCGATCTGAGCGGATTGGCGGTCGACCAAAGCTTGCCGGTCATCCAGGCGCTGGTGGGCCGTTGCAAGCGCCTGTGCTGCCCGAGCCTCAGCTTCACGAGCGGTTACGGTTGCTGATTCCGCGGCGGATATACGTTCCTCCGCGGCTTCTCGGGCTCTGGCAAGTGCCTCCCGTTCGGCTGCAATTGCCGTGTCGGCATCGTCGCGCGCGCAGGCCAACGCCTGCTCCCAAAGCTGGGACGCCAACGCCGCCACTGGCTCGGGCGCTGCGGGCAACTCGACCTTGCGCTGCTGCGCAGAAAGTCGCGGGCCGAGGGCCTTCCACCACAAATCGAGCATCCGGGTGACCGTATTCGGCGAGCCGGTGCCAAGGTGCTGGCGGATGCGATCAACGGTCGGGCGTTCGCCGGCCAGTAGCAGGGCGTCGGCCGCTTGGTCGACGTCGTTCTGGGTGATGCCACGAGCCATTTGCGTCTCCAACCTGGGCACCCTACTCTGCTGACCAACCACCCACGATAATGGATTGTTATCGCGGGTACGGGCCCGCGATCATAGTGTTTGCTACATATTACATATGACAAACCCCGATGAGCTCGCTCCGCTTACAGCCACGCCCGTATTCTTGCCGGCCGCCTTGGCGAAGAGTGCAGAGACCGCCGTTCGAGAGATCCTCGAGGAGGCGGCTTCCGCCAACACCACCCGGAGCTATGCCAGCGCGCTGCGTTATTGGGCCGCGTGGTTCCAAGGTCGCTATGGGCAACTGATCCAGCTGCCCGTTCCGGAAGTCGCAGTCGTTCAGTTCATCGTCGACCACCTCCAGCGGCGGTCCAAGCACGCGCTTGTATGGGATCTTCCGGAAGCACTGGACTCGCAACTCGTGGCTGCCAGGTTCAAGCAAAAGCCAGGCCCCCTCAAACTGAGCACCGTCGTTCACCGTGTGTCAGTGCTCTCGAAGGCTCACCGGCTGCACAAGTCCGAGAATCCTTGCGAACAGCCAGCTGTCCGTCATCTGCTCGCACGCGCCCGTCGCGCTGCGACGAAGCGGGGAGAACGGCCCACGAAGAAGACCGCGATCACCCGAAAGGAGCTCGAGGCACTTATCGCGACCTGCGACCATTCGCTGGAAGGGATCCGCGACCGCGCCCTGCTCTACTTCGGTTTTGCGAGCGGCGGGCGGCGCAGGAGCGAGGTCGCGGCCGCTGACTTCGCTGACTTAAAGCGCGCGGGTGAGCGGCAATATGTTTACCGGCTCATGCACAGCAAGACTCAGCAGGCTGGCCCTACTGCGAACTCGACCCCCGAGAAGCCCGTCTTGGGCGTCGCCGCCGATGCCATGGAGGCTTGGATCGAGGCCAGCGGCCTCACCGAGGGTCCAATCTTTCGGCGACTGTGGAAGGATCGAATTGGTCCAGGACTCTCGCCTGCGGCTGTAGCAGAGATCGTGCAGCGTCGCGCGCAGCGTGCGGGAATTGAAGGCAACTTCGGCGGGCATAGTCTGCGTTCCGGCTTCATCACGGAAGGCGGGCGCCAGGGAGTCGCCCTCCCAGCGCTCATGGCAATGACTGAGCACCGGTCGGTTGCTAGTGTGATCGGTTATTTCCAAGCTGGCGGCGTAACCGACAATCCAGCCGCTCGCTTGCTGGACGATACCTAAGAGGGCCCGCCGTTGCTGAGGCACCCGAAGGACATCTTCGCCTCGCGCTAGCTTTTTCAGCGTCCTGCAGGTTGCCGCCACGTTCGCGGGACTGCGCGGAGGAGCCCTGCCTCGCTACGCGCCTTCACTCCAGGGCGCGATCCCTGCCCGGGAACCTCACGGCTGTTTAGGGCGCGCCTCTGCCTGGCGCAATAACCGCATGCGCTCGGCAGGGGTCATCTCAGTCCATGCAAGGATTCAGCGAGCGAGTTGCTCATCCTCAGCGAAGAGATACGCAATCGGTACGCCAAGAACCTTCGCTACACGCTCGGCGGTGGTGTGATGCGGCACGTGCACGCCGTTCTCGTACTGATTGATGCGAGGGCTGGCCACGGCTTGATCCATGCCGACACGGCGGCCGAGTTCGACCTGGGTAATACCCAAACGCTCCCGCGCCTGCTTCAGGCGCAGCGCAAAAATCGGACGTTCCCCGACCTCACCAGGCACATCAGTCCCCCATAGGCATCTGCCCATAGGGTCGGGAACTCCGTGCCGCTACGATACTAAGTTATCCTGATAGGCCAGACAACGCTGCATATCCTCTATGGCCGCCCCCGACACCATTGACGACTTGGGGTTCACAGGCAGTCTCTACCTCACTGCGCTCCTCCTAGCGCAGAACAAGCGCGCGGGGTCGCGCCAACGCGACGCATGTCGGTCGCCCTGATGAACTGCTTGAGTGAAATGGAGCTGATCGACGTTCCATGGCCTGAGCCCAAGTGGAACGTCCAGCCCGACGCCGAAGAGACGCCGATTGAGGGGCTGCAGTGGCGCTATCAGTGGGCGGTGTACGTCCGACCCGGCCTGCTCGAAGCTCTCCGCGATTATCTTCGGTCGATTCCCCGGGACGACTTCGGAGTCGCTTTACGGCTGAAACTTTGGCGCGAGCTGGCATTGGCAGAAGGCGAGCAATTCTTTGAGGCACAGCTCGTCAAGCACCAGTTCGATCCCAGCTGGGCGCAGGACCTGGCATTTGTCCGGCGCGAACGCCAAGTGGAACTGTCTGCTTCGCAATGGAGGTACTGCTGCTGGGCCGGCATTCGGCGACGTGCGACGGTTGCGCAGCGACAGCGCGCACGGATGCCCCTGCCGTTCGCGAGGCGATTTACGCGGAGCTACGTCGTCGCGTCGGCGCGGTTGCCTCTGGTCGCTGGGGCGGTGCCCTGCCCCCTTTCACGCCGGTGCCCGAGAGTGCGCTCAGCCAACTCTTTATTGTTGATCTGACCCAGTTGGGCGCGGGCGTCTGGAGTGCTCCACCCGCCGATCTTGCGCTGATCGGCTTTCAAGGCGCGAAGTAATGAAAGCAGCCTACTGCCGAGACGGAGAGTGTGGGGACAGTGGCGAGTTCGTTTGGTCCGTGTCCGCGAGTGTTGCGCGACGAACGATGCGGGCAGTACTCCGAAACTCGCAGACTGGTCCTGTTCTTATTACGCGGGGAGGCAGAGCGCAAGCTGTAGTGCTCGGAATCGGCCTGTACAAGTCCTTAGAGCAAGCTCTGCAGACAGTCCGGGCACCTAAGTAAGAACGCCGTGGCGCAGTCGATCCGCCCGCCGGTGCGCAGAAGTAGACCGCCGCCCTTCGCCGCTGCACTGTCCGTGTAGGATCCGGAACAAACCTTTCTCGTGTGCCACCCTTCCTTTAAGCCCAAGTCTGTTTCGGGCCAGGAGCGGACATCGCTAGGGAAGGTCCAGCGGGCTGACAGCGCCGTTGGCCCCCCGGCCGAGCACATGGGTGTAGATCTGGGTGGTGGCCACGTCCTTGTGCCCTAGCAGCTCCTGCACGGTCCGGATGTCATGCCCGCTCTCCAGCAGATGCGTGGCGAACGAATGGCGAAGCGTGTGGCAGCTAGCTGGCTTCACGATCCCAGCCTTGAGCCGGGCCGCCTTCACTGCCCGCTGGATCACGGCCTCGTCGACGTGGTGTCGGCGCAGGTCGCCGGTGCGGGGATCCGTAGACAGTCGGCCCGAGGGAAACAAGTACTGCCAGCCTGGCTCCTTCGGCGCCATCGGGTACTTTCGCGCCAACGCATGCGGCAGCCAGACCCGTCCAAAGCCGTCGAGGACGTCCCGGCCGTGGAGCAGGCGTGTCCGTTGGATGCGGTCCTTCAACGGCTCCACCAGCTTGATCGGCAGTGGCACGCGCCGGTCCTTCCCGCCCTTACCGTGCCGAACAAGGATCTCACGCCGGTCGAAGTCCACGTCCTTGACCCGCAGGCGCACGCATTCCATCAGTCTTAGTCCGGCGCCGTACATCAATCCCCCCATGACCCAGTGGGGCCCTTCGAGTGCGGCCAGCAGGCGAGCGATCTCCTCCCGCGATAGGACAGTCGGAATCTTGCCGGGACGCTTGGCCCGGACAACCCCGTCGAGCCAGGGCAAGTCAATGCCCAGCACCTGCCGGTAGAGGAACAACAGGGCCGAGAGCGCCTGGTTCTGGGTGTTAGCCGCCACGTCCTGCTCGGTTGCCAGCCCTGTCAGGAAGGTCGTGACCTCCTGGGCCCCCATTTCGCGCGGGTGCCGCTTGCCCATCGCCACCACGAACCGCCGCGTCCAACCGACGTAAGCACGCTCCGTCCGCAGGCTGTAGTGCCGGACGCGACACGCAGCCCTGACCTGATCGAGCAGACGCGGCTGCTGCGTCGGCGGCCCTACCGCCTCGGAAACGGGGTGGTAATCCATTACCGCCTCACATGTGGGGTGTATGTCGCTAGCCTGGGCGACCCAGCCGGTCGCCAACAGCGGGCAAGTGCTTGTCAGGACGTAGGATTCTTCCGATTGACCGCCCCGGCCGACCGCGTCAGCATCCGGATACACCCCGCTTGTGGGGTCTACTTGGTGTTAGGTGCACAGGGAGGGAACGGTGAGCTTGAGGCGTTGTTTTCGCGAACCCACGCCCGCGGTGTTTGGAGCTGCTCGCGCGCTCGAAGAAGC